>JBNLAV010000137.1:0-67337 GCA_050302315.1 Desulfobacteraceae bacterium
GCAGGGTGGCCTTTTTATCGAGAAGTTGACCGAAGCCGCGGTGCTTGTCGGTCAGATCATAGGTATAGCGTGTCAGTGATCGTTTTTTACCTTTATCCTTCAGGTTGGGCAGTTCAAATTGCTCTGTGAGAATCTTGCCCAGATCGTAGGCCGTGGACTCCAATTCGTGTTGCTCATCCCCCCCCTGGCCTGGTCCGCCGCCGCCTTGCTGGGTCTCGTGAACCGGTTGCTCGCCGATCACCTCTCCTTCTTCCCCGTCACCGGTGCCGCCCTCGCCCCGTTCTTCCTCTTCAGGGGAAAAAGAAGGGTCGTGGATCAATTTTTCTTCGGCCGTGGTGGGCACCACCACCACCTTGTCGGTGCCGCCGCGACCGGGTTTGACCATGCGGCCCACACGGATCTTTCGGGGAAATCCGTCTTTTTCGCGCTGTTTGTCCTTGGCCAGCAGCTCATCGATGGACCGGATATGGCTTGTGTAGCTGCCTTTGGGGACGCTGGCGGCTTGCAGCACCATCAAGTCGTGAAATTCGTACAGGCTGGGGAAAGCCGGCGGGACCGGTTCGGAAACCGGAATATGATCACCCTGCCGCTCAAAATCCCGGATTTCAGCCAGTATTTTTTCCTCCTGCCCTGGCGAGAGGCCATCCGCCTTGAGGCGCTCATATATTTCCCGCAAGTCGGTTTTCATTCCCCTACCTCCATGCTCCACATCCCCAACCATTTATAAAATAGACAGAATGCATTCACTTTAAACTTTAATCTTTAAACTTAAAACTGTTCAAATAATCCCGATCGTCTGATTCCAAGCTGAAACGCCTTCAATGCGCACACACTAATTCTCATCTTCCTGCGTACAGAAGTATTCAATGGTCTTTTGAGCACAGGTGCGGCAGTATCCCAGTTTGTTGAGCATGGTATCCACCATGCGGTCGTAAAGTTTCTGGTTTTCTTCGTTGGTCCGGTTGGCCAGCGCTCCGATCAGGCTCCCGGCGCCGGCGATATCCGACTTCAGACGGACATCGGTGACCGCCTTGACCAATTCCAGGTTGTCCATGAAGTCGTAATTGGGGTCGACGGATATCTTCTGGCCGTAGATTTTCCGGATGGAGGTGCGAAAGGTCTCCCGCTGTTCCTCGGTCTTGAGGCCCAGGCGTTCCTCGACACTCTTGACGTAGCGCTCGTCGATTTTCAGGGCCCGCAGTTCTCCGGTTTGAGGGTCCTTGTATTTCCACATCTTGTCCGGACCCAGGTTTTCGGCGTCGATGCCGATGATCATGTTGACATAGTTCATCACATCCTTGCGGATGGCCAGGGGTTCGTCCATGTACGCGTTGAACATCTCGGTCATGATCCGTTCCCGGTACATGCCTTTGGCGATCTTGATGTCCTCCAGGTATTTGGCGCGGTCGTTGGCGTCGGTGACATAGTCGAGGATGATGCGTTCCAGGGCAAGATAGATGTCATAGGCAAACATGCACCGCCCTTCATTGGTTTCCGAGCTCTCGATGAGCAATTGGATGGCACGGCCCACATTGCGCTGGCCCAGCCCCTTTTGCCCGAACCGCTTGGTGATGTCCGGTTCCTGGTTGAGGGTGTCGATTACTTCGGCCAGTGTTTTGATGCTCTTCTCGCCGGCTACTTCTCCGGCGGCCAGCTTCATGGTTTCGATGGGGGTCAGTTTTTCGGAGCGCGGCAAACGGGTCAGCACGGATGCCACAGATGTCGCGTAGTTCAGATTGGGGTCCTGGTGGAGCGCTTCATAGGTCAGTGTGGTCCTGGCCTGATTGCCGATGGCATATGCGGTCAGGTCGTTCTGCAGTTTGTAGTTGGTGTTGTGGGAAACGTAGCAGATCCGGCACCGATCGACGATGGGCGCCTCTTCCTTTTCCTGCAGAAAGCGATTGAATTCTGAGTTGTTGCTGGTGGCAATGATCAAGGTGTCGATGGGCCATTTGTAACCGTCGATCTCGATGTTGCGGTTTTGAATAACCCCCAGGTAGACTTGTACCAGGTCTTTTTTATTTTTATAAATTTCGTCGGCGAAATGGATGCCGCCGCCGGCCACGCGCGCCAGAGCGCCGCGGCGCAGGTCGAAGCGATAAGGGTTGTTGGTGTCGGTGATGTGCATCAGTCGCTGGATCGACTCTTCACCGAGCAGGTCTACGGCCGATGAAGTGATCTTGTCCTTGGCCGGATACTTTCCGGTGACCGTTCCAAGGCTTTCGGTGAGGGGAACCGGGATGATGTCGATCATCTGCAGCATTTTATTCAGATCGCCGTCTGTCTTGGCGCGCATGTCGTTCCAGATATAGCCGCTGCAAGCACCCAGGGGGCGGTAGTTCTCGTATAGCTTGTCGATGGACGTATCGTCGAAGCCGAACTCCTTCTTCAGAAACGATTTGTTCTCATCCGGGGAGTCGAACAGGTTCATGGCCAGAATCATGGGGTCTTCATAGGTCTGTGATTCGATGGCGGTGATGCGGCCGTAATTGCCAAGCTCCTGCATGCCGTTGAAGCGAAAGGTGTATTTCCGGTTCTGCGGCAGCGCCAGAAAGGTGCGGTAGGCCGCACATAGAAATTCCACGAAAAAGGTCTTTCCGTTGCCGGGTTCACCCACCAAAACGAAGGCCATCTCTTTGGAGGATCCGTTCTCCGCCGCATCCTTGACGTATGAGACAAAGCTGTTGATCTCATCGTACATGCCGATGACATGTTTGGCGCCATTTCTGAAGATATTGAAATCATAGGTGGTTTTGGCATTGACCACCACCTTCTCGATCTCGCTTTCAAGGATCAGCCGGGCGACGCTCTGAAAGGCGTTCTCGAAGACACGTTGGCCCTCTTTCACCGCCATACAATGGTGATGCAGTTGGGATTTTGGCTTGGTCTGGGCTTTTTTGGCCATGGTTTCCCCCGTAATTCGGTTAATGCGATTAATTTGCTTCTTCCTGCGCCTTAAGGACCTGTGGTTTTATACTTCAAGATGCCGGACTTGATTGCGGCGCCAGCCGGGCGTCCGTTGTAATTGATGTGGAACCAAGAGATGTAGATGTTTGTGCCGGCCGGCTGTTCTCTTCAACTTCCTACCGCAACGATCTACTTCTATTATAGAGCGCCTATGGTAGGTTGCAACTCTAAACTCAGCTACATCTACCATGATGTTGGCGGCCTGAATGAAAATGAGCAAAAAATATGCCTTTCTGAAGTTTTAGACCCCAAACCCTTGCGCTAAATGGCAAATGGGTTGACCTGTATCAATATTATTAGTGATAATAGGATGCTATGAAGTAGATCGTCAATAGGCTTATGTGGCGTTTCAACGCACCGGCCGTTGGGCGATTGTGAAAACGTCAATAGAATGACTATCCATCAGCGACATGAAGCGTACTTCACCGGGTCTGCCCAATCATATCGTAGGGGAAGTTGATCGCCGCCGGCGATGCCGCCACCTGGCGCCGGCGGCTTCCGCGTTGCAGCAAAGCGCGCTGCCGTATGCCGTGCGTGTTCTGGACAGGATGATCAGAATGAGCAGGGACCCCGACGCATTGATAGACACCGGACAACGACTCAACCGATGGGTTTGCGGAATGCGTTTGAAACGCATCCAGGCAGGCCGACGCAGCTGGCCCTATCTGGATGGCGGGAAAGGAGAGGTCGTCGTTCTGTTGCACGGATTCGGGGCGGACAAAGACCGCTTCGGCGCCTTTTTACCGATGATCCGGCGCGGATTTCGAGTTGTGGTCCCGGACCTGCCAGGTTTCGGCGACCAGCAACAGCTATGGGATGCCGGTTATGATATCGCCAGTCAGATACGCCGCCTTGAACGTTTCATTGCATCGCTGGGGCTGCAGCGGTTTCATCTCATGGGCGTCTCCCTGGGCGGTTATCTGGCGGCCTGCTATGCTGCAAAAAATACCCGGCGCGTCAGAAGCCTCTGCCTGATGGACGCCGCCGGATTCAGCTCTCCGATTGAAAGCGATGCGCTCCGGCTTTTCGAAAATGGACAGCGAAACATTTTCCTGCCCGCAGACGGCGCCGGCATGCAGTTGCTGATGGACTACCTGTTGTACCGTCGGGTGGTCCTGCCCCAGGCCCTCAGGCGCTACTGGCTGAATCAGGTGCTGGACCTTCTGCCGTGGCGACAAAAGCTGTTTGACGATCTGCTGGCAGGCGGCCTTTATTTGATGGATGATTTGGCCGGCGCCATCACGGCGCCGACCCTGGTGATATGGGGCGCCGAGGATCGCATCTGCCATGTTTCCACCGTGGAGACCATTATGGCGCGCATTGACAATAGCCGGTCGTATATCATACACGGCTGCGGGCACATTCCCCTCGTTGAATTCCCATTCTTATCGGCGCGCATTTACAGAAACTTTTTGCGCAGTTTTCGATAGGCTGCGGATGGTCGCCGGTTGACGGCCCCAAGCGGCTATCGGCTGGACCTTGTCATTTACTGCAGAACTTTCAGGATACCGTCTCCGAAGGCATCCACCTGCCATTGGTGAATGCCGTCCACTTTGGACAGGGCGGTTTTGGTGGCCGGGTTCTCAACGGCGATGGCCTTGATCAGGGCACGGTTCAATAGAAGGGAGGCGTTCAAGTCGAGCTGCTCAGCCTTGGCATCCCTCCAGCTGCGCAGGGCTTTGACCCTTGCCGGTACTTTGCGCGGGACCCTGGGGGAGCGTTGCCGGGGGTAGATCGGCAATTGGTCTTTGGGAATGCGCCGTGCGTTTCGGACCGCCTCCATGACCGCTTTGGCGTACATATCGTATTGCCTGTCGCTCAGAGCCCCGCTGGCCTGGAGCTGCTTGAGGCTGCTCGGCATGGCCAGTGCGATCTTCTTCAGGGCCACATTGCTGATCACTTTGAACAGCGGGCGGTCTTTCTGGCGGGCAATGGCATTGCGCATTTGCAGCAGGGTTTCCAGTATGGCAAGCTGACGCGGCTCCAGGCGACCCGCGCCTTTGAATTTCAAAAACATGGGGCCGTCGTTGTTTTTGGAGGGGCGGACACCGCACAGCAGACGGCACTCTTCCGTAACCCACTGTAAGCGGCCCATCCGTTCAAGCTCCCGGGTGAGATGCTGCGCCAAAGGGGCCAGGTAGACGACGTCCGCTGCCGCGTACGTCACCATCTCTTCAGGCAGGGGGCGCCGGGACCAATTTTTTTTCTGGTACTTTTTGTCCAGTTCCACGCCGAAATGTCGTCCGACCACCGCTTCGAGGCTGGTTTCCGTCCATCCCATATACATGCTGGCCAGTTGGGTGTCGAACAAGTTGGTGATCTTGATGCCGAAGTCCCTGTAGATCGACCGTACATCGTAATCTGCGCCATGGATTACCTTGGGAATGTCGGGGTTTTCCAGAATCGGCTTGATCGAGGAGAGATCATCGAGCGCCAGCGGATCGATGACAACCGTATGCCCATTGGCCGCCATCTGAATCAGGCAGACCTTTTCCTGGTAATGAAACATGGAGTCGCCCTCGATATCCAGGGCGATCATTTCCGCATGGCGCGCCTGACGGACAAACGTCTCCAGGTCTTTTTGCGTATTGATATATTGGTATTCCAGCTCTGAAGATGCAGGGCTATTTTTTACTTGACCCACAGGGGCATTTCTCCTACTTCAATGTAACTTATCGGTATTTAGCAAAATACCGCCTTTTTGACCTCTAAACCGCAAGGTATTGCCAAGATGATCACTATAACACTTCCCGACGGCAGCATAAAGCAATTTGACCAGACCCCCACAGGCATGGATGTGGCGCAGGATATTTCCGAAGGCCTGGCGCGCAATTGTGTCGCCATGAAGGTGGACGACGCGCTGCTCGATCTCAACCGTCCCATCGAGAGCGATGCTGCGGTCCATCTGCTGACCACCAAAGACCCTGAAGCGCTGGAGATCATGCGGCACAGTGCCGCCCATGTCATGGCCCAGGCCGTCTTAAAGCTCTATCCGGATGCCAAGCTGACCATAGGACCTGTGGTCGAAGATGGATTCTATTACGACATCGATATGGAACCCATCTCCGAAGAGGCTTTCGAGCGCATTGAGTCTGAAATGAAGAGAATTGTCAAGGAGAAGCTGCCCATCGTGCGCAAGGAGGTTTCCAAGTCGGAAGCCCTTGAATTTTACCGGAATGAACCCTACAAGGTTGAAATGATTCAGGATCTTGAGGACGGTACCATATCCTTCTACCAGCAGGGCGAATTCACCGATTTGTGTCGCGGGCCCCACGTCCCCCACACCGGCCTGGTGAAAGCCTTCAAACTGATGAAAGTATCCGGGGCGTACTGGCGGGCCGATCAGTCCAAGGCCCAGCTTCAGCGGATTTACGGCACCGCCTTTTTCGACAAGAAAGAGCTGCGCAAATATCTGAATTTTCTCGAGGAAGCCAAAAAACGCAACCACCGTCGCATCGGCCAGGCGCTCGACCTTTTCAGTTTTCACGACGAGGCGCCCGGCATGCCTTTTTTCCATCCCAAAGGAATGGCCGTATGGAACGCCCTGCTGGATTACTGGCGCGAAGAGCACCGCGCCGCGGGTTACGTGGAGACCAAAACCCCTATCATGATGCAGCGCTTCTTGTGGGAGCGCAGCGGGCATTGGGACAACTACCGTGAGAACATGTACACCTCCAGCATCGACGATGCGGACTATGCCATCAAGCCGATGAACTGTCCTGGCGGCATGCTGCTGTACGGTCGCAAACACCACTCTTACCGGGATATGCCCATCCGGGCGGCCGAGATCGGGCTGGTGCACCGCCATGAGCTCAGCGGGGTGCTCAACGGCCTGTTCCGCGTTCGCGCCTTCCATCAGGATGATGCCCACATCTTCATGACGCCGGACCAGATCCAGGATGAAATACTGGGTGTGCTCAAGCTGGTGGACCGCATTTACAGCAAATTCGGGCTGGGATTTCATCTGGAACTGTCCACGCGGCCGGACAAATCCATTGGCAATGATGAACAGTGGGAAATGGCCACAAACGGTCTGGAAGCCGCCCTGAAAGCATACGGCCAGGCGTACAAGGTCAATGAAGGGGACGGCGCGTTTTACGGACCGAAGATCGATGTGCATATCAAGGACGCCCTGGGCCGCACATGGCAGTGCGGCACTATCCAACTGGATATGTCGCTGCCTGAGCGATTTGACTTGTCCTACATCGGCCAGGACAACGAGCGCCATCGGCCCATCATGATCCACCGGGTGATTTACGGTTCTATCGAGCGTTTCTTCGGGATCCTGGTGGAGCATTTTGCCGGAAAATTTCCCATGTGGTTGGCCCCGGTGCAGGTCATTCTGCTGCCTATCAATGACGACTTGATCCCCTTTGCCCGGGAGCAGGCGGCCGAAATGGAAAAGGCGGGGCTGCGCACCGAAGTGGACCGGCGATCCGAGAGCCTCAAGAAAAAGGTTCGCGATGCCCAGTTGCAGCAGATACCGCTCATCCTGACCTGCGGTGCCAAGGAGCAGGAACAGGGCACGGTTTCGGTCCGCACCCTGGACGGCAAGGTGCGTCACGGCGTCGCGCTGCAGGAATTCGTCGACAAAGTGACGACCCACATAGCGCAGCGGCGTCTCGAGCTGGATCTGTTCGTCGAGTAGCAACGGGATAGCCGGATTTGAGCATCCGCCGCCGTCTGTTGCGGCCCATAACCCTTTCGGATTGTTGATCTGCCATGCAGGCATTCATTCGCAACTGGCTGCCGGTGATTGGTTACTGTACGCTTATTTTCGTACAGTCGTCTTTCCCCACGTACGATCAATTGCCCAGCTTTGAATTTTCAGACAAGCTGTTGCACTTCATCGCCTACGGCATCATGGCGCTGCTGTTCTGCAGAGCATTCAGCGCAACGGCCCGGTGGCGCCGGCGCAAGGGAATGCTGTTTGTGCTCGGCGTCCTTGCGGCCACCGTATTTGGCCTGACCGATGAATGGCACCAGGCTTTCGTACCCGGTCGCAGTGCGGAGCTTGCGGATGCTGCGGCGGATTTTGCCGGCAGCCTGGCCGGCAGCTGGATCTACATTCAATGCCTGCATCGGAAGCTGGGATCCCATACGCCGTGAGCGGTCTGTGTCGCTAAAATAGTCTCAAAAACCGCCCACCACATTGACAAATGAAGGCGATTTCTATAAATATGATTGCCTTTATGGATCGTTGCATCGATCCCAAGCATATACCAAACGGATAAGGAGTGATCCCTGGCATGAACGCCCCTCAAACCCTTCTAATTAATGGAAATGAATTGACTTTCGAGAGCGGTGAGACCATCCTTTCGGTGGCCCGGCGCAATAACATCGAAATTCCCACCCTCTGCCATCTCAAAGGCACCACACCCACCGGCGCCTGCCGTATCTGCGTGGTGGAAGTTGAGAAGGCGCGCACCCTGTTGGCGGCATGCGCAACTCCGGCCGCTCCGGGCATGGTGGTGCAGACCGAATCCCCCAAGGTGATTGAGGCACGCAGACAGATTATCCAGCTGATGCTCAGTTCCGGAAATCACAATTGCGCGGTGCGCGGCAGTGATGACGCCGAGTGGACCACATTCCAGCTCAATGTACAGGCCGAAGACGACAGCGGCGAACTGTGTCCCGTATGGGGAGACTGCCGGCTCCAGGATCTGGCCTACCGCTACCAGGTGTCCGGAGAGGTTTTCCCGGGCACGCCGACCCAGTATCCCATGGAGACAGTCAATCCGTTCATCGTTCGCGACTTCAGCCGCTGCATCGCGTGCGGCCGCTGTGTTCAGGCGTGTAACGACGTGCAGGTCAACAACGCCATCAGCTTCGGATACCGCGGCCCTGACTCCAAGATCATTGCCGCGGGCGACCGGCCGCTCAAGGACTCCGCATGCGTTTTCTGCGGCGAGTGCGTGCAGGTCTGCCCGGTGGGCGCTCTGGTGGAAAAGGAAGTCCGGTACAAAGTGCGCCAATGGGAGACCCAACCGGTGCGCAGCACGTGCAGCTACTGCGGTGTCGGCTGCCAGATCGAAATGCACGTGAAGGACAACAAAGTCGTAAAGGTAACAGGTGCGAATACGGCGCCCAACAACGGCAGTCTTTGCGTGAAGGGGCGGTTTGGTTTTGATTTCATCCATTCGGATCAGCGCCTGACCACTCCTTTGATCAAGGAGGACGGCAAGCATCGCCAGGCGACCTGGGATGAAGCTCTGAATCTGGTCGCGGAAAAGCTCAAAGGCGTCCGGGACGAAAACGGCGGCGACAGTATCGGCGTACTGACGTCGGCCAGGGTAACCAACGAAGAGAACTACATCGCCCAGAAGTTTGCCCGGGCGGTGCTCAAGACGAACAATGTCGACCATTGCGCCCGTCTCTGACATAGCTCCACCGTGGCCGGTCTGGCCGCAGCATTCGGTTCCGGCGCGATGACCAACACCATCGCCGACATCGAGACAGCCGATGTGATCCTGATCACCGGCTCCAATACGACCGAAAACCATCCGGTTCTATCCGCTTTTGTCAAACGCGCGGCCAAATTCAATGGCGCCAGGTTGATCGTGGTGGACCCCCGCCGCATCAAAATGACCGAGTTCGCCGAACACTGGCTCAGGCCTAATCTGGGAACCGATGTGGCGTGGATCAACGGTATGATGCACGTGATCATCAAGGAAGACCTGCACGACAAGGAATTCATCGAATCCCGGACCGAGGACTTTGAAGCGCTTGAAAAAGCGGTTGAGAAGTACACGCCCGAGTTCGTGGAGGGCATCACCGGCATTCCGGCCGAAAGCCTGGTGAAGGCGGCAAAATTGTACGCCGGCGCCGAAAACGGCAGCATCCTCTACTGCATGGGCATTACCCAGCACATTTCGGGCACCGACAACGTCAAATCCCTCGCCAACCTGTCCATGCTGTGCGGAAACCTGGGCAGACCCGGCGGCGGCGTCAATCCGCTGCGGGGACAGAACAATGTCCAGGGCGCCTGTGACATGGGCGGTCTGCCCAACGTCTACACCGCCTACCAGCCGGTTACCGATCCGGATGTCACCCAAAAAATGGAAGGCGCCTGGGGCGTCAGCGGACTGTCCACGGATATCGGGCTGAAGGTGACGGAAATGATCCCCAAAGCCCACAGCGGGGAGTTGAAGGCGCTCTACATCATCGGCGAAAACCCGCTGGTTTCCGATCCCGACCTCAACCATGCCCAAAAGAGCCTGGCCAACCTGGATTTTCTGGTGGTTCAGGACATCTTCATGACCGAAACCGCCCAAATGGCGGACGTCGTGCTGCCTTCGGCATGCTTTGCGGAAAAAGAAGGCACCTTTTCCAATACCGAGCGCCGTGTCCAGCGGGTGCGCAAGGCAGTGGAAGCCCCCGGCGAGGCCAAAGACGACTGGTGGATCACCGGCCAGATCGCCACCCGGATGGGATACGAGATGAACTATGCGGACAGCGAAGCGATCTTCAACGAGATCGCCAAAGTGACCCCGTCGTATGCCGGCATTACCTACGAACGCATTGGCGAGGTCGGCCTCCACTGGCCCTGCCCCACAACCGATCACCCGGGGACACCCATATTGCACGGGCAGCAGTTCACCCGCGGCAAGGGGCTTTTCCATGCCATCGAATGGATTCCGCCGGCAGAGCAGATCGATGACGAATACCCGCTCTACATGACCACCGGACGGGTTCTGTACCAATACCATACCGGCACCATGACCATGAAGACCGATGGCCTCAATGAACGCGCTCCGGAGTCCTTCGTAGAGATGGCCACGGCGGACGCCGCCAAATATGGCTTTAAAGGGGGCGATAAGGTCATCGTTTCCTCGAGGAGGGGTGAGATCGCCGCCCGTGTGGTCATATCACCAAAGGCCGTGGAAGGCACCATTTTCATGCCGTTCCATTATGCGCAAGCAGCGGCCAATAAGTTGACCAATGCAGCACTTGATCCGGTTTCCGGCATCCCCGAACTGAAGGTCTGTGCGGTAAAAATCAACAAAGCCGCATAATCCGCCGATCACGCATTGCCTGATGCAAAGGCCGGTCCCTTGGGAAAGGGATCGGCCTTTTTGTTTTCAGTGCACGCCGCCCGATATTTACTTTTGCGCTGAACGGTCATACCCTTTGTCTGGATATTGCGCGGCCACAAGTTCTTTCCAACCTATCTTGCCCAAAGGAGGCCTATATGAAAGAGAAACGCAACCTGCACCTGAAAGTCCAGGAGATGTGCGATTGTTATTCCGCCACAGATCCTCTCAAGTCCATGTCCCAGATGGTGGACGAGGCGGACGTGGATGAAGCGGCCGTCAAGTGGATTGCGCTGGCCACCCTGCACGGGATCAATTCCAATGCCAAGAAGATCAAGATATCTCAATCCGGCGAATCGGTGACGGTGACGGCGGAATATCGTACTGCCCGGCTGCCGGCCCCCAACAAGGCAATTGCCGACAAGATTATGGCCGCAGTTCGCGAGATTACCCATATCGACACGCCAAAAGGCAAGCTGCCCCTCTCCCTCGGGGTCAGCGGCAGCAGCATCGACATCGACGTGAAGGTTAAATCCAAGGAGGAGAAGCATTCGGTGACCCTGAGGTTCGGGAAGTAGCGCCGGGAGAATTTCGAATATCGAACCGCTGACCCGCAGAATGGTGAAGTAAGTTACTCTGCCTGATTCCGCATTGGCAAGATATCTCCAACCCTTTTACACCACCACCGTTCTATATACGCAGGGGCGGCCTCCGCGCCGCCCTGTCCATGTACCCAGCGCGTCATCGCAACCCGGTGGGCACGGAGCCCCGCTCTTCGACGAAAACCAGTTAACGCGAAAGATTGGTCGCATCATTGAACGTTGGATGTTGGACGTTCGATGTTCACCCAAGATCCCAATCGTCAACTTTAGCGGTGTCATATCCTTCCGGCGTCAGAAAGGCGCTGGTTTTGAGTTGGTTCATATCCAGACCGCGGGTGAAGAGATCCTTCAGCGCGGCCAGGATTTCGCTCGGCGCCGGGGGCAGGGCGGCAACAATGTCGCTGATCTCCATGATCCCGGGCGGACCGTTTAGGTCCCACTCTTTGGCCAGAAGGAGCAGAAGTGCTTGCTCTGTGGGTTTGATCGTCATTTTCTTTCCTGTCAAGCCACGACAATTTTCAGAATCAAATCCCCACGGGTACCGTCGGATCGCCGCATTCCCTGACCTTTCAGGCGCAGCCGTTTCCCCGTCTCCATGCCGGGCGGGACGGTCACGCGGAACATGCGTCGCTGAAGACCGTACGGTACCGTGACCAATTTGCGCGTCCCCGTTTGCGCTTCATAGGGCGAAATGATCAAGGTGGCTCGCAGATCGCGATCCGGACCGGCGGATGTGGGGCGCGCCATTTGAAAGCGATGGCTTTTCTTGCGTGTGGTTGCCCGTCGCATCGGTGACGAAATGCCCGTTGCGGGAACGGCGGCCAACAGTTTGAGCAGGATCATTCCGCAGATGAATCCGCCGATGTGGGCCCACCACGCAATATTGCTCGAGGCGGCGGAACTGCTGGATACATTGAGCACCTGGATCAGGAACCAGATGCCGATGAAGAAAAATGCCGGAATTTCGACGAACCACGGAATGATGACGATGGGGATCAGGGTCAGGATCCTGGCCTTTGGATGGAGCAGAAAATAGGCGCCCATGACGCCGGCTACTGCACCGCTGGCGCCGATGGTGGGATCTGTTGAGTGGGCATTGAAGACCAGATGGGTAAATCCGGAAATCAGTCCGCAAAGCAGATAGAAGACGGTATAGCGAAAAGGACCCAGACGGTCTTCGACATTGTCACCAAAGATATAGAGCGACAGCATGTTGCCCGCCAGGTGGAAGAAGCCGCCGTGCAGAAACATGAAGGAGAACAATGCTATTGTCTGCTGCACGATGGTGGTTCCATCCCCGCCGGGCAGCGTGTAGCGTGCCGGCACAAGGCCGTAAATATAGACAAACCGGTGGAATCCCGTATCAGTGCCCTGCATGAGCTGCATGCCGAACATCACCACATTGATCGCGATCATCAGCGTGTTGATGACCGGGAAATTTCGGGAGGGAATGGTGTCGCGTAACGGTATCATGTGGACGTCATCTTGTCAGCGGGAGCAATGCGCACTGCAGTCTATCGGTTCGTTCCATCTCTTCCGGTCGGTGGCCGACGCGTTCCGTTATGCCAATCCGTCGGGCGTGATGCAAAACTGCACCCCTTTGAAAGCCGCGGCGGCCGATGCCGCCGGCCGTTACCCAACGGTGATCCGCATGCTCAAATCCACCGCCTGCGCAGAGTGTGTCAAAGCGCCGGACGAAATATAATCAATACCGGTGTCGGCCAGCTCCGCCAGACGTTCATGGGTGACGCCGCCGGAAACTTCCAGCTTTGATCTGCCGTTGACCAGCGCGGCGGCCGCTTTAATGCGCTCGGTGGACATGTTGTCCAGCATAATAATGTGAGCCCCGGCATCCATTGCTTCCCTGACCTGGTCAAGATCGGCAGTCTCTACTTCGATGGTCGTAGCCGGCGGCACCTTGGCTTTGATGCGTTTGACCGCTTCAGTAATGCTTCCGGCGGCTGTTATGTGGTTGTCTTTGATCAGGACCGCATCATAAAGCCCCATGCGGTGGTTGGTGCCGCCGCCGGTCCGCACCGCATACTTTTCAAGTTCGCGATAACCGGGTGTGGTTTTGCGCGTATCGAGCAATTGAACCGTTTTCCCCGACAATAGGGTCACATAGGCTCGGGTCAATGTGGCGATACCGGAAAGGCGCTGGAGAAAATTCAATGCAGTGCGTTCTCCAGTCAGCAGGGTGTCCAGTCCGCCCGACAGTTCCACGACGGTTTCGCCGCATTTGACGTGGTCGCCGTCGGCGAAAGAAGAGTGAAATTCAATGTCGGCGTCAATACGTTGGAACACCCGCTTGGCGACATCCAGGCCGGCAATCACCAGGTCCTGCTTGGCGACGATGACCCCTTGCCCTGTTGACTGGGGGGCCACGAGGTGCATCGTGGTGATGTCTCCCGGCCCGATATCTTCTTCAAGCGCCAGTTCGATCAATCTATCGATGTGTTTTGTAATCTCCATGCCATATCCGGGTCAGCATCTCGCCCTCGGGTTGAATCGGCTGCTGGTCGTTCATCGCCTGGGCAAGGTGCATCGGGTTGGGGTTACGCGGCAAAGGATTTGACTTTCTGCAAAGTCGTTTCGAGCTTTTGCTGCTTCTCGGACAAGGCCGCCTGTTTTTCGCGCACTTCGGCGACCACCTGCCCGGGTGCCTTGGAAAGAAACCCCTGATTGCTCAGTTTCTTGTCAATGCCGGCCAGTTCTTTGGAGAGTTTGCCAATCTCCTTTTCCAGACGCTGGGCTTCCTGTCCGAAGTCCACCACGCCCTTGAGTTCGACCAGTATGGTGGCCTCGTTGACGATGGCGGTGGCCGCTGTTGTGGAGTGTTCTTCTTTGGCCTGTACTTTCAAAGAGTTCAACCGTGCCAGGTTAGCGATCAACTCCCGGTGCGTTTCCACGCTCTGCTGCACCGTCCGCTGGGTGGACGCGACGGCAACATCCAGCTTGACCGATGGTGCGATATTCATCTCTCCGCGGACATTCCGGATCCCGGTAATCAGTTCCATAACCAGGGACATCTCTTCTCCGGCATTTCCAAGTTTATGGATATCGGCAACGTACCGATCGGGGGAGGGGTAGGTTGCAAGCATGATCGAACCTTCAGTGCCCGGTAATTTATCCCAGATTTCTTCGGTGACAAAGGGAGCAAATGGGTGCAACAGGATCAGGATATCTTTGAGGGTCGTCCACAGCACCTGCTTGGTGGCCATCCGGGACGGTCCCCGGGTCTCGTCATACAGCGTGGGCTTGATCGCCTCCAGATACCAGTCACAGAACTCATGCCACACAAATTGGTAGGCAATACCGGCGGCTTCATTGTAGCGATAGTCGTCCAAGGCGGCGGCGATCTCTTCGCTGACCCGATGAAGTCGTGACAGGACCCAACGATCCGGCAGACTGAGGTGATCCTCATCGATTTGATCGTAACCGCGGTCCAGATGCATGAGCGAAAAGCGGGCTGCATTCCACAATTTGTTGATGAAGTGGCGGTAGCCCTCCACCCTGCGTTCGGACATCTTGATGTCCCGCCCCTGGGCGGCAAAAGCCGCCAGGGTGAACCGAAAGGCATCGGTCCCGTACTGATCGATGACGTTGAGCGGGTCGATGACATTGCCCTTGGACTTGCTCATTTTCTTGCCCTCTTCATCCCTGACCAGGGCATGTACGTAGACGTCCTTGAAGGGGACATCGCCCATGAAATGGATGCCCATCATCATCATGCGGGCGACCCAGAAAAAGAGGATATCGAAGCCGGTCACCAGCACGGATGTGGGATAGAAGGTATTGAGCAGGTCGGTTTTTTCCGGCCATCCCATTGTGGAGAAGGGCCACAGGGCGCTGCTGAACCAGGTGTCGAGGACGTCGCTCTCCTGAACCAGGTCCCGGCCGCCGCATTTGGAGCATTGGCCGGGGGCTTCCATGGCCACTACCAGTTCATCGCATTGCCGGCAGGTCCAGGCCGGGATCTGATGGCCCCACCAGATCTGGCGTGAGATGCACCAGTCTTTGATGTTGTACATCCAATCGTAATAGGTCTTGGTCCATATTTCTGGAATGATGCGTGTCTTGCCGCTCTCCACCGCCTCAATGGCCGGTTTGGCCAGGGTTTTGGCGTCGACAAACCACTGCCTCGAAAGATTGGGCTCCACTACGCTTTTGCATCGATAGCAATGTCCCACTCCGTGTTTGTGGTCCTCCATATTGGCCAGCAGGCCTTGTTGCGTCAGATCCGCGGTGACCGATTTTCGACAGGCGAATCGGTCCAGGCCCTTGTATGGACCGGCTTCGTCGGTCATCGTTCCGTCTTCGCCAATCACCTTGACGCTGGGCAGTTTATGGCGTTGGCCGATTTCGAAGTCATTGGGGTCGTGGGCCGGCGTCACCTTCAAGGCGCCCGTACCAAAGGCGGTGTCCACATAGCTGTCCCGGATAATGGGGATTTTTCGATCCATCAGCGGCAGGATCACTTCATTGCAGGTCAGGTCGGCGTAGCGCTCGTCTTCCGGGTGGACGGCAACGGCCGTATCGCCCAGCATGGTCTCGGGACGGGTGGTGGCCACCGTCAAGGTTCCCGATCCGTCGGCCAGGGGATACTGAATGTGGTACAGGTGCCCGTTCAGCTCTTCGTGTTCGACTTCCAGGTCGCTCAGAGCGGTGCGGCAGCGCGGACACCAGTTGGTAATGTACAGGCCGCGGTAGATCAACCCCTGTTCGTAAAGCTTGACGAAAACTGTTCGTACGGCGCGTGAGAGGCCTTCATCCATGGTGAACCGTTCGCGCTGCCAATCACAGGAAGCGCCCAGACGTTTCAGCTGGTTGATGATGGCGTTGCCGTATTCCTTTCGCCATGTCCACACCTCTTCGATAAACTTTTCGCGTCCCAGTTCGTGCCGGTCGCGGCCTTGCTCCGCCAGCTTGCGTTCCACGACATTCTGGGTGGCGATGCCGGCGTGATCGGTTCCGGGCATCCAAAGGACATTATCCCCTTTCAATCGGCGATAGCGGCACAGAATGTCCTGCATGGTATTGTTCAGGGCGTGGCCCATGTGCAGGACACCGGTGACGTTGGGCGGGGGAATGACGATGGAAAAAGGTGGCCGGTCGCTGGTGTCGGCAGCTGAAAAGAGCCCTTCCTTCTCCCAGAATGCGTACCAGCGCTGCTCCACCGCTTGAGGTTCGTAGCCTTTATCCAATAGATCCTTACTCATGAAACAGACTCCTTAATGCACCTTGCCACGGTCATGCCCGGGATCGTATCGTGCCGTTATTTTGAAATTGACGCCTGTGAAACACAAAAGGGGATTAATGAATAATCCCCGTTAAAAATCAAGTTATAAATGGACTTTCGACGGTTGCAGGATCAGTACCGTCGCCGATGTCGATGGCTGCGCTTTCTATCCTTCCTTTCCGGAAAACCCTTTTTTGATATTCTCAACCTCCTGGGTTATCGCTTTTTGCACCGCCTCGGATACCATGCGTTGAATGGTGTCCGCATACTTGGTTTTCAACAGGTGCTCCACAGCCGCTTCGATATCAAGGTTCGACAAATCTTCAAGCTCCTTCGCATTGGGTGGTGAGGACGCGGAGTGCAGGCCCTCCGTTTCCATTTCGGCCTCTGCGACCGGACGTTCTTCAGACTTGTCCATAGTCGTGACGTCGCCGGCCGATGGTTGACCTGCATTGGGCCCTTCCTTTAATACATCGGACAACAGGATGACCCTTTCATCATCTTCGTCTTCCTGGTCCGAGACGGTTGTCGCAGCCCCCGTCGTCTCTTTTTCATCCGGAAGGTTATCATCGACAAACAGATTGTCGATTTCCGCCGTGTCGAATTCGTCTTCTGCGGCGGTTTGTTCTTCCAAGGTCGCATTTGGATCGAAGTCTTCCAGATCTGACAAGGCCAGTTCCTCTTCCGTCTGGGGGGAGGGAGCGTCGGGTTGCGATACCGTTTCCGGTTCCAGGGGCATGTCCAGATTCGACTGAACGCCTGACAGCTCGTCTGGTTCGACGATATCGACGAGATCGATGATCGCGTCATCTTCCGGGGCTGCAAGTTCGCCGGCTGATACAGCCTCGGCAGGATCGACGACTTCAGTCAACTCGATGATCTCTTCTTCTTCGTCTTCCCCGGAGATGGCGGCCTCAAGTTCAGCTGCATCAGAAGTTATGGTGCCATCGTCAGGAGGCGCCGGTAAGGAGCCCTTTGGAGATTCGACCTGCTTGATTTCGCGAACGGCATTGTCGACCATCTGGGTGATGCCGCTCAACTTGTCGAAAAGCTTATCACCGGGCGCTTCTTTTGGTGATTCCTCCGGCGGGGTGGACTGAACCTCCTCAAAGGCGGCATCGACCTCGTCTTCAATGGTGCCGGTTTCGTCTCCATCGACAACGCCGTCCGACGTCTCTTCAACCGGGAAGGTTTCATCAAGTGTGAGCTCGGGCTCTTGGGAAATATCATCGACGTTTGTTTGGCTGATTGCCGCCTGCGGTTCGGCAGGATCTTCGGCGGACGTCGTTTCCATTTCAGAGGCGTCTTCTGCGGGCGGAGCTTCATTCTCCATGGCCGGTTTTGGCGCTTCTGCCGGTGCATCAACAGCAGACGGAGTACTTTCCTTGGCAGCCGGTTCGGAGGGCGGAGGCAGTGTCGAAGGTTCTTGCGGTCGGGCTGCTTCCGATTGGCCCAGGGCTTCGGTAAGATCGAATATTTTATGTTTTTCCTGGTCCGCCAATTCCATTTCTTTTGTCAGGTCGAGAATTTTCTCTTCCTTTTTGGCGTCAGGTTGTGTCCTGGATTGCTTATGGTCTTCCATAAATCCTCCGGGTTTGGTATAAAAAAGCATCCTTCGGGACCGATTCGTAGCACATGCTGAGGTGGTTGTCAGCATTTAGCCAATGATTTCGTCAATCTAAACTCCGGCTTCACCCGGTCGATCATGCATCTTTAAACCTTGGTTTTCCATCGTGATGAAATTGCTCTTCAATATCGCTATCGGCTTTTGAGAGCAAAAATTTAGTTTTAGTCAAGCGTTTCGCGCTTTTACGCTACCACAAGGGTATGGGGGTGTCAAGGAATTGCTTCTTAACACATTCATTAAATTAGAGATTTAGAAAAACACGACTGCGACCAGGGAGCTCGGATGCGACGCTTTTATATTCCACCCGAATCGATGGGAAAATATGAATCCATTATCACGGGAGATGACGCACACCACCTTCGCGATGTTCTCAAGATTCAACCCGGAGACCTGGTGGTTGTATTTGACGGCCAGGGGAGGGAATTTCGAGCCAGGGTTGTTTCCGTCTCACGCGGCCAGGTTCATGTTGCCATGTTGGATCGATTGGAGACGGATACCGACGCCGTTTTGGATTTGACCATCGGCCAAGGATATTTGAAGGATAAAAAAATGGACGCTGTGGTGCGTCAGCTTACCGAACTCGGGGTGGTTCGCTGGGTGCCGTTCCTTTCCCGCCGGTCCATTCCATCTCCCGGGCCGCAGCGCCTTCAGGGGCGCTATCGACGATGGCAGAAAATTTCAATGGAATCCCTCAAGCAGTGCCGGCGAAGTCGCGCCATGGACATATCTCCTGTGGTGCGTTTCGAGGAAGCGTTAGGCATGGGCGCCCAGTGCGATTTGAAAGTTATCTTCTGGGAGGGGGCCAAGGCTGCCGCCGTCATGCATCGCCGCCGTTCTCCCAATCCATCCAGCCTCTTTATGATGATTGGCCCGGAGGGCGGATTCGATGAAACGGAGATCCATCTGGCCAGGCAAAAGGGGTTTGAAGTCGCCGGCATGGGGCCGCGTATTCTGAAAGCGGAAACCGCTGTGCTGGCGGCGGCCACGCTGGCCCAATTTGTGTTCGGAGATATGTAGCGGCGAGGTACCAGCCTGGCCGGGGGGTGCTGAAACGATGCCGGCGAAATTGACGGTTGCGGATTAAAATATGCTTGACAATCAACAGGCGGTTTTATAGGTAACTGGTTTCGTTTACAAGATTCTCAGGTTTGGGCCGAGGTAGCTCAGTCGGTAGAGCAGGGGACTGAAAATCCCCGTGTCGGCAGTTCGATTCTGTCCCTCGGCACCATCTTAGTCTAAAGGCGCCGTCTCGACGGCGCCTTTAGTATCTATCGCTGCGCTCTTCGGTGTTTTCGTCGGGATTGTCGTTGGTCGTGCCTATGGATTCAACGCTGCCCCCGAGATTTTCAAGCTCCTCCCGCAATGCCTCGATTTGAGCCTGTTTCATTCCATTGGGAAAAGTGGGACTAACTGCGCGTGCTTTGATGGTTTGAATCTGCTGTTCCAGTCGCTTTTGTTCAGCCTGGATGCGGGCTTGGCGTTTTTCTTCAGCGATACGCGCTTTCTCGGCCGCCAGCGCCGCCTCGCGCTCCTGCCTTTCGGCCCTCGAACGATCCGCTTCCCTTAGTGCTTCTTGGACCATGGAATCGTAACTTGGACGCCGCCTGTTTTCCGGCTTTGGGCCGTATTCATCAACTGCTTCCGTAGCAATGGTCTGATACTCGGTGATGCCTTCAGGCGGCGGTTCGCCGCTGAACCTTAAATTGCCGTCTTTTCCCTCCCAGGAGTAGATGGTACCGGCATGTGCGGCCGTGAATGGCCATTGGATGGCGACTATGATTAATATGAGGATGGTCTTTTTCATGATCATCTCCCCCCGCACGGCTATTCGAATTATGTGACTATCCGAAAGCTAAACATCGGCCCGGGGGTTGGCAATGGAGACGATTAAACAGTCATCAGCAGGAATCAATCAACGATCTTGGAATGGCCTTAGCTGCCAGGATAGTCGGCCGCAATTCCCATTCGATATGGCAAGGAACTCCTATAGGGTGGGGCGGGTGGCAGATGGGGTATCGGCTGTTGCGCCATGCCGACTGTCGTTTCAGCTATGGGTATCCTCTTTGTGAGAATCGCTTTCACGCGCTTCGAAGAATTGTTGTACAATGGTGAACAGGTCGCTTACGTCATAGGGTTTAGTTAGAAAGGCATCTGCACCCATTTGATTGGCGGTATCTTCAAAGTCGGGGTTGCTGGTGGTGAGGACAAATTTTTTTTCGGGGTGAATTTCCTTTACTTTTTTAAGCAGTTCCATTCCATCCATATCCGGGATGTTCGCGTCCGCGATGATGATGTCGGCGTCCTCCGGCCGGTTTTGCAGGAATTGCCATGCATTGAAGCCGGTGTCAAATGTGACGACTTGGCGGTTGATCCCGTACTCGATGGTGTGAACGGCGAAATCCCGCACCAGCTGATCATCATCCACCACGATGATTTTTGCTTCTATGGTCGAGACGGAGGAGTTCAATTCAGGCGACCTTCAAAAACGTCATGTCTGTCTTGCCGTTGAATGTGATGGTTTCGCAGATGATGTCAATATTTTCCTGCATGGCTTGTTTGCGATGATCACCCATGGGAAAACCTTTGCCGATGGCTTTAATCATAACCGCCAGAAGTTTAACGCGTTGGAAAAAAATATGGTCGAAATCCATGCTCTCCCAGGATGGATTGGGGGGCGGTGATCCTGTTGACAGGCCTCCCAAATCGATGGATTCCGATTCGATGTGTCGCGCATTTTCAAGCATGGCTCTGCGCCTGTGGCGTCCGCAAGGGCAGCCGTCAATGAAGGATTTCCCCATTATAATAAGTAGCTTTAATCTTGACAAAAAGATGTCGTCCAGATCCATCTCTCGGGTTTGGGCGGGGTCGGAGCCGAGTCGGAGCATGAGGTCCTTTCCTGATTCAAGTGCTCTATTTTTACAATTTGAGTTTCAGTTGGGTGGACTGATTGTTAGCGTTTTCATGCAGACAAGTCAAGCGACCTTTGGCGGGCAAAGCAAAGGGGTGTGGGAAGACCGGTATCCCGGCCTTTTATTCGTATTGAATTACAGGTGCTTGAAAAGTGAATGGATTAATCTTACCGATGGCCCAGCAATGCCTGGATGAAACAGCCGCCACCGGATCCGCCTCCGCCACTGGAGCCGCTGCTGCTGGTGCTGGCGCTGCTGCTCAGCGATGCCGGCGGGGAATCCTGTGAGTCGTTCGGTGTGCTTGCCGTGGCCTGCCGGGTCGTAAAATCGCAGGTCGGTGAAGGTGCGGATGCAACGCCGCCCTGATCGTAGTAACACACCGTCCAATAGTAGCTGGTAAACGGTGAGAGGGTTGACGACGGGATATTCAGGCGCGTCAGGGACGAGCTGCTGGTGATGTCTAAAATGCAGGCGTCGTCATCAAGCCGGTAAATCGTCCATCGCGTCTGGGCGTGGTAGTCGCCCGGATCATGGTCGATGAAAGCGCTCGTGGTGAGCGTCGGCTGCAGGCTGACGTCAACAGCCTGGTCGCTCGGCGTAATGGCCTGCGGTTGTGTCGGAGGATTGGAGCCGCCCGTGTTTCCAGGCGTACCCCCATTGCCGCAAATGTAGGTGGCCTCATTTGAATTGCCGCTCTCTTGTGACCCGACATAAGCGCGGACCACGAAATGGTAGGTGGTGTCATCCAACAGGCCTGACATTGCGGAGCTGGTAGATGGGCCCGCATCTGTAAAGATATTGTAATTGTAGCTCTCTCCGGATTCTCGCTGGTAAATACGATAGCCATCCGGGGCGGGAGTATTGGGATCCCAGGTCAGTGTGATCTGGCAGTCGGCATGTAAATTGAGGGGGAGGAGGATCAGGATTAGAAGGAAATACAAAGCAAAGTGCTTACCAACTGCCGAATTCAAACGAATTGTCATTTTTCCACCACCAGATGAGGGTCTGATCCGATAGACCGCTAGAGTTGCAATTTCATCTACAGCCGGCAGTTACGTACAGAGCGCCGGGGTAAACCGCATCGACCTGTTGTCAAATCTCATTTCGGGCGCCATTTGCATCGGTTCGGCGTTTTGCTGCCGCTGGTCGACGACCCGTCTTTCGCCGCCTGACCGCCTTTCCGGAATGCACATTGAATACTTGAATTGGCGCCTGTCAAAACTGAAGCGTCGTTCGTCGTTCTGGGATTGGATACAGGTCATTTATCCTATCTATCTATATATGTAAAGGGTTTTGCGGGCAGCAAAACCTATTTCATAAAAGAAGAGCAATATTTATGCCTAAATGCGCTGCCTGGTGGAGCCGGCCGCAATTACAGCAATGATGGGCTTCGGCAATCAATCGGGCTTCCGGCCATTGCGCTACCGGTGACGGAAGTGACAATTTTTTCCCGGATGAGTGCAATTTTTTGTACGCTAATGTTGATGACGCCGCTTGAAAAAAACTGCTAAAGCCCTTGAGGGATGTCATTTACATGAAATTTAATTTCTGCTACCTATAAGTTTTCGGTGTCAGACCTTTACCTGCTGCCATTAACCACTTTCTGCGATCATCCGAATAAACCATGGACCCTAGTTACGGTATAACCGGTAAATTGTTGATTTGGTTTTTCGCGATTGTTTCCATTTTCTATGGAACGATCCTGGTGCTGTACCTTAATTTCCAGCAGGTGGCGCGCATTTCTGAGCGGATCGTCAGCAAAAACTATGCGATATCCGATCATTCCAAAAAAATGTTTGAGAATCTGCTCAGTATGGAGGAAAATGAGAAGAAATATCGGCTGCTTAAAAAGAATGACTATTTAAAGTTCTTTTGGAGCGCCCAGCAGGAATTTGAAAAAAGCCTGCAAAAAATATTGACGTTGAAGCTCCAAGGCCAAGATTTATCTCCCCAGTGGGAACAGGTCCATGCAGCTTACATGCAGTACCATAATTCCCAGGGAGAGGATGCGCTGGGCAAAGGCGACAACGGCAGAAAAATATGGATTCCCGAAAAGGCCATCAATCAGTGGATCGAGTTGATCTCCCAGGCACGCATAGAGAACCAATTGGAGGTCGAAGAGGCCACCAGGGAATTGAACCGGCGAGGGCGGGCCTCCATCCACAATGCCCTCATCGGTTTGGGCATCTCGAGTCTGGTGGGTCTATTGGGTGTCGTCTATCTGGCCTATTCGATGATCCGGCCTCTCAAAGAGCTGATGCGGGGTATTCGGTCGGTGGCCAAGGACCGCTACAGCGAGCCGGTTCGCGTCCATTCCAAAGACGAGTTGGGTGAACTGGCAACAGCCTTTAACGAAATGGCTGAACGTCTGCGGCAGGAGGAGCGGTTGAGGTCGGATTTCATTTCCATGCTGAGCCATGAAATCCGAACGCCGCTGACCTCGATTCGCGAATCGGTCAATATGGTGGGAGAGGAAGTCATGGGGCCGATCACCGATCGGCAACGCCGTTTTCTGGAGATTGCCGGTGGTGAAATCGGACGCATCTGCGATCTGTTGAACCACCTGATGCAGGCGTCCCGTCTGGAACCCGGTGCGCTGAAACTGCAATTCGAACCGGTGGATTGTGTGGCCCTTGTATCGGCTTGCGTCGAGAGTTTGAAACCGGCGGCTGAGGCAAAGGAGATTGAGATTTTTCCCGAAATACCTCCAGAAACGCCCGATATTCTTGGAGATGCTCAATATTTGCAGCAGGTCTTTCTGAATTTGATGGGCAATGCCATCAAGTTTTCGGATGCACAATCCAGGGTGTGGGTGAAGGTGGGGCCTGGGCCTGACCTGATATCGCTGACCTTCAAGATCGAGGACAACGGTCCCGGCATTCTTGAAGAAGACCAGGCAAAGTTGTTCAATAAGTTCTACCGGGCGCCATCCGTTCGGGATCATTTGGATGGCGTGGGACTGGGATTGAGCATTACCAAGAACATCGTCGAGGCCCATAACGGCAACATATGGGTCGAGAGCGTCGTTGGGCAGGGGAGCTCATTTAATTTTACCTTGCCTTTGGCGCCGTCAGCAAATAGGGTCATAAATTTAGAAAAATAATATCTTGAACTATATCTATAGATTTGCCGGGTCGGCAAGCCTCAGATCAGCGGACAGGTTGTGATTATGCTTATGAATGGTTTGGAATTCAGGCGATATTTACTGGGAATTATATGTATCGGCCTTTTGTTTGTATCCGGATGCAGGGACACTTGGCCATTCCTGTTTTCCGATACGCAACCGCACCCATCTGCAGAAGAGGTCCGCCAATATCGGCAAGCGGTCGCTACTTATCAAAAAACGGGGTACACCGACGCGGCCCGATCATTCGAGCTCTTGAGAGCGCAAACCCGTGATAAGCGCTTTTCCCGTATGGCGTTGTACGGATTGGCCTGTTCGAAATTGATGGCCGCCGATACGCCGGAAGCCTACGCCGAAGCATTGCAGCTGTGGCAAAAGTGGGTTGATGATGCGCCGATGAAAGTCGATTACGAGAATCCGGTAATGGCAGATGCGCTGATCAAGGAGAAGATGCTGTTTTCCAATATCCCGCTAAAGGAAACGTCCGTAGAGAAGACCGAAACGGAACCGATGGTGTCCAGGTGGCTGCTGATCCAAAGCAAGGCTGAGCTGGACCGGCTGCGAAAAGAGCTTGAAACCGCTCAAGAGACTTTGGACAAACGGCAAAAAATGATAAAGGCGCGAGAGAATAAAATCGGAGAGTTGCGACGACAAATCAAGGCGCTGGAAACCATCGATCAGAAAATTCAGAAAAAGAAAGACGCCATTCCATCGGCCGAACCGGAAATAAAGCCGAACCAGCCATAAGACGGTGATAAATATGGACAAACAAGATGAAAACAACACCAGCATTTTGATTGTTGATGATGATAAGAATGTACTCGAAGTTTTGGAGGCGCGTCTTGTATCAGCAGGATTCAACACCTATCGCGCTGAAAATGGACGGACCGCGCTCAGGCTTCTGAAGGAAAACCAGATCGATTTGATGATTTCGGACATGAAAATGCCCGGGATGAGCGGGATGGAGGTCTTGACCAAAGCCCGAACCGTCCAACCCGGATTGCCGATCATATTTCTCACGGCATACGGCACCATTCCCGATGCGGTAAAGGCGGTTAAAGCCGGTGCCGTCGATTATCTGGCCAAACCGTTTGATGGACGCGAACTGGTCTTTAAGCTGCGCAAAGTGCTGGAAGAGAGCCCCGGCATGAAGGACACCGGTAAAGGGAATGACGATTCAGTGCTCATGGACCGCGAGAACGTGAAGAGTCCTAAAATGACGGAGCTCTATTCGCTGGTCAATCGGGTGGCCGAAAGCAACGTGAGTGTGCTCATCCTCGGTGAAAGCGGTGTCGGCAAAGAACGCATCGCCCGCATGATTCACCAACTCAGCCCCCGCTCCAACGAACCGTTCGTGGTGGTGGATTGCGGCAGCACGCCGGCCGGTCTGCTGGAAAGCGAGCTGTTTGGACATACCCGTGGTTCTTTTACACATGCGGTCAGCGATAAAAAAGGGCTGATAGAAACGGCGGACAAGGGGACGCTGTTTCTGGATGAGATTGGAAACATATCTGTCGAGATGCAGGTTCGCCTGCTGCGGTTTCTGGAGGATCGCAAGATCCGGCGCATCGGAGATCTCAAGGAGAATTCGGTGGACTGCCGGGTGATTGCAGCGACCAACTCCGACTTGGTGGAGGACATCAAGGCCGGTAACTTCCGGGAAGATCTCTACTACCGATTGCGGGTCGTGACCCTCAATGTTCCCCGGTTGAGGGAGCGAAAAGAGGACATTCCCGCTCTGGCTGATATTTTTACCCAAATCTATGCCCGTCAGCACGGAGCCCAATCCATCAAGCTGCCGGATGAGACCCTCAAATACCTGTGTGAATACCCATGGCCCGGCAATGTCCGCGAAATGAAAAATGCGATCGAAGCGGGGATTGTTTTGTGTAAGGGCAACACCTTGAGACCCAACGACCTGCACCTGTCCGGCCTGCCGTCCATAGATGCATCCATCGATGAGGATCCGGAGACCGTGGACTCCTTCTCTCTGGAGGATACGGAGAAGAATGCCATAATTCGCGCTCTGAAGCAGGCCGGCGGTGTTCAGAAAGAGGCGGCCAAATTATTGGGGATCAGCCGTCGCGCCATCCACTATAAGATCAAGAAATACGATATTGATTCGTCAAGCATCAGAGCCCGCGGCTTATGAGCTTGAAGGGGCCTGAGGACTCCATATCCTGCGTTGCCAAGGGCTTGCAGTAGGTGGACTACGGCTGCGCCCTTGGACGCCTTGGCTCTGGAGCCCTCAGGCCCCTTCAAGCCCATAAGCTCCGCTGATGCCATATCCTGCGTTGTCAGGGGTTTGCGGTAGGTGGACTACGGCAGCGCCCTTGGACGCCGGTGATAGTAGATTGAACATCGAACGCTCAATGCGCAACGTCCAACTCTGAACAAGGAAGTCTGCCGATTTATAAAATGATGGAACGAAGCGACTTCATGCTTCGACGTTCGATGTTGGACGGTCGACGTTCAATGTTCAAATATTCCAAGCAGGGCCGGCCGGATAGGGAATGATCAATTTCATGGATTTTATGCCCGGGGTGATGGCAATATGCGTTGACCCGGGCATTTTGGTCCGGATAGACTGGTGGAAGCCCGACGGATTGTTGAAAACCGGGGGGATTGTAACCGGTAGTGGATTAGCGGCTCATTAGGGTCAGAATTGGATTGGCGTGACCCGGCTGAGGTTGATGCCGTGTTTCTCCTGGTGTGTTTATTTTAAGGAGCTGTTTGAAATGAAGTCGATTGTCATATTTCTGGTCATCATTGGTGCCTGGTTTTTACTACAGGCCTACATTTTGCCCAAGATGGGAATTCCCACTTGAATGAGCGATGCATGTCAGGTGACACGCAAAGACAAACATGACGGAGTCAAAACAGACGCAAAAGAAAATTGACGCAGACAGCGAGCTCGTTCAGGATATTCAATCCGGGAAGATCGAAAGATTTCCGGAACTGGTGCGACGTTACGAGCGCATGCTGTATAACTTCGGCCTTAAGATGTGTGGCGAGGCACAAGATGCGGAAGATGTCGTGCAGGATACCTTTCTGAACGTCTTTCGGTATCTGAAAGGGTTCCGGTACGAAACCAAGTTCAAGAATTGGCTCTATCGCATCGCAACCAGCACCTGCGTCAAAAAACGGCGCAAGTCTAAATTTGCACCGGATCGAGAGTTGTCGCTTGATGATTTCCTGCCGCAGGACGAAGCCGCTGTCGAGCGGCAAACACCGATGTGGGCGCAACTTCCATTGGACCGGGTACTCAATGAAGAATTGGGGCGGACACTGAAAGAGGCGATTCTGGATTTGCCCGAAAAGTATCGAGTGGTGCTGGTGCTCAGGGATATCGAAGGCTTCAGCACCGAAGAAAGTGCCGACATACTGGACCTGAGTACGGCGAACATCAAGGTCCGCCTTCACCGGGCTCGGCTGTTTCTGCGGGAAAAACTAAAAACCTACTACAAAGAATACAAAGACGGGTAAGGCGATGCACGACCACCAACAATGCCGCGAGCTTTTTTCGAAATTGTCCGAATATCTCGATAATGAGCTCGATGCGGCCAACTGTGATGCCATTGAAGCGCACCTTCAAGACTGCCCGCCGTGTCAAGCCTGTTTGGCGACGCTCAAGCAGACCGTGGCCCTGTGTCGGCAATTGAAAACCTCATCCATGCCCAAAGCGGCTTCCAGACGATTGCGCGTCACAATTGAGCGCTTGATGACCCCATGACATCCCGGCCTGTCCCGGCCCGGTAACTGTGCATTGGCTGGAGCGCTGCCGCCGTATGGGTATCTTTTGGCCGCATCCCGGCCTTTTCCGGAATGCCGGCGAGCCGATGGACTGATCTATAGCTTGCGGATCTCAAACGGCCTGTCTTCCAGTTCCGCTTTGGCATTTGCCAGTTGATCTTCTCCGGCAATGACGGCCACCCCTGTTTTATCCGCTTTCGCCGTAAAATAACGATCCACGACATCCAGCAGCTTGTCCGGCGTTACCTGGAGCAGTTGCTGTTTAAACTTGATTCTCTGTGCATCCTGCAATCCGACGAGCAGGCGGGAGAATGCTTTTTGTGCCGCCGGGCCCGGCGGGTCGGGCTTGTCAATTTCCGAACACACCTGCAAAACGGCCTCCTTGATGTCTTCTGGTTCAAATTTCCCGCTGTGCATGAAATCGACAACGCCATCGAAGACTTTCAAGGTCCGGGTGACATGCGGATCGCGGTAAGAGGCCAGGCTGAACAAGCCGTTTTCAGGATTATAGAGGGCAAAACCGCCGTATGCGCCGCCCTTTTCACGAATTTCGCCGTGAAGGTAGAGCGATCGCAACATTTTTCCAAGCACCGCCAGGGCCGGTGCATCGGCGTGGCCCAATGAGACGGCGGGAAACGTTTTCGCCACAAACGCCACGGCCGTGGATGTTGACCATCCTTCATACGGCGCCGTCTTGTCTGCTTCGACATCAAGGGTCGGCAGCTCGGGTCTTTGGTGATCACGGCGGAACCGCGATAGCGTCGGTCCGTCTGCAATGCGTTTGAATGCGGTTTCCATGTGATCCGCATCGGTGACGGCAGCCATAATGACGTTATCCGGCTGAAAAATGGACCGACCGATGGCGGCCAGGTCCTGCGCAAGCGCATCCAAAGCGGCCGGATCCAGTTGTTGGTTAAATTTGCGGATAGTGCGCACCTGGTGGACACCGCTCCAGATTTCCGAAAGCCGGCTGGCAGGTGAAAAGGCGCGTGAAGAGAGTGAGATGGCCAGCCGGTGGCCGTTGTGAACGATCATCGACTCCAGGCCGGCCTGATACTCTCCCAACAATTGTTTAAGGCGCGCCTGGTCGGTGAAGATCGCCGTTGAGATGAGCTCCTCGACGATGTCCAGCATGGCCGACGTGTTGCGGGTGAGGCATTTGGCCTTGATGTTGATCAGGGGCAGGCAGGTCTGGTTCCGGCCCCAGGGCGACCGCGCATGCGCGCCGAGAGCTAATCCTCCGGTAACGGCATCAATTCGCCGTGCGATCTGGGTATAACTGCTTTTTTCCGTGCCGATTTTTGTGAAGGCGTAGCAGAAAAAGGGCACCCAGGGAAGCAGGTCCATCGGGACATTGACGCCGGCGGCGCCTTGAAAATAAAAAATGCCGGAAGTGGGTTGGGCATAAGACCACAGCGGGATGTTTGAAGCTATGGAGGACGGCGAACACGATGGCACATCCGGTGGGATGTCCGTCAATTGGAGCGTCGGCAGGCAGGAAATGTCCTCATCGCTTTCCTGCAAAGATTTGAGCGCAACCGTGTCTTTCTCGATCTGCGCCTGTTCTGCGGCCGAGAGCGCAGCCTGCCGTCGGGACAATTCCTGTTTGACCCGCTCTTCTTCTTTTTGCGTTTTTTGCAGATCGGGAGCCAATACCATTCGGATGCGGTGCGGGTTGTCGATGAAGCAGCGTTGAATATAGTTCTGGAGAAAGGGACCGCCGTCGATTTTTTTCTGCAGAACGGCCAGGTCGGCGTCCAGCTTCAGGATGCGCGCCGGGTCACCGTCGTGCAGCCAGCTGCCCATCATGGTCAAAAGGAGTTTCAGCCCGTAGGGATAGGGGGTATTGGTGATCTCCTTGCGATGGAATTCAATTTGATGAATGGCCGCATCCACCATTTCGCGATCGATGCCGTCGTCAGCCAATTTTTGCAAAACGCCGAAGATAATGCCTTCAATCTCATCGGCTGCGGATTCCTCCGTATCCTTCAGTCCGCAGGCAAACATGGTGTCTCGATTGTCCGCATCAAAGCCGGTCGCATCACTCAATGCGCTGCCCAACCCCGAATCCATCAACGCCTTGCGCAGGGGGGAGGCGGCATTGCCCAATAAGATCTGCTCAAGCACGGCAAGGACCAGCACATCGAAAGTGTCGCAGATATCCCCCATCAACCATGCCAGGCTCACCTGGTTTTTGCGTGATGGGTCTTCGGTCGGGGCCAGGGCATAGGTGTATCGGACCGATCGTGGCGCTTCCCATCGAGGCTGTGCGGGAACGTCGGTTCCCGGATCGATGGCCGCGAAGCGGGTCATTATTTTTTCGCTGATAAATTCCAGGTGCTGTTGCAGCGGCAGATGTCCGTATGTATAGAAAAAGGCATTGCTGGGATGATAGTGTCGTTTGTGAAATGCCTTGAGCTGTTCGTGGGTGAGCTGGGGTATTTCGGCTGGTTCACCGCCCGAATTGTTGTGATACGTGGTGTCGGGATATAGGGCATTGAGGATGGCGCGTGCCATGACCTGGTCCGGCGAAGACATGGCGCCTTTCATCTCGTTGTAGACCACACCCTTATAGACCAGGACCTTTGTCGCGCTCGACGTATCATCCGTTTCAAACTCCAGACGATGCCCCTCTTGCTTGAAACTCAATGCATCGATGTTGGGAAAGAACGCGGCATCCAGGTAGACGTCCATCAGGTTGTAAAAGTCTGTGGCGTTCTGAGTGGAAAACGGATACATGGTCCAATCCGAAGCCGTGAATGCGTTCATGAAGGTGCTCAGGCTTCTTTTCAGCATGGAGAAAAACGGATCGCGGACCGGATATTTTTCCGAGCCGCACAAAACGGTATGTTCGAGGATGTGGGCCACCCCGGTTGAATCCTGGGGCACTGTTTTAAAGGTAACGCCAAACGTGTTTTCTTTATCCTGTGTGCTGATGTGCAAATGGCGCGCACCCGTCCCCAGGTGGACCAATTGATAGAGAAAACCGTTGATTTGATCCAGCGTTGTGATGCTCTCGATACGGTAACCGAACAATTCTGATCGGATCTGAAGTCCCTGATTGTTGGGATCGTTGGTTTGGCGCATGGGGTACTCCCGATGGTTAGTATTGGTCCTCGACGTAGATACCTCTGCTCAGGCGTTTGATTTTTCCGGTTTTGTTCAGGCGGAAAATGATGTTGCGCAATTTCTTTGCGCCGTATCCGGTTTGAAGTTGGATTTCGGCAAAACCGACGCCGTCCTGATAGCGTCTGACAATCTCCAGAACGTGGTCGGAGGCGGTTTCGGCGGGTGGCTTCCGTGATCCTTTTGCACCGTTTTGGCGCTGGTTCTTGGGGGGGATCGCATTGACGATCAGGCGTTCGATCCGGTCCAGCCGTTGGTTGAGGCGATCGATATCCTGTTTGGTCGGGATATTATAGGTGTGCATGAAGAATTTGACCATGGCGTCAAAGCTGACGGATTTTCCCTTTTTCTTTGCCATGCCGGCCTCCAAGATGCGTATCGTGCGGTCGATTATATAATATACCTGAACTATTAGAGATACATTGAATTCCCTAATGAATCGACCTGTAAAAGTCAAGGGAAACACAAAATGTGATTAAGCCGGTATGCAGTACGACATCACGGTGCGGCGCGGGCGGAGCCCCATATACGCTAGCTTATTTTGCTTAAGTTTGCAGTTTCGTACCCGTTCTCGTACTCGCAATCGAATTGACTTTGGATTGATCGGAACTGCTGGATACAAAGCCGCATTGAGTTTTGCACGGGGCCGTGGTAAATCGGCGTTTCAACTACACTTGGCGAAAGAGATTCGATGACCTCACCCCATACCCTGCTCAAAGCCTGGAACCTAAGGGCGAGCAAAGCACTGGGCCAAAATTTCCTGAAAGATGAGCGTGTCGCCCAGCGCATTGTCAGCCATGCCGGGATCTCATCTGACGATGTGGTGATGGAGATCGGTTCCGGCCTGGGGGTCATGACCATTGCCGCGGCCCACCAGGCGCAGCGGGTCATTGCCATCGAAAAAGACCGGCATCTGGTGCCGCTGCTCAGGGCCGAGTTGCTGGCCCATGGGCTGTCGAACGTTCACATCCTTGAAGGCAATATTTTGAAGCTGGACCTGGGGGAATTGGCCGGGCCGAAGGCACGTCCCATGGTGGTCTTGGGCAATCTGCCCTATAACATCTCGTCACAGATCGTCGTCAAGCTCATAGAGGAGCGTCAATATGTCGATCGCGCCATTCTGATGTTTCAAAAAGAGCTGGCCGATCGGCTTTGCGCGGGACCGGGGACCAGGGCATACGGCCGTCTTTCGGTCAGACTTCAATATTGTTCCGATCTGACACCATTGATGCACATCGGCGCATCCCAATTTCATCCAAAACCCAAAGTCGATTCGGCCGTTCTAATGGCGGCATTCAAGCGCCGGATCGACCATGCGGTTACGGATGAGCGACTGTTTGCCAGGGTGATCCAGGCCGCCTTTGGCCAGCGCCGGAAAAACTTGCGGAACGCCCTCTCCAGCGGCTTGCTGGGGCTGGACCGTTCTTCGGTCGAACGGCTGCTGCACCTAGCGCAAATCGATCCCCGCCGACGCGCCGAGACCCTCAGCGTTGACACCTTCGTCACCCTGGCCAACCTGATTGACGATCACCTGAAAAGCGAAAGCTGATAAAGGCCGTCCGCCATACCTTCTTAGGGGTTGTCGATCCGATTTTCTTTGACCGCCGTGTATATATTCCTAAAGTATATAGACGCTTATGACGAAATTGGCGGATTGGGCCGCGTGAGGAAACAATTGACACCCATTGGCCTGAGCAGTATAAGAGATCGGTTGCATTGGGGATGTATATTAAAAGGGGAGGCCCATTCCAGAGGGTTGCGCCGGCTGCTGTGCCGACCTGATATGGAAACGGAAGGGTGGACGATTCATCGATTTGAGACGCCGTACACGCAACACCCACTAGCACGCATGGGACTGAGAAAACCGACTCCCGTTGCGTCCAATCCTGCCGTGAATGCACACCTCCAAATCGAAAGACGGGTCAAAGACCCCAGCTGAATGGAAGCGAACCTGCGTACGCATTATGATATATGTTAGAAAAATTGTTGCTCTGGTCAGACGCGGCGCGAGCAAGATGATATACCTCATCAGTGAGCGCTTTGATCTGATCGAAGTCAAAATCCTGTCCATCGGATTGTTGCTCACGGCCTTGACGGGCGTTTATTTCCTCTACCTCCTTTTTACCGACCCCGGATTGTACCGGGTGATGTCCTCCACTGCGGTGGTGCATTTGATGGGGGGGCGGGCGGTGGGTATCGCGACCTGTCTGGCCGCCGGCATTTCGATTTTTTACACAATCTTATACAACTTCTATCTGGAGATTGTGATCGTGCTGGTGGCCTACGGTATCATCGTGCTGATCATGCGCAATGTCATCCAGCCAAAGTTATTCCACAGCGCCGTGCGACAGGCCGAACTGACTGCCCAGAGAGAGAAGACCAAGATCAAACGCTACGGCGCCATCGGTCTCTTCCTGTTTGTCATGTTCCCGTTTTTCATGACCGGTCCGGTGGTGGGGGCCATCATCGGTTATCTGCTCAACTACAGGGCCATCAATAATTTTTTGATCGTTTTCAGCGGAACGCTGACCTCCATCGTCGTTTACGCCCTGGTGGGCAATGGCATCCTTGACTTTATCGGTCAATATGTCGAAATCGACCTGATAAAAAAATGGGGCGGTATTATCGTGGGCGTGGGCATTGTGGTCTTCCTGGTTTATCACCTGAAAACAGTCAAGGCATTCCTGGACGGTCAGGATCTGGAAGAAGATTGATGCCACCCGGGGAAAAGCGAATCACTCCTCTTGCAATTCTTTCAGTCCGGCGAAGTAATCCAATATTTCAGGGTTGCGCAGCGCGTCTTTGTTGAGAACGGTTTTCCCCTCGATGACCTTTTTGACCGCCAACTCGACTTTCTTCATGTTCAGCGTGTAGGGGATGTCCGGTGTGGTGAGAATTTTGGCCGGCACGTGCCGTGGTGAAGCATTGGTGCGGATGGCGGTTTTAATGCGGTCCCTCAAGGTGTCGCTGAGCCGGGTATCCGGCGCCATCTTGAGAAAGAGAATCACCCGTACGTCATTGTGCCATGGCTGGCCGATGACCAGGCTGTCCTCCACTTCATCAAATTGCTCCACCTGCCGATAGATCTCCGCCGTACCGATGCGCACGCCGCCGGGGTTCAAGGTCGCATCCGAGCGGCCGTAAATCACCACCCCTCCTCGGTCGTTGATTTCGATGTAATCCCCGTGGGCCCATACGCCGGGATAGACGTCGAAATAGGCACTGTGGTAGCGTTGGCCCTCCGGGTCGTCCCAGAAGTAAATCGGCATGGAGGGAAAGGGGGCCGTGCACACCAATTCCCCCTGGCGGTTGACAACGGGCTGCCCTTCATCGCCAAAGGCAAACACCTTCATCCCCAAACCGCGGCACTGCAACTCGCCGGAATAGACCGGTCCCATGGGATTGCCCAGAGCAAAACAGCCGTTGAGGTCCGATCCCCCCGAGATGGAAGCCAGTTGGAGGTCCCGCTTGATATCGGCGTATACGAATTCAAAGCCTTCCCGCGTCAGCGGAGACCCTGTGGAGAGCAGAGCCCTCATAGCGGAGAGATCATACCGCTCTTTCGGCTTGAGTTCGCTGTTCTGAAGAGCCGCCAAATAGCCTGCGCTGGTACCGAAAACGGTGATTTTTTCATCCTCCGCCATCTGCCAGAGCGCCCCGGCATCCGGGTAGAAAGGGTTGCCGTCGTAAAGCATCAGCGTTGCACCGACAGCCAGAGACGCCGTCAGCCAGTTCCACATCATCCAGCCGCAGGTGGTAAAATAAAATATCGTGTCGTCGCGTGTCAGATCGGTGTGCAGAACCAGCTCCTTGAGCTGGTTGATCAAGACGCCTCCGGCGCTTTGCACCATGCATTTGGGAAGACCGGTGGTGCCGGACGAGTACATGATGTAGAGCGGATGCTCGAAAGGCAACTGGGCGAAGGGGATCTCCTGCTCGACATCTTCAACCAGAAAATCCCGGTAGTGAACGGCGTGGGGCACGTGCGCAATTTCAGGGTGATCGGTGAGATAGGGAATCACCACAACCCGTTCGATGGACGGCAGTTCCTTGAGAATGTCGGCGATGCGTGCCAAAGAGTCGATGGGCTTTCCCTTGAAGTAGTAACCATCGGCGGTGAACAGAACTTTGGGTTTGATCTGGCCGAAGCGGTCCAGCACCCCTTTGATGCCGAAATCGGGGGAGCATGAGGACCACACGGCGCCGAGGCTGGTTGCCGCCAGCATGGCCACGATCGATTCGGGCATGTTGGGCACAAATCCCACCACCCGGTCTCCGGCCACCACGCCGGCTTTGCGCAACGGCTCGGAAAGCCTGGCAACCTGGGTATACAACTGGGCATATGTCAGGGTGCGGCGTACCCGGTTCTCCCCGCGAAAGATCAAGGCGGGGTGATCGTCGCGAAATCGAAGCAGGTTCTGGGCGAAGTTGAGCTCGGCGCCCGGAAACCATCTGGCGCCCGGCATCCGATCGGGGGAATCGATGACCGCATTATAAGGCTTGGAGGCCTGAATCTGGACGAAGTCCCATGCGGAGGCCCAGAAATCGGTCAGGTGATCCACCGACCACTGGTGCAATTGGCTATAATCTTCGAAGTGGGTGTTGAACCGCTCGTTGACCGTTTGCATGAAGCGGTACATATTGGTGGCCCGTTTTTCTGATTCCGTGGGTTGCCAGAGAAGATCTGCCATGGAATGTCTCCCATTCGATTTGGATTGTTACATTTCTTCAGCCACACTGATGGTGCGGTCTCCCAGCATGTTGACATAACTGCCCATTTCATTGTCATACCACCCGTAGATCACCGCTTGTGTGACCTGGGGACGGATCAAAGTGCTATCCATGCTTTCCAGCAAATTTTGGGGAATCCCCACGACTTTGGTCAGATCGATGGTCAGTTCTGCGGTGCGCGTGTGGGTCTCGTTCCCCTCGACGATGGCGGCTGCCTTGGGGATGCCCACGATATCGCCGGAGACATTTTGTTCATAGGTAAAGTGCAAATAGTGGTTGGGATCCTGCCGGGCCGCCTTCTCGTAGACCCGGTTGATCGCTTCGCGCGTTATCGCCCGTCCGCTGGACTCCTCCTGCAGGCTCAATACCAGAATGATGAGCGAACCCGTACTCGTGGGAACGCGAACGGATTCTGCGATGAAGCCGATGCCGCTCATTTCCGGGATCACCAGCGCCAGGGCCTTAACCGCACCGGTAGTGGTGAGGATGATGTTGTTCAGAATGCTGCGGTTTTTTCGCAAGTCGGTCTTCCCGCCCTTTGGCAATCGATCCAGCACCTGCTGAGAACCGGTGGCGGCATGAACGGTGGCCATCGACGCCGAAAGAATGCGCTGGGCGCCGTATGCATCCAGCAGCGGCTTGAACATGTGGGCCAGACAGGTGGTGGTGCACGAAGCGTTGGAGATCAGTTTGTGCCGGCGCGGATCGTAGTCGTGGGCGTTGATGCCCATTACCGTGGTCACGGCGTCTTCCGGCATGAGGGCTTCGTTTTTGGTCTTAAACGGCGCCGAGGCGATCACCCTTTCCGCGCCGGCCGTCAGATGGCCGCGCAGGGCGCCTTCGGGTGCGTCTGCGGGCGCATTGGGGTCCAGAAACCGGCCGGTGGTATCCACCACCAGGCGCACATCGTGTGATCGCCAATCGATGTCTGCCGGGTTGCGGTTGCTCCGCAGAAAGCGCACCGGCATGCCGTCGATGCGCATGGAGCCTTCGCTTTCATTCAACGCCTCGATGACCGGTTCGGCCCGGCAGCCATAAAGGTAATGGTGCAGTGATCCGTAGCTCGAGTCTCGTTGGACATAGTGGGCGATGTCATTGAGGGACGTTCCGGCCTCTCGGCCGATATTGACCACAATGCCATTGAAGTATTTTCGAGCCACATGGCTCCATACCGTCAGCTTCCCGATGCGTCCGAAACCGTTAATGCCAAGGGTGAGGTCGCTTTTACCGCGTGGGTCGGGCGTCATGCTATCTCCTCGCTATGGTGAAGCCGCCGAACGCCGGCTTTTTTTTATCTTTATCCTGCCTTTATAGACAGAGCCTTCTCTACCGTCAATACTGATAAAATCTCCGGAAACCAGTTGTCGTTGGGCAAACATCACGGTGCCGGAGGATTCGTCGCACGCCAGATTGTCACAGCCGACCACACAGGTTTTTCCTAGCCGGTGGGCCACCACTGCGGCGTGGGAGGTGACGCCGCCTTTTGCGGTGACCAATCCGTCGGCTGCATGGATCTCTTTGATATCGTCCGGAACCGTGTCGCCGCGGGCCAGGACCAGGTGGGTCTGCGGTTCGGCGTTACGCCAATGTTCGACTTCCTCCAGAGTGAAGACCAATCGTCCGCTCATGGCGCCGCCGCTCACCCCGATACCGTGTCCCAGATAGACACTTGATTTTTTTCCGGACGGATCGAAGGCAAAGACCTCCTGGCGCTCCCGGATGGCCATGTCTCTGGTTTGCAGCAGGTGGAGTTGATCGGCAGCCGGACCTTCGAATGTAAATTCGATCTCTTGCGGCGCCCACCCTTTTTCCGAAATCAACGTGTGAGAGATATGCTGCATGGTCCGGTAGATTTGAGGAAAGGCGGTCTCCAACGTCGTATCGGTGTCGCGCATCTCGATTTCCTGCTGTCGGATCGATATCGGTAAGGTGCTGACAAGCCCCGATACCACATCCTCCCCCTGATTGCCCAATGTGAAATCCCCCCATAGGTCAACGCTTTCTCCGGTCCATCGCGGGTTGTGGGTGAAGACCACCCCTGACCCGGAGCGTGTGGAAAGATTCCCGTAGACCATGGCCTGAACGGTGATTGCGGTTCCCCAATCGTCCGAGATCCCCATGATGTTGCGATAACTCTTGGCCTTGGCCGAATCCCATGATTCGATGACGGCCTGGATGGTGGCCAGCAGTTGGGCGAAAGGATCATCAGGTATCTGATGGTTTTTCTCTTCGATGTAGTTTTTATAGGCTTTGGCGACTTGCTGCATCTGGTGCCCCGAAAATTCGCGCTTCAGGGGTATACCCCATCGGCGCTTGAAACCGGCGATGATGGCATCAAAGTCGTTGCGCTGGATGCCCAGCGCCATCCCATAACACTGGAGAAAACGGCGATAACAGTCCCAGGCAAACCATTCATTGCGATGGTAGCGCGACAACCCTTCGGTAATCGCTTCATTCATCCCCACATCCAGAAAGGTCTCCATCATGCCGGGCTGCGAAATAGATGATCCGCTGCGAACCGAGAAGAGCAGCGGCTTATCATGGGAACCAAACCGTTTCCCGGTTATGGCTTCGATCTTGCCGATGTGTCTGACCAACTGCTCTTTGAAATTCTCCTGTGCGGGCTTGAACGATTGGATGATATCCCAGCAGCGAAATACTTCTGTTGTGATAATGAAACCGGGAGGTATCGGAAAGCCGAAATTGTGCAACCGCATCATGTTCAGCCCCTTGTTGCCCAGGTAAATGATGCCGGTGGCCAGGTCGTTGGGGTCCGCGAATGAGGTGATGGTGCGCATGGGGTCGTAATTGAGCAAGCGGCGAAGATGTTCCTTGGGCAGCTTGTTGGATTGGTGGTAGAGGGTGTTCAGAATCCGGGTGAGGAACAGGTCCAGCTGTTGCAGTCCCAGGGACATCGCCAGCCGGTCTCGCAGGAATATTTCCGACACGCGGTGGTTCATTTTGTCCGGGTCGTCCACATTGTTGACCGAATGGTATTTTTCCAAAATTTGGTCCGCCGGCAGACGGGATAGAATTTGCGTCAGGTGTTCACCGTGAATGTTGTTGAAATAATCCTTGATGATGTTCTTGACGGCCTGGGAAAGGCCTTTGAAGATATCGAGGTATTGTGTGAAACTGAATCCCTGGATTTCCATTGAATGCACTAAAAGATCCAAGTGATGTTCCAGTTCCGCAGAATCGATACCGTCGATTTTCAACGCCTTATCCAGAAGCATCAGGCAATCATAGATCTGGTAGCAGGTCGCTTTCGTCACCAGGCTCAGGTTGACGTTGTGAATCAGCTCCTCCAGGAGCACATTGGCCAGGGCTTCCAACCGGAGGGTCAGTCCCATGGCATCGAATTTCATCTCATGATAGCTGCCGTACATCGACGGGATGTCTACCGTGAAATGCCGCTTTTTATAGATGTTCTCGCTGATCTCAAACTGTTTGGGCGATATGATGATCGCTTTGAGTTTCTCCAGATAGTCCAGTAGTTTGAAAATTCTGCTTTTCAGATTCTTTTCATCCAGCGCCTCTTTCAATCGGTGAAGCTCCGGAAAAGCCTCCGGACGGAGGGAGTTGATGTACGGCAGCAGGTTGATGAAATTCAGGTTGTATTTGTTATTGAGCAGTTTATAGAGTTCCGCGAACAGTTCGGTGCGCTCTTTGTCGATGGTGGTGGCGCCATCGGTCTTACCGATCAATTCACGCAGTTCTTCTACCGGCATGTTGAGCAGCGCACCCGGCAGTTCCAGACCTGACGCCGCAAGATTTCCCACAACCGCATGCACACCGTCGATATAGGTGCCTTCTTCTTCTATGCGGTTGAAGATGTTGGGCGGCATATACGATGCCAGTCCCGACTTTTCGCGCGTTTCCCAGAAATGCAGGACGGCATCCATAAAACCGATGATGCGGTTGCTGCTCTCTACGTGGCTCTGTTTGCGCAGGAAGTGGATCAGGGGGTCGCGCCGGTGGCATATCTCGTCGAGTCGTGTGGAAATATCCCTGAGTTCGCCCTCGGCGCCGATATCGTTGAAATAGACCGGGAAAAGCCGTGCCAGTTGTTTGCACAGGTTATAGACCGGTTCGATGCGGCTGTTGAAGAACCGGGTGATGTCCCGGCCAAAGAGATCGGTATCTTTGATAAACACGCCGCTGACCGCCAGATGGATGATCAGGTTGGAGAGCAGGCGGGTCGATTTCTCCGGCTGCAGCCGGAACAGGTTCATCCAGGTGCGAATGTTGTGGATATGGGCATTGTTGGCCCGGATTTGCCAGTCGTTTCCCACGCCTCTGATTCGCGGGGTTTGAAACCCGAGGTCGATCACGGCATCGATGAAGTAGTTGATCAACTCCCGGTTGCCGGTCTGGAAGATTTCGCGCCCCATATTGTCCACGCAGGTGACTGCCGTGGAGGGAAAACGTGCCATATGGGCCTTGAGAATCGAAAACGTCTTCTGGATGAGTTTGTGAACATGTCGCGGTTTTTGGTTGGCAATCAGCCAATTGATGGTGCGGTTGATGTCCCGCAGAATATCTTCATGGTCGTTGGACAACCCCGGAATGCTCATGGCCTGAAACAAAAAGATCACCTTCCATTGATTCCCTGTTTTGCTTTGACGTCCGATTTCCATCAGCTTTTCGGGAATACGGCGGTAGGATTTGGCGATATCTTGGTGATCTTTCAGTTTGATCATGGCTTTGAGCAACTGCCGGGTTCCCCATTGTCCACCTGCGGTTTGATCGTTCAGGTCCGACTGCTGCGCTCTGATGGTGCTGTGGGAAACCGGATTAAAGATGGTTTCCAGTTCGCTTGGCGGCGCGGCAATATCGGCTTTGGCCAAAAAGCGCTGCAAGGGATCCGCCTCGTTCATCCAATAGTCATAGGCGGCGGCATGGTATCGTGACAAAAGCCGATTGATGGATTGATAATCGAGACCGTCTGAAACCGGTGCGTCGATCAGGCTTGTGGTCAGTCTTTTCATCCCGTAGAAGCTGCGGACAAAGTGTTCGAAGGCCGGATCGGGCAGTGCGTGGATAAAATCGAAGGCTTGGGCCACAATGGGGTAGAAACGCTCCAGCGCTTCTTCGGATGCGGTTATGATTTTATGAAGATAGAGGATCAAATTGTCCGTTGCGTCCACTTGGACCCGGAGCGTGGTGTCGGCTTCAAGGGCTTCGCAGAACAGGCCGATCAGGCGGCCGACCGCCTCCGGGCCCTTGGGGTGGGGTTTGAACAGATGAAAATAGTCCAGAGCAAATCCGCGGGCGTTTTCGACGATATATTGCCAGTTTTTAAAGGGATGCGATACCTCTTTGAGGAAAGTGCCCAGTCTTTCCATCAGACCATAGTAGCCGGCCATGACCTCTTGAAGGCAGGAATACCGCTGATCGATGACCACTTCGACTTGGGTGTGGGCTAAATTGACCTCCAACGCCTTGGATCTCAGCATCCGCTTCTCCGGTAAAGGATTCGTGGCAAGATGGCAACCCATCGTGTAAATCTAACAAAGCCCCATGGGGTTTTCAAGAGTATTGCCCCGGGCGGCTTTCATCATTCCTTTGGTGGACCGGCTGCGCGTTCCAATGCGGCAATACGGCGCCGTTCTTCGCCTGCCGTAGCACGATTATAACACCGATACACTATATGTTGGTTCGAATAGTGTATTTTCCCCTACATGCTGTGTCTTTGAGGTTGACTTTTTTTAACGCCTGTGAATCAATGGGATGGCTGCAAGTGACAGGCTACTGCTGTTAAACGGACCGTTTTCCCGCTGGATACCGATGCTCAAAAATAGATCTCGCCAGTTCAGCATTGATATCGGATCGACCCTGATCCGTTGCGGCACCCATTTATTCCAATCCCCACCATCGCGTTTAAAAGCTCCCCGCAAGGGGGTCTCATACCGTAGGCTTCATTCGACGATAACCATGATAACCATTGAAGAGGCGGGCGGCAGAAGATGGTCGCCAGTTTCGTTAACCAGAAAGGCGGAGCGGGTAAACGACAATCGCTATCGGTCCTGCCGCGCGTTTGGCCGGAAGTAATCGTTGGGCAATACCCTGTTTTGCAGTTGCAAGGGCATGTGATTGAATTGGTTTAAGGAGGTGGATGGTGGCAAAAATCAAGAAACGTAAATTGCAGTGGACAGCGTCCCAATCGCCCCAGGTCGTCGCGTACAAGTTATACTGGGCTCAAGGCGAAAAGGTCAGCTACGGGAGCGCCTGTGCGACGTTGGGAAATGTAACCGAGGTCGTGCTGCCGGACGATGTTTCGGAGTTCAAACCCGAGGCGGGTCCGGTGGAGTTCGGGGTGACGGCGGTGGATGAATTGGGAAACGAATCGGACCTGGTGACGGTTTCCGCACCCCATCAGTTCGATGCGCCTCTGGCACCGGGCGAACTATGGTTTGAAGGTCAGAAGCATACCGCGGCCGGACCGCCCAAGGACGGAAAGCCGGAAGCTGAAACCCACATCTCATTGCTGGAGCATACGATCAAAGGGGTGGAGCAACGTGCGCGTGATACCGGAGATAAGGATGCCTCCGACGAAAGCACCCCAAATGTTGCGGGGCGGCACTTCGGTTCCCATTAAGTGTGGTGCCGATCAGGCTTTATCGTCACCTGCGATAATAACATTGCTGAGTTCATCCGTATCACCGGGCCGGATGGGGAAGTGCGTCTCGAGCATGGAGCCCACTTTCCCGACGGCTTCGCATATGGCGTCAGCCGGCCGGTTGTCTTTTATGCCCTGGGTAATGATTTCAACAACGTTATCCCATGTGCCCTGCTCGAGTTTGGTATTGATGCCGTGATCTGCCAGCACCCACACCTTGCGTTCGAAGACGGAAATGAAAACCAACACGCCGGTGGCCTCTCTTGTGCGGTGCAAGCCATGGTGGAAAAATCGGGTCACCGCGGCTTCTTCCACTTCTTCGTCGATCTCGCGGCTGGAGATGAACAACCGCTTAAGCGCCGGTAAGGATTGTACCAGCCGATAGGCGACAAAAAACATGAGGCCGATCAGACCCAGGAAGAGCCACATGTTCTGTGTACCCATCCATAACCATCCGCCCACCACCGGCGTGAGAAGCAGGGCCGTCGGCAGGGCCATCGTGGCAGCGCCCAATACGTTGGCCATGGGATAGTGATAGCTGGCCGATTGGACCATGCAGACAATTTCTCCCGACGTCTTTGCTTCAGCGGTTTTCACCGCTTCATCGATCCGCTGGCGTTCTTGTTCGGATAAAAACGATTGGGCCAGATCTTTCATTCCGTATCACCTTTACACGTTTTGAGAAGCAGGAATTAAGCGGAAACCATGAAACATTAAACCGGAAACCGTGTTTTCACCAGCCCCCGGAGGCGCCGCCGCCGCCAAACCCGCCGCCGCCTCCCGAAAATCCACCGAAGCCGCCGCCGCCAAACCCGCCACCACCAAACCCGCCGCCGAAGCCGCCATGATTTCGTCCGCTGCGATAAGTGGAGTGACCGAATGAGAGCGGCCCCCCCAGCACCCCAATGATGAGACCGGCTGCGATCCCGATGGGGACGAGCAAAAGGGTGACCAGAAGACCGGTCTTGAAAATAACGGCGCCCGCGATGGGGGCCAGTATGCCGCCGGCGGCCGCGCCCACTGAGCGCTTGACGCGTCCGATCATGTTGAGGAAAAAGATGACGGCAACGAGTCCAAGCACGCCGGGTGATGAACTGCCTCGTCCCCTTTTGCGCGAAGGTGTGACGGGCGCGGTGAACTCGCCGCGCACTACTTGGACGATGGCGGACACACCATTGATAATGCCCTGGTCGAATTGCCCCATTTTGAATTGGGGCACCATGATGTCTCGGATGATGCGGCCGGCCGTCAGGTCGGTGAGCTTGCCCTCCAACCCGTAACCCACCTCTATCCGGATTTTGCGGTCGTTTTTCGCCACCAGCAGCAGTACGCCATTGTCAACGTCTTTTTGCCCGATCTGCCACTGATCGACCACGCGTATGGAGAATTCTTCCAGCACTTCGCCTTTCAGGGAAGGGATGGTCAGGACCACAATCTGTGTGCTGTCGCTCTTCTCCAACTGGGTCAGTGCTGCTTCCAGCTGTTGCTGCGTCGAAGGTTGGATCAACTCAGCCAAGTCGTTGACGCGGCCTCGCAGCGGCGGTACGTCCAGCGCAATAGCAGGCGGCGTGATGACCAGAACGACAACGAAGACAACCCACAACCGTTGCACGAGGGTCAAAATAAGCTTTGCCATAAAATAATATCCACGTCCTGTTGAGCGGTTAGCCATAGCACCCGATCGGATTAAAATTTAATCTTGGGCGCCTGTTGAGCACCGCTCTCGGCTTTGAAATACTCCTTGCGCTCCAAATGCAGCAGAAGGCTGTTGGTCATACTGTTCGGAAATTTTCGGATGGCGCCGTTGAATTGCTCTACGGCCTGGTTATAGCGCTGTCGGGCGACATTGATGCGATTTTCAGTGCCCTCCAACTGGTTCTGCAGATCAAGGAAGTTCTGATTGGCTTTAAGGTCGGGATAGCGCTCGACCACCACCATCAGTCGCGCCAATGCGGAGGAGAGACCGCCCTGGGCATCGAGGAGTTGCTGCATGGCCTGGGCATTGCCGAGATCTTTGGCGGACAATTGAACGCTGGTCGCTTTTGCCCTTGCTTCGACCACGGCTTCCAGGGTCTCCTTTTCATGGGCCGCATATCCCTTGACGGTCGCGACCAGGTTGGGGATCAGGTCCGCCCTTCTCTGCAGGTTGGACTCAACATCACCCCAAGCTTTAAATACCGCCTCCTCCATCACTTGCAAGGTGTTGTATCCACATCCTGTGACCATCAAAACAATCAGGCTCAGCAGCAAACAGCGTATCGCACGTACATTCATGGTAACCTCCATTGTTGCAGGGGGGCGCAGTTCCTTTCCAACCAGGCGCTGCATACCCTTGAAGTTGGCCTGTGCAGCACCAAACCGACCTTTGCAGACCTTCGGACACCCGCGCTTTTCTCCGGCTGCCGGTGTGAGGCCAGGTGTTCAGCCCGCCAACATATAATACCTGGTTTGGCAAAGATCAATGGGCGAGTAGCCGGCGCCCATCATCCTCTACTAAGTTTCCAATAATTGGTACTGACGCGCGGTGTGACAGCGGCACCGCGGGTATGCATCATTCCTTTACTAAGTTCTGAATAGTTGGTACTGACCCGCAGTGTGAAATTGGAACCGATTATGAGCACAATAGCCATATGACACCAGGACCAAGCTATCGAAAATGAAGGATACACCACAAGAAAAAGGTACATTGGAACAGGCCGGCGAGGATCTCTTCAATTACGCCGTCGAACGGAATGACATCAAATGGCTCTTGGCGCAGCTGCATCCCGAGGCGGATGTCAAGGCCACGGCCGTGGAGTACGAGCTTCAAATCCTCAAGATCGTCGGTGTGGGGTGGGGGATCTCCTACTATTTGGAAGGGACGCCGGGTCGCAAGAACAAGATAATGGCGATTTACTGGGACGCCATCAACCATTTCTCGAAACAATTGTCCGAGACCACCGGACTGATGATCGGACAGGATATCGACTATTTTGAAATTATTAAATCGCGCCTGAACGACTATGTCACGGCCATGTCCAAAGACCCCGATGCCACCGACCCGGCCGTCATGATCGGACCCGCATTTGCCAAAGCGTGCGGCAATGAGGAGGATCTGTTCGCCTCCATGACCGGCACCAAGCTGTTTGCCAATGCCATCATGCGGGTTCGACAATACCTGGAAGCATTAAAATTGAGATGATTACAGAAGTCCCACCAACTGCAATCGAGTGACATCATAAGATATGCGTGCCATAATGGTCAGAGTGTGGCGCAGCCAAAACGGCCGGAGGGCCCCAGCGCCAAGGCGACCAAGGGCGCAGCCGTAGTCCATCTACTGCAAGCGGATGACATCATAAGATATGCGTGCCATAATGGTCAGAGTGTGGCGCAGCCAAAACGGCCGGAGGGCCCCAGAGCCAAGGCGACCAAGGGCGCAGCCGTAGTCCACCTACTGCAAGCCCTTGGCAACAAAGGATCTGGGGCCCTCCGGCCGTTTTGGCGATTAGTCGTATTGGCCGCGGGTCATCCGTTCGGAGTCGACAAAGGCTTTTAATTGTTCCCGCAGATCTTCAGGAAGGTCTTTGAATTCGCAGCCCACGGACAGATATCCGGGTGTATCGAGCTGTTTGACCCACCGGATTTCCGAAACCACGTCGCTCAGGAAAGCGAAGTTGGCGCCACCTGCGATACTGGTCAACAGCAACTGGTCTCCGGCTTTGATGTTCTCTCTGGTGCTTTCGGGAGCCGCCATATTGAGACCGCCGGCACTGATGTTCACTATAGGGGCTGCAATCGTCTCATTGTTTGCCAGTTTGAAATTGCCGAAATAGCCGTCGTCAATTCTCAAATTTAACCTTGGATATTTCCGCTTTTCATCAATCGTCATGCTGGGCTCCTTCGTTGCTCTGAACTGCTGGTGCTCTGGTGGTCATGGATTCCCTGGTTGCTTGTGAATCTTATGGCTTCGTTTTGGTAATTATTCCCTCTCTTTATCACAAAGATGGTTGGATTGCGAGTATTGGTTTCACATTCCAATTGCCTTGGATATGAATTCATGGCAAAAATCGATCTGGACCACGGTTCATGCCATTTAAGCGGTTCGTTTAGAACCTGGTGGAACCGGAACGGTCCAAAAGAGGCACGGAAGGACAGATGGGGTGCAATTGATTCCAGCAATCCGAGAAGCCATCCTGGTTTTGATGGCGGCCGTGATTTTGGCCGGCGTGGGCTATGTGGTTCACCCGAACACCATCGCCATCGGACCTGGCGGACCAGACGGTGATGGGGGGGGCGGGGAGAGCGGTGCGGTCCGGATGATCACTCTGGAAGACGCCCGCCGCCATTTTGAGCAAGGCACCGCATTGTTTGCCGATGCTCGACCTGAAGGTGCATTTCGTTCCGGCCATATCCAGGGTGCGATGCATCTCAATCCCGATGAATTCGATGGCTGGTCCGGGGATTTTTTTTCAAAGATTCCTCCGGAGCAAGTCATCATCACCTATTGCGACGGCGAACGATGCGCATTGAGCCTGGAATTGGCCGAGAAATTGACCTGGATGGGGTACGAGAATGTGTATTGCCTCAAGGACGGTTGGAGCAAATGGAACCATCACCATCTGCCGATAGATCAGCATATCGATTAAGCGCTAATCATGCGGAATTTCAACCGCAACCCATAAAGCGGCGGTGCGCTGGTTTGGCCGGCCCTGACCGGATTCAAAACGTGTCCATCCGCAAAAGGCATCTTGCGGCCCAGCCCGGCATTCCGGCGGTTTGGGAAATAATTGCGCAGCCATAACACGCAAAGCCCTATGATGGGCTACAGGTCCGAGACAAAATGCGACATGCTAATATTCAACCATATCTGCCGGTGATCGGCCTGTTGGTGGCCATGATGCTATGGGCCAGCTCTTTTGTGGCGTTAAAGATTGCATTCCGAGCTTATCACCCCATGGTCGTCATATTCGGCCGAATGCTGGTGGCCAGCATCTGCTTCCTGTTCCTGCTGATCTGGTACCGGCATCTTGTGACATACCAAAAGGGGGATTTTAAATACTTGGCTTTTATGGCGATTTGCGAACCTTGCCTTTATTTTCTCTTTGAGGCCAAAGCCCTCGCAAACACCACCGCATCCCAGGCCGGCATGATAACCGCCATGCTGCCGATTCTCGTCGCCCTGGTCGCCGCCTGGCTGCTCAAAGAGCGTGTCGGTGTTAACACCTGGGTGGGGTCATTGATGGCGGTGGCGGGGGTCTGCTGGCTCACCCTGGCAGGGACTCCCACCAGTGACGCTCCCGATCCGGTGAAGGGAAATCTTTTCGAGTTTTTGGCCATGGTGTGCGCAACAGGGTACACGATTACGTTGAAGCAATTGACGATTCGCTACCATCCCTTCTATTTGACAGCAATTCAAGCTTTTGGGGGATGTTTATTCTTCTTTCCCTTCCTTTTGCTGCCGTCCACACAACTGCCGCAGCATTTTGAACCCGCCGGCGGCATGGCGATTCTTTATCTTGGCGCTGTGATTACAATCGGTGCGTACGGACTGTACAATTTCGGTCTCAAGCATATCCCGGCGAACAAGGTCTCTGCCTATGTGAATCTGATTCCGGTATTCAGCGTTCTTCTGGGCTGGATGATACTCGGGGAATCGTTTTCTCTGCAGCAATGCCTGGCTGCGACATTGGTAATGGCGGGTGTCTGTGTCAGCCAGCGCCCGACGACAGCGGCGCAAGTCAAACTCCTTCAGTCGTTCCGGCGACGCACGAATCCATGAGGCGGTATACAGCGGTGTCGGGTGAGTGGGGGACCGCTCCTTGCCGCACCAGGCGTTTGGTTCAAGGATAGAACATAAAGGCCAGGACCAGGTCCGAATGCACGGTCGGTTCGCAAAAGAGCGCCTTGAACCTGGCTTCCATCTGATAAGCTTCTATTTCTCTGATAGTACGCAGATCATCGGCGATGAAGCTTCTATTTTGAATGGGGCCGTTAATCCAATGCTGGAAAAAGTGGGTCATTTCATGCGCCAGGACCGCCTTCTGGCGGCAGGGTTGGAGAAAATCTCCCACATATATGATTTGCGTTTTCGGGTTGAACAGGCCGACCAGGCGGTTTCGATAGGACGCCATGATTTTTTCGGCGCCAGCCTGGCCGTGCACCATCCGCCAACGATCGAACGAGTTTCGGCTGAATTCCTGAAATACTTCCTGTAGTCTGGTTTTGCTGACGTATTGAACCTCAGGCATGCTATAAAAATACTCTATGTGCATCTGACGGGAGATCCATATGAAGATCTGTTCGTGTGTTACGGCTTGGGAATTGGTGCTCCAGAAGGTCGATGAGAACAATAAGAGGGCGAACATGCGAAAGGCCTTGGCTGTGGATCGTTTCATGGGCCTTACCCCCTTTTTTAGTGATTCACTATCTCTATCGGCATTCTGATGATAAACTTAAGCTAAGACGCGAATTGAAATTGTGAAGATAAATTCATTTAATGAGGAGGGATGGTTGTTAAAGAACTTGGTCCTCAGGCCAGATCATCGAGCCTTGGCTTTGGCATAGAGCGAAAGCGCAGCTATGGAATGATGAATATCGAACAAGGAACGGCATAATGTCGAAGTAAGGTATTCTGCCATTGAGATGATGGAGCGCAGCGGCTCAACACTTCGACATTGGGCATTGCCCCATTCGAAATTCTGCGGTTCACAACGGCCGGGACCTCTGGCCCCGGATGCTCTGCTTTATGATTTGCGGGGGCAGGGTTATCCCCCCAGGCCGTAAAGGCCCTGGGGCAGCATGGCCATGATCAGCACTTTATGGTAGGTGCGGATGCGGTCGACGTATTGCACCGCTTCGTTTCCCCGGGCATAGCCGTGTTTGAGGGTGCGGTAATATTTTTTCTTCTGGAGGAGAGGGAAAACAGCCCGGACGCCATGCCATGACGTCGAAGATTTGCCCAGGCGTTCGGCAAGCACACGGGCATCCTGAAGATGTCCAAAGCCGATGTTATAGGCCGCCAATGCCATCAGGGTGCGGTCGGGTTCCGGAATGTCATCCCCCACCATGCTGTGCAGTTTGGCCATGTACCGCGTCCCGGCAAAGATGGACTCCTTGGCGGCCAGGCGGTTTTTCAGACCCAGCGACTTCGCGGTATCCAAGGTCAGCATCATGATGCCGCGCACGCCGGTGAAGCTTCTGGCCCTCGGGTTCCAATGGGACTCCTGGTACGCTTGGGCTGCGACCAATGTCCAGTCGAGGCCGTATTGGGAGGCCGCCTCTTCAAAATGGGCCTGGTATTTGGGTAGTCTTTGGCGAATGCGCTGGCGAAAGCGCACCAGGTCTACGTAGTCAAAATCCTCCAGGTGTCCGAAATAATAGTCCGTCAGCCCATTCACCAAATTCCGCGTTTCGGTCCGGGCAAACCAGACGGCCACTGCCTTCTGTAGCTGGCGGCTTTGCGGGTGTATGGCCCAAGCGAGCTTTTTGGGGGTTCCAAGCGAAAAATGGACCACCAGTTCGGGGTAGTATCTGCGATTCATGGCCAACGTGTGGGACTCAACCATGGTAAGAGGCAAGGATTGATTCCACACCATCTGCAACAGTTCCTCGGAGCTGTAATCCTGAAGCGTTTTCCAGGATATGTCGGTATGTTGCGTTTTTACGGCCTTCAGGGCATCGGAGCGGTCGCTGCTGCTGGTCATCCAGATCGACGACTGAGACAGATCGCTGAGTTCATTGGGTATCAACCCGCCGCGCCTTCCCACAACCTGCTGTTTCACTTCCAGATAGCCGGGTCCCAAGGTCAGCAAACGGGCTGATTGGCGGCCAAAAGGAATACCTGCGGCGATGATATCGGCCCGGCCGCTTCGCAGGGCTTCGATCATGTCGACTTCATCTTCGATAACCATGGGGCGGACTTTCACCCCCAGATGATCGGCAAACGCTTTGACCAGATCATATTCAAAGCCGGTGGGGCCCTGGGGGCCTTCGTAGTAGCAAGTGGTGCTGTTGCGCGTAATGACGATCAGTTCGCCGCGGGATTTGATGGCTTCGAGGTCGTTTAAGAAAATCGGCTGGTCACAACCGGCTGTCCAGAACCCGATCAGCAGGACAGTACCGATAATAATATATGTAGCTGTTTTCTTTAACATAATAAGCATATGTTCCCTTTGCATTCAAAGCCAAAGGTCGCATTGCGTCGCTTTGCAGGCTAGTATCGGCTTCCGGTCCGCATAAGATGAGCCTTTTCAATTCGAGCGTCAGCTTTCAGCTACAGATGAGGATCAACGCCGGTAGATGCCTTGGGAACACTAAACAAAAATAGTCGAAATCGTATGATTTGGCAAATGTATTGGGGTTTTTATATTATTTCCTTTAAATAACAGCTATTTGTGCCGGTGCTGGGTGGTGCGTCCAATCCGCGCCCGCCCCGAAGTCCCGGGTCCGAAAGCCTAAAGCATAATCCTGGCGTCTGCTGCAACGCAACCACTCGCAGAGCAGAGCACCGGATTGAGGTCGATGGAGCTGATGTGATCGGACAGTTTCATGATCAAGCCCGAGAAAGCGACCATTACCTTGATTAGGGCCTGCATGTCAATAGCCGCCCCTCCCCTGAAGCCATGGAACAGTTCGCCTGCCCTGAGGCTGTTGATCATGCAGGCGACCTCTTCCGGCCGAATAGGGGCCATTCGTAAGGCTGTATCCTTATAGATTTCGACTCCGGTACCGCCCATTCCGACGAGCACCACCGGTCCGAATTGGGTGTCTATGGTTCCTCCCACGATCAGTTCCAGGCCGGCGGCCATCTCCTCGACCAGCATGCCGGCAAAGGCCTTCTTTTTGGCGAAACGATGGAAGATGGTCCGGATTTCCCGGTCGGTGCGGATCCCCACCTCGACGCCTTTGACGTCGGACTTGTGTATCACGGCGGGTGATACCACTTTGGCCACCACCGGATATCCAATGGATCGGGCGGCCTTTACAGCCTCCGGCGCGGTTTCGGCCAGGATGAACCTGGGGACGTTGATGCCGGAGAGCTTCAAAATACGCTTGGCGTCCGGCTCCAGGACCCAGCCATTGGCCTTGGATCGTTCCAGTATCGATCGGATCTCTTTTTTCAGCACGGCTGCCATCTTCTTAATGCCTCCACCATCAGGACCGCGCCTTCGATGGCGTCGGATACAGGGATCCGGTTTAGTTCAAAACCTTCGATCAGCATGCGGTATTTCTCCACGTGGGGCACGTAGGCAACGAGGGGTTTACCGCGTCTGCGATAGACATGTCCCAGGCGCGCGCCCAGGTCAGAGGAGATTCCGGGAGAGTAAGGCAATAGCAGGACCAGAACGCAATCGATCTCTTCGGCGGTGCTCAGGGCATCCACCGCTGCGATGAAGTCCTCATCCATGGCGCTGCCCGTCAAATCGATTGGATTCGCCAGCGAGGCGATGGATTGGATGCTTTTGCTCAACCGCTGTTTCAAGGTCGATCGAAATCCGGCCGGTAGCTGCGGCACCTTCAAACCATGTTGCTGGCAGGTGTCTACGGAAAGGGCGCCGTGGCCGCCGCTCACGGTGACAATGCCCACATTGCCTGAGATGGAGTGCTGGTAGCAGCTCAGCGCTTCACAGAAGGAGATCAATTCATACTCGTTTTTGGCTTCGGCGATACCGAACTGGGCCATGACCTGGGAGAAGACGGAATAGTCGCCGGCCAGAGAAGCGGTATGGCTCGCAACAGCCCGCTGTCCGGAGGCGCTTTTGCCGGATTTGAGCACCACAACCGGCTTGCCGCATCTGGCGGCTGCCTGGACAAAATGCCGCCCCCCATTGGGTTCGAAACCTTCAATATAAAATGCGATCACCCGTGTGCTGCTGTCTCTGGCCAGATAGGCGAGCAGTCCGGTTTCCTGTATCAGCGCCTTGTTGCCGATACTGACGGCCAATGACACGCCGATGCCCTGTCCGGAAAACTTGACCAGTTGATCCACGAGCACGCCGCCACTTTGGCTGACGAAGGCCACATTTCCTTTGGATGGTCTCACCAGGCGTTCACCGGGCAGGAAAAAGGTGTCGAACCTTTCAGGGGCATAGATGCCCAGGCAATTAGGACCGATAAAGGGAAGTTTGGCTTTGGCGGCCATATTCGCGATCCGCTCCTGCAGCTGGTTCTGCCCGCTTTCGGCGAACCCTCCGGAGATGATCGTGGCGCTGCCGACATGGGACGCGATACACGCTTTCATGACCTTTTCAACGAATTCGGCCCGGACGGCGACCACCGCGTGATCGATTTTTTCCGGAATGTCCGAGATGCGCTTATACACCTTTTCACGTTGAAGCATGCCGCCTCCGGGGTTCACCGCATAGACCGAAACCGGGTAGCGCAGCAATAGCTTGTGATAAATCACATTGGCGGGATGGCGGTGGTTGCTCAGAGATACGCCCACCACTGCCATGGTTTTGGGTTTGAAAAGGGGCGTAAGATTAAATTTCACGGGCTGCCCTGTCTCATGGCGTCCCTTTGTCTTTGGAATCGAAGGACCGCAATTTATTCAACAGCCGCTGCGCGTTCTCTATGTCCTGACGCGCTTTGGGATGATCGGGGTTGAGCGACAGGGCCTTCTGCCAGTCTTCGATGGCGGAAGCAAGATCCTCGTTGATAAAATGCTTGACCCCGTCACGGTAGTGGGATTCGGCCATGGCCCGCATACGGGAGCGTGCCAGTGACAGCAACTGGCCCGTATCTTCATAGGAGGGATCGATTCGGCTCAAGAACTCGGCCGCCTCTACCACTTTGCCGCGATCGAGCATCTGTTTTCCGATATTATAACCTGCATTGCTGAACAACATGCTGGCCTGGGGATTGCCGGGGTCATGGGCCAGGATTTCTTCGGCCAGATTAAATGCGCTCTGCCATTCGTTGGCGCGCAGTTTCGCCCGGGCCTCTTGCAGTTTATCTTCCACGGCCAGTTGTCGGATTTGGGCGCGAGCATCGGCGATGGCCCGATTACGGTCTTTGTGGGATGAACTGACCTGTTTGAAATGATCCAGGGCTGCCGTAAACCGGTTTTGCTCGAGTAGCCGCCGGCCTTCATCAAGGTGCGCGGCATCGGCCAGGCGGCGCGCCTTGGAGTGCCCCGGGTCTTCTTCTTCGATTTTTTGGGCGAGGGTATAGACGCTGTGATATTGTTTGTTCTCATACGCCTTCCGGGCTTTATCCAGCATCTCATTTATGTCGGATCGGGGTTGAATGAAGTTCGAATCCAATGCGGGCAGCAAAAGAGGGGTGTCGATCATCAGCGGGTTTCGGGGATCCAGATCATTGAAATATGCGATCATGTAGGCTTTGGTGGCATCTTTGTAAAACTTCAATGCAATACGGCTGAATGAATCGCCGGGTTTAACCTGGTAGGTGGCCTGTTCTCTGTTTTGCAGCCGTACCTTGAGATAGTAAAGCGCCTTATCATGATCTGGCTGATACCGGAGGGTGATCAGAAAACGTTGCATGGCGTTGCGGTAATCGCCGGACTGGTAGAATGTCAGGCCTTGCTGGTAGTGGTGTTGGGCGGATTGGCGAAGCTTGTTTTCGAGGGCTCGAACAGCCTCGACGGCTTCGGCGTCATCTTTGTTGAGTTCTGCGACCACGCGCCAAGTCAGCAGCGCCTGCCGCAATTCCCCCGCAGCCTCGAAATCGCGTGCCTTTCCTCTGAAGTCTTGGGGCGGCGGCGGAGATACCATCTGCTGTAAATTTTGCCATGTCGATGCGCAACCGCATAGAGTCATTGCAGTCGCCGCCGTTATGAGAAAACGCCGCACCGATTTCATTTCAACTCCAAGGATCGAAATGTGATGAGATATTGGCGAAATTTCTCCATGGTATCACTGCCGAGAATGATGGATCGCCGAATTTTGAAATTATCTGCATAGAAGGGGTTTGCTCCCCCCTTACGCGTAAATCCGATTCGAAAACCGTGCTTTTTGAGTATGGAAATGATGAGGTCGTTGCTGGTTCCTTCCGCAAATGCAAAGTAGCGGCAGGGACGCTCGATTCGTTTGGCCATGGAACGTTTGGGATCGGAGAATTTCTTTTCAATAGCGTCAAAATAGGCCTTTACATCTTCCTTGTCCGGCGGTTTTATCACCGGTCCGTAGAGACCGATATCCATGCCATTGGCCGTCATCTCTGCCAGTTGCCGCCATGTTAGCCGGTCCTTTTCTCCGACTTCTTCCGGCCGTACAAAGAAAGCGGCTTTCATTCCGCTGGCGCTGAGGATGGGGTATGCGACTTCATAAGCCCAACTGTGGGTGGTGTCGAATGTCACGATGACAGACAGCGGGGGAAGCTGGTCCCCCTGAGATAAAAACGCATAAAACTGATCGAGGGTTACCGTCACAAACCCGTTCACGTTCAAGTATCGCATCTGGCGCTGGAACGCTTCAGCCGTGACTGCTTTGGAATCGGTCTGGGCGCTGGTGAGCCGTGGGTAGAACAGGACGGGTACGGTTTGTATGCCGTCGATATAGATGCCGTTCGGGTTGAGCGGTTGCAACGGTATGACCACCTGTTGCCCGGGGGCTACGGCATCGATTCCATTGTATGCTGCAATTTGCCACGCCTTTCCGCCGTCTTTCAGATAGCTGCGGGCCAGAGAGACGAGCGAGTCATTCGGGCCGGCCTTAACCATGACGAAATGCCGGTTTTCGATGGTGGACGGGGCAGCGGCGTCAGGCTGAACGAGCCCGTTGCAACCGGCTACCGCTAACAGGCAGAGCAGGATTGGGTAAAAGAGGCGATGCATATCAGTTCATCTTATGGGATTTGTGCTGCATTCGCAAGACCCGATACGCTTCCACAGGATGGTCTTTGCCTTTGATCTTCTGTGGGCCAAGTGCTTCGGTGGACATCAGATGGTCCAACTTTTCTTTGACCTGCTGGCTGACCACTATTTCGCCGGCAGCGGCAAGGGCATTCAGACGCGCTGCGACGTTGACGGTGTCTCCGATGACGGTATATTCCATCTTGGACTGTGATCCGACATTTCCGGCCACCACGATACCGCTGTGGATGCTGATGCCAACACTGGCCAGCAGCGTATTGCCCTTCAGGCTCTCCTGCTGCAAGGTCGTTTGAATTTGCATGGCCGCTCGCGCGGCGCGTTCCACATGGTCGCTGCGGAATACCGGCACGCCGAACACCCCCATGACCGCATCCCCGATGAACTTGTCGATGTAGCCGCCATATTGGATAATGATGGAGGTGGATATTTCCAGATAGGCATTGAGCGCCTCCACCACCTCTTCCGGCGCCTTTTCCGTGGCATATGAAGTGAAACCGCGAACATCGCCGAAAACAACGGTCGCCTCATTGCGGGTGCCTTTGAGCCAATCCGTCTCCGGGTTGGCCAGGATCAGATCGAGGACCTCTGTGCCCACATATTTGCCAAAGGACTTCTGGGTCATGGCATTTTTCCACAGCTCCTGGCTCATGCGGTTAAAGGCGATGGCCAGATTGCCGAGTTCATCATTGCGTTTCAAGGGAACCCGGTACTGGTAGTTCCCCCGGCCGATCTCGTCCGTGGCCTTGACGATCTCCGATATGGGGTTTGAAAATCGAAATCCGTAAAGCACGGCGATTACCAGGCCAATTAAAATTACGCCCAGAGTGGACAGAATGATGGAAACGCGTTCCTGAACGATCAAATCCTGAATGAAATCCAGCGATATACCGACATGGACATAGCCCAGATGCTTGTTTTTTATTCTTATGGCCCGGTAAAGGTTGAGCAGCCGGTCACCGCCGGTCTGGCGATAGGTGTAATAGGTGACTTCACCCGTTTGGGTCAGTTCCGGGTTTTCCACAAAATGCTTGAAGGGCAGGCCGATGAGATTGACGTCGGTATGGGCTTTAATTTTCTCATGGCTGTCGGTGATCAGCGCATAGCGCAATCCTTCGACTTTCGAGGCCTCTTTGATCAGTGTGTTGAGGCGCAGAATATCTTCCTCCAGCAGCGGGAACTTGGCGTTGTTGGCAAAATAGTTCAAAGAGACCGTTCCCATGCGAACGGTTTGCTCGTAGAGCCGTTCCTTTTGTTTATCGAGTACCGATAAACTCAGGATGATCACGGCAATCACTGATACAAAAGTGGTGGCCACCGCCATCTGAAGCCACATCGGAATGCGGGCGCGCGGCAGCCGATCGAATTGGGTGCCGTATTTTTTTGAGAGCAGGTGACGGATATCATCGGTGAGTGTCGTGACCTCGATCTGGTATTCGGCATTGATGGCCCGGATAATATCGGCTTCGGGCGCATAGCCCAGGCCGACGATGATGCGTCCCAATCTGACCGCACGACCCTCTTTGAGCAGTGTCTGCCGTTGATGGTCCAGGGCGGTCTTGAGTTGAAGCTCCGTAATGAGGCCGCTGCGCTTTAACACCTCGCCGATGAACAGATCGTCACGGGTGATCTTTCCTCGACGGAGCTTGCTGGAGATGGCCTCCATGGCTTTTCGAAAGGATACCGGGTTGATTTTCATCTATTATCAATTCTGTGCTGCTGTTATGGCGGTCGGTTAAGGATGCGTTTTTTCACTACCTTCAAATAGACCGCATGCCAACGCACCCCATGCTGCCGTTTGCTGAAACACACCCACTATAGATTTATAAGGTTCTGTTGTCAAAAGGATTATTGGTTCAGTAAAGCTGCCGCCGCATGAGGGACAGGCCAGGCGATAACGGGACAATTGGCGCAACCGTCTGGTTGGAGCGCTGCAATCCGATCGTACGATTTTGAAATCAAGCAAGAGTGATTATAGTGGTACCATAAAAAATTTACTATGGATGGGAGGACACCATGATCAGCAAATCAGAATTGTGCTCAAAAATAGTAGAAATCTATCCCGATATCGGCGAGTGCGGAATCGATGTCGATGTCGAGTTCGACGCAAGCGAGCAGCGATGGGTGGTGGCCCTTAAGAAAGATAGCCACCACGTCAGGACATTCCTGGAAAACGGGGATGCGGAGCTGTGCCTGATGGGCAAGCAATGTGTGAGCTTGGGAATCGAAATCAACCAACTGAGAGACACCGTGGAGCGGTACCCAGCGTAACTTCAAACCACTGATTGGCGATCCGAGCCGGAATGGAATACCCTCATGAGCCAACCGGGAGACAAGGCGCAATATCGCCGGGAACAGGACAGCATGGGTGTTGTACGGGTCCCCCAGAACGCCCATTACGGGTCCCAGACCCAGCGTGCCGCCGACAACTTCTTTAACAGCGGTTTGAAGCCGCCAAGGGCCCTGATCCACGCGTTGGCTTTGATCAAGCTGCATGCTGCCCAGGCCAATGAGGCGTTGTCCCTCCTGGACGGGGAGGTGGCGCGCACGATCTGCGCCGCCGCCCAGGAGGTTGTGGATGGCCGCTGGGACGATCAATTCGTGGTGGATTTGTTTCAAACCGGCTCGGGAACCTCCACCAATATGAACATGAATGAAGTCCTGGCCTCCCGAGCCAATGAGATGCTTACGGGGGTCAGGGGGGGACGGAGTCCGGTTCACCCCAATGATCACGTCAATTTAGGCCAATCGAGCAACGATGTGATGCCCACGGCGCTGCACGTGGCGGCCGCCATGGCCATCGAGGCGGAGCTCAAGCCTGCATTGACCTATCTTCACCGACATCTTGCGGAGAAGCGCTCAACCTTCAATGCGATTCGCAAGATCGGAAGAACCCATCTTCAAGATGCTGTTCCCATGTCGTTGGGTGATACCTTTTCCGGTTATCTCCGGCAGGTTGAACTGGGCCTCGAGAGAGTCCGGTCCGCCATGCCGCGATTGATCGAGTTGGCCTTGGGCGGAACCGCCGTGGGTAGCGGTCTCAATACCCACCCTTCGTTTGCCGGCCGGGTGATTGCCGGCATCTCCCGGCACACCGGCATCCAATTCAGGGAGGCGGCCAATCACTTTGAGGCGCAGGCGGCCCAGGATGCTGTGGTGGAAACCAGCGGCGCGCTCAAAACCCTGGCCGTCAGCATGGTCAAGATTGCCAATGATATCCGGCTGCTTGGATCCGGCCCGCGCTGCGGTATCGGCGAGCTCCAATTGCCGGCCCTTCAACCGGGATCCAGTATCATGCCGGGCAAGGTGAATCCGGTGATTCCGGAAGCGGTGATCCAGATCGCCTACCAGGTCATGGGCAACGATACCACCATAACCCTGGCCGGGCAGTCGGGAAATTTCGAACTCAACGTAACCCTGCCGCTCCTTTCGCATAATATTCTGGAAAGTATCCGCCTGCTGGCCGGTGCGGCGCGCATGCTGACCGACAAGTGCATCCGGGATCTGGCGGCCGACAAAGTCCGTTGCGAGGCCTTTATCGAAAAGAGTTTGGCGCTGGTGACCGCTTTTGTACCCCACATCGGATACGACCGCGCCGCCGAACTGGCCAAGAAGGCGCATTCACGAGGCCAGACCGTGCGCCAGGTGGCGTTGGATGACAAGGTGCTGCCCGAAGACCAAATCAACGCATTGCTGGATGGATCGGATTGACGATATCCGTTCGACATATCCTTTCACTTTCGAGGCTATCTGGAATGCTTGGGTTGAATCCAATACGGGGCAAGTCTTCAGGCGATCGCATAACTTTTTTTCAACTTTTAACCGGAGGAAGAGGATGACCAAGAAACGCTATCAGGTGACCACGGCATGTCCCCAATGCGGCTGCAGCTTCGCGACCCACTTGACGGAAGAGGAACTCAAGGAACGCTACGGGGATGTTCCCAACGTGGAAATGGATTGCGGTGAATGCATGGCCCAATACACCACATCAATGGAAGAGGCTTGCCCGGAGTGGGACAAAGAGTGTAAGTTGAAGCAGTCTTGAGCGATCGGGCGTACAGGGATGAGCATGGTGCCAAACCCTGTGCGGCGGGTTCGCTGTGCACGGTCGATAATCTGTTTCTATTTTTGAAAGGAGCCTGTTTGCATGATGTACGATTTTAACGCGGACGATATTTTCGAGATCGCCGAGCAGTTGGAGCGCAATGGCGCCAAATTTTACAGATCGGCAGCAGAAGCCGTATCGGATCAGGGATCCAAAGACTTTCTGCTCAAACTTGCGGCCATGGAGGAAGATCATGAAAAGACCTTCGCCGGCATGCGATCAACCTTGACCTCGAGTGAAAAGTCGGTCACGGTTTTTGACCCTGAGGGCGAAGCCACCCGTTATTTGAAGGCGCTTGCCGATACCCGCGTTTTTTTCGAAAAGGAGATGGATACATCGTCCATGGAGGCTATTCTTAAGGATGCCGTCGTTGCGGAGAAGGATTCCATCGTTTTCTACGTCGGAATGCGTGACGCCGTACCGGAAAAATTGGGGCGCGGTCGGCTGGATGATATCATCAAAGAGGAGATGGGCCACATTCAGTTGCTGAGCGCAAAGCTCAAGGCGCTCAAAGGCTGACATCGAATTAATTTGCCCAACAGTGGTGCGACCCACCGCTGTTGGGCATGTTTATGCCCTACTCACCCAGTCGGCCGCTCGACGCCAAATCTTCTATACCTTTTCTGTCTGTCAATACGATTTTACTGCCCTGGACTGTGATGAGATGCTGAAGGGTCATCTTGTTGAAGATCCGGGACAGGGTTTCGGGAATCGTACCCAGGAGGCTGGCCAGCTGGCCCTTGGAAATCGGCAAGGTGACCGTCTTCATACTTTCCTGCTCCTGGGAAAGGTAAATAAGATAAGAGGCCAACCGGGCCGGCACCTCCTTGAGAGAGAGATTTTCGACCTGTACCGTGAACTGGCGCAGACGGACGCTTAGGATGGCCAGCATGTTGAGTGCGAGGGAGGGATGCTTGGAGATCAGGTCGACAAAGTCATTGCGCGGGAAAAAAAGCAATCTGCTTTTTTCGATGGCCATCGCATTTGCAGGGAAGCGGCTGCCGGAAAAGACCGGCACTTCACCGATGGGGTGCCCCGGGCCGTAGATGTGCAGAATCTGCTCTTTGCCTTCCGACGACGTCTTGTATACTTTGACTTGGCCGCCGACCACTACATAAAATCCGATACCCGGGTCACCTTCCCAGAAGATCGCTTCACCGCGCTTGTAGTTTTTTTCCTGAGAGATGCCCCTGATCTGGTAAAGCTGCTCTTCCGACAATCCGCCAAAGAGCGGTGTGTCGGCCATGATGCTGATCAGATTGTCCATGTTATCCCTTTGCGATGGTTTCCGCCATTTGCCCGCTGACGCGAGGCATGTGATCGAATGGTCCGATTTTTGTTCAAAAATTGATTCAAGTCAAGGAACAGCTGATAATTTTTCGCTATATCTTTGGCCAGTTAATGAAAAAAGAGGCACTTTGACTTAGGTCAAGGCAAGGCGGGTTCAATTGCGGTACCAAGAATCCTAAAATGACAAAAAGTGCTTGGCATTAAAACAATACAACTTACTATTTTTCAAGGAGGCAACAGAATGTTTTGTTATCAATGCGAACAGACGGCTAAGGGTGAAGGTTGCACCAAAATCGGCGTATGCGGCAAGCAACCTGAAACGGCAGATCTTCAAGACCTGTTGATGTACACGGTCAAGGGGCTTTCCCAGGTGGCGGTGGCCGCTAAAAAATCCGGTATCAGCGATCCGCAGGTCAACAAGTACGCTTGTGAGGCGATCTTCTCCACCCTGACCAACGTGGATTTCGACCCCGATCGGTTTGTGGCCCTGATCAAGCAAGGGATTGAATACCGCGACCAGCTCAAAGCCAAGGTCGATGCCTCACAACTGCCGGGTGGGCCGGCCGATTTTTCACCGGCCGCGGACAAAGCCGGGATGGTGACCCAGGGGCAGTCCGTGGGCATCATGACCAATCAAGATCTTAACGAAGATATCCGCAGCCTGCGTGAGTTGCTCATATACGGTGTCAAGGGACTGGCCGCTTACACCGACCATGCCCGCATCCTGGGGCAGGAGGATGAGAGCATTTATGACTTTATCCACGAGGCAATGGCCGCGTCCCTGGATGACTCCCTGGGCGTCAACGAACTGGTGGGGCTCGCCTTGAAATGCGGCGAGGTCAACCTGCGCGCCATGGAGCTGCTCGATGCCGGGAACACCGGCACGTATGGTCATCCTGTACCGACCCAGGTTCCTTTGGGAGCCAAAGGCGGCAAAGCCATCCTGGTCTCCGGCCACGACCTCAAGGATCTTGAGTTGATTCTGAAGCAGACCGAAGGCAAAGGCATCAACATTTATACCCATGGCGAGATGCTGCCCACCCACGCCTATCCGGAACTGAAAAAATTCGGCCATTTCTACGGCCACTACGGTACTGCCTGGCAGAACCAGGCCAAGGAATTCGACGCCTTTCCCGGTGCCATCATTATGACCACCAACTGTATCCAGAAACCCAGGGACAGTTACAAGGACAATATCTTTACCACCGGCCTGGTGGGGTGGCCCGGCGTCCAGCACATCGCCGACAAAGACTTTGCCCCGGCCATCGAGAAAGCGCTCTCCATGCCCGGATTTGCCGCGGACGAAGACGGCAAGACCGTCATGGTTGGCTTCGGCCGCAATGCCGTCATGGGCGTTGCCGGCCAGGTGATCGACGCCGTCAAGGCAAAGGCGATCCGCCACTTCTTCCTCGTGGGCGGCTGCGACGGCGCCAAAGCCGGTCGAAACTACTACACCGAGTTTGTGGAGCAGGTTCCCGATGACTGTGTGGTCCTGACCCTGGCCTGCGGCAAGTTCCGGTTCTTCGACAAGGACCTTGGCGACATCGGCGGTATTCCCCGCCTGCTGGATGTGGGGCAGTGCAATGACGCCTACTCGGCCATCAAGATTGCTGTTGCCCTGGCCGAAGCCTTTGAGTGCGGGGTCAACGATCTGCCGCTGTCCATGATTCTCTCCTGGTACGAGCAGAAGGCGTGTGTCATTCTACTGACCCTGCTCCACCTGGGTATCAAGGACATTCGCCTGGGGCCCAGTCTGCCGGCCTTTATCAGCCCCAATGTGCTGAACGTGCTGGTGGAGAACTTCAACATCATGCCGATCGGGGAAACAGCAGAAGGTGACCTGAAGGCCATTTTGGGATAAGCCGCAAGCCATACGCCATAGTGGCTCCCAATAAGCGGTGCGGCCCCGACGGGGCCGCACCGGATACAGCAACAGCAGGAGATCCATCATGAAATGCCCGGGACAAGACACCCAATACTGGAAGGAAGACGCGGTTTTTGACGTTAAGTGTCCCAAGTGCAGCAGCCTGGTGGAATTTTTCAAGGACGACACCACCCGGCGATGTGGGCAGTGCGGGCACCGCTTTGTGAATCCCAACATGGATTTCGGATGTGCCGCTTATTGCCAGTATGCCGAGCAGTGCCTCGGCGACCTGCCTCCCGAACTGGTGGCACAGCAGGAGGATCTGCTCAAGGACCGGGTGGCCGTGGCCGTCAAACGGCACCTGAAGACCGATTTCAAGCGCATCGGCCACATCACCCGCCGGGCACGGCATGCCGAGGAGATTGCAAAGAGCAGCGATGCGGAGGCCAAGTTGCCAGTGGTTCTGATCACCGCATTGCTCTGGGATCTTGACGCCGACGATGATAGTGCAGCCGCTCCGGTGGCGCGGTCTATCTTGAATGACCTCAAGGCGCCCCCGCCACTGATCGATCAGGTGTGCGAGCTCATCGGCCTGAAGAAAACATCGGGTGTCGAGGGCAAGCAGCGTGAATTCGGCATCGTTGTGGATGCAGAGTCGCGGGCTGCGAAAGAATCAGCAGAGAAGGCATAATGGATGCTAGAAGACAAAAGGTGATACCATGAAAGTGAAACGTAAAATCGTAGAAATTGATGAAGAAAGATGTAACGGTTGCGGGCAGTGTATTCTGGGATGCGCCGAAGGCGCATTGGCCATCGTGGACGGAAAAGCAAAGGTGATTTCCGATAACCTGTGCGACGGGCTTGGGGCCTGCATCGGCGAGTGCCCGGAAGATGCGCTTCAGATCGTCGAGCGCGAAGCCGAAGCCTTCGATGAAGAGGCCGTTGAAGCCCACTTGACGGAGCAGAAATCCCAGGAGACACCGCAGCAAAAATCCATGCCCTGCGGCTGCCCCTCCACCCAGATTCAGAGCTTCAGCCCATGCCCTTCGTCCCGGATCCAGTCGCAGCCCGTGGATGGCCAGGCGTCGGCCCTCTCCCACTGGCCGGTTCAGATTCGGCTGGTACCTCCCCATGCGCCTTTTTTGAAAGGCGCCGATCTTTTGGTGGTGGCCGACTGCGTTCCCGTGGCGTTCCCCAGCTTGCACCAGGAATTGCTGCAGGGCAAAGTGATCATGATCGGCTGTCCCAAATTCGACGATGCCGATGAATATATCGACAAATTCGATGCGATCTTCAGAACCTCGGGAATCAAGAGCCTGACCACCGTGGTCATGGAAGTGCCGTGTTGCTCGGGTCTGCCCATGATGGTCCTGAAGGGACGCGAAAAATCGGGCAGCCAGATGCCGGTCAGCCAAGTGGTGGTCAGCACCCGCGGCAAAATTCTTGAGGAGCGTCAAGTCGCCTAGCTTCCATGCGGCAGGTCGATCTTCGCCCTGGGCATTCTGAAAGGGTATTGCGCACCAGCAATACCCTTTTTGCCTGTTCCGAACCCGGCAATAGGCAGGCAGGGTGCCGGCGCTCAGCTAATCCTCGGACAGGCCGCCTCCGGGCAACCTCGCCCATCCGCCAAATCTTTAAAGCGGCACCAACACCCGGTTTGGGGCAACAGATTTATTTGGGATAGCTTCTACTTGCATTTCGCCGGAGTGGGCGAGTCGGCGGCAAATTCCCACAAATAGCTGTAAATATTGCCGAGATCCTTTTCACTCAAGGCCTGCCACTCCTGTTGGCAGCCAAATTGCTCGAAATCTCCTTTTTCGAAAACCCGGGTCCATTGGGCACGCGTTTTGGCGTCCGGGTTGATCACCGGGCGCGGCGAATCCACTTCACCGCGGGTCATACAGGATTTGTAAACTTTGCGATAGGTGTATTTACCCTTACGCTTGTTGCCTTTTTCCAATGCCCAGACGGGTCCGATAAAAATGAAAATGAGCAGCATGGCCACCAGCCCCGTTGAAATACGCTTCATCATGTCAGCACTCCTTTTTGCTTGTTGAAATTGGAATTGGCCCTCTTTTTAGGGGAAGCCCTTTGTTTCACAAGTTTATTCAGTGGTTCTGCAACCCATATGCCAGCATTCGGAACCGAATCTTCGATGATGTAACTATTTGAATATTCACCATAAAAAATTATTCGCCCATGGTGTGGCCGCCAAGCTGTGTTAAAGATGTTAATGGGTGTTAATATCTGGTGTTAACAGTCTTGTTTGAATCCGGATTCGCCTACACGGCAGGGCTTGCCGGCCAGAACAAGCGGCCGTCGACCCGCCGGGACCCTGTGCACCTGGGGCCAAACCCGGCTGATGCACAGGGCCTCGGGAAAGTCATCCATCACTTGCCGAAACCGTCGAAGGGCCTTACGGGTCTGGCTCTGTGGGCGCCATGGACATGCCTTATCCGCACCTTTCGCCGCATCAGAACCTTACTGTGGCGGACAGGTAGACCAGCCAGACCTCGTCCACAACGGCGTTAAGGGCGTCCAGAGAGGTCAGCTCGCTGATTTTTACCGGCTTGCCGATGGGATTGCCGCTTCCGGTGTACGCATAGTCGTAATACTGGCCGCCTATGGTCAGGAAGAAATTCGGGTCAAAGATCGGCTGATGATAATATACTTCCCAGACCTGGCCGCGTGCAGCCAGTTTGCTGGCCACCAGGGAGTCTTCGGCTCCGGTGAAGTTCAACCAGTATTGCGAACCCCAGTTGTATTCGATACCCAGCCTGGCATCCAAGGGCATGGGGAAGATAACGCCGGCGTAGAGGCTGTATCCGTCCCTTGATTCCAGTTCGCCATTGGAGTTGAGCAGGCCCTGGCCCATGATTTCGAAGAAGGGATTGCGCGAGAGGCGCGAAGGATTGGTGTGGCTCCATGATCCTGAGAGAAAAACGTCGATGTCTTTCCAGTATTCGCCAAGATTGGTGCGCAGCAGCAGGGAAGCGCCGTCCCAGTCTCCGATGTTGGTCATAGGCTCCAGGCGGCTGATGTATCCGCCGCTGTTGCGGTCGAAGTAATACTCAAACACACCATCGTTGTTGTCATCCCGTTTGGAGACGATAAACGGCATTACCGTCAGGCCGGTGAACCCGTCGGTGATACCGAAGGCATGCGCGTAGGTAAGGGACGCGCTGGTGACATCGTTGTCGAACAGCTCGGCGATGAAGCCGATCATATGCACGTCTTCCACATCGGGCTGGGTGCTGCTCAATGAAGTGGCATTGCCCCAGTCGCCTTCGAACCCCACTCCGTAGCAGAGTTTGAAGGAGGCGCCGGGAATTCCGGTGACATCTTCCAATCCGAAGGTGGCGGAAGCGCCGTCAAACTGCCAGTTGATCAAGTGGGCCAGCGGTGATCCGCCTTCCAAACCGTTGTTGCGGTATTCCAGCGGCGGCCCTTCGGTGGAGGGTCTGCGCCCGAGGGAGATGTTAAAGGGCACGCTGCCCAAATCCGTGTTGTAGTTGAAATAGGCGCGTTCCACCCGCAAGGTGTCTCCATGGGGCAGGCTGGAAGTATTCCCGTCCATGGTCACGTCGCTCATACTGCCCTGGTTGAAGTTGACCCCTGTACTGTCGCCAAACACTTTATATGCGGCCAGGCGGCCGCCGAAGGTGAGCTGCGGGTTGACGCGTGCTTTCATGTCCAGACGAAGCCGGTTGGTGTAGATGATATCATTGTCGGCATCGGTTTTGTCCGTCGGCGGAATCATGCCGCCAGCCATCATCGCGGCCATGCCCTGTTGAATCTGCTGCAGGGTGCCGCCGTTGAACCCTCCCATCCCGATGTTGGTGAAAAAGCCGTTGATCAATGAAGTGGGCGCCATCTGTACGTCCTGGTAATGGATACTGTCGGCCCGGGTGCGCAGGTCAACACCAAAGGAGAGTTTGTCCGTAGCAGTGTGCAGTTCAGCCTTGTCCAACCGCTGGTTCATTTCCTTGGCGGTCTCTTCCTGCTGTTTGTTTTTGTCCTCCATCTGCTCGATTTTTTCTTGCAGGACCTCCATCTGACGCCTGAGGTCGTCCATCTGTTCGCGCAGGCGTTCTTGTTCGCCGGCTGCCCAGGCAGGGGATGTCGCGACAGGCATCAGCATCAACAAAAACACTGCAATGGTGTGTCGAGCGATCGAATCCCAGGTTCGTTTGAATTCCATATTGCCTCCTTAAGTGATCTTGGTAAATTGGTGCGGCTGTTAATCCATGACCCTGGAAATGCATTTGAGCAACGGTTGTGCCAAACGGGTGGGGTTTGTATTCATGATATAAATACAGCGGGTTGTTTATTTTTAAGGTGAGGCTTCAGCACTGGCGGGACCCAAGGATGTTAACAGGTGTTAACCGTGGCCGTTAACATCTGTCGGTGGAGAATTGGCGTCCGGAATTATCCCTTACATATTGGAGCGTCCTTATCTCATCCGGTATGCTTGCGGGGTTGATTGCGGCGGCCGAACGAGATCGAGTACCGGCCGCACCGTAGCAGGTGCGGC
>JBNLAV010000138.1:0-34708 GCA_050302315.1 Desulfobacteraceae bacterium
CCGAAATGGGCCGCAACTGGCGGCCCAACATCGTCAGCCAGATGATCTCCATCGCCGATATGTTCGATGCCATGCGCAGCCGTCGCCCCTACAAAGAGCCCAAACCCGACGATTTCATCATCAATCTGTTGCGCAAGGAGAGCGGTACGGCCTTCAATCCCGGACTCGTCGAGAATTTTCTGAAATTGATCAGGGGGTGATCCAAAAGTCAGTTTTCAGGTTTAAGTGCAAAGCACAGGTAACTTAACAATTTTATTGTATAACTATATCAAATCCACTCCTTGACACTCAGCATTTGATTTCTGCTCCCTGCGACATTCACTTAAAGTGTGTCAGATCACTGTAAAGGTTTATTCTCTTGACTTGTGACCAGCCCCTTCATATAGTGCGAACCTTTTTAGTGTAGCAGACGAAGCGCTGGTGCCCACGCTTGATATTGAAGCGTAAATAAATAAAAAACTTACCAGCTTGGAGCGCAAAGATGACCGAGTTCGCTTATCAGCCCATGTTTCCGTTGGGTAAGGACGAAACGCCTTACCGCAAGTTGACCGATCAACACGTCTCAACCGTTACCCTGGACGGTTACGAGCTGCTGAAGATCGAGCCGGAAGGCTTGACGATGTTGGCTGAGGCGGCCTTCCGAGATGTCTCCCACCTCTATCGTTCGTCTCATCTGGCATCGCTGGCCGGGATCCTCAAAGATCCGGAAAGTTCGGAAAACGATCGTTTCGTCGCCACGGAGATGCTGAAAAATGCCGTGATCGCCGCCGAAATGGAGCTGCCCATGTGCCAGGACACGGGTACCGCCATCATCATGGGCAAGAAGGGGCAGCGGGTCTGGACAGGCGGCGGGGATGAGGCAGCGCTCTCAAAAGGGGTCTTCAACGCCTATACCCAATCCAATCTCAGATATTCCCAGAACGCGCCCCTGACCATGTATGAGGAAAAAAACACCGCCTGCAACCTGCCGGCGCAGATCGATATCTTCTCCTCCGACGGGGATGCTTACAGCTTTCTCATGTTGGCCAAGGGCGGCGGGTCGGCCAATAAAACCTATCTGTACCAGGAGACCAAGGCGGTCCTCAATCCGGATACCCTGGTGGACTTTCTGGTGGCCAAGATGAAGACCCTGGGCACCGCCGCTTGTCCGCCCTATCATCTGGCTTTTTGCATCGGCGGTACTTCGGCAGAGACCAACCTCAAAACGGTCAAGCTGGCTTCGGCCAAATATCTCGATACCCTGCCCACCAGCGGCAGTGCGGGCGGGCACGCTTTCAGGGATGTAGAGCTGGAAGCCGAGTTGCTTGAGCGCTCCAGGAAGTTGGGCATCGGCGCCCAGTTCGGCGGGAAATATTTCTGTCATGACGTTCGGGTGGTCCGGCTGCCACGGCATGGCGCCTCCTGCCCCATCGGTATCGGTGTCAGTTGCAGCGCCGATCGCAACATCAAGGCTAAAATCACCAAAGACGGTATTTTTCTGGAGCGGCTGGAGACCAATCCGGGGCAGTACCTGCCGGCATCGGTCCAAGCGGATGAAGAGGCGGTGAGAATCGACCTCAATCAGCCCATGGAAGAGATTCGCGCCATTTTGACAAAGTATCCGGTGGCCACCCGTTTGCTGCTCAGCGGCGACATCATCGTGGGCCGTGATATCGCCCACGCCAAACTCAAAGAACGGTTGGACGGCGGCCAGGGGCTGCCCCAGTATCTGAAGGATCATATTATCTATTACGCCGGACCGGCCAAGACGCCGCCGGGATATGCGTCCGGCTCATTCGGTCCCACCACAGCCGGCCGTATGGATCCATATGTGCCGATTTTTCAGGCCCACGGCGCGTCTATGGTGATGCTGGCCAAAGGCAACCGATCTGCGGTTGTGACCGAATCATGTAAAAAATTCGGCGGGTTTTACCTGGGGTCCATTGGCGGGCCGGCAGCCCGTCTGGCCAAGGAGTGCATTACACATAAAGAGTTGATTGAATACCCGGAATTGGGTATGGAGGCAATTTATAGAATTACGGTAAAAGACTTTCCAGCCATTATTTTGGTTGACGATAAAGGCAACGACTTTTTCCAAGATTTGCTTTAGTTTTTTATAGTAATCACCAATATTAAACTTTGTTGATATGCTTGAAACAGCCTGAGGGGAGCTGGGACGGCAAATTGCGCGTTGATGTTGGATGTAAGTAGAACGGGACTGAAGTGTAGACGAATGGCCGACTGATGGGCCTTTCCTGTACCTGGGAAGGCGAAAGCGGCACCAGCGGTATAATTATTTGCCAACCCTATGAATCTGTGCGTTCTGTGGGTCAAACTGTAAAATACGTAGGCACAGCTATTCCAAAGAGGAACCATGAGAGACTTAGATCCCATATTTTCCCCTAAATCAGTTGCTGTCGTCGGTGCCTCCACCGCTCCCGGAAAGGTGGGGCACGACATTTTTGTGAACATTCTCAGAGGTGGATTCCAGGGAACGCTATATCCCGTCAACCCCAAGGCCAAGTCCATTTCAAGTGTGCGGGCCTATGCGTCCATCGACGAACTACCCGAAGCGCCCGATCTGGCCATGATCATCCTGCCCCCCAAGCTGGCGGTCAAGGCGGTTCAGGACGCCATTAAAAAAGGCGTAAAAGGCATCGTCATCGTCTCGGCCGGTTTCAAAGAGGTCGGCGGCGAAGGCCTTGCCATGGAGAACAAGATCGTCGAGATGTGTCGGGAGGCCAACGTGCGCCTGGTTGGACCCAACTGCCTGGGCGTGATCAATCCGGCCGCCGATGTCAGCCTGAATGCCAGCTTTTCCGCCCGCATGCCCGAAGCGGGCAACGTATCGTTCATGTCCCAATCCGGCGCCCTGTGTACTGCGGTACTGGATTTTGCTGCAGACCGCGATTTCGGCTTTTCAAAGTTTATCTCCATCGGTAACAAGGCCGACGTGGACGAAGTGGATCTGCTGCGGTATTTCCATGAAGATCCGGAAACCGAAGTGATCATGATCTACGTCGAAGAGCTTCAGCGCGGTCAGGCCTTCATCGAGGCCGCCAAGGAGATCACAGGCGGTGATTTCCAGCCCAAACCCATTCTGGTCATCAAATCCGGCCGCACCAGCGCCGGTGCCGAAGCCGCCGCCTCCCACACCGGATCGCTGGCCGGCTCCGAAGCGGTCTATGACGCCATCTTCGCCCAGTCCGGAATTATCCGTGTGGATTCCATCGACGAGTTGTTCGATTTCGCGGCGGCCTTTGCCTACAAAAACGAGAATGCCCTCGGAAAATTGCGCCGCAAGGTGCCCTTGGGACCCCGTGTGGCCATCGTCACCAATGCCGGGGGACCTGGCATCGTGGCCACCGACATGACCGTGGTTTCGGGACTCGAGCTGGCCAAATTCAGCGATGAGACCGTCGAAACCCTGAAGAGCCACCTGCCCTCCACGGCCAATTTCCACAACCCGGTGGATGTGATTGGTGACGCCGCCCACGACCGCTATGAAAACGCGCTCGCCGCAGTGATCCGCGACGAAGGCGTGGACGGCGCTATGGTGATCCTGACCCCCCAATCCATGACCAACGCCATGGGCACGGCCGAAGCCATCGTGCGCATCGCACGCCGCTCCCACAAGCCCATTCTATGCTGTTTTATGGGCATTATCGACGTATCGAACGGCGTCCAGTACCTGCAGGAAAACGGTGTGCCGGTCTACCGTTTTCCGGAAAACGCCGCCAAGGCATTTGGTGCGCTCTACCGCTACTCCAAGTGGCTCAACCGGCAGGAACTTGCCCCTTATGAACTGAAACAGAACAAGCCGTGCGGCCGCAAGATCATCGAAACCTGCATCGCCGAAGGGAAGACCTACATCGGCGAACTGGAGGGCACCAAACTGCTGGAGTGCTACGGATTCAACGTCCTGCCCACCGAGTTGGCCACCACCGCCGGCGAGGCGGTCAAACTGGCCGATGACATGGGGTATCCGGTAGTGATGAAGATCGTCTCGCCCCAGATCATCCACAAATCCGATGCCGGCGGCGTGAAGATCAACATCGTGGACGCCGATGCCGTAAAAATGGCATTTGAGACCATCGTGGACAGCGCCAAAGCCTACAACGCCGAAGCACAGATCGAAGGCGTATTGGTGCAGAAGATGGCGTCCAAAGGCACCGAGGTGATCCTTGGCGCTACCCGTTATCCAAAATTCGGCCACCTGCTCATGTATGGCACCGGCGGTATCTCCGTCGAGGTGTTCAAGGATGTGACCTTCCGGCTGGCGCCCATCAACCGAAATAACGCACGGTTCATGGTGCGCGGTACCAAGGGGTATGCACTGTTGGACGGTTTTCGTGGAGATGCCAAATGCGATGTGGAGACCGTAGAGCGGATGTTGGTCTGTCTCTCCGATCTAGTGGTTGACAATCCCGAGATAAAAGAGTTGGATATAAACCCGCTGCTGGTGCATGCTGAAGGGCAGGGTGCCACAGTCGCCGATTGCCGGTTCATTATTGAGCCGGAGGACGGCGAAGGGGTGCAGTCGTAATTATTATTGATGACAAGCGGTTATAGCCGCTGAGGTCATATGGTTCCAGTGGGCCCGCTATATTGTTGCCCTACAATACCCTCCTATCCTGCATGGTTGCCCGCAGGGCTCACTGGTTCGCCGCCGGTCGGCCGGCTTTCGCCGATCGGCCGGCGGCTTTTTTTGTTGCCATGCACAGTGACGGAGGGCATTCGCGTGGGCGACCGACACAATGACGCTCGACAAGCTGCACAGGCCGCAACGAAAGACCTTCATTGACATCCACCACATGTTGGGGAGATTGGATAATGGCTGAATCGCTCTATTGGGCCGACGGATATATCGAAAAAATGCGCGATGTCGAATCTGCCATCCGCATGATCAAATCAGGACAGCGCGTCTTCATCGGATCCGCATGCGGAGAACCTCAGGAACTGGTCCGAACCCTGGTCAACAAGGCGCAGTGGTTCACCGGGCTCGAAGTGGTGCGCATGATGAGCCAGGAGTCGAGTCCGCTCAGCGCTGTGGCCAACAAGACCGAAGACCTGATGACCATCCGGAACATGTACCTGGGATCGGCCGGCTCCAAGCACTTCCTCAACAACCGCCGGTTCGTGACCCCCATGAACATGTCGGACGTGCCCGCGCTCTTCAAAAGCCATAAAATGCCGATCGATGTCGCCCTGATCCAGGTTTCGCCGCCCGATGACTTTGGCTGGATGAGCCTGGGCATCTCAGTGGATGTAACCCAGGCGGCGGCCTATTCGGCCAGCCTGGTAATCGCACAGGTCAATCCGCGGATGCCGCGGGTGATGGGGCAGAGTTTTATCCACGTCAACGATGTGGATGTCATCGTCGAGCACGAAGAGGAGTTGCTGGGGATCATAATGGCTCCCAAATCCGAAGTGGCTTTCATGATCGGAAAACAGATATCGAGACTGATTCCTGATGGTGCCACCATTCAAGTCGGGCTGGATGCCGCCTCCCAGGCCACCGTGCAGACGCTCTCCACCAAGAACGATCTGGGACTCCACTCCCAGTACCTGACCCCGGATATCATGCGCCTCTACGCCCAGGGGGTGATCAACAACCGCAAAAAGGGATTCAATGACGGCAAACTGGTCGCCTCGGCGGCTCTGGGGGACCGGGATTTGTACGAGTTCATGGATGACAATCCGGCCATTGAATTCCACCCGTCGGATTACGTCAACGATCCCTATATCATCTCGCGCCACAACCGCATGATCTCCATGAACGTGGCCAAGGCGATCGATCTCACCGGCCAGGTGACCTGCGAAGCGGCCCCCCACACCCTTTTTGCGGGAGTGAGCGGCGTCATGGATTTCGTTAGCGGCTCCCAGCGGTCGCAGGGGGGAAAATCGATTCTCATGCTCGCTTCCACCACTCCGGACGGCAAGCGCAGCACCATCGTGCCCCACATCGGGTCGGACGCAGTGGTGGTCCCCAGGGGCAGCGTAAACTTTGTGGCCACCGAATACGGGGTGGTCAATTTGTTCGGAAAGAGTCTACAGGAGCGCGCCATCGCCATGATCAGCGTCGCCCATCCCGATTTCAGGGACGAGTTGTTCAACGCCTCCAAAGAAGCGGGCCTGGTGGGCAGCGACCGCCGACTGGGCGAAGCGGCAAGGGCGGTCTATCCGGTATCGCTGGAGAGCACCACCGAACTGGCCGGCGAAACCGTTACCATCCGTCCGGCCAAACCGGTGGACGAGCGCCGTATCCGCGAGCATTACTACAGCATGGACAAGAACGACATCTTCCTGCGGTTCTTCCATGAAAAGACCAGCTTCAGCACCTCGGACGTGGAGGGCAAATCCCAGATCGATTACGTCAAGGATCTCACCCTTATCGCCGTAGTGGGCGAGTCCGGATTCGACAAGGTTGTGGGTGTGGCCGAATACCTGCTGCTCATGGACAGCAACATGGCCGAGGTGGCCTTTACCGTGGCCAAGGAGTTCCAGGGTAAGGGTCTGGGGCTGCTCTTCCTGCAAAAACTTGCCGCAGCCGCACGGGAGCACGGTATCTCCGGATTGGTGGCCTACACGGCACCCCACAACCAGGGCATGATCAAGCTCTTTAAAAAGCTGCCTTACAAAATCAAAACCGCATTCGATGGCGAGGCTCTCTCCCTCAGTTGCAAGTTTGATGAGGTGCGCAACGGGTAGGGCGAAAATCCGCTGTGGGAAAGCAATGAAGAAATTTAACCGCCCACCCGTGCCGTTGGTTGTTCCGCGCAGTGATATGATCCGTTGCGTGTGCAAGTAATGAATATGAAGGTTTTCACTGATTAAATGTGAAACTGAGAAGGATTGCTCAAATCTCTTCTTCTGCCATAGTATACCCCCGGAGGGTGCTTTGTCGGAAGAATGAGCACTTGAGCTGGGCCTGCTCCGGTTGGAAAAAAACAGCTGCCGATTGCGCATCTGGTGAGTGTTGATGGAACAGGCAGTGTTGTCCGGAAGGATCGGTAAGGCAATGCCCCGCTGTCGGTTCCCGGGGCTTGAGTTCCGAATCCGATGACGGCGAAAATGAAGCTGGTGTGAAATTAATTTGTTGTATAGTCAGGTAGCTAAAGGTTCTTGGCGCTTTAAAAAACCAGCTGATGAGAGTTCGGGGCTGCCCGATATTGTTGTGCCATAACCAAAAAATCGATTTTTGCATTGCATTTTTATGACGTTTATGGTTGAAAGAGCGGACTTCCCGGAAAATTCATATACAGATTAAACAATGTTGGTGGTCCTACTATGTCTAATAAGTTCGCTTCAGTCTATGTTCCCGATCACGTGACGTGGAAGAGGTTGGACAAAGGTTTCGTTCTCCTTGACCTGAATAGCAGTAATTACTACACCCTCAATGAAACAGCTTCACATATTTGGCAGGGGATTCTCGATAAGCAGCCCATCGAAGCAATCGCGGCGTCTATGAATCAGTCCTATACGTGTAGTGAAGATGACTGCCGCGCAGATATCCAGGAACAGTTGGATTATTTACTGGAAGAAAAACTGATACGGGTAGGAAGCTGAATTTGGACGATGCAGACGGTGGTTGGCCGGTTGCATTACTATTGCGTCTCACTTGGAAAGGAATGTAGCCATGGAGAAGGAAAAGAAGGAATACGAAAAGCCGGAAATTCAGAAGCATCAAGCCGTCGCAGTCGTATCCGGGTCGGATGACTGCAACACCTATCGTTCTCGTACGGTCGGCGATACTTACTACCATTAAACACCATTCCGCCTTCTAATGTATGGACCGGCACCCGCCAGCCCTTGGGGTGGCGGGTGTGCCTGCTGGTCCATTCCCATTTGATGGTGTCGCGCGTGGCGATATCCGACCGACGGAACGCCCGGTCATTGAAGTTTGTGGTGTGCCGTGAGAGCGTAGAAGGCCGATGGATGTTTCCCATGACGGCAGTAGTTGATTATGAACTTAATTGTCACAGATCAGTGCAACAGATCATGTCCGTATTGTTTCGCGAAGAACAAACTTGCCGCTGCTGGGGAAACCCCGTCTTCCAGCAAGGGAAATCACCATATATCATTGGATAAGGTGGACGCTTACCTTGCGTTTCTATCGAGAAGCAACATCCGACAATTCAAAATCCTTGGCGGCGAGCCTACCTTGCACCCCGATATTGGAAAGATGGTCGATACGGCTTTAGGGAGAGGTTTCTCCGTAGCCATATTCACCAACGCGTTGTGGCCGGCATCCGTAAAGTCCTATTTTTCCGAACATCGGGACCGACGCATTACATTTGTCGCCAATATAAATGAACCCGATTCCCACACACGACGGGAATTCGAGCAACAACAGGAAGCCTTGCACATCGCAGGTGCCCGGGCCAGGCTAAGCTTCAATCTGTACAAGATCGATTTTGATCTAAGGTTTGCCATCGATCTGATTGACCGACATAAATTGCAGCGCGAGATCCGTGTTGGGCTCGCCAGCCCGATTGCCGGCGCCTGCAACGATCACATCCCTACGGGAGATCTGAAAAAGGTTGGCAAGCGCCTGGCTGAACAGTTCAGGATGTTGGAATCTAACGATATCTTAGGCTACTTGGATTGTGGTTTTCAACTATGTATGTTTGATGAGAGCGATCTGGCCAGCCTCGCCCTGTGTTCCAAGGGCGGATTCGCCTCCCATTGCGGCGGCGTGATCGATGTCGATCACGAATTGAATGTGTGGCATTGTTTCCCACTCAGCAAAATAGGCAACGTGCGTCTGTCCGATTTTCAAAATAAAGATGAGCTAAATGACTACTATAACCACCTGTTTGATCCGTTGCGCAGCATCGGCTGCATGGATGAGTGCGTGTCCTGCAAATACTTAAAACGCGGCCAATGCAAAGGTGGATGCCTGGGGCGCACCATTACTGCCATCCAGGCGTCCGGAGATCCCGACTTGATGGGCAAACTGGGTCTTGGGCCGGTCGAGGGAGAGCGCCTGTGATGAAGGGTATTGTCACCGTCATCGCCTGGCTGTTTTTTGTTGGTACTGCTGCGGGGGCTGGACAAGCGCCGCCGATGGTGGATTCCATAGTCACTTCGTGCCTGGTGCGTCCGTCAACGGACGCCTTGTGCAAGTATGTTCGGTCTGGAAGCATGGTCATGTCGGTCCATTGCACCAGTGAGCTGTACCGCATCATACGGGAATTGGACCAAGCGCATCTCGAACTGCTAAACGATGCCGCTGTGACGATTGCGCCGGTGGCAGATACCACGAGTTGGATCCGTGAAGCGTCCAGGTCCTGTCCATCGAGGACGCCCCAATATGAACGAGCTGTATACGCCGCGTTGCACCTGCAGCTTGTCATGCTCGATCGGGTGCTGATGGAGGTGGACCGTACGATGGCAGATAAACTCAGAGTCGGCCGAAAGAAAATTCGTATCCGGGGCAAGCAAGATCATTTTTTCGGCGATGTGCGAGATGAATACACGAGCCGCCTGCTGATCGTCATGGAGCACATTAGTCGGGTCCAAGAGGCGCTGGGAGCCCGAGGAAAAACGGACTGGATTTTTCCCAAAGATGCCGAAAGGAACCAATCCCGAATGGAAGCTTTTGTCATCGAAAAGATTAAATGGATTCAGCATCGTTCAAACAGGCTATTGGCATATGAGAGAACGGACAGGCCCTGAGCCATGACATGCGCTTCTCTTATTAACAACAATAACGGCAGGACCGAATTACAGGTCGATCTCGATCATGCCGCCGGATTCAAAATACCTTACGGTTCATTGGCCATTCGATCCAATTCACCGGACCTGATACGGCTGGCGAGGGAATGCTTCACTTACTATCCGTCTATCGACAGCGCCGATCAGATGGCCAACGCCCAAACAAAGATTGAAGTAGTTTGTGTCAGCGACAAGTTGGGAGCCGCCGGTCTGTTTCCGGACGAGGATTGGTTACCGCATTTCCCCGAGGGAAAGTCACTGAAAAACGACTCGGTTGATTCTTCCGGCGAATACCGATACGCCAGTAACGGCTTATCCCATATGTTCTGGAAGCCGTTGGACACGCTGGTTTCTTTTGACGATAGCAGTCAGGCTCCCATGCGGATTGTCGCAGCGGACGGCCACGCCGTCTCCTGCTTATCGGCACCAGGCCCCCGATATTCAGTAAAAGGCCGCCCCCTGTTTCCAGCCAACGCTGCGGAATTATTGGATCTCATTAAAATCCTGTACATCCAAAGTCGTCAGTTGTTCTGCCTGCATGGTGCGGCCCTGGCATTTGACGGCCGGGGAATTTTACTCTCCGGCGAGAGCGGCGCCGGGAAGACAACAACTGCATTGGCGCTGGCGAGAGAAGGTTTTACGCTGCTGAGTGACGAATTGGCACTATTGGATCCCGACAGCCCGGGCGGCCTGACCGTAGGCGGTCTTCTCATTCCTCCGGCCATCGTGGGAAAAGCCCCCGCGTCCATATCCCGATTAGAATTGTCGATGTCGAATCCGTCGGATACCGGAAAAACGGTCCTTCACCTGCCGGCGTCGGTCTACCGGTCTGGGAGGGACACAAAGGTGCCTCCCAAAGCCATTTTTTTTATCGAACGATCCCGAAATGGTCAGTCGGGTCACAATTGCACCCCGATGACTTCTCAGGAAGCGTTTGTCTTGCTGGCCAATCAGGCATTGGATGTCTGCAGCAGATTCAGACATGGTCGACGCATGGATGCATTGCTTTCCATGGTGGAGAAGAGTTCCTGTTTTCGCTTGGTACTGGGTAAGGATTTGAAATCGATTCCGGAATTGCTCAGATCGATAGCCGGAAGAGACGGCGCCGGTGAACAGGCGCAGATCGCGAAGGCGTTCTATGCTGATGATCGCCCGGAAGTGAGAAAAAGGGGAGTTGACATCGCCAGCGTGCGATCGCATCCGTCAAACGATCATTTGCTGGTACAGGCTATGGATGACCCCGATGAAAGCGTATGGAAGTCGGCGCAGAATGCTTTATTGAATCGCTATCCCTGGTTGGTGCTGAAACCGTTTTTCCCGAGAAAAATGCCGGCTGAGGCATTCCGGACGACCTGGGGGCGGCAATGGAAGCAGTTCCGGTCACATGTGCGCACCTGGTTATCCCGACGCCCGCGGGAAAAGGGCCTTGTGCCGGTCGGGCGGTGGGTGCAACTTCCCGGTGCTTTTCCCGATTTGCAGGAAGCGCTGGAGGATTTCGGTAGAAAAGAAGATGCCGCTGCTCTTGATAGATGCTGCGATATCTATCTTACGCAACAGAAGGGTAATCGACAAATACTGCTGGCACCGACTTATGCCTGCAATCTGGATTGCAGCTATTGTTATGCTAAAGGTCTGGAGAAGCAGTTTGATGGAGAGATGTCTGCCAAGCGACTTGCACAACTGATGGCGTGGTGCTCGGACGCAGGCATAAACCGCATTAATCTGTGCGGCGGTGAGCCGACTGTATATCGAAGGCTGCCAGAATTGCTGAATCAGGCCAGGCAGCGCAGTATTAAAATATCGCTGGCGAGCAATATGCTCTATGACAAGACACTGCGGTCGTTTATTCAACCCGAGTGGTTCGATGAAGTGATTGCCCACTTTGATCAGGGGTTGCTTCTGGAACCGCGTAAAGCTAAACGGTTTTCAGAAAATTTGAAAGCTGCTGAAGCAATGGGCAGAAGCCTGTTTATCCGCTATACGCTGACCGGAAGGAGTACGTCCGACGAATGGCGCAGGGTGATCGAAATCGCCGAAGACGCACACATCGACACGATCAACTACGCGTTCTCCTTTACCAACTTTATGCGGAACAACGAGGCCTTTCCATATGGCAAAGGTGGAAAAGCCGACCTATTGGGAGAGATCTTCGAGGACTTTAGTGCGGATTGCACCGATGCGGGCATTGGGATGCATTTGTGCAAACCGTTACCGCTATGCGGTTTCTCGGACGAACGGCTTAAGAGATATCTGCGCAAGGGGCAGCTGCGATCTGCCTGTGCAGCTTATCTGCGGGGGGGGACTCAGAATGTGACCGTCAATCCGGACCTGACCATTTTTCCCTGCAATGCCATTGCCGTCAAAGGTCCCAAGGTGACAGACTTTCGGGCATTTGAGGATATGTCCGCACAACTGATATCGGGGATAAAAAAAATACTGTTTGCACCGTATTCTAAAAAATGCAGCAGCTGTATGTTTTTCTACCGTGGGTTCTGCCAGGGCGCGTGCCTGGCTGAGAAATATGGGCAAATGACGGAATTAGAGCGGAAAGATGTATTCAAAAGCCAAACGGCCTAGCGGTCATATTAAAGTCGTCATAACGGGAGGCTTGGGTGATTGCCTGCTCGCAACGCCATTTATCCGTTACTTTAAGCAATGCGGTCAATACGATGATGTATGGTGTGTAGTCCCCGATGCGGCCCGTGGTATATTCGATTTCAACCCTCACATTGATCGACTGATCGCCTGCTCCGGTAGCGACCTGCTGTTATGGGCCGTTCCGGAAAAAGACGGCGATGTGTTCAGTCCCTATATCGATGCAGCGTCGCCTGAGACATTCGGGCGAGGCATGCAAGTTCCCTTCACGCATATCCTCAGACCCAACCGTGTTTCGCAACCCATCATTCAGCAGGTTGCCCGATACCATCGAATTGAGTTGACTGACGACATACCCGAAATTTTTACTTCGGAAGAAGATGGCGCGTGGGCCAGAGAGGTTCTATCGGGAGCGGACGGGCGACCATCCGTTTTTTTTAATCCGGCTAGCCGGTTGCCGGAAAAAAATCTGCCGATGGCGTCCGCACTGCAAATTCTCGAAGTGCTTTTAGAGAAGTACCATATCTTTACACTTCCCGGACAAGATACTATCGACGGGGCTGTTACACTGGAGCCGCATCCCACAGTGCGCCAGTCGGCCGCTTTGTTTGCGGCCCTTTCAGTCGTGCTGACGGTGGACTCATTTCCGGCCCATCTGGCCAAAGCCACCGGTACTGGTGCCGTTGTGCTGTTTGGCCCCACCAATCCCGAGACCTTCGGGCATCGGGAAAACGAAAACATATCGGCAGGCATCTGTCCGGTTTGCGCCGATACGCCACGTAAAGAAGATTGCCAGCACCACCGATGCATGGCGGCCATTTCTGTTTCCCAGGTGCTGTCGGCGGTTGAACGTTTGGCGGAAAGACATTAAGCGCATGGCCGACAAATTCAAATGGTCCATTAATACCTGGCATGTCGTCATGGTGCAGGATTGCAACCTTCGTTGCATCTACTGCTCAACAGGGTATGGTACATTCGGTCTTGGGCGAGGATGGATGGACAGAACAACGACCCAACGGATGATAGCTTTCATGCTGGATCATGCGGACACGGAGCGCTTGCTTACGGTAGAATTCGGCGGCGGTGAAACCTCCCTCCGTTTCAATCACTGGATTGAGACAATGGATCAACTGCATGCTGCTGCGGCTGATAGAGGCATGGATGTGAAATTCCAGTCGACCACCAATGGAACATGTCTGGACTCGAAAAAAATGGACCGGTTGGCTGATCTAGGGGTGTGTCTGACCTTCAGCATCGACGGTCCGAATACGGTTCACAACCGACACCGACCGACATCAACAGGAAAGGGGTCGTTCGCGGCAGCTACAGAGAGCTGGCGTTATTACAGCGCACTTTCCAAATCGCATCCGAAAAAACCGGGGTGCAGCATCCAAAGCGTTTTGTGCGATGATCTGGACCTGGAACAACTTGCGATCTTCTGGGACAAGATGGGCTGGCCCGTGTTTGACACGGTTTTGGAGTTGCCCAGCAGATATCTGGGCAACTCAGATGACTGTGGATGGCGGATCCGGCAGCAGCAATATCTGGACAATTTGCGCGTCTGGGCGGACGGCCAGGCAAAGGTACTGGGTGTTCCTGATTTTCTTTCCGATTATAAGGGTCCAGCTGATCTATTTAAGATGTGGCTGAACCTATTTTCGGACCGTAAAGCCATGCCATGCCAAGCGGGCATCACCACCCTGGCCGTGGACAAGGCAGGGATGCTGTATCCGTGCGAAGGGTTTGTCGGTGTGCCGACGTGGCAGGTCGGCAACATATATGACGGTCTCGACAGGGAAAAATTGTCTGAATTTCAGGGGCTCCGGAACAGTGCGGCGGATTGCTGCGGTAGATGCACCGCTAATGCCGCTTGTCCCAAGGTCTGTTTTGCCGAAGAACCAGCCGGTGATATCGAGAAGAATTTCAAATCGGGATGTGGTTTTGCCGAAGCGTTAAGCCAGATCGCCGCTCACTCTTTTGAGAAGATGTTGTCCAAGTCCCTCAACAGCGAATGTGATAGTGATGATGCATAATACGCAAGTGTCTCGGTCAGTCCGTATGTCGATCCCGTGGATCTTGGTGGTCCTGATCCTGGGTTGCGCCGCTTCACCGGATGTCGATCGTAAGGTCGATCTGACCGTCAGACAACTGTTGACACCCCGTCAGCACCTCCCTGCACCGGCTAATGGCCCGGCATTCGGCATACCTGTTGCCCCTCTTTCGTTTTCCGATCTGTTTTACAGAGCGGTTGCCAACAGCCCCGAACTGTCTATGGCGGAATTGCATGAATCCATAGGGGCGCTCTACGTTGAGCAGGGCCGAAGTTACAAGTGGCCGCGCGTTGATATCGAATTGACGGCTGAAGCGCCTATTGGCGAGAAGGATATTGAAGCGAGCGATATTTTTGGCGGCGGCCTGTTCATAAAATATGATCTGAATCGTTTGATTTTTATTAAGGACCATATCGCTATCGCGCGGCTGAAACAACAGCAGGGGTTAGAAGAAAAACTTCTGGCCCGCAGGAACCTTCTGTTTCAGCTCTATGACTTGGCGAACGAAATCTCTTTTCAAGAACATTTAGCTCCGGAATATGAAAGCATCCTGGCGGCGATAAACGAGGAACTCCTCCTGTTGACCGATGGCACTGAGGAGATGAATCCGCTGGACCGGAAGGATAGAATACGGTATCTGCAGAATCAACAGCTGGTCTATACGTATAAGGAGACAGCCTGCCGATGGCGTTTGCGACTGTTGCGGTGGGACCTCATCCAGCGAATTGGTTTGAATCAAATGACCGAAATAAACGTATCCGACCTCGAATCCATCGTAGCGCTCCCTGATGACGTGAAATTGAATGTCGCCATCGAATCGATGGCCGCGCCGGACATCGCCTCCTTGTGGCAGAGACGGCGGGAGGCCAGGGTTGCGGAAGCGTCGCTTTTTCTGGCTGAGATGAACATCATAGAAACCGGAAGGGAACGCCTTCCGAAATTTTCCGCTGCAGTCGGAATTGGGTGGATCGATCTGAACAAGGATGAGAATGAGGCCGGCGTTAAGCCGTTCATTCGCGCCACCACACCATTGCTGGACATGGGGGACATCCGGCGAAAGATAAGGTACGCCGAAAAGAAACGGGATATAGAGAAAGAAAAAATTACCGCCCTGGCCCGGCGCATGGCATTGGAACACCATGAAGCTTTGGCGGCTGCAGACTTGGCCCGCACACGCTACATTGATCGGCGCCGGCAGGCCGACCAGGCGGTGACGGATGCGGAATCCATCAAACGACTTTGTGCCATCGGCCGGGCAAAGCCGGCCCGCCGGTGCGAAGCTTTACAAAATGCCATCGCCATGCGTATCCAATTGCTCGAGTCGCTCTTCGGGTACCGGCGGGACCAGATGCGGCTTCATAAAAATGCCGGCACATTACCGGAGGTCCTATCGCATCTTGTCGATGTGGATAATTCAAACCCCGAAGATAGGCACACCCATCCATGACGATATACCGGTATAAAGCGGATGCGGATATGATGTCCTGGGGAATATCCCATCTGAACGCTCTGACCGATTCTGAAACATCCGCCATGATCGATCTGATGCGGTCCTGGTGTAATGGCACTTCATGGTCATGTGCGCGTGAAGTCCGTATGACGCTCCTTGTGGAATTTGCCGAGCGGCATGGATTTGCCGGCGTTTTCCGTGCGTTGGCGCACAGGGGATTGGCGGAGGCAACAGAAGAAGATGAGCGGCTCGAGAAGCGATATTTTACGAACTTTTTGTACCACGACAAATGCATGGCCATTTGCCGTCGTCTCCAGTGCCTTGCCCGTCAGATGGGGATACCGTTTGTGGTTATAAAGGGGCCGGTGCTGGCCATCGAGGGGTATGGGGATACGGGCATCCGGTCTTATTCCGACATTGATGTCCTCACGGATTCTTTTGCGAATGCCGTGCGATTGATCGAGGCTGCGGACGGCACCTGTGAGGAAGCGGCACAGCAGAATAGTGCATGGCTTCGAATGAACCATCCCGGTCGGCTGCACGCCATGGTGGATAATTGGGAGGTTGAATTTTGCTACCCGCTGCAAACAGCGGGGGATCCGATGGTAGACCTGATGCATCGCCATCGGCATCGACTCCTGACCATTCCACGAAATGATCAGGATCTGGCTGCCCCGGACGCCAGTCTCCATATGGTAATATTGATTCAGCACATGGCCCGGCACCTCTGTAACCGGTTCATCTGGTTTTTCGACCTTGCGGTATTCGAGCGAGCCAACCGGGAAAAGCTGAACTGGACCTGGATTCAACAGGAGCTGGAGCTGCTTCAGATGACCCACATCGGGCACTGGATCAGTCGGTTCTGCCGCCGGTATCTCTCCCGTGAGTTTCCATTGATTACGTGTTCAAAACCGGGTTGGAATACGCGTTTTCATGCTGCTGTCACGGCCCCTGAGCATATCAGCGGTCGAATTTCACTGTTCCACAAATACGGCTGGAGAAAACATTTCAAGTTCATATTGTCTCCGGCACGTTTTTATCTCATCACGGATCCTGAGGCCCACCGGCGCTCCACACGCTGCCGTGCAGCGGTTTGGTTAAGCTCACGGCTGATGCATGCCTTCGGATGGAAGGCTTCTTGGCTGCATCGCTGGCTTACAGTGTGTTGCGCCGGCCCCATGTTGCTCTTGTCACGCACCGTATCACATATCTTAATGGCCGCCGAGGACAGGTCTATACGGTGCCATGGATCTTCACCGTCATTGGAACCCGATCAAATCAAAGTGAGCATATCATGAGATACAAGCGTTCTACCGTGATGATAATCATCACCCTCATACTACTGACAACGGGACTGCTGCATCCGCCCGACGCCGGAGCGTTGAAGAAGAAATCAGCCGAGGTTTCCTCCGAGGGACCCTACCAGGGAGTATCCGAGGACGGACGGGTCGAATGCTCCGGAGTTGTCGAACCGAAACGGGAGTTCAGTCTGATGCCGTCGCCACAAGACCGTATCGTTCAGTGCCTGCGTAAACCCGGTGAGCGCGTCGCTTCAGGCGACCTTCTGATGAAGCTGGAAAGCAGCAGCCTATCGGAGCAATACTTGTCCCTTCTGGAAAAACGGCTGGCGCTGAAACGTGATCTGGACAAGATCGCCCTGCTGAAGACCAAGATGAAAATAACCGCCGATGACATTGCCCGTCTGGGGCGACAAATCGAAAACGAGCGGCAGGTCAGAGAGAAGATCCCCGATTACCTGATTGAAGGGCGACTGGGGGGTTGGTTGACCGAGAAACGTTTGAAAGAGAATGCGTTTGCCCTTCTGAAGCTGGAGGTCGATCAATTTAACCGCCGTTTTGCAGATTTCCAAGCGGTTTCGCTTCAAACGGATAGCGCCATCTCCGCAGTGGAAGAACGTCTCAGAAAACTCGATGTGAAAGCACCCTTTGACGGGCTATTGGCCGCCGTGCGATGCGACAGTGCCCGAACCCCTGCCGGCCAGCCCATTCTGGTTCTGCAGGATGACCAGAACATGATGGTTGTTGCCAAAGCGTGGCAGAACCAACTGCCGTATATCCATTCTGGAAACCGTGTGAAAGTATTTCCCAACAGTTTTAAGAAGGATTTTTTCTGGGGTACGGTGCACAATGTCGGGCCAGCGGAGAAAACAGCCGGAGCTCAGTATCCCGTATTCCCCGTCACGGTTGATCTGGAAGATCCACCCCCCCACCTTCGGGCGGGAATGGCGGTCTCCGTTCAAATTCTCAGATCCGGGGATCGCTGATGAGAAGCGATTCACCCATTATGCAGATCACCGCCGGTGCAAAGGGATGGTATGCCGGCCACCGAAGGCTCGACATTCTCAGGGCGATCGATCTGGAGGTTTACGCAGGGGAATCATTGGCCATTATGGGGCCTTCGGGGGCAGGCAAGTCCACATTGCTGCACATCCTTGGATTTCTCACGCGGATGGAGCATGGGGCTCTCTATTTTGAGGGTCAACCCGCCACCACGATGGATTCCGCTATGGTGCATCGCATTCGCCGACAGATCGGCATGATTTTCCAGGATGCCAAACTGATTCCCAGTATGAAACTCATTGAGAACGTGTGTATGCCGCTGGCACATCGCGGTATATGGGCCAAACGTCAAAAATCAATGGCCCTGGAAGCCCTGGAGCAGGTCGGCCTCTCGGACCGCACCCAGCATCGCCCCCATCAGCTCAGCGGCGGTGAGCAGACCCGCGCAGCAATAGCGAGGGCGCTGGTGCTGCAACCCAGAGTGATTCTGGCTGACGAGCCCACCGGCAACCTGGATTCCCGCACCGGCGATACGATTTCTGATTTATTGCTCCAAACGGTAAGCCCCCGGCGTGCGCTGGTCTTGGTGACCCATAACCATGACCTGGCGCGCAAAGCCGATCGGGTCGTCTATATGAGGGATGGAAGAATCCATGGCAGCGCAGATAGCTGATCACCCGAAACGTGAAGATGCCATTCAAGGCGATGGACCGGCGGCGCACTGGATGTGCCTCATGCAGATGGTCGCCAAAGGGGTATTCTCCGTCCAGCTCAGGCAAATACTGACGTTCTTCACCATGGCCATTGGCGCTATGGCGCTGTCCGCAACATATTTTGCAGGCGAAGGCGCGCTTAGATTGTTGTGGTCGGATCTGGACCGCCTGATGGGAAACCGCCTCCTGATTCATGCTGACGCCGGTCCGGACGACAAGTTGCTGGCCATGCGCCCATGGGCGGATTTTACGCTGGCGGACTTTAAGTATGTCCGCAGTGCCTTGCCCTCATCCCATGTGCGGTATGTGGCCCCGCGCTATTTCGGCAGGGCTTATGTGGCCCGCTTTGACAAGGGGCGTTATATGGCGGTCGACGGCATCACGGCTGCTCAAGCCGACGATCAGGGATTTAGGCCATTTGCCGGAGATGCCCTGTCTTCGGATGCCCACGACGGCAAACTCATGGAGTGCTTGATAACGCGATATGCCGCTGAGATTTTGGATGTCAAAGCAGATGACGAGGCAACGATCCGTATCAACGCCCACCGGTTCACCGTAAAAGGGATCATTCCCGACCCGCCAGAAGCCGATCGCCGGTTTCAGAGCCGCGTCGTTGTCCCCTACCATGAAGCGCAGATGCTCTGGGGCCACCCGGACCGGATGGATACCCTGGTGGTATCATGGCGGGATGCCGGGAAAATGGAAGCCACCATCTCCATGCTGCGGAAGGCTTTGGACCGGTGTCGGGCTCCGGATACCTATCGGCTTTCATCTTCCGACTTCAAGATCAAAAAGCGAAAGAACATCGTCTCCAATTTCATGGCCTTCGGCATGGCTCAGTCCTTCTTTTGCATACTGGTGGCGTCCATTGGCGTGGTGAATGTCATGCTATCCAATGTGGTGCGTCGTGCCAAAGAGTTTGCCATCCGAATCGCCATGGGCGCTCGGCATAAAGACATCATGATCATTGTTCTGGCGGAGAGCGCCCTGATCGGCTTGGTTGGTGCGCTGGCCGGGGTCCTCGCCGCCATGGTGGCGGCACCCCCGCTATGTGAGCTGATCTCTTCCAGAATTCCGGAAGCAACCCAGCTACAGCCCTATTTCAGCCTGAAGGGGATTGTGATCCCCTTGGTGGTATGCGGTCTGAGCGGGCTTTTTGCCGGTCTTTTGCCGGCATTGAAGGCCGGCAGGCTTGATATTTTAAACGTTCTGCGATCCGAGTAAACCGCATGGCCCTTTATTTAAGAATTCTCAAGTACCTTAAGCCTTACAAGGCCACCATCCTGTTGACCTGGTTGATATCGCTCCTGGTGCTTTTCCTGCAAGGCATCTCCGTGTGGATCGGCGCAGAGTTTCTTGAAAGATTGCTCACCGGCACCTCCGGCCATGGCTCCCCATCAGGGGCTCTTGCGGAAATGATGAGCCGCATTGCAGACAGCGTACTCCGGCAATCCACCCCCTTTCAATCGCTCATGGCCGCCGTGGCGGTTCTTTTAGGCGCCGCCATTTTAACCACCGGCTTCAGGGTATCCAAGACCTTTCTCTTTGCCCGGATCAATCAGGCCATCCTGGTCCGCATCAGGTCCGAGCTATTTGAAAACATGACCCGGCTCGACCTTTCGTTCTCCAGGACCTATCGTCCCGGTGCGCTGGCATCCATCTTTATCCGGGATACGGAACAGTTGGAACGGGCTATCATCGATGCGGCGGATCGCGTTTTTATGCAGCCGTTGCGGCTGGTAATGGCCGCAGCGCTGATGGCGAGCCTTTCGGTCCCTCTGACCCTGATTACCTTCTTCTTTCTCGTCATCAGCAGTCTGACCGTTCACTTGGCGGGTGACAAAATAGAACGCCTCACCCACGTGATCCTGGAAAAAGCCGCCCATCTGCAAGGGGTTCTGACGGAGTATCTATCTGCGGTAATCGTAGCGCGCAGCCTCGGCAGAGAGGATCATGAAAAAAACCGTTTCGTCGAGGCGTGCTCAGGGCTCGCCGTCGCTGCCATCAAACAGAACGTTCTGCGTTCCCTTGTGCCGCAAATGGTGAATAATCTCTTTGTCCTGTCCGGCGGGATGCTGATCATGATCGGCGGCTACATGGTGCTGGTTACCCAGACCATCTCAGGGGGCACCCTGATCAAATTGGTATTGCTGTTGCCGGTGGCCACCTATCCCATTGAAGCGCTGGCAACGCTATACCTGTCCATCCGCTCCTCTCTGGCGAGTGCGAAACGCGTATTTGGTCTCATGGATTCGACCACAAGCATGGATCAACATACCCGTCGCCAGAAAGCGGCCCGCCCGCTGGAAAAAGAGATCGTGTTCGCCAATGTCTCCTTCGGCGTCAACGGGCACGCCATTCTCAAGGATATTTCCATCTGCTTTCCCCGCGGCAGCCGAACGGTCATATTAGGCCCTTCAGGTGCGGGTAAAACATCGATTCTGAGCCTTCTGGCCAAACTGACGATTGCATCCCAGGGGATCGTCAGTGTGGATGGTTTCGACCTGAGGGACATCGACGGTGCAACCTGGCGGAAACAGCTGGGCATCGTTGCACAGGAACCCGTGTTGCTAAATGACTCCATCCGCGCCAATCTTCAATATGCCAATCCGCGTGCCGATGATACCATCCTGCGCAGGGCGTTACAGGACAGCCTCCTGTGGGATGACAAAGGGTGTGTCTTTTCCGAAGGTCTGGAGACCCAGGTGGGCAACAGGGGCGAAATGATTTCCGGGGGAGAACGCCAACGCCTGACCATCGCGCGTGCTATCCTCAACAATCCCGACATCATCCTGATGGATGAACCCACGGCGATGATAGATGTGGACAGCAAGGTTAAAATCCGCGACACCATCCATACGGTATCAAAAGATCGAACCCTCGTGCTGGTCACCCACGATCCAATGCTGGGAGAGATTGCGGACCGTCAATTCCGGATCGAATCCGGACGAATTAGTGAGGTTTAACCCAATGCGGCTGCCGTTCCAGGTCATTCGGGATGCAGCCACCGCGTGGCGTATACGCCGCGGCAACCTGGCGCTCGGCCCGGCACTGCCGCCGGTTGCCGGTACGGTCCGCGTGGAACCGCCAGCGCTGGGCAAGATGGCGCGCCGGATTCGTCTTTACATCGCCTGTCTCTTATTTTTTAAAACCGGAAGATGTTTCTATCGCGCCTTTGCATTGGCCGCTGCACTCAGGCGGAATGGGCTCCCCGCCGTTTTGAATATCGGTTGCCGGAGCAGCGATATGAAGGCCCGGCCGTTTGTCGGCCATTGCTGGGTCAGCCTGGATGATCGCCCCATCGGTGAGATTATCGATCCGTACGAGAGATATCAGCATAAACTGGGATCGGATTCAGCTCACATTCAACACTGGCTGGGCAAAGGGGAGGCGGCTGACACCTGAGGCCGTTCCCTGGATTCCGGTCATTCCGCCGACCACCAACCGATCCTTTTTTCCTTGCCAACAAAGGATTGGTATGATTATATGATTCCCTTTCATAATGGGCATCTCTTGGTTACCTCCGGTACTTTCCGGATACCCATATTGGATAATTGATCGGCAGCCACAGGCCGGCTACTTGTGGCACGAATATTTTTCAAAAGGAGCGAATGTATGGCAAAAAAGATGATGACAGTAGACGGAAACACGGCAGCAGCGCACGTGGCGTATGCCATGAGCGACGCCGCCGCCATCTATCCGATCACGCCCTCCTCACCCCTTGGGGAGATTTGTGACGAGTGGGCGGCGGGCGGGCGCAAGAACATCTTCGGTCAGGAGGTGTTGATTCGTCAGATGCAAAGTGAAGCCGGTGCGGCGGGAGCGGTTCACGGATCCCTGGCAGCCGGTGCCCTGACCAGCACCTTCACGGCGTCCCAGGGGTTGTTGCTGATGATCCCCAATATGTACAAGATCAGCGGTGAGTGTCTGTCGAGCGTGTTCCATGTGACCGCTCGCGCCATTGCCGCCCATGCCCTTTCCATCTTTGGCGACCATCAAGACGTGATGGCCGTTCGCCAAACCGGTTTCGGCATGATAGCCTCCAACTCGGTCCAGGAAGCCCAGGATATCGCACTGGTGGCTCACCTGGCCTCCATCGAAGGCAGCCTGCCCTTCGTTCACTTTTTCGACGGTTTCCGCACCAGCCACGAGATTCAGAAGATCGAAGCCATCGATTACGAAGACATGGCCAAGCTGGTCAACCAGGAAGCCCTGGCCAAGTTCCGCGCCCGCGCCGTCAACCCCGAGCGTCCCGAACTGCGCGGCACCGCCCAGAACCCGGATATCTACTATCAGGGACGTGAAGCGGCCAACCCGCTCTACCTGGCCCTGCCCGGCATCGTGGCGGCATACATGAAAAAGGTGAGCGACCTCACCGGCCGCCCCATCAACCTGTTCGACTATGTGGGCGCCCCCGATGCCGAAAATATCGTCATCTCCATGGGTTCTTCCTGCGAGACCATCGAAGAGGTTGTCGACTACCTCAACGCCAAGGGCGAAAAAACCGGACTGGTCAAAGTCCGCCTCTATCGTCCCTTCTCCGCCGAGCATCTGGTCAAGGCCATCCCGGCCAGCGCCAAAACCATCACCGTGCTCGACCGCACCAAGGAGCCGGGCGCCCTGGGCGATCCGTTGTACCTGGATGTCTGTGCCGCCATGATGGAGCAGGGCCGCAGCGCCAAGCTCATCGGCGGCCGCTACGGCCTGGGCTCCAAGGAGTTCAATCCCTCCATGGTCAAGGCCGTGTATGACAACATGAAAGCCGCCACCCCCAAGAACCACTTCAACGTGGGCATCATCGACGATGTCACCAACACTTCCCTGGAAGTGGAAGAGGGGTTGGACGTCTCCACCGAAGGCACCGTGGCCTGCAAGTTCTGGGGGCTGGGGGCCGACGGCACCGTAGGCGCCAACAAGAGCGCCATCAAGATCATCGGCGACAACACCGACATGTACGCCCAGGCGTACTTCTCTTACGACTCCAAGAAGAGCGGCGGCATCACCATTTCTCACCTGCGTTTCGGAAAGAGCCCCATCAAGTCGACCTATCTGATCGACGCGGCCGATTATGTCGCCTGCCACAATCCGGCATACGTCAACATCTACGACGTACTGGACGGCATCAAAGAGGGCGGCACCTTCATGCTCAACAGCCCGTGGAGTGCTGAGGATATGGAGGAAAAACTGCCGGCGGTTATGCGTAAGACCATCGCCGAAAAGAAGCTCAAGTTCTACACCATCGATGCCGTGAAGATCGCCGGCCAGGTCGGCCTGGGCGGGCGCATCAACATGATCATGCAGACCGCCTTCTTCAAGGCCGCCAACGTGATCCCCGTGGATAAGGCCATCGAGTACCTCAAGGGTCAGATCAAAAAGATGTTCGGCAAAAAGGGCGACAAGATCGTTCAGATGAACTGGGATGCCGTGGACGGCACCCTGGACAACCTGATTGAGATCGATGTGCCCGCCGAATGGGCCAACGCCACGGGCGCTTCGGCTGCCACAGCCGATGTCCCCGAATGGGTCTCCGGCGTGATGCAGCCCATTCTGAAGCAAAAGGGCGACGATCTGCCGGTTTCCAAGTTCAATATTGACGGTATCTTCCCTGTGGCCACCACCCAGTACGAAAAACGCGGCGTGGCCATCAACGTCCCCGAGTGGATCATGGAGAACTGTATTCAGTGTAACCAGTGCTCCATGGTTTGTCCCCATGCCGCCATCCGTCCGTTCCTCGTCACCGACGATGAGATGAAGAACGCACCGGCCGCATTCGAGGCCAAGAAAGCCATCGGCAAGGAATTCAAGGACAAGGGCCTGAACTTCCGCATGCAGGTTTACAGTGAAGACTGCATGGGGTGCGGCAATTGCGCCGACATCTGCCCGGCTAAAAAGACGGCCCTGGAGATGAAACCCCTGGCCACCCAGATCGAAGCCCAGGTGGCCAATCTCAAGTATGCCGAGGGCCTGCCCCTGCGCGACGACTTGGTCAACCGCAAGACCCTCAAGGGCAGCCAGTTCCATCAGCCGCTCCTCGAGTTCTCCGGCGCCTGCTCCGGCTGCGGCGAGACCCCCTATGCCAAGCTGATCACCCAGCTCTTCGGCGAGCGCATGGTCATCGGCAACGCTACCGGCTGCTCCTCTATCTGGGGCGGCAGCGCACCGTCGATTCCGTACTGCACCAATAAAGACGGCCACGGCCCCAGTTGGGGCAACTCCCTGTTCGAAGATCCGGGCGAGTTCACCTACGGCATGCTCATCGGCCAGCTTCAGCTGCGGTCCAAGCTGGCGCAACTGGCCGAGCAAGCTGTCGCCGCCGATATCGACGCGGACGTCAAAACCGCGCTTCAGGGCTGGCTGGAAAACATGATGGATCCCGAAGGCTCCAAGAAATACGGCGATCAGCTCAAGGCCCTGCTGCCCAAACAGAGCGGCAACGCCCTGCTGGAGGAGATCAGCTCTCTTTCAAGCTACTTCACCAAGCGCTCCTACTGGGTTTTCCTGGGCGACGGTGCAGCTTACGACATCGCCTATGGCGGTATCGACCACATCCTCGCCTCCGGCGAAGACATCAACGTGATGGTCTACGATACCGAGGTTTACTCCAACACCGGCGGGCAGAGCTCCAAGGCCACCCCGACCGGCTCCATCGCCAAGTTCGCCGCTTCCGGCAAGAAGACCGCCAAAAAGGATATGGGCGCCATGGCCATGACCTACGGCTATGTCTACGTGGCCAACGTCGGCATGGGCGCCAACAAGAACCACACCCTCAAGGCGATCCTGGAAGCCGAGGCCTACGACGGTCCCTCGCTGATCATGGCTTACGCGCCGTGTATCAACCACGGCATCAAGAAGGGAATGGGCAAGACCCAGGAAGAGACCAAGCTGGCCGTGGAGAGCGGCTACTGGCCGTTGTACCGGTATAACCCGCTGCTCAAGAACGAAGGCAAGAACCCCTTCGTGCTCGACTCCAAAGAGCCCAAGACCAGCATCAAAGAATTCCTGGGCGGAGAAGTGCGCTACGCGGCACTGGAAAAGATTTTTCCGGAAGAGGCCGCCAAGCTGCACACCCGGCTGGAGAAAGAGTTCGCCGAGCGCTACCAACTGCTCAAGCAGAAATCTGAGATGGAGCTGCCTGCGGTTACCACGACCGAAGGGGCGGCTCCCGCCGGTGCCGACACCGACGTCTGCACCCTGTCCAGCACCGCCGAGCATGGCGGCGACGAGGCCTGTGACGATGGCCGGGCGGGAAAATAGTCTGTCGGTAGATCAATAGCTGTAAGATAAAAAAGGCCGCCCTGTCGTTGGATGGGGCGGCCTTTTGATTTCAGCTCCTGGTTTTATGAAGATGTTCCGCCGGTAATATCCGGCGTTGCCGATTCATGCAAAGAAGCGACTACATGATGAAGGAAATCCCTCAATCTGACGATCAAGGCCACTGCCGGCGTTGTGGAACGTGCTGCCGCAAGGGCGGTCCGGGCCTGCATCTGGAAGATCAAAAGCTGGTGGAATCGGGAAAGATCCAGCTCAAGGATCTTCTGACCTTCCGACAAGGGGAGCCGGTCTACGACAATGTGACCGGCCGCATCGCTCCGGCCGTTACCGATATCATCAAAATCAAAAGCGCTCAGCAAAACAGACCGGATTGTGTTCACTACGATAGCGGCCAAAAGGGGTGCGGTATCTATCATGACCGTCCGTCCGAGTGTGCTGCGCTAAAATGTTGGGATACCCGTGACATTGAGGAGCTGTACAATTGTCGCCGTTTGACCCGGCGACACCTCATCGCCGGCGTTGAAGGCCTGTGGGATCTGGTGAAACATCACCAGGAACGTTGCGACTATGGCCATGTCGCCGAGCTGGCCGACAGGATTCGCCGGCAGCGTAAGACGGAAGAAGCCGAAAAAGAGCTGTTGGAGTTGATCCGGTTTGACCGGCACCTGAGAGATGTCACCCAGGAGAGAATGAACCTGGAACCCGGTATGCTCGAATTTTTATTCGGCCGTCCGCTCGTCTTTACCATCAAGCTGTTCAAGCTGAAAATGACAAGTTCAGCGTCAGGCGCTCGCATTGCGTCCACTGCCACAGCCGGTGAACTTGTGTGCTACCGGCGGATTTGAGTCGTCACTTCTTTAAATAATAGCCGCAAGTTTTTCGTATGACCAGTTTGGTCTCCACTACGATTTGATTGCTGATGCCCGGGCGATCCAGATGCTGGAGCTTGTTGATCAACAGCTGCGCACTGGTCATTCCCATGGCATGCTGATCCTGGCTTACCGTTGTCAGCTCGATGCCGGTCAGGGAAGAAAAACTGATGTCGTTGAATCCGACCAGCGCCAGGTCTTCGGGAATTTGAATCCCTGAAGCAAACGCCGCTTCCCGAACCCCCAACGCCATATTATCATCCTGCGCCAGTATCGCAGTCGGCCTCTCCCTGCGGTCCAGTAGATTTCGAGCCGCATCGAAAGCATTTTCTTTGGTGTACCCGCAAACCACAAACCATTCGGGAGGGATGGCAACGCCGAATTCGGCGAGGGCGTCTTTGGCGCCCCGGGTGCGCATGATGGCCGTGGAAGATTCCATGTCGCCGGCAATGATGCAGATCTTGGTATGACCCAGCCGGCACAGATGGGCGGCGGCTTCGTAGGCGCCGCCATAATTGTCCAGGGAGACGGAGTCGATCCGGCTGGCTTTTTTGGGATTGAGAATCAGGCGATTGACCAGGACAAAGGGGATGTTGAAATCTTCGAGCAGCTCGATATTCGGGTCATCCTGCTGGACGGTGGAAAGGATAACGCCATCCACCCCTTTGGAACCGAGCATCTCGATGATCTTTTTTTCATTCTCCATGCTGTGGTTGGTGTTGAACAGCATGGTGCTGTACCCCGAGGCGCTGGCCCTTTCCTGTACGCCAAGGGCGAGCTGGGGATAGAAGGGGTCGGCAATGTTGGTGATGACGAGCCCGATGGCATAACTTTGTCTGGAGACCAGCCCTTTGGCAAAGTAATTGGGTTGATACCCCATCTCCTTTGCCAGCTTCAGGATGCTTTTTCTGGCAGCCTTGCCGACGCCGGGCTTGTTGTTCAGCGCGTTGGATACGGTCGTGGCGGATACCTGAAGCTGTCGGGCAATATCCTTGATGGTCACTTTGGTCATATGCAGTCGAAGAGACGCCTTGTGGACTTTATCGTTTAAGTTTTTATTCGCAAAAAATGGCCTTTTTTCGACATGTCCTTCGTATCACACCTTACACGATTATGAAACAGGAGATTGAGGCGAGCCGAACTTCGGTTCGATTCAGATTTTAATTTCCGTCCGTATCAAGGGGGATTCGGGCATATAACTATCCGTATAAATGACCGATAATGGAGTTCTATCTCATCGGCCCGTTAAAGGGCGATGGCTGGGTTCCCGTCTGTCCGTTCCTTGTTCCCGGGCTGCCGTTACAAATAGCACTTGACTTATAAGGCGGTTATCGCTACTTTAACGTTTAAGTTGATTTGGCTGATATGTCGATGAAGGCGGTGAAAATCAAGGCGTTCCCCATTTCGTGCAGGTTCGGGTGAAGGCCTTTTTTAGAACTTCGCACAACGAAGCGTCGGCAATCCCCTTAGGGCTCATGAGGCGTCGCGTCGCCGATATGACGTTAGGATTCAATTGAATCCGCGACGGATCGATAGAGTTGATCGTGTATGTTCAGCGAGGCTGTGATATTCGGTACCGAAATTCTGAAACCATGCGGAGGTAGAAGTGGATACGTATTACATTGATGGAGAATTTGTTCAGGAAGATGCCGCGCAATTATCGGTGAAGGACATCACCGTTCTGAGAGGCTACGGGGTGTTTGACTTCCTCATTACGTACAACCGTCGACCGTTTTATTTAAAAGAACATGTGGCCAGACTCGAAAATTCCGCCGGGGAAATCGGTCTGCAGCTGCAGCACAGCAATTCGCAGATTTGTGAGATCGTCGAAGAGACCATCAAGAGAAACAGCCATCATGCCGAATCCAACATCCGCATCGTCTATACCGGCGGAATAAGTCCTGACGGCGTGACACCCCAGGGGAACGGGGTTTTAATGGTCATGGTCACACCGAAACTTGAACTTCCGGATTGGTGGTATACGGACGGCGCAGCCGTGGCCACGGTGGATATGGAGCGTTTCATTCCCACCTCAAAGAGCACCAACTATCTCAATGCTGTTTTTGCGCAGCAACTTGCCAAAAAGCAGGGGGGTATCGAAGCCATTTACGTCGACCGGCAAAACAGGGTGCTGGAAGGGACCACGACCAACATCTTCGGAGTGAAAGGAAGCACCCTGGTAACCCCGCCGGACGGCATCCTTCCCGGAATCACCCGCAGCGTTGTCCTGGAGCTGGCAAAAGGCAGGCATGTTGTGGAGCTTCGCCATATTGACAAGGAAGAACTCAAAGAGTTCAATGAAATTTTTATCACCGCATCCAACAAAGAAATAGTTCCTGTCATTAAGGTGGATGACATGGTGGTCGCCGATGGCAAACCCGGTATGCAGACCCGAAAAATCATGTCATTGTTCAGCGAATATACCGATGCCTATGGTCAGGGCGCCATATCCTGAAGTTAAGGCCCGCTCAAAATTTAGCTGGGGTCACCTGGAATGCTTGAGTTGAACAATGAACACGATGCCCTCTATTTCATCTTTTAACTGGGAACAGGGAGTCTGGTCGGATCCGGCCGCAGACCAGCCTGCGGCAACGATTTGCGTGGCCGGCGACTGGGCGCCCATCCGGCAGTTCCGAACGGTTATCGAAACCGCGCCTTGCGCAGTTTACGGTGATCTGCTGCCTTCGCTTCAGGCGGCCGATCTGTCCATTGTCAACCTTGAAGCACCGCTAAGCGACCGGGGCACACCTGTCGACAAAAGCGGCAGTGTTTTCAAAGGAGAAGAAAAGCATATTGCCGGTCTCACGGCCGTGCCCTTCGATGTGGTGACCCTGGCCAATAACCATGTTTTTGACTACGGAATCGATGCATTTTCCGACAGCCTGGAGGTACTCGAAAAGAACGCCATACAGCATACGGGCGCCGGAATGACGTCAGAAGAAGCGGCCAGGCCTCTTGTTGTGGAAATCAACGGTATCAAAGTCGGTATCGTGAATTTCAGCGAGGGGGAAGATCTGACGGCCGCCATAGACGGCAGTCCGGGGGTGATGGGATGGGATCTTGAGACCGTTACCCGCACCGTGTCGGCATTGAAAAAAGAGGTGGATTTCGTTCTGGTCATCAGCCATTGCGGTATCGAATACATCCCTTTTCCTCCGCCTTATGTGGTCAGTGCGTTCAGGAAGGTGGTGGATGCCGGAGCGGATTTTGTCGTCGGTCATCATCCCCATGTCCCTCAGGGGGTATCGTTCCACAAAGGCAGGCCCATCTGCTACAGCCTCGGCAATTTTGTCTTCTACCAGGAGACGGAGCTGAAGTACCGCAAACTGGGCTATTTGGTTAAAATCGGGATCAACAAGGAATCCTTGGTTTCGATGGAACTCCTGCCTTACAAGATCAATCCGCACGGCTTAAAGGCGTTGGATGATCTGGAACTAGATGACTTCTTTTGGAAATTCAGGGAAGTCTCTTTACCGCTTGGCAGCCGAAGTGAGTTTGAAGATTCGTGGAATGGGTTCCTGCATTACTATGGCACCAGCGGCTTTTACAATGAAGTGTCGATGATCATGGAGAAAATGAAGCATGATCCGAAAAAAGGCGCGGCCATGTTTCGCAACCGCTTGACGACATTGCAGCATTATCATCATTGGAAGGATCTGATGACCCGAATCGTAGACGGAACGCTCGAATCTTCCCAGAAATGGGCCCTGGATCTGACCCGGGAGTGGCTGACCAAAAAAGTGAACCATTTGAACGGACAGGACCAGTGAACTTGGCATCATCGGAGCCTGCACCGACCAACCGGGCACGGTCCATTCTGGTGACCGACTCCGGATTGGGCGGATTGTCCGTTTTTAATCATATCGCCAACCGGCTGGCGCAGAAAAGTCCCTGGCAAAAAGCCAAACTGATCTATTTCAATGCATGGCCGGCACCCCATAGGGGCTACAACCATTTCGCCACGAAAGAGAAAAGGGCCCGGGTCTTCAGCAACGCCCTTCACGCCATGGCGGCTTTTGATCCGGATGTGATCCTGATTGCCTGCAATACCCTTTCGGTGATCTATCCCCACACAGAATTCTGCTCTGTATCCGGTATCCGGGTCGAGGGCATTGTGGATCATGGGGTTCAGATGGTTCATGAAAAACTTGCGGCGGATCCCGGCAGCATGGCCGTCATTCTGGGCACCCCCACAACCATCGAGGCCGCAAGCCATAAAAGCGCATTGAAGCGCATGGGGGTCGCCGAAGATCGCATCGTCGACATCGGGTGCACCAATCTCGCCGGCTGGATCGAAAGAGAGCCTTTCTCGGAAACGGTCGATGAGATGATTCGGGAATGCGTCCGGCAGACGGCTGCCAAACTCGGAGATTTCGGCGGCAACGTCTATGCCGCCCTTTGCTGCACCCATTTTGGTTATCGGCAGGAGCTCTTTGCGCGGGCGTTTGCCCGGCAGGTGCGGGCAAAGGTGACCCTCTTGAATCCCAATATCCGGATGGCACAGCAGTTGCTGGCGCCAGCGGATGACGCCCGAGCCCCTGCAAACCATGTTGAAATGCAGATTGTGTCAAAGGCACAGTGGACGGACGAACAGGTGGCGGCCTATTTAAGATTGTTGCCGGGAATCTCTGCTGCCACCCGGCAAGCGTTGACAAATTACAGACTCGACCACCAATTGTTCTCAGTGGAAGAATGAAGCAGCCCCGGGGCGCTGTCGTCTCTGCGGCGGAACCCGACCCATATCAGGAGGATAGGATAGCCATGAAAAAAGTGTTGATCATTACCGGACCGGCGGGCGATGCCCAGGGATGGGGGGACTTGAGCGTCACCGAAAGCGTCTGCCAGGCCATCAAGGAAAAGGGCAACGACGCGGAAATCGCATTCGTCACTTCCATGGAAGACTTTTACGCGGCCATAGAAGAGAAAACCTATGACATCGTGTGGAGCGCCCTCTACCATATATCAAACAAATCAGACACCATCGGCATGAGTGAAGGCGACGACAAGTGGCTCGCCGATATTCTCGACGAAAAAAAGATTCCCTACATCGGTCCGAACGCCGCAACGATGAAGGCTTTGATCCACAAGACCTCTACGCATCGGATACTCAAAGAAAACGATGTCCCGGTTCCGTACCATTACCAGATCGACAAGGACGATGCGCTGCCCGATCTGGAATATCCCGCCTTCGTCAAGCCGAGCTATGAATCCCGGTCCGTTGGCATCGCTGATGAGAGTGTGGTCCACAACGAAACGGAACTGGCCAAACGCGTGGCCTACATCCACGCGGAATATGACCAGCCCGCCCTGGTGGAAGAGTACCTGCCGGGACAGGAGTATACGGTGTTGATGCTGGGCAACGGCATTCACCAGGAATTTCTGGCAGGGCGGGTCGAGGTCGACAAATCCCTGTTCGGAAAATACCCCATACTGAGAAGCGACCTCAGGGGGGTTGGGGCTACAAAGATCAGGCCGACCAACCACTGCACGGAAGAGGCCGTCAATCTGACGAAGCAGGCCACCGAGGCACTCGGCTGCCTCGATCATGTCAGGGCCGATATGAGGGCGGACAGCAACGGACGTCTCAAGATTATCGAAGTGAACGGTATCCCCGGCTTGAAACCCATAAAGAGCTGGAGCCCGCAAATGTTCACCTTGCATCATCCGTCAGTCGAGGGGCCCATGGAAGATTATCAACGGCTGATCGACCATATCGTGACATCTGCTCTGGCCCGATACGGCCTCGATTAACGCAGGCATTGCAATATTTACGGAGGAGAAGCAAGGTTTGGGAATTCCATGCGATAAAAACCTTCTTTCAGAAATCCAGAGACACGGCGCCGTTTCCGGTATCGCTCCTTCCGGTGGATTTTCCTATCGTCTGGATTTTTCGGTTCCCAAGATTGCCGTCGCCATTCATGCCGGTCATGCGGTAAGATCGGAGTTGCTCCCTTTGATGGCCATCGGGCCTGCCCAACGGCTGTTTGAAGAGGACGCCGGTACGGATTTTATGATTCAAGGTCAGCCCAATACCATGTGGGGACTCGAATCGAGGGCGGTTTACGATCTGAACCGGGACCCCGGTAATGCGCTTCCCCTGGTGCCGGAAAAGTTCTGGGGGACCCAAGTCTATGAAAAGACACCGACCCCTGAGATGAACATGAGAAGCATGGCTTGCCATGATGCCTTTTATCGGGCCGTGGGAACGGTGATCACCCACATGCTGGATCTATTCGGCTGCTGTGTCGTTTACGATATCCACTCCTACAACATCACGCGCCAACAAGCCAAGGGCTTTGAATCTCCACCGGTTTTCAACCTGGGTACGGCCGCGCTGGACCGCTCCCGCTGGGAACCGCACATAGAGGCCTGGCTTGACCGATTGCGCGCCATCGCATTGCCGGGTATTGAGACCACCGTTGCGGAAAACGAGGTCTTCGGCGGAAGGGGAGAGTTTTGCAAACGGCTCACCGACTGGGATCCGCGCATCCTCGTTCTGCCCACCGAAGTGTCCAAGATCTACATGGATGAATTGACGGGGGCCATCTACCCTGAGATGATCAAGGCCGTTCGGCGCGGGTTGTCACTCGCCATGGCCGGGCATGCGGTGCATTCGCCATTGCGCCGATAGCGGTAACTATTTCTGGAAAATTTACCTCCGATGATGAATCGGCGCCAAAGGCTGAGTCTTCGAAGAAGGCCCAGCTTATAATCCCGGGTGTCAACCCGGGACATCTCACAAGTGGGTGGCCCTGGCAACGAGTTGCCAGGGTTGCGAAGCAACAAGCGCTATGTGCCATTTTGGTCAAATCCTCCTGGCCTCCGGCAACGAGTTGCCGGTGCCATCGCCGGGCTTAATTGGTTCCGTGTCGGGCTTTATGGGTCGCATCTCCCTTTCAGAAGCTGATATTTGCCAATCCATCGAATTGTTGATATGGAATTATCGAATTCAGGAGCATCCTGACCCGGTTCTAAATGTTCTCAATTGACAATAATCCAATAACTTGTGGAGGAGAGAATGAAACTGAAGCTGATGCAGTTCGTCATGATGATGGCGGTGCTGGCCTTGATGGCGGCGCCGGTTTGGAGCCAAGATACGGCGCAGCCGGCGTCTCCGTCTGCGGAATCCCAAAGTGAGGCAACACCCGCTGCAGAGGACGGTACGACCGAAACCACTGAAGCTGCAGGTGCGGCCGAAACGAGCGACACGGCCGATGCGGCCGACGACACTGCTGCCGTTCAAATCGAGGATGCCGTGGTATGTCAGGATGTCGTGGATCGCGCCCCGGTCGGAAGCAGCGACATGTTCGCAAAGGAAACCCCGAAAGTTTTTTGCTTTTGCCGCGTGGTCGGGGCGGCGGCAGGAAGCCAGATTACCCACAACTGGTACTACAATGGCAGCTTGAAGGCCTCGGTGAAGCTCAATGTGGGGTCAACCAATTATCGCACCTGGAGTTCCAAAACCCTGTCTCCTCAATGGGAGGGCGAATGGATGGTGGAGATTTTGTCCGATGGTGGAAAACCATTGGAAAATATCGTGTTCATGATAAAATGAGGGCCTCTACGGAAGGCGTCCGGACTTGCTCAAGGGCTGTTTGCAAAAGGACTGAAGGGGCATCAGATGCCATTACTCCTCGGGGGGCAAACTAGCAACCTTGCTATCTCGGTGGCAGAAAAATGGGGTGATGAACGTTCTTTGACGCTCCCCGGCACGGGGATGCCGGTGAGCGCGGTTTAAATTGGCCAGGTGCCATCAAAG
>JBNLAV010000139.1:0-22320 GCA_050302315.1 Desulfobacteraceae bacterium
ATTGAGCACCGCCCATTTCGACGGGCATGCACTTTGGATCGCCCGTACCGGCTACACCGGCGAACCCCTCTGCTTCGAACTTTTCGTGCCAAACGACGGTATCCTCAAGCTTTGGGACACGCTGATGGAAAAGGGGGCCGCTCCCATCGGATTGGGTGCCCGCGACACCCTGCGCCTGGAGGCCGGGTTGCCCCTTTACGGCCACGAACTGGGCGACGATCCCGAAGGCTCGCCAATCCCCATCTTCGCCATCTCCCTGGCGCGCTTTGCCGTCAGCTTTTCCCCCCTCAAGGGTGATTATATCGGCAAATCGGCTCTTTACCGTCAATACACCGCCCTCCAAACCATCATTGCACAGGAGCAGGGGGATATCAGTTCCCTTCCCCGCAGGGTCCGCCCGGTGGAGTTGATCGACAAGGGCATCGCCCGGGCCGGTGCCCCAATCAGATTTCAGGACAAACCGGCGGGCCACGTCACCAGCGGCACCATGGTTCCCATGTGGACCTTCGGCGGGCAGGGAATTGAGAGCCGCATACAGGATCAAAGCGAGCGACGCGCCATCGGTTTGGCGTTGATTGACAGCCGGATTCCGGACAACGCAGAGATCACCATCATGGTCCGCAACAAACCGATCCGGGCGGCTGTCATGCCCTATCTGCTGCGCAGCGAGGCACCGCCCTACTCCCGTCCCATCACACGGTCGGAACTCCGGTACGAAGCGACGGAGATGGACGAAGCGTCTTCAGCCGCCGGGCAAGTCCGCCACTGGGTCCGTAAAACCATTGACAACACCATTTGGCGGCAGCGGCACTGTGTGAACCTGATTCCGTCGGAGATGACGCCCTCCCCGCTGGTACGCATGCTCTCCATCATGGATCCATCCGGACGCTATGCCGAGCACAAGCCGGTCAAAGCATTTGCCGATACGGAAATTTTCTACTACCAGGGCACCGAATTCATCGCCGCCGTCGAAGCGGAACTGGACAAACAGATCCGCAGTTTCCTGGGGTGCGGCCAGGTGGAGACGCGGGCCATATCCGGACAGATGGCCAACATGGTGGTCTTTTCCGCCCTGGTGGATTTCCTCAATCGAGGGGACCGCAAAATCGAACAGCGCAGGATCAAACGGGTGATGAATCACCATATCATCCGCGGCGGCCATCTTTCGTCCCAGCCCATGGGTGCGCTGCGCGACTACGTGATGCGCGATCCGGCCACCGAACGACCGGCCGTGGTGAATTTTCCTGTGCTGCCGGACAACCCCTACCAGGTGGATATCGCCGCCTGCCCGGCCTTATTGGAGCGCTACAGGCCGGAATTGATCATCCTTGGAAAGAGCATGATCCTGCACAAAGAACCGGTGGCCCCTTTGCGGAAGATGATCGACGAAATGGGCCTGACCACCGTCCTGATGTACGATATGGCGCATGTACTGGGACTGGCCGGACCAAGTTATCAGGCGCCCTTTGCCGAGGGAGCCGATCTGGTGACAGGTTCGACCCACAAGACCTTCTTCGGCACCCAGCGTGGATTGGTGGCCGCCCGACTCGACCTTGAAGACACCGCCCAACATGAGTTCTGGGATGCCATCAACAGGAGAGCCTTTCCAGGCGCCACCAGCAACCACCACTTGGGCACTTTGTTGGGCTTGCTCGTCGCGGCCATCGAAATGAACACCTTCAAAGACGAGTACCAGCCGCAAGTCATTGCCAACGCCAAAGCATTTGCCGCCGCACTGAAAGCGTGCGGCCTGTCCGTGGCAGGCGATCCGGCCGTCCAGTACACCGAAACCCATCAGGTAATTGTCGAGGTGGGGTACGCCAGAGGTCCGGCTGTTGCGCATGCCTTGGAAGAGAACAATATCGTGTGCAACTACCAGGCCTCGCCGCGGGAGGAAGGTTTTACCGCGTCCGGCGCCCTTCGCTTAGGGGTTGCGGAGATGACCCGTTTCGGAATGCAGGAGGGGGATTTTCAAACCCTGGCACAGTACATGGCCGATATCATCCTGCGCGGCAAATCGATGTCATCGGAAATCAAAGCGTTTCGGCAACGCTTTTTAAAGATGCAATACTGTTTTTCCGAAGACGGCATGCGCCAACTGGTGCAGGATCTGTCCCGGCTCTTGTGATGCCGCCCAGGACGATCGCAACTCCGATGTTGGGCTTGCGACAAACGGCATCTATTTGTTAAGGTATCGCTTCGACCGATCCAACATCATGCCACCAACGGCAAGGCAATGTCATCGAGAATTAAAAACACATCCGCTCAAAGGAAGTCACTTATGCGTTCAAGTTTCAGACTCTGTTTGGCGTTGGTCATTACGGCCCTCATGATGCCATCAATTTGCATGGCAGACACCGAATGGGAAACCAAATTCACCATGACCCTCGAGAACCCGCCGCTGGATATGGCCGTTTCCAGAGATGGGCAATGGATCTACCTGCTGCTCAAAGGCGGAACCCTGCAGATTTACACCTATGATCGTGTTTTCAAAGGCTCCATCGATGTGGGCGGCGGCTACGATCAAATCGAACCCGGGCCTTTGGCAGATGAAATTTACCTGCTGGGCAGCAAAACGACAAACGTCCGGATCATCGAGTGGACACCCAGCCGGGAGATCGACATCTCCGGAGCCCCCTTCAAAGGCAAGGAGGATGCACCCGTAGTGATCGCCGAATTTACCGATTTTCAGTGCCCGTACTGTGCCCAATTGGGAGCCACCTTTGACCGGCTGCTGGAATTGTATCCCGGAAAAATTAAAATTGTGTATAAAAGCTACCCGCTGTCCAACCACCGCTTTGCATGGAAAGCCGCCGTTGCGGCAATGGCCGCCCATCGAATGGGGCAGTTCTGGAAGTTCCACGACCGATTGTTTGAAAATCAGAAGGAGCTCAGCGACGAGAAGATCGATCAAATCCGCAAAGCATTCGGGTTCGACACACCGGAATTCGATGCCCTCATGCGATCGCCGGAGGTTCGATCCCAGGTGGCCCAGGACCGTGCCCAAGGCCAGCAGGTCGGCGTACGCGGTACACCCACCGTGTTCATCAACGGCAAGCACCTTAAGGACAAAACCCTGGAAGGGTTCCGCAGTGCGATCGATAAAGAGCTGAAGGCGCTCAAGCAATAGCTGCCACCCAACATAATATCTTTAATTTCAAATTGATAGACCGGAATCTACCCACATCTGGAAAAAGACCCCACTTAATTCATACTGTTTTGGTATAATTTAATTGACTTAAGTCAATGAATCCTGTGTAGTAGTCTCATAGATTAGGCCAGGGCCATGGAAAAATAATGGTCCGGCCATAGAACTGTTAAGAGCCGGCAACCGTGCCGGACCACCGGCAAGGCCTTGCCGCAAATGGAGATAAGAACAATGGACGCCCCCATAGAAATCGACCGCATCAAATCCAATCTCAACGGGCAACTGGGCAAGGATTATAACCGCTGCCTCCACTGCCAGTGCTGCGGCAATGGATGCCCGTTCATCAAGGCCATGGACCACGCGCCCAATGCCGTCATCCGCCTGATCCAATACGGCCTGTTGGACCAGGCCCTGGCCACCAGCACCATTTGGGTCTGTGTCGCTTGTAACACCTGCGCCATGCAGTGCCCAATGGCGATCGACATCCCCGGTCTGATGGACAAGCTCCGCCATATGGCGCTCGACCAGGGATCGGAGGTCGCCGAGCCCGATGTCCTGAAGTTTCACCAGACCGTACTGGACTCGATCTCCCGCTATGGCCGCACCCATAAACTGGACATCATGATGCGATTTAAGCTCTCAACGCGCCGCTGGCTGCAGGATTGGCAGGTCGGCCTGAGAATGCTGGCCAAGCGCAAACTCGATCTGCTGCCGTCCAAAGTGGATCAGATCGAAGCCGTCCAGCCATTCTTCAACAACCGCAAAGAGGAGCATCCCAATGAATGAAACGACCTTCTCCTATTTTCCGGGTTGCTCCCTTGCCACAACGGCAAAAGAGAATAACGATTCTCTGATCAACTTTGTCGGGGATCTGGGCATCACCCTGAAAGAGCTGGACGATTGGAATTGCTGCGGCAGCTCTTCAGCCCATAGCATCGACCGCACCCTCGCCGACCAGCTGGCCATGCGCAATCTGTCACTGGCAACCGAGGAGCGACCGCTGCTGGTCGCATGTCCCAGTTGCAACCTTCGGCTTCAGCAGGCCAACATCAAGCTGCAGGAAGAAGAGAAAGCACGTGAGAATTACCAGAAGTGGTTCGACAAACCGGCTCCCCGGAATTTGCGCATCATGCACTTTTTTGAACTGCTGGATCAGTTGGACTGGAAGGCCATCAGCCGCCAGCATGCCGGCAGCCTCAACGGCATGACCTTCGCCCCGTACTATGGCTGCATGCTGGCCCGGCCACCGGCCATGCGCCATATGAAAAACTACTACGGCGTCATGGAGAAAATTCTCTCCAGGCTTGGGGCGACCCCTGTCACATGGGGCTATGGATCACGCTGCTGCGGCACGTTTCTTTCGGTGGTACGACCGGACGTGGTCACCAACATGGTGCAGGAGATCGTGGCCAATGCCAGGCACTCCCAAGCCGATTGCATCGTCACCGCCTGTGCCATGTGCCACATGAACCTGGAAGTCCGCAGCGATCCCAAAACAGCCCTGCCCATCTTTCATTTTTCAGAGATCCTGACCCTGGCATTTCAGCACCATGATACCGACGCCTATTTCGAGCGTCACCTCATCGACCCGCGTCCCATGTTAAAGCAATGTCGCTTAATACCTTAGACTACAATACGAAGAACATGCATCTTCCACCCAAGGCCGCGCCGCAAGAAGACTTGCGGCGCACTTCCATCCCGGAGCAGCCCACAGCGGCTGCTCCGAATGGAAAGCGCAAGGTCTGTATTCGCCACTGGATTCAAATCGCCTTTTTTGGCGTCACAATTGCGGTGGGTATACAGTTCGCGCTATTTGTCCATCAGGCGGAAAATCTGCACCAGGTTACCATACAAAGACCGCCGGGCGTGGAGGGTTTTCTTCCCATCGGTGCATTGATGGGGTGGAAGCTTTTTTTGACCACCGGGCTATGGGATCCCATTCACCCCGCGGCCATGGTGATCCTTGGATTTGCAGCCCTGATCTGCTGGGCTTTGCGCAAATCCTTCTGCTCCTGGATTTGTCCGGTGGGCACCCTTTCCGAATGGATGTGGCGGTTGGGCCGCCGCATACTCGGTCGCAATTTCCAACTGCCGAAATGGATGGACATCGTGCTGCGCAGCGCCAAATACGTCCTGCTTGGATTCTTCATCTGGATCATCTTCCAGATGGATGCCAGGGGAATCTTCGGATTTCTTCAAAGCCCCTATTACAAGCTGTCCGATGTGAAAATGCTCCATTTTTTCACCCGCATGTCTTTGCTGACCGGCGGCGTATTGCTCTTTCTCACCATTGGTTCATTGTTGATCCGCAATTTCTGGTGCCGCTACCTCTGCCCCTATGGCGCATTGATGGGACTGCTGGCCTTGGCCGGCCCGACCCGCATCAACCGCTGCCGGGCAACCTGCATCGACTGCGGGCGCTGCACACGCGACTGCCCCTATCATCTTCCCGTGGCGGAGAGGACCTCTATTCGGAGCCCCGAATGCTCCGGCTGTCTCGATTGCATCAACACCTGCCCCGTCAAAGAGACCCTGACCCTGGAAACCGCCGGCCCGCGCAAAAAGGTATGGTCGGCGACCGGTCTCGCCATTGCCATTGGACTGTCTTTTTCGGTCTCGATCTACACGGCCCGCATCACAGGCCACTGGCAGAGCCGCCTCTCATTGGCTGAATTTCAGCATCTGATCAAACGCATTGATTCTCCCCAGATGACCCACCCGTCTGTCGGCGGAAAGCGCACCGCGCCTCCCGGACGCATGCCGGGAGCAAGCGGACATCCGCCCATGCACAGCCGCCCATAGAATACGCCTGTTCCGATATGTGGTCTGCATTTATGGCTGTCGATTAAAGGGATCATTGGCGCGCCATCCGACCAGGCCCCATGCCAGGAACGCAAGCGCCGCGATCATTATGGCACCAGAGGCGATCATCACGCCGTTCAGCCCGAACTTCAACCAGATCGCACCGCCGGTGAACGCACCGGTCATTCGCCCCAGTCCCGCCGCCGCCAGGTACCCCGCCATCATGGTCGCGCGGTTGGATGGCAGCAGTTCGGTGCCGAGGGAGAAGCTGCACACGATGCTGGTTTCGAAACAGAGAAAGATGAAGAACAACCCGGCCAGAGCGAACGGCAACGATGTCCCGATGACGGGAAGCAACAGATATCCGATGGTGACCAAACCAGAGAAAAAAATCATGAAGCGCTTGATGCCGACGCGGTCGCTTACAAGAGCGGTAAGGGACTCGCCGATCAATTCGGCCGCCCCGATGACGCCTGAGCTCAATCCCAGGACCACGATGCCCACGTTGAACTCTTTTTCCAGCCATGCGCCGTACACCACGAAGAGGTTGTCGTTGGCCATGGAAATCAGGAAACCGAACCCCAACATACCGGCGGCCGGCCGAATGCGGATCAACTGCAAAAGCGCCGCTCCAATTCCCAAAGCGCGGTCTTGTTCGCCACCACCAGCGTCGTTGGCGGGTATGGCCCGCCCCAGCGCCAGCCACCCCGCGGCCCCCAGGACCGCCATGGCAAAAAAGGACCACTGCACCCCGAACCGATCGATGATCAATGCGATGGCGGGGATTCCGATCAAAGTGCTCCCCGCCCAGGCGGTTTCGATTGCGCCGATGGCCGTGCCGCGCCTGTTAAAAGGGACCTTGCGGCCGATAAAGGCCTGAATGGCCGGATCATAAGCGGTCTTACCCGCGCCTGCCAGCATCAGCCCTACAAAGACCATACCGTAAACCGGGACCATCCAGCACATCAACATGCCAACTGCCAGCAGGAGCAAACCGGAGCGCATCATGTTCCGGTAGCCCCAGCGGTCGGCCAAAGGGCCGACAAACAGTCCGGACAGGCTGGCCGCCTGGTTGACGGCAATCAGGGACGTAATGGCCGTAAGGGGCACATGCAGGTCTCTGCTCAAAGCCGGCGCAAAAGGATAGACGAAACGGCGCGCCGTATTCAGTGCGATGCGGCACACGGTGGCCACCACAATCTGCCAAACCAATCCGGGTGCCCTTTTGTTCGTCGGGGGTCGGCCGTCGGCTTGCTCGGCGTTGGTGTCTGTCATCGGCTTAAAACCATTTCATATGTTGTATGGAAAGGACGAAAGAGGTAGAAAATGCGTTGCCGTCGAAGGCCCCCTGCGCGTTGCCCCCAGTCGGCTATCCGTTTGTACCTGCCCACTGTATCTGCGTCAAATCATTTCAGCAGGCAGCGTGGGCATCGCCCACCATCATAATTCCAGATACCCGTGATAATCTGCGAATCGAAGTTACCTCGGCATTTTCGTTTCGTTGCCTGTTTAAAGGCCAGACCTGGGTCAGTGCCGGATACCGATGTTGGCGAATACGCAGAAGCGTTATCCTTAATTCAGGTGACATCACCCTTCGGCTGGCATGAGGCCGGCACGCCCGTTCAGATCCGAATGCGGACCGACTTAAACCTTATGGAGATATCGCCCGGTAGTGATATCGGCCGGAGCGAACCGTCACCTCCGGGGGAAGGCCGCCGTTGGCGACGAACCAATCATGTCCTGTTTTCAGATTGCGCCAGAACCGGTACCATCGAGAGTTCCGGTATTGCCGCATGTTCTGCGCCGTCATCCTGAACGGGAAGATATGCACCCTGAAAAACGGCTGTCCATTGCGCAAGGCCGCCTCGGCAAGGGTATAAATCTCTTCCATGGCTGCGTCGGTCATGGCAAAACAACCGATGGAGACACAACCGCCGTGCACCATCAAGGCACTTCCGCTGCGGCCGTGCAATCGATCATAATCATTGGGGTAGCCCAGGTTGAAAGCAAGATGGTACCGGCTGTACGGATTCATCTGCCGCGGGGCGACGAAATAGAAGCCTTCGGGAGCGCGACTGTCGCCGACGCGTGTTTTAGGCCCCAGGCCCATGCTGCCATAAGTGCATATGGGGTATGATTTGAAGAGACGGAATCTACCCTTGTGGCGAATCCACAGTTCCAGCAGTTTTTCCGCCTTGAAGATACGAATGTGGATGGGACATCCCCATGCAAACCCTTTACCGGCCATGGTTCGCTGGAGAACCGGCCTCAGCCGTTGGGTTGCCTGCCGGGATCGGTGGCTGGTCCCAAGCGTCTGCGCCTCAGACGCCTGGTCACAATTCACAGCCACCAGTATCACCAGCAGAACGGCAGTCCACATGCCATAGGTTTTCATTTCCGTTACCGTTCAGCCGACAGCCAGCACAAGGCGGTCCCAGTCCTCTTCACAAGAAAGCGCGGCCGGCAGGCGATGGGAAGATCTCCCATCAGAATCCCTCCAACAATTTCCTGGCGTCCTCTACGGCCTGTTCGAAAGGATCGGTGGCCACCGATGCATTGCTGCTGATGGATCTTGGCGGTACGATGAAGAAGTACAGCGATTGCACCAGGAAGAAGAGGCAGATATTCAAAGCCCAGGCGCCGTAGCCATTGGACCCGATCAACAGGAGCAGCCCGGCGCCGCCCGCCATGGTGACCAACTCGGCCATGAGCGTCCGTATGGGGGCTCCTTTGAAACAGATGCCGCTGCGCACCCAGGAAAAAATTCCCAGGGCCAGAATAAAAAAGCCGCTGTGGACGCGCGGCCATAACGCCGCTCCCAAGAGGATGAACAGCGGAAAAATCACCGACAACAGGTGCGCGCCGCTCCAGCGGGCCAACAAAATGCCGTAGATGGCGATATCGGCCCACAGCACCAGCTTCAATGCCTGGGGCCAATACAGATAACTGCTCACCAGCATGGCAAGGGGAACCGCCAGCAGCCCGCTGGCCAGCGCATAGACGACGGTGGTTCGAACGGCTCGGTTCATGGTGCACCTCCTTGAGCAAGGGCCTCCTTGCGTTGGAGCAGTTCCAGATCGATCTCCTCCTCGGTAGGGGCTTTCCATCCATAGGACGGATCAATGTCGGCCGCATCGGCCTCAACCCACCGGTTTTCCGCCTGTTGGCAGAAAGCGGCTGTCTTTATCTTCAATTGGTCGTATTGCATGCGCTGCTTGCCGAGGGTCTCGGACAAAGCGCTCTGCTCTTCTTCCAGGCCAACCATCTGACCGCCGAGTTGATCGCAGCTGCTCTGCAGGGCGCGCCGTTTGCGGATAAGCATGCGGGCGATATCATCCTTTTCCTTTGTGATCGCAAGATCCAGGTCTTTTTCCAGCTTGCGGTTCTCTTCCCGGCGAACGGTAAGTTCGCGCTCGATCTGACGGCAGCGCGCGCTGATTTGCGCCAGCCGGTGCTCTTTGGATTTAAGACTTTCCTCCATCTCCCGCAGGGCCTGTCTGAGCAGCAGACTTTTATCTTCGAGCTGGTCCATGACCCCATGGACGTCGGCTTTGCAAAGCCGTAACATGCGTGACAAAATTCCCATGATCCCCTCCTCTATTTCTTATCGCGCCGAATCTGGTAGCTTTCGTATTGCAGGGCTTTGGAACGCTGTTTTTTCTTTTCCGCCACGGCGGCGGGCGCACCGGCAAAAGTCTCTTCCACGCTCTGGCGCAGGGACTGGACATCCTGTTCCAGATTATGCGTTACCTTTGCCGATCCCACGGCATCATTCACGGCGCGGGTGCGCGTCTCATATTCGCGTATTTTCGAAATGGCCGCTTCCTTTCGGCCCATACGGATGTCGGTGGCCACTTCCTCTTTGAGCTGGTTGTAGTCCTCTTTGACCACCTGGTCGCCCCATGCGCCCCTGTCGATACTGGCCATCACGGCCTTGGGATCGGCCACACAGGCAAGGGATAGATCGTCTTTCACCATCACTTGACGGGAAGTACCGGCGGACGTGAAACGTACCTCGTGCCCGCCCAGGTGGTAATCGCGGATCCGGTCGGTGGGGACCTGGAAGGTCAGAAAGAGTTTTCGCTGCTGTCCTGAGAGCAGGTCGCCGGGATGAACCACGGCATAGCCGTCCCTGGTTTCGATGGGATACCCGCCGGCATGGATCAGTTGAACCCCGTCTTTCAGCGGGATGCGCAGTTCAAGACCGGAGGCGGCCACATTGCGGGCCGACTCGAACTCCTTTTCGAACACCTGGGCGAACGCATTTGGATTCTCCAGAAAGTAGTAACTGCCGGCGCCGTGGTCGGCAATGGTGGTCATCAGCACTTCGTTGAAGTCGTATCCGACACCCACCGTGCTCACCGAAAAATTTTGCTCCACCGCTCCGGAGGCCAAATTGCCCAATGCGGAAGGATCCGTAATGCCGTGGTTGGCCAGACCGTCCGAGATCAATATCACTTTTCGCTGCCGACCGTCGGCCACCGTCTGCATCAGGGTCTGGATGCCGCGCTGCAGACCTCCGCCAAGGTTGGTGCCGCCACCGGAATAGATGCGCTGTACGGCCGCTTTCACCTTCCGGCGATGGGGTCCATCCATGGGCAGCAGCGGAGACAAAGTGTCGACGCCGTTGGAATAGGTCACCACAGCCAGGCGATCGTCGGCGCCCAGGCGGTCGATCAGGCGCATCACCGCCTGTCGCGCATCGTGGATTTTCTGTCCCTTCATCGATCCGCTGCGATCCAGAACAATCACCAGATCGGTTTGCTGGACGGGACGGCGTGTCAGCTGTTCGATCTCGGCGGCGGTCAGGGTCAGGGCGACCGACACTTTGCCGTCCGATCCGCTGAGAATTTTCTCCTGCACCAGACTCGCCTGTGCAGTGACCGGTCCCGGTTTCGCGGGCTTGGTGGTCATCAACTGGGCCATGACTGAATTATCCGCCGCTACGTAAGCCAGCACGGCCCCGACCGCAACGATCAGGCCCAGAACACGCCATAGACTTTTTTCGGTTGTTTTCATGATCATTTCTCCTTTTCGACAGGCTTTGGGTAGATAATTTTTAGTGTCTGGAAAGAGTGTATCGCTGCTGGCGAAAAAGACAATTCAAACAAATGCAAAAGGTTAGGCAGCTTCTTTTACATAAGTTTTACTTTGCATGGCGTATTGATTGGTGTAAAAACAAGATTGGCACCACAGGTATAAACGCTCCGGATTAAACGAGGAAGCCCTATGAAACACCCCAAAGCACGTATCCTGGTAGTGGAAGATGATCCTGCGATTTTGAATGGCCTGCTGGACGTTCTGGTCTTCAACGGATATGCGGCCGATGGCGTGGCCGATGGGGGCGAGGGGCTGACAGCAGCCATCGAGAATGCCTATGATCTCGTCCTGCTTGATGTCATGCTGCCGACCATGGATGGATTTTCCATCTGCCGACAGGTGCGCGAACAAAACCCCCAGCAGCCCATTATCATGATCACGGCCAAAGGCGCGGAGGAGGACGTGGTCACCGGCTTCAAGGCAGGCGCAGATGATTACATCCCCAAGCCATTCTCTCTTCGGGAGCTCATGGTCCGGGTGGAAGCGGTGCTGCGGCGCAGCGGCAAGCCCATGGGAGACGAGCAGATCGAACAGCACGGCATCCGCTTTGACGGGCAGAATCTGGTCGCCGAGCAAGGCGAACGTATCCAGGAACTGACCCGCAAGGAGATGGACATCATCATCTATCTGTTTCGCCACCAGAAGCGCATCGTGCCCAAAAACGAGCTACTGACCGAGGTTTGGCATTATGCCGACGCCGGCATCGAAACCCGCACGGTGGATATTCATATACAGAAACTGCGCAAGAAGATCGCCGCACTGAACCCCGACCTCCAACTGATCCGCACCATCCGCGGAGAAGGCTATCGCTGGGAGGGCGACTGATGCGACGGCTGAAAGCACTGATCCTGATCTTCCTACTGGCGGTATCGCTGCCCCTGGCCTACGTGGCGTGGCAGAGCTATCAGAGTCTGGCGCAGGAGGAACAGGCCCAATTGCGATTCTTCAGTGAAGCGCTCTTCGACGAGATGGAAAAGGAGTTGGCCGCGCTGGTCTCCCGAGAAGAGAACCGGGCGGTGGATGAGTACAATTTTACACTGGACAGGGGAAGTGAGGGGCTGCAAGCGTCCCCATTGAGCCGGTCCCCCAAAGAGGGCTATATCCTCGGATATTTACAGAACAATCCCGACGGCTCCTTTCAATCCCCCCTTGTGCCGGACCTGGGGCGGGTGGCGCAGGATCGACGCAAGCTGGTATCGCGCCTCAAGGAGACCAACACGATATTCAATCGCAAAAAATTCGATCTTCCCAAAAAACCGGTACCGCCTGAACCAGAACCTGAAACGCGCGCCAAGGAAGAGGCACGTCAACAAAAGAAAACCCTGTTTTCCGACCGCTACATTTCCAAACAGAAGCCCCAGGATCAGAAAAGTTCGCTGGGCTGGAAATCGGTCCGTAAAGAAAAAATTACCCCCCAGCAGGCGATGCGCATCTATAACGAAGAGATCTCCCTGCGTGAATCTGCTGACGAAGCGGAAGAAACGGCGTCTGCGCCCGCAGCGCCCGGAACCAACGGGCAAAATGTAACCGACAACCTGCGCCAACGGCTGGCATCCGGCCGCCAAGGCACCCCGGCAGGCGTCCCGCCCGGGGAGGACGATCTCAGTTTTCAGGTGGAGGTGGCGCCGCTGCAGTCGATTTTCATCAGCCCGGGACGTTTTTTTGTCTTTCGCCGCATTGCCATCAACAACCAGATCTACCGCCAGGGATTCATCCTCGCGGCAGACGCATTCCTGCGCCATCTGGCCGCCACCCATTTTGATCCGCAGCCCATGGCGCGCTTCACCGGACTCAGCCTCCAAGTCCAGGAAAATGGGACCAAACGGGATATACTGAGCTCCGGCGTGCACAGCGCGACATCGGAAATCATCACCCGCCGCACCTTTCCGGCGCCCTTTGATTTTCTCAGCGCAACGCTGACGGCAGCCGCCGCACCGCCCTCCCCGGCCCGCAGAACCCTGGGTATCGCCCTATGGTTATTGGGCTTCTTCATGATGGCCGGTCTGGTCGCCATCTACAAAAGCGCCCGCACCGTGGTGGACCTTTCCGAGCGGCGCTCCCAGTTTGTCTCCTCGGTGACCCATGAACTGAAAACCCCGCTGACCAATATCCGGATGTACATCGAGATGCTGGAGCAGGGCATCGCCGCCACACCGCAGCGGGAGCATGAGTATCTCCAGGTGCTGGGCAGTGAAAGCTCACGCCTTTCCCGGCTGATCAACAATGTCCTGGAACTCTCCAAACTGGAGAAGAAGCAGCGCCACTTCGACCTGCGCAACGGCCGTCTGGAAGAGGTGCTGACCGAGGTGCGCACCGTCATGGCCCACAAACTGGAACGGGAAGGATTCGAGCTGCACATCGAACAGGAGGATCTTCCCGAATTTGCTTTCGACCGGGAGGTTTTGATTCAGGTGCTGATCAACCTGATCGAAAACAGCATCAAATTCGGCAGCTCCCATCCTGAGAAACAGATCATCCTCTCGGCTCGCACCCAGGACCAGTGGGTCTGTTTGGCGGTCACTGACACCGGCCCCGGCATCCCGCGACGGTCGCTGAAAAAGGTCTTCAACGATTTTTACCGGGTGGACAACAAGCTGACCCGCACCACCGGCGGCACCGGTATCGGCCTGGCATTGGTGAAAAAATTCATCGTCGCCATGGGCGGCCGGGTGGAAGCCGAAAACAATCCCAAGGCAGGCTGCACCATCACGGTGAAATTGCCGACGGCACCCAAGAACCGATGATCCAGATCGTTCCGGCGCTGCAGGCCGTGAACACGGTCATGACGGCGCATTCCGCCAATCCACCCAGCAGGCGCCGGCGGAATTTCGTCCAGACGGTCATGCGCACACCTCGTTGAAGAAGGTAACCGCCTCTTCCGCCGTATCGAAATAGATCCATTCCCGCTCCACATGGCCGTCCATGAGGCGGGTGTGTTCGATGGCCGTGTTGCCGTGATACTCAAAGCTCTCCTGGTAATCGGGGTAAGTGTTGTAACCGGTCATGATCGTCTCCTTTCTGGGGTTATCGCATCATTTGGGACGATCCTATCAAAGGGGTGTGACAGATACGGTCACAGACCGAAAAAAAAATAACGTTAATTCAACAAATCGAAAAGGGTCGAAAACCTTGATGATGTCCCGCTTTCCACTGATGCACACGAAGATGTCATCTATGCTTCTGTTCTTCTGTTCTCCTTTTCGTCTAATTTTTTGGGCTTTCTGCCGCCTGCGAAACGAGGAACACGTTCGGAGTGCACCCCCCTCCCTCCTACAGGGGATGCGACACTGCCGATAAAAGGATATCGCGGTGGTGTTGTGCCGTGATCTATGAGCCATGCCTGATCAATAAGATGGGGGTGGACATATGAGCCGAATCCAAAGCCGCCAAGGTTCGCGAAACCTATTTCATCAAACCATGGACTTTATCGTAGCGGCGCGTTGCGATGGAGATACGCATCATTGAAAGTCTAATGCTGCGGCATTTTTTATTTTAACGTTCCGTGTTACATATTTGTCTTTTCTTTATATTTACAGACACTTCTATGGCAACTCAATCCCGGACCACCGCCGCCTCCAAGACAGAACTGCGGATGCGGCACTCATTCGCATGATCGGTATTATTTTTATTATTCACCATATCAGTATGTTATAGACTTAAAATTGCACAACCCGGCGGCCTCGGATCGGAGTCGGGCAATTCTTTTTTTCTTACATATTTGCATCTTTTATTTATTACATTTTTGCATTTTTGAGATAAAGCGCGGCCAAAACATTGATCCCACCGGATAAGGTTCCATGTCTTCTGTGGCGCGGATCAACCAAATACAACAGCATTCCAGAACCTTACATAGGCCTCCGAAGTATTTCACATCAAAGCCACTTCCCTGGCACCCAATTTGCTCTTCAATTCACCACCAAGCATCGCCCGATGGTTTAATTGCAATTGCTGAAATGGAATTGACCTGTCGACACCCATGTGTGGAGACAAACAGGTGGAGTGCGGCCTGGCGGCGGATCAAAGGACGATGCAAACTTTGCCGGGCCTTGGACAGAAAGGAGGTCTTTTTCACTATCCCCCAACTGGCGATGTTCTTAAAACAAGCAAATGCTGCCCGAACGAACTCAAAGTGGTGACTGCCCGCCGCAGCGGCTTAATGAAAGGCTGCGTTGCGCAGGCGCTTTCGTAACTCGTGCACAAAGGAAAGGTATGAAGATGAAGCGATTATTCAAAGTCCACGGTATGATGTTTACATTTTTTCTACTCCTAACGACGACGGCTCTGGCGGGCGGCACCATAAAAGTCGGTGTACTGCACTCCTTGTCCGGCACCATGGCCATCAGTGAGACTTCCTTAAAAGACATCACCCTGATGACCATCGAAGAGATTAACGCCAGCGGTGGCCTGCTGGGAAAGAAGCTGGAAGCCGTAGTGGTTGACCCGGCTTCAAACTGGCCGCTGTTTGCCGAAAAAGCACGTGAACTGATTGAAAAGCACAAGGTTGCGGTCACGTTCGGCTGCTGGACGTCCGTTTCCCGCAAGTCCGTTCTGCCGGTCTACGAAGAACTCGACGCCCTGCTCTTCTACCCGGTGCAATATGAAGGCGAAGAGTGCTCAAAGAATGTTTTTTACACCGGGGCGGCTCCGAATCAGCAGGCGATTCCCGCCGTGGAATACCTGATGAGCGAAGATGGCGGCGGCGCCAAGCGGTTCGTCCTGCTGGGCACCGACTACGTCTACCCCCGTACCACCAACAAAATACTGCGGGCCTTCCTGCACAGCAAGGGTGTCAAGGATTCCGATATCATGGAGACCTATACGCCTTTCGGCCACGCCGACTACCAGACCATCGTAGCGGACGTCAAAAAGTTTGCCGCTGCAAAGCCCACGGCCGTTGTCTCCACCATCAACGGTGATTCCAATGTTCCCTTCTATAAAGAACTGGCCAACCAGGGCATCAAGGCCGAGGACATTCCCGTGGTTGCCTTTTCCGTGGGGGAAGAGGAACTGCGCGGCATCGATACCGCTCCCCTGGTGGGGCACCTGGCCGCCTGGAACTATTTCATGTCCATCGATACGCCCGAGAACCAAGCCTTCATTAAAAAGTGGATGGCCTACGTCAAGAAGAATAATTTGCCCGGCGGCGACAAACGCGTGACCAACGATCCCATGGAAGCCCACTACATCGGCATCCATATGTGGGCCCAGGCCGTTCGGCAGGCCGGCACGACAGAGGTGGCGGCGGTACGCCAGGCCATGGGATACCAGGCCTTCAAATCCCCTTCAGGCTATGTGATCAAGATGGACGCCAAAAATCACCACCTGCACAAACCTGTGGTTATCGGCGAAATTACGGAGAATGGTCAATTCGATATCGTGTGGAAGACCGACGGCCCCATCCGCGCCCAGGCATGGAGCCCCTTCATCCCGGACAGCGCCAAGAAGGTTGCGGATTGGACCTATCCGTGGGTGTGCGGTAACTGCACCAAACCGTCTTACAACTAAACCCATGCAACCGGCCTGAAAGCGGTCATGTGTTGCAGCACCATGAGGGAACGGCGGGGCCGCCGGCGATCGGCCTCCACAGCTTGACGCCTGCGTCCCGCCGTCTCCCCCACGGATAGCCTTCAATTTAAAGGGTATCGAATACCAGCGCAAGCTCTAACTTCAATGGAAACGGCAATGCCTATACTCCTCTTGATCATACGCATATTTATAGGATGGTTTCTCGTGAGCCTTCTCTGCGTCCCGGCCATGGCGCAGGACCGGACCGAGGCCATCAACAGCCTGGCCGCCAAAAGCCGGAGGACCATCCTTAAATCGATCGATACCCTGTCGGCATCGGGCGATAGCGATATCCTGGAAGCTCTTCAGGCCTTGAAGGAAAAGCGCCTGGCAAGGGATCCTGACGGCCGGGCCGTCATCATTGATCCGTCGGGCAGAACCGGAACCTATGCCGACACCGGAAATGTTTTCAGCGGGAATCTCGAATCCCTTGAGAAGCCGGTCATCAACAACCGTGTCCGTCGACGATTGAAAGGGGCCATTGCGGAATTGAGCCTCTTTTCCAAAGACAGCGCCGTCCGGCTCAAGGCCGCGAAGGAACTGGCGTCCCGTCCCCGCACCGATACCACCGATAAAATCCGCAAGGCACTGGATCGCGAAAAAGACCCCGCCATCCGGGGCGAGCTGGAAATGGCGCTGGCGCTGACCCAGATTAATGCCCCCCAAAAAGAGATCCGCATGGAAGCCATCCGTCAACTGGGTCAATCGGGCAATGCCCAGTTTATCCATTTGCTCAAACCGATGGTTGCCAAAAGCAAAGATGGAGAATTCTCGGAACCGGACCCGGAGATCCGCGGCGCCGCACTGGAGGCCATCGACACCATCCGCACGCGGGTGGTCATGGTGCGCTCGGTCCAGGATCTCTTCTACGGCCTCAGCCTGGGAAGCGTCTTGCTTCTGGCGGCCCTGGGACTGGCCATCACTTTCGGCCTCATGGGCGTGATCAACATGGCCCATGGGGAAATGCTGATGATCGGCGCCTACGCCACCTATGTGACCCAGAATCTGTTCAAGATGTATCTGCCGGATATCTTCGGTTTCTACCTGGTTGCGGCGCTGCCCATTGCCTTCGGCGCCGCCTGCCTGGTGGGAATGATTTTAGAGCGCGGCGTCATCCGGTTTCTCTATGGCCGCCCGTTGGAGACACTGCTCGCCACCTGGGGCATCAGCCTGCTGCTGATCCAGACCGTGAGGCTCATCTTTGGCGCCCAAAATGTCGAGGTCGCCAACCCGGCATGGCTGTCGGGCGCCGCCGAACCCATTACCGGTCTTGTATTGACCTACAACCGGCTGGGCATCATCGGATTCGTCATCGCCGCCGTCGTATTGGTCTGGCTGCTGCTCAACCATACCCGCCTGGGACTGAAGGTGCGCTGTGTGACCCAAAACCGCCCCATGGCATCCGCCATGGGCGTCCATACCGGACGCGTCGATATGTGGACTTTCGGGATCGGCTCCGGCATTGCCGGATTGGGCGGTGTGGCCTTGTCCCAGATCGGCAACGTGGGGCCGGAATTGGGCCAGGGATATATTGTGGACTCTTTCATGGTGGTGGTGCTCGGCGGCGTCGGCAAGATCGCCGGAACCATCTGCGGCGCCATGGGTCTGGGGATCATCAACAAATTTATCGAACCCCATACCGGCGCGGTGCTGGGCAAGATCCTCTTGCTGGTTTTCATTATTCTCTTTATCCAGAAGCGGCCCCAGGGCCTCTTCGCCCAAAAGGTCAGGGCCTAGCTATGCAACGGAGTATTCATCCCGTGTTCAACCGTCTCGCCAATATCCAGACCCGCCGCCAGTGGACGGCGACCCTGGCGGCGGCCGGCGTCATCTTCCTGCTGGTGCCCCTGCTCAACAGGTGGGTGCCGGAAGGTTCTTTTCTGCATGTTCCCGATTACATGATCATCGTACTGGGCAAGTTCCTGTGTTACGCCATGGTGGCCGTTGCCATCGACCTGATCTGGGGGTTCACCGGCATTCTCAGCCTGGGCCACGGGGTCTTTTTCGCCCTTGGCGGCTATGCCATGGGCATGCACCTGATGCGGGTCATGGCCGGCCAGGGTGTTTACCGCAGCCACCTGCCCGACTTTATGGTCTTTCTCGACTGGAAGGAACTCCCCTGGTTCTGGCAGGGGTTCGACATGTTCTGGTTCGCCAGCCTGATGATCATTCTGGTGCCGGGCCTCCTGGCGCTGCTTGTGGGTTTTTTCGCTTTTCGCTCGCGCATTACCGGAGTCTATTTCTCCATTTTGACCCAGGCCATGACCTATGCGCTGATGCTGCTCTTCTTCCGCAACAACACCGGCTTCGGGGGCAACAACGGCCTCACCGATTTCAAAACCCTTCTGGGCTTTTCACTTCAGGAGCCGGGGACCAAACTGGGGCTTTATCTGTTCTCCGGTTTGATGCTGATCCTGTGCTACCTCGTCTGCCGGTTTATCACCACATCCAAACTGGGTCGCGTCATCACCGCCATTCGCGACGCCGAAAGCCGCGTACGGTTCTCCGGCTATAACAGCCTCAGTTACAAGCTCTTCGTCTGGACGCTCTCCGCCGTGATCTGCGGCATCGCCGGCGCCCTCTATGTCCCCCAGGTGGGCATCATCAACCCCAGCGAAATGGCGCCGGCCAACTCCATCGAAATGGCCATCTGGGTCGCCGTGGGGGGCCGCGGCACGCTGACCGGCGCCATAGCCGGTTCGTTCCTGGTCAACAGCGCCAAGAGCTGGTTCACGGTGGCCTTTCCGGATCTCTGGCTCTACTTCCTGGGCCTGCTCTTCATCGCCACCACCTTGTTCCTGCCCCGCGGCATCATCAAGCTGGGGCAACCACTGAAGCGGCTCATGCGGCCCCTGGAGAACCGTTATTTGAGCTGGGCAGGCAAAAAAAAATCCTCCGTTCGAGCGGTGCCGCTCGAGCCCGAACCCGATAAAGTAAAGGCCGTTCAGCAATGAGTCCGATTGGAAGAATACAGACACCGGAAGAAAAACGCGATGTGGACGCCAGCCACGGAACACTGCTGTATGTGGAAAATGTCACGGTGGCATTCGACGGTTTCAAGGCCCTGGACGATCTTTCCCTCTATGTGGACCAGGGCCGGCTGCATTGCATCATCGGCCCCAACGGCGCCGGCAAGACCACCCTGCTGGATATCATCACCGGCAAAACCAGACCTGACAAGGGCAAGGTCAACTTCGGGCAGTGGGTCGATCTGATCGGCCGCAGTGAATCGGAGATCGCACAGCTGGGCATCGGCCGCAAGTTTCAAAAACCGACGGTGTTTGAACATCACACCCTCTTTGAAAATCTAGAACTGGCGCTGAAAACCGACAAATGCGTCTGGAACAGCCTGTTCGGTGCACTCGCGGCCGCTGATCGTCAGCGCATCGAAGAGGTCGCCGAGACCATCGGCCTGAAGGATCACCTTGCGGAAACAGCAGGGCTTCTCTCCCACGGCCAGAAGCAATGGCTGGAGATCGGCATGCTGTTGATGCAAAGCCCGCGGCTGCTCCTATTGGATGAGCCGGTGGCCGGAATGACCCCCAAAGAGGTGGAACGTTCCGGCGAGCTGCTCACCTCTCTGGCCGGAGAACACACCGTTGTGGTGGTGGAGCACGACATGGCCTTTGTCCACTCCATCGCCGAACGTGTCACGGTCCTGCACGAAGGCCGGGTGTTGGCCGAAGGCAGCATGGATGTGGTTCAGAACAATGCCAAAGTTATCCAAGTCTATCTCGGAGAATAGCATGCTGAAGATTGAGCGCCTCAACCAATTCTACGGCGAGAGCCATATCCTGTGGGATGTCGATCTTGACATCCCACAGGGCCAGTGTCTGTGCATCATGGGCCGCAACGGCGTGGGCAAGACCACGCTGCTCAAAACCATCATGGGGCTTCTGCCGTCCAGAAGCGGGGCCATCGCCTTTGGGGAGCAATCCATCGAAGGGCGTCCGGCGGCATTCCGCGCCCATGCCGGCATCGGTTATGTCCCCCAGGGACGGGAGATATTTCCGCAACTCACGGTGGAAGAAAACCTTCGGGTGGGCCTGTTCGCCCGGGCCGATAAAAAAAGCGATATCCCTGGGGAGATATTCGAACTCTTTCCGGTGCTCAAGCAGATGCTGCGCCGCAAGGGCGGCGACCTGTCAGGCGGTCAGCAGCAGCAACTGGCCATCGGCCGCGCCCTGGCCATCGATCCGAAGATGTTGATTCTGGACGAACCCACCGAAGGCATTCAGCCCAACATTATTCAGGAGATCGGCGAAATTATCACCCATCTGAACCGGGAGAAGAACCTTACCGTTCTCCTGGTGGAGCAGAAGCTCAAATTCACCCGCAAAACGGCCGAGGCCTTTTGCATCATGGACAAGGGGCGCATGGTGGCGCTCGGCGCCATGGATGACCTGGATGACACCCTGATCAACCGGTACTTGACGGTGTAGTCGATGCAATTGACCCAACCCGACATTTTTCAGGCGCCGATGCCCCAGCCGCACCGGGAGCCTTCCACCGCCGGACAGGATAGCGGTTGGCGTGCGCACCTGGCACTGCATTATGGCAATGCGAACGGAAAGACCGTTCTGCTGCAACAGCGGCACTCCGGCCCGCTTTTGGTACAAAAGCCCTTTTACCCGGAGGGACCGCAGACCTGCCACACCTACCTGATCCACCCTCCGGGCGGCGTGGTTGGAGGTGACAGCCTGGGACTCGACCTCGACATGCGGACGGGCGGTCATGCGGTCGTCACGACGCCGGCGGCCGGCAAATTCTACCGGAGCGCCGGCGGCAAGGCGACCCAATACAATCGGCTGGAGGTCCGAAACGGCGCGGCCCTGGAATGGATGCCCCAGGAAACCATTATATACGACCGGGCCAATGCAAAGCTGCACACCGTTGTGCGATTGGCGCCCGGCGCCGCCTTTATCGGTTGGGAAATGGTCTGCCTGGGACTTCCGGCATCCGGTCAACCCTGGACCCGGGGAGATCTCGATCAACGCCTTGAAATCTGGCGGGACGACAAGCCCCTGCTGCTCGAACGCCTGCGTATCCGGGACAGGGAAAGCGCGCTCTTATCCGCCTGGGGCATGGCCGGCCATCCGGTAACCGGCACCCTGGTGGCCACCACAGGGGAAAGGGACCTGCTGCCGGAGATCCGCAGCAAGACGGATGAGCGGGCGGCTTCCGGCCTCTTTACCGCCACCCGATTCAATGGACTGACCGTTTGCCGGTATCTGGGCGACGATGTCTATGACGGTTTTAGATACTTCCTCAGGGCCTGGGAAATAGTGCGGCCTGCCGTGACCGGCAGGGCGGTGTGCGCACCCCGCATATGGGCCACATAGAATGCCAGGGCATCGAGATGCTGTCGATACGCCGGAAAAAATACATCATCATGCGCAATCTAACCAATTGGGAGAGAAGATATGGAACTTTCACCTCGTGAAAAGGACAAGCTGATCATATTCACCGCCGGTCTGCTCGCTGAAAGGCGCAAGGCCCGCGGGTTGAAGCTGAACTACCCGGAGGCGGTGGCCTATATCTCCGCGGCCATACTGGAAGGGGCCAGGGATGGACGCAGCGTGGCCGAATTGATGGACTACGGTACGCGCCTGCTCTCCACCGGCGATGTGATGGAGGGCGTCGCCGAAATGATCGCCGAAGTACAGGTGGAGGCCACCTTTCCGGACGGCAGCAAGCTGGTGACG
>JBNLAV010000140.1:0-38455 GCA_050302315.1 Desulfobacteraceae bacterium
CTGCCTTCGATCCAGGTGACCTCGCCATCTTCGACTTCCACCCGGATGGGACAACGCACAGTGCACATCCCGCATATACTGAATACCGATTCTTTCATCTTGGCCACTCCTTGCATAATGGAAAAATTTGAACTGGAGGCCGTCCTCCAGTCTGTCGACATGCAGGTATCGTTACGCGCCCCTGAAAAAGCAATTTCCATACCATTAAAGGGATCTGCCTTGCCGCCCAGGCCTCGGCATAGGCCTGAAAAAATGCTGCAATTATATATACTTAAAAAGTGTCTAAAAAATTTACTCGGCTGGCTTCATCTCTGTAGGAGACCATTGCCGCCCGAATGTGCAATATAAATTTTGCACTGAAACAATTTTGTAGCACCCCATGATTCCCCGCGAACAGTCAGTCTTCTGATGGCCGCAATTTTTTTGTTGCGCACACGACCCTCCCCATCCATCCCGGCCACCGCGCCGCGAATCCCGGCCTGATTGTACCGATAAAATAAATCCATAGCATAACAGTGTGTTATACGCCAATGACGCATCAGGCAGGCATTGTTCCATCCATATATGGCAATGGCATACCCCTTGCTCATATTGCGGCCAGCAAGTGTTAGCACAAACCACAATATATAAAAGGTGACATCATGCTGATGGCCAAAACTTTGCTCCCATTTCTCGACACCCCCCTGGCAAACAGGATCTGGCGGATTGCCACCGCCATTCTGGCCGGAACCTGCGGCACGATTATCCTGGTCTACTTTTTAAGCGGGCTGGTTTCCATGGATACCATGGGGTCTCTCCTGGACTGGATGGTGGGGTTCAATACGGCCCTGACCGGTTACATGCTGGTCGACAAAAGCGGCGGCAGGTTCCGATACTGGCGCTGGATATGCGCAGGCGCCGGTCTGATCAACGGCGTGCTGAGCGTCCTGGCCGTCAATCACATCTACCTCCTCACCGTTGATTTCCCCCTGGTCGGCCGGGCCGAAGCAGGCATCCTGCTGACCATCGGGGCCGTCTGCGGTGCCCTTGGAGGCTTGTTGGCCAAAAAATATCAGGCCTTAAAAAATCAATCCGGCCATTAATCGGCCGGTACACGGTTCTAATGCCGGGCGGTTGTCAGAATCCTGGACCGCATGGCGCAAAACTTATATCAGAGGAGGAAATCAATGCGAAAAATCACCATCTTAGCGCTGGGGTTGGTACTGGTCTGGGCGAGCGCCGGCATCTGCGCCCCCTCGGCAACAGTATCGGCCGAACAGTACAAAGCCGGCGATATGGTCACCATCGAGGGGACTATCGACCCGGGGCAGGACCTGTACATTGCCGTAGCGCAAAACGAAATGTTCGCCGTCAAAGACACCGACGGTGTTCATGAACAGAAGAAATTCAAAAAGGTCATGAGCAAGAGCAAATTCGAAGCGGACACAGCCATTCCGCCGCTCTACTACATGATCACCACCAATCCGAAAGCGTTTGGATCCGAGGGCAAGAAGAAGTTTGGCGGTCCGTCCGTTCTCCTCGGGAAAAACAACGGAATCTACTCCACCACCATGTACTACCTCAAGAAGAATTTCGGGGACATCGATCCGGAGGCGCAAACCATGCTGGGGCCCATCACCGGCGCTGCCCAGTGGAATTTCCTCCGGTACGCCCATGAGAATTCTTTCGGCATCAACACCATCGTCAAAGAGGGAAACAAGCGCGGCAAGGTGGTCATCTTCGCCCGCAGCGTGATCACGGACCAGTCCAGCGGCAAGTACTGGGACAAAGGCACCTCCATCAAACTGGACAAGGCCACCGGCAAGTTCACGGCCACCTTCAAGTCCTTCCGCCACACGCCGCCCAATACGACCTTCGACGTCTATGTCAACGGCACCAAGAGCGCCGCCTACACGGTCACCAAAAACGGGTTCTGGCTTTCCAAGGGCTTCCGCTACATGAACCCCCTGTGGATCACCATCGGCGCCATCATCGTCGGCACCTATTTCTCCATGATCGGCGCAGCCGGCGGTATGCTGATGGCGGCCTTCCAGGTGCTGGTGGTCAACACCATGGGGCCGGTGGGCATCAACGCCGCCAATGTATTGAAACCGTCCAACATGGCACTGACCCTCTTTTCGCCCCTGGGATCCTTCTGGCGATACGCCAAGGTCGAGAAACGGGTCGCTTGGCCCGTCGGCATCTCATTCGGCGTGGGCATCTTCATCGGCTCGATCTGGCTGGGTAAATATGTATCCCAGTACCTGCCGATGAAAGCTTACAAAGAGTGGCTGGCCATCCTGGTGGTCATCATGGGCATCAAGACCCTGATGGAGATGGCGCCCAAGGCCATGGAAAAACGTAAAAATATCAAAGCAATGGTCAAAAAATTCAATGAGGCGGTGGCCAAGGCCAAGGCGGCAGGCACGTCCGTCGAGATGGGCCGCATCGAGCCGGTTCAAACGGGCCTGACCAATTACCGCTTTAAATTCTGGGGAGAAGAGTTCCGCATCAATCCGCTGCTCTTCGCCATCCTGGGCGTGGGTATCGGTGTCGTGTCCCGCTCCTTCGGTATCGGCGGCGGCTTCCTGCTGGTCCCGGCCATGACCACCCTGGGCGCGCTGCCCATGTATGTGGCCGTACCGATCTCCCTGATCGGCACCTGCTTTTCGAGTATCGGCGCCTTTTTGGGCTACCTGATGACCGGCTACCTGCCCGACATGTGGCTGGCCATCGCCATTATTATCGGCGGTTTTGCCGGCGGTATGCTGGGCAGCCGGGCTCAAAAGCTGTTCAGTGAAAAGACCCTGAAAATTGTGCTGGCCTGTACTTTGTTCTTCCTTTTCTTCAGGTTCTTTAAAATCGAAATTTGGATTTAACCTCCAAGCACCCTTCCCTGTGCCGGGGCGGAGCGCAGCTCCGCCCCCCCCAGAGGGACAGGCTCAGGACATAAGACAATGATCGACGAATATATGGATATGGCATGGGAACAGATCGAACTGGGCGTACACGGCGCGGCGTCGATCATGGACCGAGCGCTGTCGCCGCTGGAACCCATGGGGCCGGTGGCCATCATTGCCCTGCTGGCGCTGGCCGCAGTGGTCATCTCCAAAGGATCGAGCCGAATTTTCCAGACCCGCCGCTATACGGAACTCAAAGATGAGTTTCAGCACTGGTACGACCTGCGGCAGCAGGCGTTGACCTGCGCGGATCCGGAGAAAGGCAAATTGCTGGCCAAAAATATCGATCAGGCCAAGCTCAACCGCGTCTATTACGATTACTTCTTCGAAGGTTTTCTCAAAAGCCTGGTCACACGGTTTCTGCCGCTGCTGACCATCCTGGCCTACGTCAACAGCGCCTACCGGCCGGAAAACCTGGCGGCCGTTTTCGGCCGCGACCACCTTTTCGCCTGGCAATGGCTGGTGTCCGAACCGGTGAAGGTCAATGCACCTTTTTGGTTCGTCCTGATGGTCATCGGCGCCTATCTGCTCTGGGCCGTCTCGACCAGACTGCTCCGGCGGGTTTCCCCCATGCAGCAGCCGACGAGTGCCTGACACCCGCACCCTGCCCGAGGCGTTCCACAGCGTTCATATGCGCCTGACCGTTCAAGCGGTTTAACCGCGAACCGGGACAAGCCGCCGCCCATGGTCCGTCCATGACCGCCTCGATTGACAGACCGCAATCCAATTTCACCTATGGTCACGAAAATACAGCAGCAATAGAACGGCCCCAGATCATCCTTGAGTTAAAGATAATCTAACGGTAATCTTTTCGTAAGGTTAAGTTAATTCAAACATGATAGCCTATCTGCCATGAGACTGCTGCTGATAGAAGATGACATTAAAATCGCCCAATTCATCACCAACGGCTTAAAGGAAGCGGGCTTTGCGGTGGACCACACCACCAACGGTGAGGACGGCCGCCACATGGCGCTGACCGAACCCTATGATCTTGCCATTGTGGACCTTATGCTGCCCAGGCTCGATGGGTTGTCGCTGATTGAATCCGTCCGCAAATCAGGGGTCAACACGCCGGTGCTGATCCTGAGCGCAAAAAGATCGGTAGATGATCGCGTCAAAGGCCTCAAATCAGGCAGCGACGATTATTTGACCAAACCGTTTGCATTTGCCGAATTGCTTGCCAGGGTCCAGGCCCTGATTCGTCGATCGAGCCAGGTCACCGCCCCAACAGAGTTGAAAGTGGCCGATCTGACGATGGATCTCGACAGACACACGGTCATCCGCGCCGACCGGAAGATCTCATTGCAGCCCCTTGAGTTTTCGCTCCTCGAATACCTCATGCGCAATGCCAACCGGGTCGTGTCCAAGACCATGATCATGGAGCATGTTTGGGACTTCAACTTCAACCCCCAGACAAACGTGGTCGAGGCCAGGATATGCTACCTGAGGGATAAAATCGACCGGGACTTCGAGAACAAATTGATTCATACGGTTCGGGGGGTCGGATATGTTCTTAAAGAAAATGAATAACCTGCACAATTCTTTGCTGTTCCGCCTGACCATCATCTATGCGACAGCCTTTACCATCGTATCGACCATCGGATTCCTGGCCTTCTACTACCGCATTTACGCCGTGGCCATGGAGGGCCTCGATGAAGAGTTGATCGATGAGGCCCGACAATTCAGCGATCTGATGGAAGCCTCCGGTCTGCCTGCTTTAAAGGCCAGAATTTCAGGCGAGATAGAGATGATGGATCCATCTGAAGAGTTTTACCGGTTGTTCAATACCAAGGGTGAAGTCTTGATCTCTTCCGATATGTCAACATGGGGGGCCGTCGCCAAGCTGGAAAGTCTCCATGAATTGCAAAACAAGGGACTGACCCGGAGCATCGGAAATCTGGAGATCGAAGCCGGTGGAACGCGAGCCCGCATGATCACGGCCCTGCTGGGGCCGGGCACCGTTCTGCAGGTGGGGGAGAGCCTGGAGGAGATCGATGAATATCTCGGGATTTTTTTGAACCTCTTCTCCATCCTCGTCATCTGTGTCATTGCGGTATCGGCGTTCATCGGCTGGCTGCTCGCACGCCGCGCCACCAAGGACATGAACGAAGTCACCCTGACCGCCCAAAAAATTTCCGATGGCGATTATGCCCAGCGGGTGCGACTGAGGGGTCGCCTGTCGGAAATCGAAAAACTGGGCGCCACGTTCAACCGCATGCTGGATCGTATCGGCAGCCTGCTTAGATCCATGAAGGAGATCAACGATAATATCGCCCACGACCTGCGCAGCCCGCTGGCCCGTATCCGGGGTATTGCAGAGATGGGCTTGCTCAAAGAGACATCGATCGAGGCCTACAAAGAGATGGCCGCGAGCACCATAGAAGAATGTGACGCGCTCATCGATATGATCAACACCATGCTCGACATCACCGAAGCGGAAGCGGGTGTCAACGGCACCACCCTGGAGCCGGCCGATCTCGTCAAAATCATCAGGGAGGCTTGTGAACTGTTTCGTCCCCTGGCCGGTGAAAAAAAAGTGCTGCTGAGCACAAATCTGCCCGAATCCCTGATTGTGATGAGCGATCGGGACAAGCTGGAGCGCATCATCGCCAACCTGCTGGAGAATGCCATCAAATATACGCCCGAGAACAAGATGGTCACCATCAGCGCCGTCCGGAACGACGACGGCATCAAGGTGGCGTTCAAGGACATGGGAATCGGCATTTCCGAAAATGACCTGCCCTACATTTTTGACCGGTTCTATCGTTGTGATCAGAGCCGCTCCAATGACGGCGTGGGGTTGGGGCTCAGCCTGGTTAAAGCCTATATCGAATCCTTGAACGGCACAATAGACGTGGAAAGCTCACCGGGCCAAGGCAGTTGTTTCACGCTGTGTGTCGCCTATTGAAACCAGAAATAATCCAATCATAATTTCGCCATAATCTTCCGATAAGTTTCCACTGGTAAATTGGTCTCCAGCATGGGGCGTCCGATAGCCAACTCCCTGTGCCGCGCCGGAAACGATGTGCTCTATTGGCAGTAATCGCTCCGAAAACACAGCGCGCCGTCCGGGAACCGGGACAGTCCCATCCGCCCCCAATCAAGGTTCCACGCATCCCGTTACCGGCCCAACGGCGGAAACCATGCCCCACCCGGCACTGCGCGCATCACCGAAAGGAGGCCAACATGACCGCTTACAAGAAATACCGAAAACCAGCAGGCAAATGGGAAGCGCGACGATGGACAATGGCGATCCTGCTTTGCATGAGCGTACTTTGCTTGATTGCCGTTGCACCTGCCGCCATGGCAGAGGAGGATGAGAATGAGATACCGTTTTCCGAAGCGGACATCTTCTTTGAACTCAACAACACCGACGGAGATCTGGGGATCCACGCCCTCATCGATGGGGAACCGTGGAAGCGGCTGACCATCGAAAACCCCAGGGGGCGCAAGCTGCTCAACATCGATGTGATGAGCCGCCTGCGGCGCCAGGGCCTTACGGAGATTTTCTTCGAAAGTGCGGAACCGACCTTTGACGAGCTGGCGCCCAGCGTTTTTTTTCAGCGCTTTCCCCAGGGCACATACGAAGTCGAGGGTATCACCCTCGATGGAGACGAGTTGGAAAGCGAGGTAGAGGTGACCCATCTGCTGCCGGCGCCGCCCGAAGGCATTCTGGCCAATGGGGCAGAGATCCAGGAAGGCTGCGAGGACGAACCGGTCGTGGTCGTGACCGATGCCCAGGGCCGGATCGACCTCTCCTGGCTTCCCGTGACCTACTCGCATCCGGATCTGGGCATTACGAACCAACCTATCGATATCGTTCAATATATCGTTGTTGTCGAAGAGGAGGAACTGGGCATGGTCTTCCGTCTTGAACTGCCGCCTGATGTCACCCAGGTAACCCTGCCGGCCGATTTCGTCGGTTTGGGAGAGCAGTTCAAAATTGAGATCCTCGCCAAGGAGGAGAGCGGAAACAAGACCGCTGTCGAAAGCTGCTTTGCCGTCGACATTCCCTAGTCCGTACAACGGACAACCGGTCAGATCCGCGGGCGGGGAAGCTCACGGCTGGAGATCACTTTTCTGTGCAGCAGCAGCGCCCCGCCCGTCAAATCAGATCTTCGGCCGGCTTCAATGTCCTCCAGGATGCGGCGTGTATCCTGCGGAACCGACGCAATTCAGCACCCCGGCGCACATTTCGCGGTCGGCTGCTAATCTTTCGCAAGCGCCGTTTTTTTAGCATGAGAATCAGATTTAACGCGGAACTGCGTTGAATCAGATAGCGCTGTTCATTGGTGACTGTCAGAAGGAACCGCCTTCAGTGAAACTTGCCGGCAACGCCATCAAACCATCTCGGACGGTCGCTGCCGGATTCATTTCCAGTCTACCATCGCATACCAGGGTGCCTACTGTTCCGGCACGTAGGGAACTTCTATACCCCACCATTGCTGCTCTGCGCTGTTATTCAGGTCCTCGGACGTCGGGTTGTTGTGGCCGAACCAGCTGAATTTCAGATGATCCCAGCTTTTATACATGGTGTCGTGCTGTAAAATATCGGATCTGGTCATGGATTGGCTGCAACCTGCCAGAAAAAGAGCCATCAAACCCAAAACGATTAACTTTTTCATCCCTTCACCCTTCTTTTTTGGTTTTAGATTTATGCCCAACCGTGCGGTCTTGGAATAATTTCAAGAATACGCAGTCGCCATGAAATGTCAAGACTGACGTTTTATTGTCATATGCTGTGCCCAAAAATGACAGCTTCAGGTCGAGTGCTTGGGGACATGATTTTAACCATAAGGAATCATTGCATTTTTAAATTGGAAGCGATGGTCTGAATTTTGCAAACACCAAAAGCGGCATATTTCCCAAGGAGTATAACCGCGATTCGCCGATGAAAATTTTACCCCAAAAACCAGTTGTCGGCCGATCAATGTGGATCTTGACGCTGATCGGTCTTTTCATCTCCGGCTGCACCTACACCTCGGAACGCCTTCACCCCCGCTTTACAGATTACCGCAAGCCAATGAAGGTGATGCTTGTCCTGGTTCCTGAAATCGCCATTTTTGAGCACATCCCTGACGGCGGTACGATGTTTCAGGCCGTTCAAAGCCGGCAAGCGCAACGCATTGCGCTGCAGCAGGTTGTCCGTCAGCTTGAAATGAAACGCTTCAGGGTTCAAACCGCCGACGCCGAGACGATGGGAAAGGATGATCTTCCAGGCATTACTTCCCTTTTCAGATCCGTGAACCGTTCCATTCAACTGCACACTTTCGGTTCCCAGGCCTTTCCATCCAAATTGGATGCATTTGAATACAATATGGGCTCGGTAGACGCGCTGCTGAAAAAAATCGGCGCAGACGGATTAATTCTGACCATCGGTCATCAAACCGGTGGTGCCGGCCATATCGCCGGCAACTGGCTCAGTATCGCCGTCGTCGAGCCTGAAGGTCGCATCATCTGGTACGGCCTGCAGGGCGGTGACCCAAAGTTCAATCTCAGCAACGCAAATGGAATAGCGGCGCTGGTGGATTACACCATGGCCAATTTCTGGGAACAGGGCTCATGAAGTTTCGGCGCGACATCGTTTTAGGCCTGCTTGTGGTTTGGGCATGGGTATCGCCGCTGAACGCCATGGAAGGGACGGCGGCTAACAGCCAGAGCCTGCTTGGACTGGATCGACTGGCGGAAACCGAACAGGCCATGCTTGAACAGCGTGGGGTCGTCATGCACGATGATCGTTTGAACGGGTATCTGCAGGCGGTTGCCGCACGCCTCTGGCAGCAGGTGGATACGGATTTAAGCGCACCGACCATCCAGGTGGTCATGGATACACGGATGGAAGCCTTTGCTTACCCCAACGGATATTGTTATCTGACCACCGGCATCCTCGCCCGGATCGCCAACGAAGATCAATTGGCCATGATTCTGGCCCATGAGATGGTTCATTATTTACGCCGCCACAGCGCCCGGTTTTACCATCATTTTCTCAAGCCCATGGACGACTCCGATCCGCAGTCCGATGATCGGGTCCGGGCCGTTGATGGCCAGGCGGTGCAGCAACAGATCGATGCCGCTGAGAAACAAGCCGATGAAGAAGGATTGTCCATCCTGAAACGCGCCGGATATTGCCAGGCGGAAGTATTGCCGCTCTTGGACAACCTTATGGACGGTTTGAAGCACCGGCGGCGACCGGGGGCCGTTGCGCAAATGAGAAAACGCGTCAGGGATGTCAAGGCGATGCTGGGCCGCACCGCCGAAGCATCTCTCCGCACACCGGCGGAAGCCGGCGACCGAAAGGGATTTTCGGGCAGCGTTGCACCAGCCCTGCTGGGCAACGGACAGGCGGCTTTGCAGCGCGGCGAATGGGTCCAGGCCGAAGAGAGTGTTTCCCGGTATCTGACGATAAGAGCGGAAGATGCCCGCGCCTATTATCTGAAGGGGGAAATCCTGAGACGGCAAAACCACGATGATGGCAATCATCGCGCCGTGGACTATTACGAACAAGCCATAGAGATCGATCCCGGCTTTGCGACGGCCCAGCGGGCTCTTGGAGAACTGCACTTTAAAGCCGGCAGGTATCAGGCGGCCAAATCTTATTTTGAAGCTTTCCTCAGCTTGAATCCCCGGGACGATGCAAGAGAATATATCAAAGGATATCTGCGGCTATGTCAGGATTGAAAACCATCGGTGTTTGGGTGGCGGCGACCATAATGCTGGCCGCTTGTGGCGGACCGTGGCATGCGGCACCGGAGAAAATCGGCGCCCCCCAATGGTCCATCGCTTCCCCGGACGGGTGGATGCACATGAGCATGCAGGATTCGGAAATGCTTTCCAAGGATGGCCCCTATCTGGAGTACATCCTCATTCAATCACGGCCGCTGGCAAAAGGGTTTCGTTTCACACGCCAAAAGTTAAACGCCGGCATGCTGCCCAATGAAGCCGCCCAGCTGATCATCGATAATTTACGGTCCGACCCCCACATTCGTCAATTCCGACTATTGACCAACGTGCCGGCCATGGTCGGCGGTCAGCCTGGTTTCAAGCTGATCTACACCTATCAGGACCCGCATGGCGTGACGGTCAAAACTGTTTCCTGCGGTGTGATTTTTCCGGAGATGTATTTCAATTTGCGCTACAGCGCCACCCAACGCCACTATTTCAACAAAGAGCTGCCGGCCTTTAACCAGGTCCTGGACAGCCTGCGGTTTGCGCCAACTTAGACAGGCTGGCTCGGGCAGCGCAAATCCCGGCGCAACCGCTGCAATAATTCCCTGCCATATCAGGTCGATCCGGCATCCCAATGTCGGGTGGCATTACCTTAAACATACGTTGTTCGGTATTAAGCTGCGCTGCTCTTTGGATTCGATTCGGATGATCAGGCCTTTTTCATACGCTGATATGCCGTAAATTAACCTGTGATCTTTGCCTATCAACCATGCGAAGCACACCGGGGGACGGCCCTATCTTGCACAGGTTCGTCGAGCCCTCGATCGGTTCATGGGCCGGGCGGCGGTCCGATCCAAATCCCCGTCCGCCGGCAGGCCTTGACAGGGACCTGCCATCCAGGCGAATAATGGGATGCGGTTTCATGCCTTTAGCGCGCACGGCTCAAATTACCGCGCGAGGGTTTGACCATCGAAAGTTGCCATGTGGCCGGATGGTCAAGCGCTTGAACCCGCCGGACCCTGGACACGATGGACGGTGTTGAAACACGTCCATGCAAACTGACAAAGCGGCAGGATGATCGATGACCGGTTACCTCAAATATCCACTGTTCACCGGGCTTGTCGTCCTGACAATCCTCCTCGCAGCGGGCCCGGCCTGGGCGACCCAGACACACGGCGAACCCGAAGGCCTCTACGCCCACCAGATGGCGCACCTGTTTTTCATCTTTGCCATGGGCCTGCTGATCTACTGGCTCCGGCGTCGCCATCTGGTCAAAGAGAAAGCCTGGCGCTATATCCAGTACAGCGCCATGCTGCTCATCCTCTGGAACATCGACACCTTTGCCGTGCACTTTCTTGACGAACAGATCGATCTGATCCGCACCGGCACGCTCGATACCTGGCACATGCGAATCGAAACGGCCGAAGGCCATGCGTACCTGGGGCCGATCTATTACCTGGCCAAACTGGATCACCTGCTGTGCGTCCCGGCCCTGCTCTTTCTCTACCTTGGATTGAAGCGGCTGTATCATAAGATTCCTTCGGCAACCAAAGAGGCGACAACGCCATGATTCCCCCTCTGATCCCCATATGGACGGTGGACTTCTTCGGGTCGCTGCTGATGATCCTGTTGTCGTTTCTCTGCCTGCGGCTGGTCTTTCGCCTCAGGCTGCACGATCCGGGCAATGTGATCTGGACGTACCTGCTCTGGTTTTGCCTGGGGCTGTCCGGATTTGCCGTTTCGCGGTCCGTTGGACATCTGCTGAAAGACATTCTGCTGGTGAGCGGTAAGGAGCACATGTGGGCAACCATCCGGCCGTTCAGCGGGTCCATCAACACCTTCATGCTGGTTCTCGTGGCCGCCGTCACCCTGTTCTTCGAACGCTCATGGAACATCTACCAGCTCATCCTCAAAGACAAGCAAACCCTCGAGAAGACCCACAATGAGTTGATCTACCTCAACCAGAATCTTGAGAACCTGGTGGCCGAGCGCACCGAGGCCCTCACCATCTCCGAGCACAAATACCGGCGCATATTCGAGATCTCCAAGGACAGCATCATCGTGACACGCCGGGACGGCACCATCACCGACATCAATCCATCCGGGCAGGAAATGCTGGATCTCGGTCCGAAAGAATCGCCCACCGGAAGCAACCTGGAAGCCTTCCTCGCGCCGGATGACTGGCAGCACCTGCTCCGGGAAATGGAACGGCGCGGCTCGATCTACAACGCCGAAATGGACCTGGTCCGCAAAGACGACTCCACCCGGCGGTTGCTGGTCAATGCCAGCCTCGACCGCGGCAAAACGGGTCAGGAAGACACCATTCACTACCTCGTCAAGGACATCGAACAACGGCGGATGATGGAACAGCAGATCGCCCAGGCCGACAAACTGGCGTCCCTGGGACAGCTTTCGGCCGGCGTGGCCCACGAAATCAACAATCCCATGGGCATCATTCTTGGATATACCCAATTGCTGCTACGGGAAGAAGCAAGGCATTCGGAAAAGTACAGCGACCTCAAAATCATCGAAAAACATGTCAAGAACTGCAAAGCCATTGTAGAAGATCTGCTCAGTTTTGCCCGCAGCTCAAAAACCGAAGCCACGACCCACAAAGTCCACAAGCTCATCGACGAAGTGTTGAGTTTCGTGCAGCAGCATGCAGAACTGGAGCATCTGCGCATCATCCGCGACTATGACGAAAATGTCCCGGCCATTCTCCTGGATGAGAAGAAGATCAAGCAGGTGTTGATCAACCTGATCATGAATGCCGAGCACGCTATCGGAAATGAGGGCACCATTCGGATCGTCACCCGCCATGACCCTTCATCTCAAAGAGTGATTGTCGAAGTAAGCGATGATGGCCATGGCATCTCGAAAAAAGACCTGAAGCGGATCTTCGATCCGTTCTTCACGACCAAACCCACAGGAGAGGGCACCGGCTTGGGTTTGTCGGTCAGCTATGGCATCATTCAAGACCACGGCGGTGAGATTTCAGTGGAGAGCGAGCCGGGAAGAGGCAGCACTTTCACCGTGGTGCTGCCGGCCAATGAAAATCATCAAATATCGCAGCAGGTTACCGATGCCCAATAGCATACTGGTTGTCGACGATGAACTCGACATGCTTCAACTGCTCAAACGCAGTCTGGAGAAGGATCTGGTGTGCCGGGTCGATGTGGCCTCCTCGGCTGAGATGGGGCTGACTGCGCTGGAGCGCCACTCCTATGATCTGGTGTTGTCGGACATCCGCATGTCCGGTATGGATGGTCTCGATTTTCTGCAGCAGATTAAGCAGGCGCACCCCAACCTGACGGTGATCATGATGACCGCCTTCGGCCACATCGACATGGCCGTCGAAGCCATGAAACGGGGCGCCTATGATTTCATCACCAAGCCCTTCGATCACGATGCCCTTATCCTGCGCCTGGAGAAGGCGTTGGAGCGCAACCAACTGGTCCGTGAAAACCTTCGGCTGCAACGCGAATGCCTGGACCGCGCGCCCCTGGAAGGCCTGGTGGGTGAGAGCAGCGCCATGCAAAAGGTCTTCGATACGCTCCAGATGGTGGCGCAGGCCGAAATGACGGTTCTGATCACCGGCGAGTCCGGAACCGGTAAGGAACTGGCTGCGAGGGCGATCCATGCATTGAGCGCACGCGCAAAAGGCCCTTTTGTCGCCGTCAATTGCCCCACCGTACCGGAAAGTATTCTGGAGAGCGAATTGTTCGGCTATAAAAAAGGGGCCTTCACCCACGCCGCGCAGAACAAGACCGGCCTGTTCCAGGAAGCCAACGGCGGATCGATCTTTCTGGACGAAATCGGTGATATCAGCCCGGCCATTCAAACCAAACTGCTGCGGGTGCTGCAGGAAAAGGAAATCAAGCCGCTTGGTGACACCAAGTCAATCCGGGTGGATGTCCGCATCATCGCCTCCACCAACCAGGACCTTGCCGCCAAAATCGAATCCGGCGAATTCCGCGAGGATGTCTTCTACCGGCTCAATGTGCTTCCGGTGGAGATGCCGCCTCTGCGCGAACGCACCGAAGACATTCCGCTGATCGCCAACCACCTGGTGGTCAAGCACTGCGCCAGAATGAACAAACCCGTCAAGCAGATCTCGGCCGCTCTGATGGATCTCCTGCAGGATATCGAATGGGTCGGCAATATCAGAGAGCTGGAAAATGCCATCGTGCGCGGCATTCTTTTTTCCAAGGCCGACGAAATACTTCCCGCAGATGTGCAGCTGCCGAATTCGCAGACGCGCACCTGCTTCGAGCTTGAGACCGATTTGACCGCAACCACCTACAAGGAAGCCAAAGAACGCGTGCTAAGCGATTTCAGCCGGCAGTACATCGGCAGCCTTCTGGCCGCCTGCAGGGGCAACGTGACCAGGGCCTCCGAGAAATCCGGGATGAAGCGTCAGGCGCTTCAGCAGATCATGCGGCGATACCGGATCAATCCGGATGACTATCGCAATCAAAGTCCAACGGCAACGGAGTAAAAATGGCAAAGATGGTCCTAAACAAAGTGCTGCTGTCGGAAAACGACTGTTTCGGGTGCGGGCACCATAACCCGCATGGACTGAAGATCGAAATATGGTCGGACGACGACACTCCGGAATGTCTGAAGGGAGAATTCCATCCGCCGGAGCATATGACGGGATTTCCCGGCATCACCCATGGCGGAGCCATCTATGCGGCTTTGGATTGCATGGCGGCATGGGTCCCCATGGTGTTTCGTCGCCAAGCCAAAGCCATATGGATCCTGAGGTCTGCCACCATGACCTACCACCGACCGGCCCTCCAGGGGCGCCCCCTCTATCTGTCCGCCCGATTCGAATCGGAGGACGGGCAGGGCGAGCCCGCGATCGTCCACGCCATGGCCGAAGACGATAACGGCAGGCTGCTGTCGGAAGGCAGGTTCAAAGTGATCCCCCTTCCTCCAGAAAAATTTCTCAAGGTTTCCGGCATGGCGCAACTACCGGAGAACTACCGGAAGTTGTTAGGCCTTCCGGAATAGACGATAAGTGGTTTTAATGCCCCCCCTCGAATCCAGGCTGAAGGATCAGGCCCGATGGATGGTTCTGAATCCACTTCTAAGGGTTATCATCTTCGCGTCCCAGCAGCTCCTCGGTTTCCATCCACATCACATTGATAATGCCAAAGGCGGCCGCCAGCAGCACGCCGAGAATCCATGAAAAATACCACATTTATATTATCCTTTCGGTCTGAAATTTTCGGGATCGAAATCGCTATCGAAATCGGCATCGAACACGATAGTGTTGCAGATGGTTCCGAATTCGATTGCGATCCCGATTTCGATTTCGATGATCTTCTCCAGCTATCCTTTTCCTCAAGTTAGTGACATCGGTTCAAGCGCGATTACTGTCACTAATACGCCGTGTGGGTCTCCTCCTGAATCTTCCTTTCGGTGATTTTGCCCCGCATGACGCGGTAGACCCAGGCAGTGTACGCAATCACAATGGGCAGGAACACGACCACGGCAATGAACATCAGATTCAACGTCCGGTGGCTCGACACCGCATCATAGGCGGTCAAGCTGACGTTGGGCACCGTGCTCGACGGCATGACAAACGGGAACATGGCCAGGGCCGCCGTCATGATCACCCCGGCAAGGGAGACGGCGCTGGTGATAAATGCAAGTCCCGGCCTTCCGGCCATCGACAGGATGATGGTCAGCAAGGCGCCGGCAAAGGCCGCCACCGGAGCCGCCAGGGTTGCCGGTTTCTGGGCGTAGTTCCATGTCCACCCCCCCTCGCTGACCTCAACGGTCTTGTCCAGAGGGGTCAAAAGCGTACCCGGATCGGGCATGGAGACGATGCGATAGCCGTCGATTCCCTTGAGCTGCCAGATGCCGGCCACGATAAAAGCGACGACGAAGATGATGCCGAACAGACGCACTGCCTTGCGCGCCCTCTTGTTGAGCTCATCCTCGGTGCGCAGCTGCATGAAGACCGCTCCGTGCATCACCAGCATGGAGAGGCTCACCACACCGGCCAGCAGGGCAAATGGATTGAGCAACTGCCAGAAGCTGCCCGTATAGGTGGACCGCATGTAGGCATCATACTCGAAGGGCAAGCCCTGCAGCAGGTTGCCGAAGGCCACACCAAAAACCAGCGCCGGCACGGCGCCGCCCACGAAGAGGCCCCAGTCCCACGCATTGCGCCAACGCGGGTCGCTCACCTTGCTGCGATAGTCGAACCCCACCGGCCGCAGAAAGAGGGCGAAGAGCACCAGCAGCAGCGCCCAGTAGAGTCCGGAAAACGCCGTGGCGTAAACCATGGGCCACGCGGCGAACAAGGCGCCGCCGGCGGTGATGAACCAGACCTGGTTGCCCTCCCAGGTGGGGGCGATGGCGTTGATCAGCACGCGCCGCTGATCGTCGTTCTTCGCCACGAACGGCAGCAGGGTTGCGATCCCCATGTCAAAACCGTCCATCACGGCGAAACCGATGAGCAACACACATACGAACAGCCACCAGATGAGTTTCAAAGTGATATAATCGAAAAGCATATGACAATGTCTCCTTTGCGATGTTAGGCGGCAGCCGCGCTGTTCTCTTCGAAATGATAACGCCCCGTGTGCAGGCTGCTGGGACCGATGCGGATGAATTTGACCATGAGGAAGACTTCGATGGCCAGCAGAACCGTATAGATCACGGTGAGACCGATGATACTGCCGATGATATCTCCCATGCCCAGCGTGGAAGAGGACATGAAGGTGGGCAGCACTTCACCGATGGTCCACGGCTGGCGGCCGTATTCGGCGACAAACCAGCCCAGCTCCGCCGCGATCCACGGAACCGGCAGGTTGATGACCAGCAGTTTCAGCAGCCAGCGTTTCCTGTGAAAAAGCCTGCGGGCGCAGTAGTAAAAACTGATCGCAATCAACCCCAGCATCCAGAATCCCAGCCCCACCATGATGCGAAAACTCCAGAACATCAAGCCGACGTTGGGGATGGTGTCTTTGGCCGCCCGGTCGATCTGTTCCTCGGTGGCGTCCACCACCTTGTCCGTGTAGCGTTTGAGCAGCAGGCCGTACCCCAGATCATCCTTGTGAAGGTTGAACTGCTCGATGGCGGCGTCGGACCTTTCGCCGCCGCGCATCTGTTCCAGCAGGCCATAAGCCTTCATGCCGCTCCGGATGCGTTCGCGGCTCTCTTCGATCAGTTCCTTTACCCCCGTCACCGGCTGGTCCAGCGACCGGGTGACGATGATCCCCCCCACCCACGGGATGCTGACCTTGGCTTTGGTGCGCTGCTCCTCCTGATCCGGAATGCCGAAGATGGTGAAACTGCTGGGCGGTTCGTGGGTTTCCCACTCCGCCTCCATGGCCGCCAACTTGACCTTCTGGACCTGACCGGTGACGAACCCGCTCTCGTCCCCCAGGACGATGACCGAGAGGATGGAGGCCAGCCCGAATCCCACCGCCACGGCAAATGAGCGACGGGCAAACGCCAGGTCGCGGCCGCGCAGGATGTAATAGGAACTGACCGCGAGTACGAACATCGTCGCCGTCACGTATCCGGCGCCCGCGGTGTGGACGAACTTGACCTGGGCCACGGGGTTGAAAAAGAGCTCATAGAAGCTGGACAGCTCCATGCGCATGGTTTCGAAATTGAATTCGGCGCCCACCGGATAGGACATCCAGCCATTGGCCACCAATATCCACAAAGCCGAGATGTTGGACCCCAGCGCCACCAGAAAGGTCACCAACAGGTGGGTCCTTCGCCGCATCCGATCCCACCCGAAGAAGAAGAGCCCCACGAAGGTGGACTCCAGAAAGAACGCCATCAGCCCTTCGATGGCCAGCGGCGCGCCGAAGATATCGCCGACATAATGGGAATAGTAGGACCAGTTCAACCCGAACTGAAATTCCTGGGTCAAACCGGTGGTCACGCCGAGGGCAAAGTTGATGCCGAACAACTTGCCCCAGAACCGGGTCATGTCCTTGTAAATCTCTTTGCCGGTCATGACATAGACAGACTCCATGATAAACAAGATCCATGACAATCCGAGTGTCAACGGGACAAAAATGAAGTGGTACATGGTGGTCAGGGCGAACTGCCATCGCGACAATTCAATGAATCCTTCGGTCGGTAGCATATCCGGCGCTCCTTGCTCACAAATCGTGTGAAGGGGTATACCCTCGATGAGGGTTATGTGGTATTTGATGTGCTGGCCGAGCGAGATGCCGATGGCCAGCCGACTGCCCACTGAAAATTTAGTATGACCGCATGAACATGTCAATTGGGATTGAATACACAAATGAAGGCCCGGATAGCGCCGAAAAAGGATGACAACCGTGCAGATGACCAGGGATGCCGCCCAACCTTCTAAGGACGAAGCCGCCTTGGACTGGCTGCGCACCCAGAGCCGCACCGCAATCAAATGGTTGTTGATCTCCGTCGCCCTGGGGATCGCCGGCGGTATTCTGCTGGTGGGTCAGGCCGGCCTGCTGTCGCGCATCGTCCACGACGCATTTCTCGAGGGATTGGGGCGCAACCGCCTGATCCCCCAGTTCTTATGGCTCATTGGGGTCATTGTGGTCAGGGCCGGTCTGGGGTGGTGGCGGGAACTGGTCGGATTCAAGGCCGGCGCCGCCGTCAGGGGGCAGGTGCGAAATGCCCTGATGGATCACATCGTCCGGTCCGGTCCGGTGGGCATCAGCCATCTGCCGGCCGGCCGCCTGGTCAGCAGCGCCCTCGAACAGGTCGAGGCCCTGCACAATTTTGTGGCCCGGTACCTGCCCCAGATGGCACTGGCCGCCCTGCTGCCGATGGCGCTGTTGGCCTTCATCTTCCCGATCAGCTGGGCCGCCGGCGGTGTGCTGTTGATCGCCGCCCCCCTCATACCGCTCTTCATGATCCTGGTGGGCATGGGCGCCGAGAGCATCTCGCAAAAACACTTCCAGGCGCTGGCCCGCATGAGCGCCCACTTTCTGGACGTGCTCCAGGGGTTGCCCACCCTGAGGCTGTTCGGCCGCAGCAAGGACCATGCGCAGGAGGTCCGCAAGACATCGCGGGATTACCGCAGGCGCACCATGGCGGTATTGCGGGTGGCGTTTCTCTCTTCGGCGGTTCTGGAGTTTTTTTCGGCCATATCCATCGCACTGGTGGCGGTATATCTGGGCATGTACTACCTGGGCTATATCGAGTTTGGCGCCTATGGACGGACGCTTACATTTTCTTCCGGCTTTTTTATCCTGCTGCTGGCGCCGGATTTTTTTCTCCCGCTTCGTGAATTGGGCGTCCACTACCATGCACGCGCCGACGCGGTGGGAGCCGCCCGGGAGATTCTCAAGGTGCTCGACCAGCCGGCGATGGCCGTCTCCGGCGAAGCTTGCCGTCATCCGCTTCGAACGCCCCGGCAGATTCGATTTCAAAAAGTGACGGTGGATTACCAAAGCACCGGGCAAAAAGGCCTGAACCAGGTCGATATCACCATTGCACAAGGCGAACGCATCGCCATTGTCGGTGAGAGCGGGGCGGGAAAAAGCACGCTGATTCATCTGCTGCTAGGATTCATCGCGCCTTCCGGCGGCAGCATCCTGCTCGATGACCGACCGCTGGCCGATACCGACATCCAGCAATGGCGCCGACAATGCGCATGGATCGGACAGCAGCCCATGATCTTTACCGGCACTTTACGGCAAAACATTGCCATGGCCCGCACCGACGCATCGGACGCCCGAATCGAGACCGCCGCACGCAGGGCAAGGGTGCTTGAGTTTGCAAACCGATGGGAATCGGGACTCGAAACCGAGGTGGGAGAAAAGGGGTTGGGGCTTTCGGCGGGCCAGGCGCAGCGCATCGCCCTGGCAAGGGCTTTTCTACAGGACGCCCCGCTGGTGCTGTTGGACGAACCCACCGCCAGTCTCGACCGGGAAACCGAAGCGCAGATCATATCCGATCTGGATGATTGGAGCAGGGGCCGAACCACGATCATCGCCACCCACCGGCCGGCCGGACTGCGCCTGGCGGACCGTATTCTCATATTAAAAAAAGGCCGCCTGATCGCCCAGGGGGACTTTCGATCTCTCAATCAAACCCACGCGAAATTGCTTCCGGTGGATTGAATGGCTTCATCCGCTCGACCGCCCGGATGATGGCGATCACCGTCACCGGCGCCCCCACCAGTGCATCTACTAGTGCGGATGGCGGGATAATGCATTATTCCACATTTATATTGACAGGTATTTCCAGCCTTTGGTAATTGTGGTTGTACACTTCTTCTTGTTCATATGGTTTCTCTTTCCAACACGCAATACAGCATTTGGTTTAACTGAGCCGATTTCATCACATATGCACTGCATCGCTTGATCGCACTGCTGATCCATAAGGCGCGGGTGGGCCGCGCCGCATGTTCATTTCTTCTTACCCGTATATGGCAAAGGAGGTAAACTATGGGTGTAGCCAGTGCAGCGGAGCTTTCAACCTATATCATCGCATTTGCAGGAGCGGCAAGGGTCGCGCAGGGGACCATGTCCACGGGGACGGACCCGATGACCATTGCGGAGTACACCTTCGAAATCAACATCACGGCAGATTTCGAGGTGGGAAGTGAAACCAATGTCAAACTCAACATCTGGAGGGTCAATCTGAGCCAGAAATTGACACTGGACTACAAGTCCCATTGGGGCATCACCATTAAATGCACCATCAAGCCGTCGGCCGTGCTTGCGGCGGAAACGGGCTAAAGCCTTCCAGCGGCGATATGGCTTCACACTACCGGACGGCAACTGGCCATCTTCACTTTTAAGGAGTTCTCATTGTGAGCGACGGAAACCAAAATGATGACGGTGCAACGCACGGCCTCCATGATATGGTGGCGGCGTTGCACCGTTCGCTGAAAAAAGCCGAAGGCATCATTCGGGAAGAGTCTGAAGAATCCGGGTACAGCATTACCCATTTTGAAATCGACTTTCCCGCTCAAATGCACATCGGCAGGGATGCCTTGGAGGCAACGGGATCCGAAGATGCGGAGGATCGCGGCATCGCCAGGCGAAAAACGAAAAAGAAATCCCTTGATAAACAGCATGCCTTTATGACCCTGCCAAGAACCCGGGCCTTGAAGTCCGGCGGACCGCTCGATTCTACGGAAGGATTCGAGTCGCCGGGCCGTGAGTTGCCGCAAAGTTCGATACCGGAACACCATCTATCCCGATTGAAAATCGTACTACGCAAAGAGATAAAATTAATGAATGACTGAAGCAGCCCCTATCTCCCACGGAAAAGCATGCAAAACGACGGCACCAACATTGGGTGGCATGATTGAAACATGATACTGCGACAATGAACTCAGATCGACAAGTCCCGGCGTCCCGTTTCAAGGCGGGCGTCTCGCTAAAGCATGCTTTCTGCCCGAAAACCGTTCAGGAGCAGGCGGAGTTGCACAGACTTTTCCCGTGTCCGGCATGCGGTAAGACCACTGACTTCGTTGCCGGAGACAAGGGGCCGCGCAGGAGGACGGGCGCGGTAGTATACTATCGCGCCGCTCTGAAATGCAGATGCGGTTTCCTCAGCTATATGCATGTCGTGGTGAACGACCTGCCCGCCGAAAACAAACACAGCGACCCGCCGGCAAAGGAAGCGATCAGCGCAGCCGATGCCGAAGGTCTGTTGGGTGATCCTGCGGTAGAGGAGCTTCTCGTTCATTCTGCCGCCGCTGCGCACAACCAGGATTGGCATGCGGCCGCGCAAGCGGTTCAGAGCGCTGCCCGGCGTGCCCCGGACAACCCGGCGGCCTGGTTCAATATGGGGGTATTGTTTGCCACCTTCGGCGAACAGCAAAAGGCCCTTAAAGCATACCGCCATGTCCTATCGCTGAGCGATCGATTCCCTTCCGCCTGGCTGAATATTGCATTGATTTATCAGTCGCAGAAGCGATGGGATGAAGCAGTTCGGTATTTTGACTTTTTTCTGGAAAGATACCCCACCCACAATCAGGCCAGGGACGGGCGCAACCAATGCCTGCAAATGATCGAAAAGTGAAACTAGCGCCAATACACTTCTGACAAAGGGGCACAATAAGACAGCCGGACACGATTCGGTGCCGGGATGCCTTGAAAGACGGGATGCATCTGCGCATCAGGAACTTAAGATCATATTCGGGCGCTTACACGGAACGCCATCCCCCCGCTCCATCTTCAGATGAGATTCGACATCCGCCATGGTCGCTGTCGGAAGGACGGCCGTCCACCGCCGTTCTGCTGCCGATCAACACGCGCCACAGACGGCGGGCTGATTCCGCGCCGCGGCCCATCAAACCGGCATATGGATGAAATCCCTGGCCGGGAATCGTTCGGGCTGCGGTGGAAATGATCCAGTTTCGCCTGACGGGCAGCCAATCCGTCGGGGGAACCGGCGACCAGGCGTATGCTGCCGGCATCCCGCATTTTTCAAATGTGCGCAAGACTCCGGAAAAAGATCTCGAATTGAAGCGATCGATGATATTCAGCCATATCTCCGCCGCCTTTGGGGCCGTCGATGCGATCAGCGCAGCCATTTTATCAAGACGCACCGGATTGCGTTGATCAAACGCCACATCGATCAGCGCAATATCATAGCCGTCATCAATATCGGACAGGCCGTGGTATGCATCCGCGATAAACAGCCTCAATCGCTGCTGCTCCTGGTAATGCCGGACCAATGGGAAATAGCGATTGGCCAACTCAACCACCACGGGATCGGATTCGATGACATCCAGCTTCAATTTGCGAAAATGATGCAGCAGACCTATCGCTCCAGATCCGCATCCCAGGCCCATCATAAGGCCCTTTCCTCCGGGGTTGCCCAAGCCGGCCAGTAGCCATGCCAGTTGGTAGGACGCCTCGATGACCGGCCCGGGACCGGGCGGTGCGTTGCCCAGGATCGCATTCGCGTCCGGATCGTGGCAACAGGCGCCCTGCACCGTGTCTCCAATGACCATGCGGCGCACCAGGGGGGTGTCGATGATTCTGATTTCACCGAAAGCTCCCTGGCGGGTTTCGATTATTTTCATAGACGGCCTCGGCCAATCAGTGATGAACACAACCACGATAAACGCTGCTGCCGTGAAGAAGAAAAACTGCTGCGGACTTGGGCGGCGAAAGGGGGCAAACGCCCGCAGCATAAATACATAACAGGGCTGCCGGAAGAATGAAATTCGGTTTTTGTCCAGAGGCTTCAGTGCGACAGGAGAGCAAGCATCGGCCTGTTATCGCCAACCCATCTGTAGCCTGAAGCCCCTTGTTGTGTCAAACCTTCGATTGTTTTTGCCTGAACGGATAAGTATAATGCAGGATAACGCTAATCTACGAGTTCATTGAGATGTCGGCGGCGATTCAAACAGATGATGTATTTTGAAGGATTCAGACTTTGCAGATCTTGCAGCATCTTCCAAGAAAATCATGGCATCGCGGCATTGCTCGCTCTTTTACCGCCCTGTTCGGTTTTATGCTGACATTCGCCGGCATCGTCGCCGGCGCACCGGCGCTGCTGTTTGTGATCATCCTCTTTCTGACGCTGCTAAAGGGGTCCAGTCCGGCGAAGCTTTTTCAGGATGGCGCATCGTTCTTTGTTGTCTGCGGCGTGGTATCCATTGCCTGCCTCTATTTCGGGCGGCGCCTCATCCAGGGAAAACGGCGACTCGTCCTTTTCCTGCGCCGATTCGGGTTCCACAAGGCCTCGCAGGCCCTCACCTTCGCCGTGAGCTGCGCCTTCGGACGGCGCTGGCGACTGGTGACATTGGATGACGCCGAGATCGCCCCCCTGGGCGTGTCCCTGGGAAAACGGCGTATGGCACAGGCAGGAAAATGGTTGTTTTCAGCCGTACTCGTCATCGCCGTGCTGTATGTGGTGATGTGGATTCTGGGAGACGATCCGGACCGGATCATCAGGGAGCTGTTCAACGACATAATGAACAGCAGCCGCAGCCGGGGCGACAACCTGTTTGCGTCGCTTTTCGTGGCCGTGATCGGAACGCTGGTGGGCGCGCTCGTCATCTTGAGCATCTCATTGGGGCTCATGCTGCTGGGGGTGGCCCTGTCCGCTTCCGCGACGCTCTTTTCATGGAATACATGGCGGCAGGTCCGCAAAGCCGAACGGTCAAAGGCGCTTTTGCTGACGGAAGAGCGGCGCATCCCGTCGATTTTAAGCGAGGTGGTCGACCGCACGAAACGCACCTTCGCAGCCCGCCTGACGGTGCTGCGCGTGTCGGGCCTGTTCTGGCAAAAGGTCGTACGTGCCTTGAGCCAGTCGGCGGATGCCGTCGTGGTCGATATATCTCTACCATCGGCGAATCTGCTCTGGGAGATCGAGACGTTGAAGCAAATGAAGGGCGTCATCTGTGTCTACGTCGGAGAGCGCCGCCGTGTCGTCGAACTGGGCAATCAGAAGGGCGATGGGCGCGGGGATGTCCGAACCCGTCTGAAAGCGCTGCTCGAAAATGAGGCGGTCATTGCGTATGAAGCTGAATCGAAGGCTGCCATGCGATGGTTTGTCAATGATCTGGCGGCGTACCTCGAATCGCCGGTTTCCAAATAAGCAATGAGGAACTGGGCAACTGCATGCCGAAACACGGACGACATCAAAACAGGGTAAACCCGCAGCCGCTCCGACGGCCTTTGCTCCCCTTTATGGGCATGATCCGCCGGCACTGGCTTGCCATGACCGTCGGCGCCCTGCTCTCCCTTCTGGCCGCCCTGGCCGCCATCGGCCTGCTCTCATTGTCCGGCTGGTTTATTGCCGCCGCGGCTTTTGCCGGCCTTGAAACAGCCACGGCCAAGGCGTTCAACTTTTTCCTTCCCAGCATCGGAGTGCGCCTTTTCGCCATGATACGCACCTTGGCGCGCTACGGCGAACGGGTGATCAGCCACGATGCCACCTTCCGGATCCTGGAGACGTTGAGGACCTGGTGCTATACCCGTCTGGAGCCCCTGTCCCCGGCCCGGCTCGGCAGACACCACACCGGAGATCTGTTGACCCGGATCATCACCGATATCGACACCCTGGACAATCTCTACCTGAGAGTCCTGACCCCGACCACCGTGGCGGCCCTGATCTTCTTCCTGCTGGTGGGTTTTGTCAGCCGTTTCAGCCCGGTGATGGCGTTGCTGTGCGGCGGACTGCTCATCTTAGGCGGGGTGGTCATTCCCCGCTTCGCCCATCGCTCCGCCCGATCCGCGGCCCAACGGCTCAATGAGGAGACCGCCGGTCTGCGCACCACCCTGGTGGACGGCATCCAAGGGCTGGCTGCCCTCATGGCCTGCAGTGCGGAACAGCGCTTCCGGGAAACCGTCAACCAACGGCATGGGGCGCTGATTCGCACCGAAATCAGACTGAGCCATATTACCGGTTTGACCCACGCCTTGACCGGATTGGTCGGCGGCCTTGCCGTGACCGGCGTTCTGTTTATCGGCGTCGGTCTTGTATCGCAAGGCGCGCTCTCCGGCCCCCACCTGGTTCTGTTGACACTGGCCGTCATGGCCGGGTTCGATGCTGTGGCGCCTCTGGCCAACGCCTACCAATATCTGGGGCGGACACGCAAGGCCGCCGTGCGGCTGCACGAAGTGACGACCGCCGAGCCGGCCGTCACCTTCACCGGGAAAGAAACCCGGCATACCCTTAACGACGGCCTGGCCTTCGACGGTGTCACGTTCAGTTACGGTCAGACCGGCGCAGCCATACTGGATGAAGTCCGATTCGAGATCGCACCCGAAGAACACCTCGCCGTCATGGGGACTACGGGAGCGGGGAAATCCTCGCTGCTCTATCTGCTCTCGAGATTTGAAGATCCCTCCAAAGGGGAAATAACAATCGGCGGACGCCCGCTGGCGTCGCTGCCGGAAGAGGTTCTGCGCTCCCGCCTGTGCATCGTGACCCAACAGGCGCACATTTTCAACGGCACCATTCGCCAAAACCTGCTGCTGGCCAATCCTGAAGCCGATGCCGGCGCTTTGGCCGAAGCACTGGCCGCCGTACAACTGGAAGACTTTGTCGGCGGCCTGCCCGACGGACTTGAGACCTGGATCGGCGAATCGGGCCGCCTGCTCTCCGGCGGTCAGGCCCGGCGATTGACCATAGCCCGGGCCGTGCTCAGCAGCGCACCGATCTGGGCGCTGGACGAACCCACCGAAGGGTTGGACACCGAAACGGCGGACGCCATGATGCGCGCCCTGCTGAACCGCGGCCGCCGCAAGACGGTGATGATGGTCACCCACAGGCCGGAGGCGATCGAGCGGATGGACCGGGTGATGGTGCTGGAATCGGGCCGCGTGGCGGCGATCGGCACCCCAGGCGAGCTGCGCACCAATTGCGCCCTGTACCGGCGTTTGATCAACGATGGGCGGCATGATCGCAAAGCATAGCACTTTCCCTGTATCCCGTGGATGACCGGCCCCCTGCGCCACCTGTTTGCCTTTATCCCTGAGACGCTTATATTGTACCCAACGCCGGGGTAAAATCCACGATCCGCGTGGTGATGCAGCACCCGGCGCCTGCTTAATCAGAAGGCCTCGTGCCGGAACACGGGAACCGATCATATGGAGATTCAGCGCACCCCCCATACCGTCTGCATGGCGGTGCTGCCGTTTGACGACGCATCGGGAAGCGCCGCGCCAGACTACTTCGCATCCGGGTTCGTGGAGGACCTGATCACCGACCTGTCCCATTTTAAAAACCTTCAGGTGATTTCCTCATATTCCAGCCGTAAGATGGGTGGGACGGCCAGAGACACCCTTGCCGAGGCGCAGGCATTTGCCATCGACTACCTGCTCAAAGGCACCCTGCGGCGTAACGGAGACCAGCTTCGCATCAACGCCCAGTTGCTGGACACTCTCAGCGGCCGCGTAATCTGGGCGGAGCGCTATGACGCACCGGCGGAAACGGTTTTCGACATCCAGGACGATATCGTGGCGAGAGTATCCGGGGCCATATCGTCACAGATCGACAAACTCCTGCTGGCCGCGGCCCGTAAGAAACCGCTCACCAGCCTGGCCGCCTACGACTGCTGGCTGCGCGGCATGGACCAACTGCGCAAGGGGACGCCGGCAGCAGACCGCAAAGCGCGTGAAACGTTCAAGCAAGCCATTGCCATCGATCCCCACTACAGCCGCGCCTACGCGGGACTCTCGCTTTCCTGGTTCAACGACTGGTCCTGCCAGCTTTGGGAGCACTGGGATGAAACCGAACGCAATGCCTACCGCTATGCCATGCAAGCCATCGAACTGGATGACGCCGACCATATCACACAGCTGATCCTGGGACGCATCCTGCTCTATCGAAGGGAATTCGATGCGGCGGAGCAGCACGTCGATCAATCATTGGCGCTCAACGCCAACGATACGGACAACTTGGTTCAGATCGCCATCTGCAAGACGTTCCTGGGAAAAGCGGAAAACGGCGAAAGACTCTTTCAGAAGGCCCTGCGGCTCAACCCCTATCGCAAGATGTGGTACTACGCCGGCGGCGCTCTCACTCTCTTCGGCCAGCGCAAGTTCGAGGCGTGTATCGATGCGGCGCTGAAAGGCCCGCTGACCGACGTGTGGATCGACCTGCCGGCGTTCATCGCCGCAGCCCACGCCCATCTGGGCCATACCGCCGAGGCGGCGCGTTACCTGGCGATCTTCAAAAAGATATTTCACGAAAAAATCATCACCGACCACAATGCCACGGCCTGGGAGATCATCGAATGGGAAAAGATGGCCAATCCGTTTAAACGGAATGAAGATACCGCCATCCTTGTGGACGGGCTCGTTGCAGCCGGCCTGGATGACCGATCCGGGTACAACGATAGGGCAGCCGCCACATCGGAACCGGATAAACCACATCCCGCGTTGCCCAACACCTTCAAGGAAGAAAACGGTCTCTGGCAGATGCGATATGACAGCAAGACCGTCCAATTGCAGGCGGTGAAGGGATTTATCGATCTGGCCCGACTGCTGGCGATACCGGGCGAACAGGTGCATTGTACCGAAATGATGGGCAGCGTTGACAGTTTGAGCGAAGACGATCCACTGCTGGATGAGGCCGCCAAGCAATCCTACAGACAGCGAATTCGAAACCTGCGCGATGACATCCGGGAGGCCGAAGAAATGAACGACCTTGGGCGAGCAGAGCTGCTGAAATCCGAACTCGACCAACTCAGCGAGCATCTGACAAACGCCCTGGGGATCGGTCAACGTTCGAGGAAGCTCAAGTCCGGGGCCGAACGCGCCCGCTCCGCCGTCACATGGCGAATCCGCAGCGCCATCAAGAAAATTGAAGCCGCCCATCCCGATTTGGGGCAACATCTGTCCAACACGGTTCACACCGGCACGCTTTGCAGCTACTCACCGGAAAAAGACCCCCAATGGCATTTGTAGAAAAACCGACCGCGACTTACAATGTAAGGCCAAAATTTACGCCCATGGGATAAAACCTCAAAAAAGTCGAGAGGAGGTCCCCATGGTCAAATATCGACATCAACTTCCGCAATTGAATCGAACCCCGTTTATTTCCGACGGCGGTCTCGAAACCACCCTGGTGTTCCACCACGGTATCGACCTGCCGGAATTCGCCGCCTTTGACCTTCTGGCCAGAACCGGCGGTTATGCGTTATTGCGCAGTTACTACAAAGACTATATGGAATTGGCCACCGCCCGCGGCATCGGCTTTATTCTGGAAAGTCCGACCTGGCGGGCCAGCCGCGACTGGGGCCGGAAATTGGGCTATACACCGGGCGATTTGCGGGAGGTCAACTCCAGATCCATCGCCATGATGCAGGAACTCCGCCAGGAAGCCGAGACCCCTGAATCGCCGATGGTGATCAGCGGATGCATCGGCCCGCGGGGAGACGGCTACCAGGTTACGGCAAAGATGACCGTCGACCAGGCCCAGCGCTACCACGCGGAGCAGATCCAAACCTTCAGCGAAACCCAGGCCGACTTGGTTTCCGCCTTCACCATCAATTATACCGAAGAGGCCATCGGCATCACCCGGGCCGCCCAGGCGTCGGGCATACCGGCGGTGATCTCCTTCACCGTGGAAACCGACGGCCGGCTGCCGTCGGGTCAACCCCTTGGAGAGGCGATCACGGCAGTGGATCATGCCACCCGAAAAGGCCCCGCCTATTATATGATCAATTGCGCCCACCCCACCCACTTCGAATCCGTGCTGGCGGAGCGGGCGCCCTGGATTGAACGCATTCGCGCCGTGCGGGCCAATGCGTCGGCCAAGAGCCACGCAGAGCTCGATGCATCGGAGGAACTGGATGACGGCGATCCAGCCGAACTGGGTGCACGCTACACCTTTCTGTCCAGGCTGTTGCCCAACCTGACCATTTTCGGCGGCTGTTGCGGAACGGATCATCGTCATGTGGAATCCATCTGCAAGGCGGTGATCTCCAAAAATTAAGGATTCGCCAAAAAAATCTTTGGGGCCAGCCCGGATGTCGGCACCAGGCTCCATATCCCGGACAGGCAGGCGGTTGCCTGCGGTTTGGAACCCGCTCCGGCCGACATCTTGAACCCAAAAACCATTTTTAAGGTCACCACCGGTGCGGGTTCATCAGCAGCGGCCAAAAAGAGCGAATCCGGAATTGAAATAACGGGCGGTATGGCTTATGAAAGAAAGGATGCCCCGGAATACCGGCGCGGCGTCCCGGAGCGGTCGCCGGCTCCCAAGCAAGTACAGGTGGTCATGGATCAGTCCCGAAAAGAAGAGGGGATCCGCATCCCCCATGATCAATTGAGCCCGGATGCCCTGAGAGGGCTGATCGAAGAATTTGTCACCCGAAACGGCACCGACAACGGCGATACCCGATCCACCCTGGAGCAGAATGTTTTAATGGTCATGGGGCAGCTGAACAGGGGGGAAGCCGTTATCCTGTACGACCAGAACTCTCAGACCGCCAATATCGTCCCCAATCCGTCCAGCTGAATGATTTACGCCGGTGGAGCCATAATGATGAAAAAAAAGGAGGGTATATGAACAGTCCACAGATTCTGGAAACCCTGGCCCCGTGCGGGCTGAATTGCAAAAAGTGCTTTGCCCACGTTGACGGTGAAATTCGAAAGTATGCCAATAAGCTGAAGGAGGCGCTGGGAAATTTCGCTGTCTATGCAACGCGATTTGAAACGCTCCTCGGAGATCCCATATTCACGAAATATCCGGACTTTAAAGACATGCTGGACTATCTCGCCAAGGAGCACTGCCGCGGTTGCCGTCACGAACAGTGCAAATTGTTCAAGAACTGCGGCGTACGCACCTGCCATCAGGAAAAAGAGATCGACTTCTGTCACCAGTGCGATGACTTTCCCTGCGACAAAACCGGGTTTGATGAACACCTGCACGCCCGCTGGATCAAGCTCAACGAACGCATCAAGAAAGTGGGCATCGAACAGTACCATTCGGAAACCAGGGACCGACACCGGTATCCCTGACCCCGATGCGCATACTGGTTTTCCAGCCTTTTGCCATCATTTTTATGCAGCACAGGCACCAACCGTCTGCCCATAAGGAGCCACGACATGCACAATTTGGAAAACCCCGCCGACTGGATCCGCGATCTCATCACCCACTTTGTGGAACAATCACCCCGAAACCGCCTGGACAAGAAGATGTCCCGGCGCGCTTTCGATCCGCCCCTGGTGGGTTTCAGCTCCGGCAGCGATTCGATATATGACGATTTTGTCGCCCACATCGGTGATTTCTACCTGACACCCGTCCAGATTTTCCACAAAGCCTTTCCCAACGCCACCCTGGCCACCGGTGACGAACTCACGGTGATCAGTTGGGTGCTGCCCCAAACCGCTGAAACCTGCGCGGAACACGCAGCCCAAACCAAGCGCCCGTGCAAAAGCTGGGCCCTGGTGAAATACTATGGGGAAGCATTTAACGACGCGCTGCGCGAACATGTGGCGGCATCGCTGGCCGCCAAGGGTATTGACGCGGTGGCGCCCATGAAGGCCGATTTCTGGAGCCGCTCGGATCAAGGCCCCTACGCGCCCTGCTCCAATTGGTCCGAACGCCACGCCGCCTATGCAGCGGGCCTGGGCACCTTCGGATTGAGCGACGGTCTCATCACCCCGAAAGGCAAGGCCATGCGCACCGGCTCGGTGGTGGCCCGCATCTCCGTCCCCCACACACCGAGGCCCTACAGGGACCACCACGCCTATTGCCTCTTCTTTTCCCACGGCATCTGCGGTAAATGCATTGACCGCTGCCCGGTCAATGCGATCAGCGAAAAGGGACACGACAAAAAACGATGCCAGCAGTTCACCGAGGTGAAAATGCGCCAGTACGTCAAGGACACATACGGTGTCGAAGATTCGGTATGCGGTCTGTGCCAGGTGGACGTCCCCTGTATGCGGTCGATCCCTGAACCCGCAGACGGCTGACGACCCGCACATCACATGATATCCGGTCATTTATTCGGAATTTTCGCCGCTATGAACCGTCCATATTGACATTTCCCGCATTTTTCGTAATGGATAGCATCTCCATATGGAACCAGCGACCTTCCCACAGGCAGGCTGCGGTCCGCATCCATGGAGTTGTATTTGCCGGCAGGCATTGTATAATGCCCCGTATCAGCATTCAGTATATTTCATATCCGCCGTTGTAAGGAGAGACCATGACCAGCAGCATCGAACCGATCAAATTGAACCCGGATCAACCCTCCCCGTCCACCTGCAGCCTCTTATCCCATGTGGGCAACACTCCCATGGTGGAGCTGCAAAGGGTCAGGCCGCATAAAGGCGCCAGAATACTGGCCAAACTGGAAGGGTCCAACCCGGGCGGATCGGTTAAAGACCGGCCGGCCCTGTGGATGATCGAACAGGCAGAGAAAGAGGGCCTGCTGACCCCCGGCAAAATCATTCTGGAGCCGACGTCCGGCAACACCGGCATCGGCCTGGCCATGGTGGGCGCTTTCAAGGGATACCGCGTCAAGTTGGCCCTGCCCGGCTGTGTCAGCACCGAGCGACGCCAGACCTTACTGGCCTATGGCGCCGAACTGGTGATCACACCGCACAATGAAAAGACCGACGGCGCCATCCGCCAGGCCCATCGCATCATGGAGGAGGACCCGGACCGCTACTTCATGCCCAATCAATTCGCCAATACCAGCAACTGGATGGCCCACTACGAAACCACGGCGGTGGAAATCATCGAGCAGACCTGTGGAGAGATTTCGGCCTTCGTTGCAGGGTTGGGCACCTCCGGCACCCTCATGGGCACTTCGCGCCGCCTCAAAGAGCACAATCCCAATATCCGCATCGTGGCGGCCGAGCCTTCGGAAGGCCATGCCATCCAGGGGCTTAAAAGCCTCAAGGAGGCCATCGTACCGGATATCTACGATGCAAAACGGATCGACCACACCGTGATTGTGGAGGACCGCCCGGCCTTTGCCACCACCCAGCGTCTGGCCATGGAAGAGGGACTGTTTTGCGGAATGAGCAGCGGCGCCGCAGTCTGGGCCGCCATGCAGATCGCCGAAGATCTCTCCCCATCCGAAACGGTGGTGACCCTGCTGCCGGACCGCGGCGACCGGTATCTCTCCACCAACCTCTTCCGTTCCGTGTGCGCCGACTGCCCGCCTTAGTAATCAGGTCGCCTGTTCGCGTCACGGCTCAGGGTTCGTGTAAAAGTAGAAGAGATCACCCGCCTCACTGGATGAGGTCCTTTATACTGGTTCCCGGTTATCCAGAACGCTCAAGCCGAAGGCAGCCATCCGGTTTTCGTACTCGTACGCGTACTCGTAATCGGTTTGATCCCTTGTGATCGAAATATGATATCGAGTACGCGTACGAGTACGATGAAATGCCCCTAAATTTATCTTTATAGAGAACCGTATACTGGTTTCTTCCCAGGATATCTGAAAAGGGCTGAATGCCGGAGAACCCATATATTTTTATGTTGTACTTTCCACCAGGGTGTGTTAGCTCGCCATTGATCTTCTAAAGGGATATCTTCCCTTGCCTTTATTCAGGTCCGACCAACCGACCGTCTTTGAATCAAAAGCAAACCCGTACCAGTAGTACCAACAAAAGCTGTTCCAACAAAAGGAGGACTGCCATGCCCGGCGGCGTAAGATTAGGCGATTTGGCCAGAGGTATCGATGCCCACGGATGTAAGGTTTGCCCGCACACCGTTATCGGCCCAGCCGTACAAGCATCCCCAAACGTGACCACCAATGGTAAACCGGCTGTTCGCAAAGGTGACGGCGGCATTCACATGTTTTGCTGCGGTTCCAACACCTGGAAAGCCGCCGGAGGCTCCGGCACGGTTTCCATCAACGGTCTGCCCGCTTTTCGGCTCAACGACAAAACCAGCCACTGCGGCGGCAACGGCAAGGCCATCAAGTCCAGCAGAGATGTCATTATCGGCAATTCCCAGGCCATGGGATTTAAAAAAGCCGCTAAAAACGGCGCCCCCTTTGTCTGCAACTGCAACAAGTAGAGAAAAAATTCATGCAAGCCCAATCCATTATCCGACGACTTGCGTCCGACCCCAAACATACCATCCCCCGCTATGCCATCGTCGATTGCGCCGCCACCTCCGGATTTGACGATGACGACGAGATCTTAAAGCAGCTGGGCCGGCCCGGAATCGAAAAACATATCCTGTTTACGGGCGAAAACGCCTGGGCCGTCGATCACATCGCGCCGTACCTGCTGCCGCTTGACAGCCAGCCCGAACTGGAGCAATGGCTGATCGAAAACGGCTGGGGCAACGACTGGGCCGTCTTTTTCACCTCTGATGCCGACATCAAAACCCTGTTGGCCCATTTCAGAACATATTTTGAGCTGGAGGCCCCCAACGGCCGCGACACCTTTTTCCGGTTCTACGCGCCGTCGATCATGGGCGACCTGCTGCCCATGCTCAGCGAAAAGGAGATCCTGGCCTTTTTCGGCCCCATCAACCGCTTTGTCCTCGAATCCGGTCAGGGCGAACCCGTGGTGTTCGACCGGCCCCAAGGCAAGCTTACCGAAAAAATCGACCCGTCGAAAATGGTGCTGGACGCCGACAAACGCGCTCTGTTTTCAAAGCGCTGGCAGGCCAGGCTGCTTGACCGGCACGTACAAACCTATACCGATAGGGGCTTTGACGTAACCGCCGACGCCGCAACCAACGCCATCACCATTCAGGACAAAGCCGGTTCAAGCGCCAGGCTGCAAAAGACGGCCGCCGGCATTGACGTCACCACCGCCCGGCAGCGCAAGTTCCAATACGAACTGACCACCTGCAAACACCCGGCCGCCATCGTCGACCCGGCCGGCAACCGCATCGAATTCGACATCGAAGAGCGCGACAACAAAGCAAAACAGAACATCATCCCCATGCTCACCGCCATCCGCATGCACGGCAACGAAAAGGCCTGGGTCTTTGATTACGATGACATGCAATACCTGGAGCGCATCCACTACCCGGACCGCACCAGCGCCACCATCACCCACGACGGCTACGGCAACCTGGCCGCGGTGACGGACCGCAACGGCCGCACCACCCGATACGAATACGATTATCACCAGCTGCTGACGATATTTGAAAACGCCAACGGCCACACCACCCGCTTTGACTATACCGACCACACGGCCCCGTCCACCATCGCCTTTGCCGACGGCAACACCTTCAACTTTGACTACACCGACACCGGCGCCCTGGAAAAATTCCTGGCCGGCAACACCCTGGTGGCCGACTATGAAGTGGATCAGGATACCGGCAGCTGGAAGGTCGACTACACCGACGGCGGCCATGCGCAATTTGTGGTGCAGGACGGCAGGATCGTCAAGGCCGTCAACGCCGCCGGAACCGTGGAACTGGCCTACGATGGCGCCGGCCGCCTCGTCAAAGAGACCTTCGGCAACCGGAGCGTCACTTATCACCGCAACGAAACCGGCCGATTGACCGGCATCACCCCCTCCATCGGCCGGACCATCCATTACACCCTTGACGGTGAAGACCGCGTCAGCGGCATTCACGCCTGGACGGATCGCCCCATCGAGATCCAATACAGCCCCAACGGCGCCATGGCATCCATCACCTACCCCAACGGGATGCGCCTGGAGCAAAACACCGATGCCATGGGCCTGCCCGGGCGTATGCGCCTGGCCGGCCGCCAGGGCGTCTTGTATGACCAAGCGATCCAGCGCGACCGCCTCAACCGTGTCACCCGGGTCAGCGACCGCGAACAAACCCGTGCCTATCACTACGACAAGGAGGGACGGCTGCTCAAGGCCCTGAGCGACCGGCCGGAGGAGAGCGAATTCTTCCACATCGACGCCAACGCCAACCGCCTGGCCGACAACCACTGCAGCTACGACGTCAATGGGGCCGACCGCCTTACCGGTTCAGGCCGCAGCGAGTTTCACTACGACCGCCTGGGCAACCTCATCCAGGGCACCTGCCCCCGCGGCAATGCGAAATTCACCTTCACCGATATCAACCGGCTCAAATCCATCTCCCTGCCCCGGGCAAAGGCCCAATATTGCTATGACGCCTTCGGCCGCCGGGTGGCCAAGGAGGTCGACGGCGTCACCACCCGTTACTTCTGGGCCCAATCCCAGATCCTGCATGAAGCGCAGTTCGACGAAAACAATGCACCGCTGGACGCCGCCGACTACCTCTATTTTCCACAGACCCCCGTGCTGCTGGGCATCCGGCACAACCGCACCATCCACTGGGCCGCCTTCGGACACCGCTATGAAACCCTGTGCCTCACCAACAAGGCCGGCCGCCCGGTCTGGCAGGCCCGCTACGACGCCTTCGGCCGGGCCCATATCGAAACAGGCAAAGATATCCATCAGCCCTTCCGCCTGCCCGGGCAGTACCACGACCCGGAAAGCGGCCTGCACTACAACCTGGCCCGCTACTACGACCCCGGCCAGGGAAGATACCTCTCCCCGGACCCGCTGTTCCTGCAAAGCGGCAGCACCAACTTTTACACTTACTGCAACGGCGACCCCATCAACCGCATCGACCCCTGCGGAGAATCCGTATCGGCCACCAACCTGATCGGATCCACCGTGGGCGGCGCCGTCGATGCCGCCGCCGGACAGATGTGCCAACCCAAGGCCGGCGACAAGACCGACGGCTTCAAACCCGCCCAGACCGCCCTGAACGGCGGCGGCGCAAGCAACATCGGCGGCCCTGTCGCCACCGGACAGGACACCCCGGCCGCAAGCGCACCCGACACGGCCATGACAGCCGCCACCCTGCCGGCCATGGCCGAAGCCGGCGTATTGGCCGGCGCCGGCAAATCCGCCGCCGAACAATGTGCCCAGTTAGAAATGAGCAGCAAGGGCATCGATCCCCTGTCCACGACAAAACAGGCCCTGGCCGACGGCGTGACCGGCGCCGGCTCAGCGCTGCCCGCCTCGAACGCCGGCGGCTTTTCCGCCAAAAAGCGCCCCGAACTCGATCTCCAGTATCAACCCGCCCTGTCGGCCGAACGCCAGACCACCCTGGCCGAAAAAAACAAGGACCTTAAAGCCGACCAGCTGCCGGAAGTGATGCAAAAGGGCCTCAAAGCAAGCGACCATGCCGACAAATGCACGGACGGCGATCCGGTCAACTCGGTCACAGGAGAGGTCACGCTGGCCCAGACGGATTTCAGCCTGCCCGGGCGCCTGCCGCTCACCTGGAGCCGCCGCTACGGGTCCCAAAGCGACTACAGCGGCCTGTTGGGCCCCGGCTGGCAGACCCCGGCCGACGCCCGCCTGGAACTCGACCAGGAAGACATGGTCACCTTTTACGACGGCAGTCCCGGCGGGGCCGTGTTCGAAAAACTGCCCGAGAACCAGCCGGTCATGGAAGCCTCCGACGGCGCCCGGCTCAGCGCAACAGACGACCAATACCGGGTCAAACTCAAATCCGGCCTCACCTACCATTTTGGCAAAACCTTCTCCGGCAACCAAACCCATGTCACCCGCATCAGCGATGCCAGCGGCAACGCCCTTTATTTCGAGCGCAAAGACGGCGTTTTAAAACAAATCCGCACCAGCAGCGGCCAGAGCATAGACATCGCCTCGCACCGCGGCCGCATCCTCACCATGCAGCTGGGCGACAAGCTTCTGGTCGGCTACCGTTATGAGGGCAGACACCTTGCCGCCGCCCGGGACCCCCAGGGCCTGCAAAAGCGCTTCTTCTACGAAAACGGACGCCTTGTCCGCCACATGGACAAGAACAAGCTTTCGTTTCGCTATGAATACGACGACAGCGGCCGCTGCATCCACAGCTGGGGCGACAACGGCCTTTACGACTACCGCTTCGACCACCGCATCTACGAACGCCGCGTCATCGTCACCGACTCCCTGGGTCATGCAAAAACCTATTATTACGACAACAACCGGCTGCCCGTAAAAATCGAGGACCCCACCGGTGCAACCGTCCGCTATGCCTACGACCAAGTGGGCCGGGTGACTAGCGTCACCGACGCGCTGGAGCGCACCACCGCCTACCAATATGACCCGGCCGGCAACGTCACCGGGATTCTCCGCCCGGACAACAACCGCATGGTCTTCGTCTACGACGACAACCACCGGCCCGTTCAGATGCTCGACGCCAACGGCAAAATATGGGAGCAGCGTTTTGACGACCGGGGCCGCCTGGTCGAAAAGATCAGCCCCCTGGACGAGCGCACCCGGTACACCTACAACGAACAAGGCGATCCGACATCGGTCACCGACCCCGAAGGCAGAACCACCTCCTTCGAATATGACAGCCGCGGCCTTGTCACCGCCGTGATCGATGCCGGCGACAACCCCACCCGCTTTCAGCGCGACCTTTACGGCAACATCACGGCCGTCATCGACCCGGCCGGCCGCACCACCCGCTACACCTACGACGAAAAATCCAGGCTCACCGCCGCCGTCCGGCCCTCGGGCAAAAGCCAAAGCTTTGCATGGGACGGCGAAGACAACCTGCTGCTGCACACCGATGCCAACGGCGCCCGGACCCGCTTCGAATACGGCGGGCTCAACGAAATCGTCAAACGCATCAACGCCGACGGCACCATCGTCACATACCAATACGACACCGAAGAGCAGCTGACCTATGTGACCAATGAAAAGGGGCAAACCCACCGGTTCGAATACGATCCGGTCGGCCGCGTCACTGCCCAGACCGACTATTTCGGGCACACCACCCGCTACGCCTATGATCCGGCCGGGCAGCTGATCCGGAGCATGGATCCCCTGCAGCGCACCATCGCCTATGCCTACGATGCGGCCGGACGGCTGTCCGACAAAATCTTTGAAAGCAAGGAACAGGAATCCTACCTGTGGGACGCCAACGGCAACCTGACCGCCTTTGAATCCCCCGGCGCTGTTGCCGAGTGGTTTTTCGATGCCGCAGGCCACCTGGTCGCCGAAACAAACGGCCGGTTCATCGTCGAATACCAATACGACCGAAGCGGCCGCCGCACCGGCCGCTTCACCAGCTATGGGAACAACGTCCAGTACGGCTACGATCAAACCGGTGCGCTGTCGACCGTCCAAATCAACGAAAACGATCCGGTCTTCATCGAGCGCAACAACCTGGGGCAGAAGACCGCCGAAGGTTTTTCCCCCTACTTAAGACGCTCCTACGAATACGACGAAGACGGCTTGTTGACCTGCCAGCGCATCGACGGCGCCCAAGGCACCTTCGAACGCCGCTACGACTACGACCCGGCCGGCAACCTGATCGCCAGAAAAGACAGCCAAAAAGGCGCCTGGCACTTCACCCTCGATCCCATGGGCCGCATCACCGAGGCCCTGGACCCCGAGCGCCGGGTCCACCGCTACGGGTTCGACCCGGCCGGCGACCTGCTCGACCACCTGCCCGACACCGGCCACCCTTTGCGCACCGCCCGCCACAACCAGACCGAATAC
>JBNLAV010000141.1:0-35983 GCA_050302315.1 Desulfobacteraceae bacterium
TGCCCGAGAAAATCATGTACAAACATAATTTAAAGCAGCTGCAGTTTGAAAATTTCAATCTTCCTTTCGATGGAAAGCTGCGCAGTGACAATCGCTGGGTGAAGCTGGCCAAGTTTATTCCCTGGGAAGAATTTGAAGTCGTCTATGCAAAGCATCTATCAGGTTCCGGATTAGGGCCGCCTGCGATGTCGGTGCGCATCGCACTGGGTGCTTTGATTATAAAGGAAAAGCTTGGCACCTCCGATGAAGAGACGGTTGAACAGATCCGTGAAAATCCCTATCTGCAATACTTTTTAGGTTTTTCCGAATACCGAGATAAAGAACCGTTTCACCCGACAATGTTCGTTCATTTTAGAAAGCGTTTCGGGAAAAAGGCCATTTGCCAGATTATCGAAACAGTCAATCAGAAAGCCAGAGCTGTCGAAAAGAAAGCAAAAGATGATGACAAGGGCGGCGGCAGCGACAGTGGCGGTGCTGGCACTGGAGACAAACCCAATCAGGGCAAATTATTGATCGATGCCACCTGCACGCCGCCCGATATCACCTTCCCGACCGATCTTAAGATCTTGAACGAGGTTAGACAAACAAGCGAAAAGATCATTGATATTTTACATCGACCCCACCGGGGCAAGCTTAAAAAGCCGCGCACCTATCGCAAAAGAGCTCGAAAGCAGTTTTTGGCCATCGCAAAAAGCAAAAAGGTGTCGAAAAGTAAATTGCGCAAGGCCATACGCCAACAGCTTGGATATCTGGGACGGAACCTGAAAACGATTGACAAGCTGTCGCAGATCACATCTTTGTTGCGGCTTAAAAAGCACATGTACAAGCTGTTGTTGGTCATCAGCAAAGTGTATCGCCAGCAAAAGTGGATGTATGATCAAAAGGCCAAGCGGATTGATGATCGCATCGTCAATATCTACCAACCGCATGTTCGACCGATTAAGCGGGGCAAAGCAGGCGCTGCTACTGAATTTGGTGCCAAGATCTCAGTCAGCGCCGTTGATGGCTATTGCTTTTTAGATCGATTGAACTGGGATGCGTATAACGAATCGGCCGATCTGATCGAACAGGCTAAAGCATACCGAGATCGGTTTGGTTATTATCCGGCCTCAATCCATGCCGACAAAATTTATCGCATCCGGGAAAGCATCAAGTTTTGCAAAAAACACGGCATCCGTTTGTCCGGGCCTGCCTTGGGTCGTCCGCCTTCAAAGATCGATGAGCGTAAAGCGGCACAGAAACAGGTGCGCCAGGATGAACTTGATCGCATCCCGATTGAAGGAAAATTTGGACAAGGCAAACGTCGATTCAGTTTGTCAAAGATCATGAGCAAGCTGGACTGCACATCCGAGACAGCAATCGCAGTAGTATTTTTGGTAATGAACCTTGAGAAGTGGCTCACGAGCCTTCTTTTTTCTTTATATTTACTTCTGTGTAGGTTCAGTTCTATGGGAAATGACAACCTGCAAGGCCATCGGGCACCATTAGATGCCTATCAATTTGCAGTTACAGGGACCAAATAGGACCTTAAGCATTGTGGTAACAGGTTGTCGCTAATTGTTCAGGAAGCTCTATCTATATTGCAAACTTGAAAGCAACAGTAAAGTAGAGCTCCCAACATCAATGCTCTTCAGCTGACCCAAGAGCCTCGCGGCCCATGATCAACTGAGAGCCAGCGTTCTGCTTTTAATGCTTAAAAATTATGGCTGAGATATTAATTCCAACATTACTTTATATGTTGCCTGCAGCAGTTGACCTCATCGTTTCAGGTCAACCATCCCCTCATAAACGGTCCGGTGGGTCAACAATGGCAGCAATTCGGTTCTTAGCCTGCTGGTATCGCCGTAATAGGAAACGCGGCCGATATCGATAAAGTCCCTTGTCAGCGGGCTGGGCAGATCGAACCGCCGGGACACCCCTTCGCACAGGCGGGCGGCCAGATAGATCAGGGGCAGGGGCAGCCTTCGCGGACGGGGACAGCGCCAGGCGTCACAGCAGAGGTCGAGAAAAGACTGCAGGGTATCATCGCCGTCGTCTCCCACATGATAGATTCCTTTTGTCGATTCGCTGACAATGGCCGCGGTCACCGCTCTGCAGAAGTCGGTTTTGGAGATGAGATGGATTTCGGTGGGCTCGCGCCAGATCCCGAGAAGTCTCCTGCGGGCCAGCCAACGGGCCGCATCGATCATCAGAACCCCTCTTCCGTAGACCATCCCCACCCGGAGGGAGACCGGGCAAGCCGCCCGGTCAAAGAGGTATCGCTCCTCCTGAAGCCGGGTTTGGGCATGCACCGAAACAGGATCGCGGTCCAGCCTGCCAATGGCGGGCGATTGCCTTGAGGTTGGGCCTTCCACATGGGGAAAGCTGATCAGGATAATCTTTTCTATCCCCAGCGCGTTGGCCGCGTCCACCAGGTTCTTGAAATAGCCGACGTTGGTGATGGGAAGAAACCGGGCCGGGTCGGCTCTGAAAAGCACGCCGGCGAAATGCACGATAGCGTCGGCGCCATTTAAACATTTTTCCAGTGTCCCCCTGTCCGACAGATCGCCCGTCCGCACTTTGGCACGTGGATGGGCCGATACATCTGCAGCAATGGCTTTGCGGTGCTGCATGAGCAGCAATTGCGTGTCCCGGGCTGCGGCCAGCAGATGCCGTGTCAACAGGGACCCCAAATTGCCAGCGGCGCCGGTAATCAATACTTTTTGCATGACGGGCTTAGGCCGTGCAGCGCGAGACGGCCTTGGAGAGGAACTGCATATGGGTTTTTTCGGCTTGGGCGATGGTGATGAACGCCTCCTGGGCATCGGAGGCCGTCACGCGATCCGCCATGGTGTGATAGAGATCAAAGGCGGCATACTCGATCTTGAGGGCCAATTCGATCAGGCGCAGGCAAATCGGCGCTTTCAGGCGGTTCATCTTCTCCAGGGCTGTTTCCAGGGTCATGCCGCCCTCGAGGACTTCTCCGGGCAGGCCCTCAAACAAGGTGTCGAAATCATCCCCGTCGTTCTCGATCTGACGCCAGAGACGGTAGACGGTTTTCGCGTGCCCCATCTCCGCTTTGGCCAAGTCGTCGAAAACATTCGCCCAGGGTTGATCGCTGTGCCGGGCATGGACCCGGGTGTAGAAATTCAGGGCGCCTTTCTCAAGATTGATGGCCGTCAGCAACATATCGGACGGGGCCGCCTGCCGGTTGAAGAGCTGGACCTGGGGATAATCTTCCGCCATTGCTCCGTCCCATGACAGGATGCCCCCGTTGAGGTTGATCAGGTCCCCTGCTCCCATGCCTTCCTCTTCCACCATGGAAGCCGCCGCCATGGAGCGCGCACCGCTATGGCAGTAGAACACCAGTTGTTTGTCGGACGGCAGTGATTCCATGGTCTGGACCAGCTCCGGAAGGGGGACCAGCCGCGCACCGGGGATGTGGCCCTGTTCATATTCGCCCGGCTGCCTGACATCAATGAGCGCATATTCGTTTTCGTGCCGGTCTTGAATGAATTGGCGGAGTTCTTCGGCGGTCAAGTCCTTGATGCCCATGATGCAATCCTTTGGTTGAATGAGGTAAGCTTCATCCTGAATCGCCGGATGTTTTCTCTTTTTTTAATAAGTGCACCAGCATTGTGTCAACCTCTGTTGTGCTGTTTTTACAATTGGAACCCACGCAGATATGGGCGGTGGCCAACCCTTTTTCCACCGTCAGCCCTGATGTAAACCCCGCCAGCCGACCGAGGGCTTCGCCATTCCGGTCGGATTTCAGCAGTGTCACCAGGTGCGGCGCATAAGGGGTTCGCAACGCCTTGAGGATGCCCATGGTGTCATCGGCCGCCTCACGGCCGGCCACCACCACCTCCTGTCCCGAACCCAGGGCCAGATCGAGCCCATTGAGGAAATGGGTGAACGCCACCGGCTGGCGCCTGATTGTGCCGGCAAAGGCGCTGCTCAACCGGTCGGCCCGCTCTTCATATCGGTGATTCCCCGTGAGACGGGCCAGGAGCAGCAGATTGGAAAACGCGACGGAATTTGCCGATGGCAAGGCGCCGTCATAAATCTCCTTGGGCCGCACCGGCAATTGCGTATGCCCCGCAGGGGTCAGAAAATACCCGCCCTGGCGCTCGTCCCAGAATCCTGCGTCCAGGTCTTGCTGCAGGCTGATGGCATAGGACAGCAGATCGGTCCGGAAAGTGGTGCGGTAGAGCTCGATCAGCCCCATGATCAGATAGGCGTAATCACCTGCCTGGGCCTCGATGACCGCCTCCGCCTTTCGGTAGCGGTGCAGCAGGCGGCCGCCGGCATCTGTCAGATGGGACTGGATGAAGTCCACGGCCTTTTGTGCGGCGGCCGCGTATGGGTCCGCCTCCAGAACCCTTGCGGCCAGGGCCAGGGCTGCGATCATCAGCCCGTTCCAATCGGTCAGCACCTTGTCGTCTTTCAAAGGGGCGACCCGCTGCCGGCGATGGTCGAAAAGTTTCCGACGCAGTGCCTCCCATTTTTCCGCCAGGGACTGGGCCGGGATGCCGAGCTGTCTGCCCCACGCTTTCCAGGTGCGGGTCATGTGCAGAATATTGGTTCCGTTCTTCCGGCCGGTGGCTTCGTCGGTGAAGTTGCCGTCCGCCTGGAGGTTGAAGATATCGTGCCACGGTATGCTTTGGCCGTCTTCGTCCGCGAGTCCTGAAAAGGCGTCGAGATTCCATATGTAGAATTTCCCCTCTTCTCCTTCACTGTCCGCGTCCTCCGCAGAATAGAACCCGCCCCGGGGATGGGTCATGTCCCTGAGGACATAAGTGAAGATTTCTTCCACGGTCCGGGAAAAATCCGCATCGCGGGTCACTTGATACGCCTCCGCATAGGCCATGGCCAGCAGCGCCTGGTCATAGAGCATTTTCTCAAAGTGGGGCAGAAGCCATCGGCTGTCGGTGGCGTACCGGTGAAAGCCGAATCCCACATGGTCCCACAATCCGCCTTGCCGCATGGAGCGCAATGTGTGGACGACCATCTCCAATGCGTGGGTATTTGCAGTGCGGTGGTGGTGCCGGAGCAGGAAGAGCAGGCGGTGGGGGGTAGGAAATTTGGGGGCCTGGTCGAAACCGCCGTGCCGGGGATCATAGCTGCGGGAGATGTGGGCAAAGGCGACGTCCAGCAGGTTCATATCCAACGCCGCGTCCCCATCCGGTGCAAAAGTGAAGGCCTGGTCCAGGTGGCCCGAGATGCCGTTTACGGCCTGGAGCACACGCTGACGATCGTTATGCCACAGCTCCCGGATCCGGGTGCAGAGGTCGATAAGCCCCGCACGCCCGAACCGGCTTTGTTTGGGCAGATAAGTGGCGGCGAAAAAAGGCCTTTTATCCGGGGTCAGGATCACATTGAGCGGCCATCCGCCCGAGCCGGTCAGCATCTGGCAGGCCGCCATGTAGACCGAGTCGATGTCGGGCCGCTCCTCACGGTCCACCTTGATGCACACAAAGGCTTCGTTGAGCGCGGCAGCCGCCTCGTCGTCTTCGAACGATTCACGCTCCATCACATGGCACCAATGGCAGGTGGCGTATCCGATGGAGAGAAAAATGGGTTTGTCCTCGGTACGCGCCTTTTCAAACGCCGGTTCGCCCCATGGATACCAATCCACCGGATTGTGGGCGTGTTGAATCAAGTAGGGGCTTTTTTCATGCTTCAGATGATTGGGCATGGGACACCTCCGGCTGTGGTCCGTTTATTGCCCGGACTGGATGACAGGGCTTCAGCGCTTAATATAGGGCGCCTGAAAACATTGGCAAACCGGGGGCCGGCCTGTCGCCAGAGTTCAGCGCCGGGCGGCGTCCAGGTGGTGATAGGCCGGAAGGGTTTCCAGCCGGGTGTCTTCGATGGGATGGCCGACAGTGAAATGATAGAGGGATTGAAAGCTGTGGTCTTCGATTCCCAGCAGTTGGTGAACCGCATCGTCGAAGAAACAGCCGATACCAGTGCCGCGGATGGCGTGGGCTTCGGCGCCGAGGTAGAGGACCTGGCCGATCATGCCGCACTCCCAGTGCAGGTGGCGATATCGGTAGGGCGCCCTGAGCAGGTTCGACCCGAAGTCCGCCATCATGGCCACGGCAAATGCGCTGTTGCCGGCGATCTCCTGATGGCAGCTCAGCTCCATGGCGTCCATGGTGAAATCCGCTTCCAGCAGGCGGTAAAGGGGAAGACGGCACTGCACCGGCTGCCAGAGAAAGTCGTTCCGCCATCCGGCCCGCATGGCGGACAGGTGCGCCTTTCGACGCAGCAGCAGATAGAGCCCCGGCGCAACGCCTTCAACCCGATGGACGAAGAGCAGCAGGTGGACGGAAGGCGCAGCCATCCGCATGCCGAAGGGCGGCGCCCCGGACCGGGCCAGGGTCGGGCTCAAGATGGAGAGGAAGACCTCTCTTGAAATCGTTTTCTGCGGATGGTAGCTCACCGCGCTGCGACGCCGCCGTATCACCTGAATCGATGACCGCTCTGCGGGTGCCGCACATTCGGCAGCGGCCTCGAACGCCTCTTCTTCCGGCGCGGTCCGGGATTTCTTTGCCGCATCGGAGACCTCGGCGATAATCGACCAATCCACGGGCTTCGTGCTGAGGCGATTGGGGATACCCCCGTACTGCAATCCCGCGAAGGGCCGGACAAGATGATCCGGCAGGCGCCGGGATACCGTTCCGCTTCCCGGGCCGACCGATATCCAGCAGATCATCTCGGGCACCTCATCTTCCAACGGGTGCCAGGGCGTGCCGGCGAATCCCAGCAAGGTTTCAATCTGCCGGTCCCCCGCTCCGGTCAGACAGGTCGCTTCCCAGTTGTGAAGCCGCGCCGCGTAGGCGAGGGCCGCGGCCGCATGACCGGCGTCGAGGTTGCAGTACCGGTAGGCTCGCTCTCCGTACTTCCAGGACTCGCGCCAGAAGATGGAGCTCAGCGCCACCAGGAACCCGGGTTCTCCAAAATGGGATTCGATTTGCGGCCAGAGGCCGTCGGGCAGTTGGGCTCTGCGTTCAAGGCAGTGGTCGAAACAGGCGTAGTGAAAAACCCCTCCGGAAGCGAAAAGATCGGGCGGCAGCACCACATGCGCCTCGGTGGGGTGCAGATTGCCGGAGGAAGGGTTGATCCGCAAGGACCAGCGGCTGCCACCGGCCCGCTTCCAGGCCGACAACCCCATGGCGTTGGCCAGAAAACCGGAGATGCTCCGTTCATTGAGCCTTCGGGGAGGAGCGGACGCCGGTTTATGCAGTTCATCATAGGGCAGCCCGGGGTCATCCCGTGCCAGGGTGAGCGGGATTTTTTCCGCCCCCTCGTAGTATCGGAATGGATTGGGTTGGTTGGCCCAGTCCATGAAACCGGCGGACCGGGCATAACGGTGAAGGTGATGCTTGGTGGCATCGTGGTAGGCCGTGATGGTGTCGTACGCAGCCCTCATGGCCCGGCGTCGTTTTTCTTGTGGCAGCTGCAATGTTCATCATTGCACACGGGGCAGATATAGGCATCTTCAGGCGGCGGCGTCACCGGCACCTGCCGCATTAAAATGCGCCAGGTCAGCCAACCGAACACCGCGACGAACAGCACTGCAAGCAGGATATAGACGAGCATGTCATCCCTTTTCGACCATGGATGGGTACGAGTTAGGCGACCAGATCCGCCAGGGCCGCATCGATCTCAGTAAAAGCAAACTCGAAACCCGCCTGCTGAAGCTTTTCCGGCAGCACCTTTTGGCTCGCCAGCAGGGTGCCGGCCATCTCCCCCATCATCATCTTGAGCATGAAGGACGGCACCGCCACCGCAGCCGGCCGCCCAAGCGCCTTGCCCAGCGCAGAGGACATCCGCGCGTTTCGCACAGGGTTGGGCGAGCAGGTATTGTAAGGACCGCGGTGGCTGTCTCCGGCGGCAAGGAATTCGAGAGCGGCAACCATATCATGGATGTGGATCCAAGGGAACCACTGCCTGCCATCTCCCAGAGGACCGCCCATGAAGGATCGAAAGGCGGGGACCATCTTCTCAAGGGCACCGCCGTCTCGCCCCAATGCGATACCGAACCGTGCAATGACCACCCGCGCCCCCTTGGATTCCGCTGAGGCGGCCTCCGCCTCCCAATCTTTGGAAAGGTCGGCCAGAAAATCGCGGCCCGGCCCCGATGATTCGGTCAAAGCCTCCTCGCCCCGGTCTCCATAATATCCGACGGCCGAGGTGCTGACCAGAACCGCCCGGCACGGGTCCGGCAGCGCCGATACGAGGTGGCGGGTGGTCAGAATCCGACTGTCATAAACCTGCCGTTTGTAGCGCCTCGTCCAGCGTTGAAATATGGTTCGGCCGGCCATATTGAAGATCCAATCCGCTTGAGAGACCACTTCCTGCCAGGGACCGGGCCGGGTCGTATCGGCCGACACATAGGTGAAACCGGGATGATCGATGCGGTCAAATGCCGGACGCGACCCCAACGCCGTGACCCGGTGGCCGGCCGCCAGCAGATGGTTGCTCAGATGGGATCCAATGAATCCGGAACCGCCGGTGATAAGGACGTTCATTTTTCACCTCCTGTACCGATTAATAGGTCCGTCGGGTCGCCCCCATCCTACCTTACCAGGAGAATCACGGGTGAAAAACGCTATTGGATATGAAACCTGCCCGACTCAATGTGTTCCGGGTCTTCCACATCGATGGCGTCAACGATGGCCTTGTTCAGACGGCGTTTGGTTTCTTTGATGATGGAACGTTTCTTGTCGACCTGTTTGGCAAATTCAAGCGCGGCATCGAACAGGGCCTCCATGGGGTAAGCGCCTTTGACGATGCCGTGCGCATGGCACATCTCCGCGGTCATGCGGACACCGGTCAACTGCATCTCCCGCATCATAATTTCCGGGATCGCACTGCGCAATATGGCATTCATTCCCGGCAGAAAAGGCATGCCCAGGTCGATTTCAGGCAGGCAGAAATACCCCCGTCCTGTCCGCATGAACCTGAAATCAAACGCACAGCTGAAAATGGCGCCCCCGGCAAAGGCGTGGCCGCCAATACATGCGACGGTCACCAACGGATAGGTCACCCACCGCTTGAACAGCCGGTTGAGGTGGTAGAAGAAATCTTTGGCTTTGGCCAGGTCTTGCTGCTGCATCACCTGAAGCAGCCACTCCAGGTCGATGCCGTTGGAGAAAATTTTTTCATGGGTACTGCGCACCACCAGGGCCGAGGCTTCGGTGTCGTTCTCGATCTCGTCCAACACCCCCAGCAATGCATCCAAAAAGGTGGGATTGAATCGGTTTTCACCGCTGTTCAGTGACAAAATCGCCACATGATCGTCCACCTGATATTCCACCAGCGCCATGGAGATACCTCCTTATGTATATGGGGGAGCGAGGTCGTTTTAGTCCGGAAGGCTCCGGATGCGGGCATTATTCCACAGCCGGTGGGGGGCGTCAATCGCGGTGCGTGAAAATAAGGCAGTACCCGGGCACGCCGAATACTGCCTTGGGAAAACTCAATTCGATCTATAGACTAGCAGCCGCACTGGCTTTTCTGGGCGCTGCTGCAGGCGCACCCGCCGCCGGCGCCAAAATCAATGCCGCAATCGAGTTTGAAACCGTACATATGAAAATCGACTTTAATGGGCTTAGCGCGTTCGAGGAACTCTTTGTTGACGATGTATTGATAACCATCCACCTCAAATTGTTCATCAGATTCGGTAGGCTCGTCCAGAGCCATGGCCAATCCGGGACCGCCTCAGCCGCCTTCATTCAAGAAAATTCGTACCGGCCGGACCTCTTTGTCGCTGAAATAGGCCGCAATCTGCTCGGTGGCCGCAGTTGTTACTTCAAGCATGGTATCCTCCTTAGAAAATATTAGGCTGCGCGTCACCGGCAACCGCTGATCACCGGTGTTTGGATGGCTGTGAGTCCCAATGCCGTGCCAATACCGGCAATCGCATTGAGGTTTCAAACTAACCACAGGCAACTCTATTGTCAATTCAGCATTCGAGAACCAAAACGACAAGGAGAAGCGGTTATCTGAATCGCCATCGATTGTCAAGAATATCTCGATGCATCACACCCGGACCATAGAGATCATCAATGCCCGCCGCACGGCAAACCTCACTTCCAATATCGGCAACGATCACCACAAGTTTAGGACGCCGGGGCCCCCAGCGACCGGCACATGCCCTGTGCCGTGCCATTTCTATTTTATTTTCAATTTATTACAGATCCCTGAGCGTCTGTTCATAGATCGCCCGATCAGCGGCTGAGAAGAGTGCGAAGACGATACGCGTGAAATCCGGGTGGTTGTTCAAGAACGTCGCGGCGGTTCCCAATGCGATGCGGGCTGCCTCCTCGATGGGGTAGCCGTATACGCCGCAGCTCACGGCCGGAAAGGCGATGGTGGACAAACCATGGGTGAGGGCCAGGTTGAGGCTGTTGACATAGCAGGCTGTCAGCAGGCGCGCATCTTCAGGCCGGCCGCGGAAGACCGGCCCCACCGTATGGATCACAAACCGCGCCGGCAGCCGATACCCCCTGGTCAACCGGGCTTCTCCTGTCGGGCAGCCGCCGATGGTGCGACATTCGGCCAACAACTCCGGGCCCGCAGCCCGGTGAATGGCCCCATCCACCCCACCGCCGCCCAGCAGCGAAGTATTGGCCGCGTTGACGATGGCGTCCACTTTGAGCTGCGTAATATCCCCCTGCCGAATTTCGATTCTGGATTGGATGCCTGGCTTCATAGTCGAACTCCTGAAGTTGAACGTTGGACGTTGGACGTTCGATGCTGGATGTTCTTTTTTTACAGATCATACAGGGTCTCATCCCTGTCAGGCGCCGAGCGCCTTGCCGCCTTCCCCGCCTTTTTGGCGGCGGCCTGGAATGGGTCCTCGTTTTCTAGGACATCGCCCATATCCGCCTCGATCCGCTCCGGGTCTTCTCCGCTCTCCATTCGCTTAAGCGCCTCTTCCATGCCATCACCCAGTTCCAGACCGGTCATCCGGGTCAACTTGCGCATGAGATTGGCCGCCTGCTTTGGGTCGTCCTCGGGTATGCGCTCCGCCTCTCCGGCCAGCATCTGCATGGCCTGCTCCATCTTGTTCTCGTCGATGGGGAGATCGTCCATCGGATCCGCCTCTCTGGCGCGCCCGGTCATGGCAAACGCGGACATTTGGCGCTCCAGGGTCACGTTCCTGCAACGCGGGCACTTGGGCTTTTTCCGGGTGTTGATCGACTTTGAAAAGAAATTGTAGATCGTGTGGCACCCCTGGCAATAAAATTCGTAAATCGGCATGGCATTCCCCAATATCCGTTGTCCGCAACTATACTCAATTTAAACACAGGTATCTAAAATTACGAGAACAAATAACGCCGGCCGGCCGTCATGTCAACCAGCGTATGCGGCCGACAGTAATTCTGACTGAACGCTTTTGTGGTGTTATCGAAATCGGAATCGCTATCGAAATCGGAAAGCTAAGATGACGATTTCGATCCCGATTTCGATTTCGAGGAGCTCCGGTAAACTTGTAACTCATCGCGAAAAAGAATGATTAGAGAATCCGTAACCGGCGTCTGCTGTGACGAATGACATTCAGTCAGAATCAGAATCGCTGCCCCATCCCAAGTTGACTTGGCATAGCCCTTCTGCTACACCAGCGGCCAAATTACAAACTAAAATATTTGCACAATATGAAAGGAAACAACATCCATGGAAACCACTTTAGCGATCGTTAAACCGGACGGCGTGTCCCGAGGCCTGATCGGCGAGGTCGTCAAGCGCATCGAAGGCAACGGCCTGAAAATTAAGGCCATGAAGATGATTCAGATGACCCAAACACAGGCTCAGGGATTTTATGCCGTTCACAAAGAGCGGCCGTTCTTTGACAGCCTGACCGCTTTCATGGTTTCGGGCCCCGCCGTGGTAATGATCCTGGAGGGCGACAGCGCCATTAAGCGCTGGCGCGATATGATGGGCGCCACCAATTACAAAGAGGCGGCCGAGGGAACCATCCGGCGCGACTTTGCCACGGATATCGAAAAGAATGTGGTCCACGGCTCCGATGCGCCGGAAACGGCCGCCTTCGAGACCGGGTACTTTTTTAATGCGTTCGAGCGGGTGTAATGGGCCAACGGGCAAACCTGAACAATATCACCATCGTGTTGAACAAGCCCCGATATCCTGAAAATATCGGGGCTGCCACACGCGCGGCCTGCAACATGGGCATCGAGAGACTGGCGGTGGTGGCGCCGGAAAATTATGATGTCGAGCGGGTCATGCGATTGGCCACCCATGCCGCCTCCCATGTGGCGGAGAAGATTACCCGCTATGACGATCTGCAGACCGCCCTGGCCCCCTTTCAATATGTGATCGGCACCACTGCACGGCTGGGCGGCGAAAGACACAGCGTCGCCACGCCGGGACCGATGGCCCGGGAGTTGGTATCCCTGTCCGGAGAAAACCGTGTCGCCCTGCTCTTTGGTCCTGAAGATCGCGGCCTGACCAATGAAGAGCTTCGGCTGTGCCACCGATTGGTCAATATCCCCACAGCACAATTTTCATCCCTCAACCTCGGCCAGGCGGTCATGGTGCTCTGCTATGAACTGTTCAAAGCGACCCTGCCCGAGCCCAAACCCTTTAAACCGCGCCTTGCCAGTCGCCACGAATTGGACGGCATGTATGCGCAGGTCAAGGAGATCCTCGTACGCATCAACTATATCCAGCCGGAAAACCCCGATTACTGGATGAACAAGCTGCGCCATTTTTTTTCCAGAATGCAGCTTCGCGCCGCTGAGGTCAGCATCATCCGCGGAATCTGCCGCCAAATCAACTGGTACGCCGGAAAATGCCACGCCGATGGTGTTAAAGGCGCCCCTGCCCCCGAACCGCCTGAAAATAGCGACGCGAAATAGCTGCAAGCGGTAATGGAATGCGTTGCAAAAGGCGCCACAGGTATGCTGATATCGGGCGCTGACATGGCTTCCGGCGATAGCCATGCCCTTCCCGTGAATGCGTGTTGACGAACCAAGCTGCAAGACGCTATACAGAGTAAAGATCTCATCAGCGTTCTGATTGTGAAGTTGCCTCGACTTCAACCATCGCGTTCCAACAGATCGTTCTAAGTAAAAACAGTTTAAGTTTGCCCGAAAACTGCCGATACAAAAGTTGGAACTTCGTCTGAAGGCAGTGCAATGCGCAGTTTTCAGGGTGATCTTTACCTGGATATGCAGCTCAAGAAGGAGCCGATTATGAAAAGCGTTCTGATCATTGAAGACGACGAATTTGTCATGAACATGCTTAAACAGACCTTTGAACGCGCAGGCTATGAGGTCGGAACCGCCTCCAACGGCCGCATCGGCCTTCAACTCTATCAGTGCAAACCGTTTGATGTGGTGATCACCGATCTGATCATGCCGGATATGGAAGGTATTGAGACCATCTCCGCCTTGCGCAAGGACAACCCCGATGCCAAGGTAATCGCCATCTCGGGGGGTGGACGCAACAGCCCGGATGACTATCTTCACCTGGCCAAGAAACTAGGCGCCGACCGCACCTACTCCAAACCCGTGGATCGTGATGAGCTGCTTTCGGCGGTTCAAGAGCTCGTGTCCTAGCACCGTCCGTCGAAATTCATTCTACACCGACTTGCCAATCATAGATCGGTATACTATCTTACCCGTTGTGGCATAAAAGCGAGGACAATGGCTTCGCCCTCGACTGCAGGGGATTGCACCCGGGCCTATCGACCAAAATAAAGTCAAGACCTGTCGACAGGCCCGAACACTGAGCGCCACAGACATTCACACAACCGATATGAGGAGACGAAGATGCGCGGACTTGTGCTGCGCTGGTTAGCTCTAACCTGTGCTATTTTACTGGCTGCTTACATGCTGGACGGATTTCATGTCAGCGGTTTCATGTCTGCGGTCGGCGCGGCCGCCATATTGGGCATTCTCAATGCTTTTTTCCGGCCGATCGCCCTGATCCTGACCCTGCCCATCAACATACTCTCACTGGGGCTCTTCACTTTCGTCATCAACGCCGTAATGCTCAAAATGGCCTCCGGTGTGATAGGCGGATTTGATATCGAAGGATTCTGGCCGGCCGTTTTCGGCGCTTTGATCATCAGCCTGGTGAGCTGGCTCTTAAACATGTTCATCAACGAACATGGCCGGGTGGACGTCATCGATCTCAAGCACCGCGGGGGCAACCGCTGGGAGTGATGGATGGTGAAGTGGTTTTGGATCATATTGGTGCTTATCTATCTGATTTCGCCCTATGATCTTATCCCAGGCTTCCATCTTCCAGGCTGGATCGATGATTTTGTCGTACTGGGATTCCTTTTCCGATATCTGCTGAAACTGCGAAATCAAGGGGCCGGCACGTATTCCCCTGATGGTGAAAATCGCTCCGGCCACCAGCAATCCGCAGCCGGCACCGACGCCTCCGACACCCGCATACGCTCACCCCATGAGGTGCTTGGAATCACAGCCGATGCCGGTCAAGATGAGATTCGCGCGGCGTACCGCAAATTGGCCAACCAGTACCATCCGGACAAAGTTACCCATTTGGGAGAAGAATTTCATGCATTGGCAGAAGAGCGGTTCAAGGAAATCCAGAAAGCATATGACGAATTAACACGTTAAAGAAATGCCCCGGAGCCGGCTTGCAATGCCATCGATCTTTTAATACATTGTGGCGAAATCCCATCCGTAAAGACGGGATATCAGCATTCAGCACCATGAACAAATGAATGATCATCCTTTGCGGGAGCGGTCATTGAAGATATAAAGAGGATTCCCAAAAATGGTTCCACATCACGGGCCTCGTCAAAAAGCCAACGCCACCGTTATCGGCGCCTCCATCTTACTGATTAACCAGACCCCGGAGAGAGCGGACGCCATAAAGGCGATCCTGCAAAAAGAGGGGTTTCTGGTTAATACGGCCGCGCCCGACGCCGCGGTTCCGTCGGCGGAGTCCAAGCCGCCCGATCTGGTCATTATCGATCAATTCGACCAACCGGCCGGGGCTGTCGAAATGTGTGCATTGCTCCGCGACGATCCGCATTATCAGGATGTCCCCACCCTTGTGGTGGGGCCGCCGGCGCAAGCATCGCTCAAGGAGCGTGCCTTCAAAGCCGGCGCCGCAGATTGGCTGGATGCGCCGGTTCAAGGAAGCGAACTTCTGTCCAAAGCCGGGTCCTGCCTGGAACTGCGGCGGACTCGAAAAAACCAGATCGAGCTGGAACAACGGCTGACGGACACGCAAAACCGCCTGCAGCAGACCGAGCAGGCGTTGCAGCACAACCGTGACCATTATGAGGCATTGATACACGACCAGACCGAAGCGCTCAACGAGGCCAAAGCACGGGCCGAGGAGGCCATGCGCACAAAGAGCACTTTTCTTTCGCACATGTCGCACGAGCTGAGAACCCCGCTGAACGCAATTCTGGGGTTCAGCCGGCTGATGGAACGCAACCCCAACCTTACGGAAACCCAGTCCGAAAACCTCAGGCTGATTTACCAGAGCGGCGAAAATTTGCTCCGGTTGATCAATGATGCGCTCGATATGTCCAGAATCGACACCGGCAACGAAAAACTGGACAGCGCCGTCATCGATCTGCACCAATTCATGCAGGGCGTGGCGGTGAAGTTCAAAAGCAGGGCGGCGGACAAGGGGCTGACCCTCTCCATGAACCTGGCGCCGGAGCTGCCTCGACGCATCCGGTGCGATGAACACAAGCTGCAGCAGATTATGATGAACCTGTTGAGCAACAGCATGAAATTCACCCAATCCGGCGGTATCGAAATCGACGTCCGCGCGTCGTCGTTGCGCGCGCCGCAGCAAATCGCCGGCATCGACGATGAAAAAGCAACCTGTGACCTGGTGTTTGAAATCAAAGATACGGGTCCCGGCATCGCCGAAAAGGACCTGGAACGAATATTTGATCAATTCTACAAGGCCAAATCCCCCGACACCAGCAACCAGGGCGCCGGCCTGGGACTGACCGTCAGCCGCAATTTTGCACGATTGATGGGCGGCGACATCACGGCCGCCAATCGCGCAGACCAGGGCGCTTGCTTTACCTTGAATGTCAGCCTGGAAGCTGCCGCCGCAGATGACAATTCGCCGGACGAAGCACCGGCGCGCGTTATCGGTATCGCCCCCGGGACCAAAGCCTATCGCGTACTGGTGGTGGACGATGACTTTACTTGTCGAACGTTGTTATGCAAAATACTGGAAGAAGTGGGCCTGGTCGTTCAAAAAGCGGAAAACGGCGAGCAAGCGATCGCATTGTTCCCCGAATGGATGCCGGACATTGTCTTCATGGACATGCGCATGCCGAAGATGGATGGTCTGACCGCCACCCGGCGAATCAAGGCCATGGACAAGGGACGACAGACACCGGTCATCGCCCTTACCGGCCTGAGTTTTGACGACGATCGCCGGGAGATGCTATCGGCCGGGTGTGACGACTACCTTGCCAAACCACTTGAAGTAGAGCAGCTGTTCGATGTCATGACCAGGCACCTGGATGTGACCTTTATCCGGGAGGGCAGCAGCAATTCGCCGGAATCGCCCCCTGTTTCGAAAAAAATCTCCATCGATGACATGGCCCGCTTGCCGGCACCGTTGTTATCGGAGATGAAAACGATCGCCCTTGAGTTGGACCTGGAAAAATTCAAAGGCTGCCTGGACCGCATCAAATCCAGCCACCCCGGGCTGAGCACGTCGCTGTCAGCGCTTTCCAGTCGTTTTCGATTTGAAGCGATTTACAATCTGTGCGACGGCGCACTGAAAGTAAAAGAGTGATCACCTGCAATCTTAGGGGTCACTTCGGCGGCATCAGCTCAAACAAGTTCTCCGATGTTCTTCGCAGGTAGTGGCTCAGCAGTTGGGCGATGGCTTTGAATATTTTGACGCCGATCTGCGGATGCTGCACGCATATCTGGTTGAGGCGCTCGCGTTTCAACGTCAGCAAGGTCGCATCGGTACGGGATATGACAGTGGCGGACCGGGGGAAGTTGCCGACCACCGACATCTCTCCGATGGATTGGCCGGCGGTCAGTTCGGCAATTGTCTTTTTAGCCCCGTTGATCGCCTTTAACACCTCCAAGCGACCGTCCACCACGAAGCAGACAAAATCCCCCTGGTCGTCTTCTTTGAATATGGCGTTGCCCGGAGCGGTTCTCAACACATGCATCTGGTCGGCCATGAAGGTCAGTTCATCTCTAGTGAGTTCAGAAAAAATAGTGATATTCCGCAGACATTGATAAATTGCGCCGTGAAGTACATTCTTCGGTTGAACCATTGCCATCGCTCCTTCCAACTTTCCTCGATCATCTGTTTGAAGCCCGCTGTAGCTGATTTCAAACCGGGTTAGATGCACCCGGTTACGGTCGCCGGCAAATCAATGCTGTTCGGCATCATACCACACCCTGGTCGATCATTGCGTCGACCACCTTCACAAAACCGGCGATATTGGCGCCGGCCACATAATTGCCCGGCATCCCGTACTGCTCGGCCGCGTGGATACAGGTTTGGTGGATGCCCTTCATGATCATCTTCAGGCGCTGGTCGACCTCTTCCCGCGTCCAGGACAGACGCATGCTGTTTTGGGTCATTTCCAGACCCGACACCGAAACGCCGCCGGCATTGGCCGCCTTTCCCGGACCAAACAGGAGTTTGTTGTCCAGAAAGAGATCGACACCTTCGGGGACGGTGGGCATATTGGCCCCTTCGCTGACCAGCAGCACCTCATTGTTGACCATATTCTGTGCATCTTTAGCGTGGATCTCGTTTTGTGTGGCACTGGGGAAGGCGCAATCCGCCTTGTGGTTCCAGAGCGGATTGTGGTCGGCCTGGGGGTCGAGATCCGTATAGACCGCATCCGGATAGGCCTCGGCGTACTCTTTGACCCGGCCCCGCCGGATGTTCTTCAACTCCTTTATGTACGCGAGCTTTTGGGCGTCAATACCGGCCTCATCGAAAATATAGCCCGTGGAATCCGAGAAGGTAACCGGTTTGGCCCCCAACTCGATGAGTTTCTCCATGGTATACTGGGCCACGTTGCCGGCGCCGGAAACCAGGCAGGTCATCCCTTCGAGGCTTTTGCTTCGGGTGGCCAGCATCTCGGCGGCGAAGTAAACCGATCCGTAACCCGTGGCTTCGGGCCGGATGAGGCTGCCGCCCCAGTTCAGGCTTTTCCCGGTCAGCACGCCGGTAAATTCATTGCGCAGCTTTTTATACATGCCGAACAGGTAGCCGATCTCCCGGGCCCCCACACCGATATCTCCGGCGGGCACATCGGTATTGGGACCGATATGGCGATACAACTCGGCCATAAAGCTTTGACAAAACCGCATGACCTCCAAGTCCGACTTGCCTTTTGGATCGAAATCGGATCCGCCCTTGCCGCCGCCCATGGGCAAGGTGGTCAACGCATTCTTAAAAACCTGCTCGAAGGCCAGGAACTTTAAAATCCCCAGGTTCACCGAAGGATGAAACCGCAACCCCCCTTTATAGGGACCGATGGCGCTGTTCATCTCCACCCGAAAGCCCCGGTTGACCTGAACCTCGCCCTGGTCATCCGTCCAGGGCACCCTGAAAAGAATCACCCTTTCAGGCTCCACCATACGTTCCAGGACCTTGGCACTTCGGTATTCGGGATTCTGGTCCATGACCGGCATGATGGTTTCGATGACTTCATCAACGGCCTGATGAAATTCACGTTCACCGGGATCCTTGTCTTTGACCAATTGCAGGATATGGTTCATGGGGCCCTCCGTATGGTAAAAATAAACTATGTTTTGACATGCCAAACCAATGGGTGTTTGGCTGTTTTGTGATAAACAGGCCGGGCAGTATAAAGTATAAAGTTTTAAGTTTAAAGTTAATGTATCCTATCGATTTAAAAATGAAACAGGTCCCCATCCATTGCTAAATACCCAACACTTGCCGGATCATGGCTCCAGTTTATGTCTTCCCGATAGCCGTATTACTTAGCATTCGGCAGTATAAGGATCCCGCTTGAGCTGCGGCCGTCCACCTTCAAATCAACCGGCGCCGCCAACCGGGCGTATGCCACGAATTGTGTATCCTGTACGATCTTCTCGGCCATCAACCAATCCCAATCGAAGCGGTCGGGCGCCTGCCGGGTGACACTCAGGTAACTGATCCCCAGTGAAACCAGATTATGGAAAAAATGAGCGCCGGTGGACGGCTCAACATTCAGTTTTTCCGACACGGTTTCAATGATGGCCGCCACACTGGAAATATCGGTCCAGCGGACGGGAATGCCCAGCCATGGGTCGGCCGAACCCCACCGGCCGGGCCCCACGAGAAGATAGCGTCTTTGCAGCCCCTCGGCGCGGGCGTTGAGGCAAGCCACTTCCCGTGCAATGAGCCGGGTCTGGCCGGGATCGAACGCCTCGGGCTTTACATAGATGACATCAGTGATGGCCTGCCGCTCATGATTGCCCATTGCATGGCGACTGAAGCACACCGCCCTTTGCTCCTCATCCGGGGTGATGGCTACCGAAATATTGGCTTTGGAAGCCGTCATGGGACGCATTTGCAGCAGATGAAATTCTGCGCCGCTGCCGGACGGCGATGCCAGGTTGACTGCGAATTCCAGTTCCACCGGCACACCCATGGCGGCCTCGCCCATGGCAAGCAACCGGCGCAACAATGCCGCCAGGGGGAAGAGATCATATTTCAGCACGCCGGCAAAGGTCAATACACGCGGCCCGGCCATCCGTACCGTCTCTTTGATGCGATGCTCCTCGACAATGTAAGTCCCGGCCAATAAGGTTACCGGGACTTCATCTTCGGCCTCGCTGACGTGGCGGCGCACCAGATGGTCGCGCCCCCTGGCATCCGGTGAACAGGTGGCCTCTAGTTCGATGGCGTAGAAACGTCTCTGGGCATGGGCGAGCATCTCATCCACGCTGCTGCGCTGCATGAGCCCTTTGGGGTGTTTGGGACTGAACTTCAGCGCCCTCCCGCCGGAGACCACCTGCTTTCCCATCCCCAGGGCGATGGTCGCGGCCCCGTCCTCCGGCCGCCGGCCCGATTGGGGATAGTAGTTCAGTGACTGTGCCACGCCCGAGATGGCAGGATAGTAATACCCGCGGTGCGGCGCGCCGGCCACCTGTTGCACGATCACCGCCATCTGCCACTTCTCCGGTTGATGCCCCACCCGCTTGGCATAAGCTTTTGGACCCTGGTAGAAGGTGGATGCATACACCAGTTTGATGGCCCGGAGCAGATTATCGAGCCGGTCTTCTTTTGCCGGCTGGTCGTTGGAGAGCATGTAGGTACGGTACAGGCCGGCATAGGCATGGTGGTGCGCGTCCTCCAGCATGCCGGATGATCTGACCGCCAGCGGGTAGGCGTGCGCCTCCAGATACCGGTCCAGCGCCCGGACCGCCGCTTCCGGCATCCGGCCGCCGAGAAATGCATCGGCGACGACCTCGTCTTCGGCATCTCCTCTTCCCAGATGCGCCAGGCCGTTTTGCGCGACATAGGCATCGAACACCGAGCCCGCGATCACCAGGCTTTGGGGAATGCCGATGGAAATACCGGGATACGCGTCCCCCAGGCCATCCGATTCACCCAATAGGCGGTTCAGGGAAACCAGCCCTTTGGCCTTGCCGCCGATTGGCCCCGTTCCGATATAATGCAGTCCGGAATCGGCATCGAATCTCAGGTCATCGTTGTTCATGGTCCAGGTAACACCCCTCTCCCATGATCGGGACACGCCGTTTTGATAGAACTTCCATTTGAAAACAACCAATCATCGCGCAATCATACCACTGCGCTCGTATTTGGAAAAGGCTAATCCCGCACAGGACCACACGGATTCGGGCAGCGCGCACCCTCCTTTTTTTCAGCCACAGGGGTTGTATTGCTTGACGGCATTGATCCGGCATGACTATTTTAGGGCGGATACACCGCCGTGAGAGGGATCGCCTGCTCTCACAAATCGTTGTCGACCATACGGAGAGCTGACAATGCGCATTGGATTCATCGGTGCCGGAAAGGTCGCCACGGCTTTTGGACGCTACCTGCACCTCAAGGGTGCCACCATCAGCGGCTATTTCGACCGCCATCCGGAAAAATCAGCCCACGCCAGCCGCCAAACCCGGGCCACTGCCTTTCAAGACAGCGCCGGTCTGACCGACCGGAGTGATATGGTGCTGCTAACGACACGGGACGACCAGATCGAAGAGACCTGCCGCCAACTGTGTCGGGATAAAACCATTCTGCCGCGGCACTTTGTAGGGCACATGAGCGGGGCGCATTCATCCCGGCTGCTGGCCGACGCCCTGGATGCGGGGGCCACCGTTTTCAGCCTGCACCCCCTCCAGGCGTTCGCCGACGAAGCCGAATCTCTGGCGTCACTGCCCAATACCTATTTCAGCCTGGAGGGCGATACAGCGGAATTGGGACCGGTCATCGACCTGCTGGCACAGATGGGCAATCCCTACTTCACGCTGTCTGCGGAGCACAAAAGCCTCTATCATCTATCGGCCTGCATACTCTCAAATTACCTGGTGACCCTGGCGGCGAGCGGCATTGCGGCTTTGGAACAAGCCGGAATCGACCCCCATGAAGGATTCCGGGCCATGCGGCCCCTGATGGACGGCACCCTGGCCAATATCACCCGGCTGGGCCCCGCCCGCGCCCTCACCGGCCCCATTGCAAGGGGGGACGCCGGCACCATTCGTCAGCACATGGAAGCCCTCACCGCCGCGGGGCTGGATCATATCAAGTCGGTCTATGCGTTTATGGGATTGCAAACACTTCAATTGGCCGAAGATGAGGCGTCCGCACCACCGGACAACTCGACCTCGGTCAAACGATTGCTGGAAGGCAAGTAGAAAGGGAGGCATCATGGCTGGGAACCCGTTTACCATTCAGTCGTTCAAAACCGCCAAAGAGAAAGGCGAACGCATCACGATGCTGACCGCCTACGATTATACCACCGCCTCTCTGCTGGACGAGGCGGGTGTCGACACACTGCTGGTGGGCGACTCTCTGGGCATGGTCATGCTGGGCTACGAAAACACCCTGAGGGTGACCATGGACGATATGATCCATCACACCAAAGCTGTGGCGCGCGGTACCCGCAACGCATTTTTAATCGGCGACATGCCCTTTCTCTCTTATCATGTCAGCGCAGAAGAGGCGGTCCGCAACGCCGGTCGCTTTGTACAGGAAGGCAACGCCCAGGCCGTCAAACTGGAAGGCGGCCTTTCGGCCGTGGACAAAATTCGCGCGATCATAAAAGCCCAGATTCCGGTCCTGGGACATCTGGGATTGACCCCCCAATCGGTGAACGCCATGGGGGGATACAAACTCCAGGGAAAAGACATCGAGACGGCACGCCAGATGATCGATGACGCCCTGCTCCTCCAGGATGCCGGTGTATTCGGGATCGTACTGGAATGCGTCCCGGACGCCCTGGCCCGCATCATTACCGAAAAGCTGGAAATCCCCACCATCGGCATTGGCGCCGGCGTCCACTGCGACGGCCAGGTACTGGTCATTCAGGACCTGTTGGGGATGTTCCGCAAAATGCGGCCCAAGTTCGTAAAGACCTTTGCCCAGGGTGGAGACGCAACGGTTGCCGCCGTCAAACAATACATCGAAGAGGTGCGCAACAGCACCTTCCCGGCTGACGAACACACCTTCCACATGGATGAGGCTTTGCTGGAAAAGCTGCGATAACAAGAGAACGGAACCTGGGCGATTAAGGAGCGACCCGCATGAAAACCATCGAAAACAAAGAGGCGCTGCGTCGCGCCGTCGCCGACGCGCGCCGATCAGGTCATACCATCGGTTTTGTCCCTACCATGGGGTACTTGCACGAAGGCCATCTCTCATTGATGCGCCGTGCCAGACGTGAAAATGATCTCGTCGTGACCTCCATCTTCGTCAACCCGACCCAGTTCGGCCCCAATGAAGACCTTGACGCCTATCCCAGGGACATTGAGCGGGATTCGGCCCTCATGGTTCAGGAAAAGGTGGACCTGGCTTACCTGCCCAGCGCCAACCAGCTCTACCCGGAAGGCTATACGACCTATGTGGAAGTTAAAGGCCCCATGACCCAGGCGCTGTGCGGTCTTTCCCGGCCGCGACATTTTCGCGGCGTCACCACCATCGTCACAAAGCTCTTTCATCTGGTTGCGCCCGACAGGGCCTACTTCGGCCAAAAGGATGCGCAACAGGTGGCCGTCATCAAACAAATGACCGCGGACCTGGACTTCGATATCGAAATTGTGGTATGCCCCACAGTCCGTGAGGCCGACGGGTTGGCCATGAGTTCACGCAACGCCTATCTCTCTGCGCAGCACCGGCAGGATGCCGTGGCGCTCTCCAAGTCGCTTTTCGAAGCCCGGGAGAGAATCGAAGGGGGTGAACGGCGGGCGGAAGCGGTCCTTCAGCGCATCACAGAGCGCATCGGCGCAGTTCCGGACGCCGTCATCGATTATATATCGGTGGTGGACGCCGGAACGCTGTCGGATCTGGAAACCCTTCGCGGAGAGGTGTTGATCGCAGTTGCGGTCAAACTGGGCGGCACACGGTTGATCGATAATATTCAAGTTGAGGTATAACACGACCATGTTGCTGAACATGCTGAAAAGCAAAATCCACCGCGCCACCGTAACAGAAGCCGACCTGAACTACGTCGGCAGCATCACCATAGATCGCGACCTGATGGAAGCGGCCAACATCCTTCCGGGTGAGAAAGTCCAGATCGCCAACATCAACACCGGCGCACGCTTCGAGACCTACACCCTGGAAGGTCCTCCCGGCAGCGGCATTGTCTGCCTGAACGGCGCAGCCGCCAGGCTGGCCCACACCGGAGACAAGATCATCATCATCGCTTATTGCTGGATTGAAGCGGACGAGGCCAAAACCTGGCAGCCCACCATCGTCCTGATGGACGAAGGTAACCGAATGACCTCCTGATAATCCATCGATGTAAATATTGGAGCGGATCAAGGGTTCGTGCAGGACGCATTGACAGGCCTGGATGTTCAGGCGTGTGAGGATGTGAATTCAGTCTTGCGCGAGCGTCAGCAGGCCATGGCCTTTGAACCCGCCTGGTGAGCCATGCCGTTGGTTTTTATCTCGATTACAAAAAGGTCCACCAGTTTTGCCGAAAAGCTTGAACCGGACATTTCTTCCAGTGCGTCGAAGGCGGACTGACGGCTTTTTCTTTTTTGGTAGGGGCGGTCGGTGGTAATCGCATCGAAGCAATCGGCAATGCTGACGATTCTGGCGCTCATGGGAATTTCCCTGCCCTTCAATCCGAAGGGATACCCCTCGCCGTTGATGCGCTCGTGGTGAAGGAGCACGGCATCGTAAATAGACCTTCCGCAGGTCACTTTTTCTAGCAGGGCGGCCCCGATCAGGGTGTGGTTCCGGACCTCCCAGAGCATCTCTTCCGAACAATCGGCCTTCTGGTTGCTGAATATCCGGTCGCTCAGCGCCAGTTTGCCCAAATCGTGCAGCATGCCGCCCATGGCGACCTGCATCACCTCGCACATGGGCAGGCCGGCCCGGATTGCCAGACGTTTGGAATAATGTGCCACCCGATGGGCATGGGCGTGGGTATATCGATCCCTCAGGCCCAGCGCTGAGGCCATGAGCATTAGGGTGCGGGTATCATCGATCGGAAATTTCGCCTGAGATGTCAGAGTCTCTGCGGCCTGTACCATGCGGAGCATCCTCTCAATAAGATCATCAACAAACCAGTATTGAATCAGGAGCCGTTGACTAGTGCTAAATTAAGGCAGCCATACATATAGGGAAATTAGGGGTGGCTGTCAAATTATATTTGGTTTGGCTGCGGGCGATTCGGAATGGGCGGATGGATGTGCGGTTCGGTATGCCGGGTTGCGGGACCCGTTTACGGCTCTTTTACGGGTATGCAAAACACCTCTTTCGAAGCGATAGCGGCTTGATGGGTTGTTTAAAAATCGCACGCCATGCACCTGGCTGCAACCGCAACGATAGCAGCGCTGCGTGCTTTTGTTTTTCCGGATTTGGCCGGGCGTGTAGCGATGTTTATGCATCAATCCAGGCACCCGCTGCGATGGGGATGAAAGGCGAGGCAAAACACGGTACGCGATCAATTATCGCTTGCGGCCCTTTGGGCGAGGTCGGTGTAAATTTGCATCACCTGGGACTCGGTTTGGGACAGGTCGCCGCTGTTGTCGATCACCCGGGTGCCGCGCCGGCGTTTTTCCTCGATAGACAATTGGGCATCGATGCGCCTCTGCGCCGCCTCCGGGCCTATCCCGTCCCTTTCCATCAACCGCCGGCGCTGGAGATCCTCGGGCGCATAGACGACGATGATCTCCGCCAATCCTTTTGTCATGCCTGTTTCGAACAACAGGGGGATATCTTTAATTATCAGCCTGTTTTGAGACGTCTCCACGAGACGGGCCACCTCTCGATCCATGGATTCGCGGACCAGGGGATGCATGATCGCCTCGAGTTGTTTTCTCAATTGATCGTCGCTGAAAACCAACTCTCCCAGAAGGGGGCGATCCAGGGCCCCATCTGGTCTGACCACAAGATCGCCAAAAACGGCCTTAATCGACTGCCATGCCGGCATCCCGGGTGCCACGATCTGTCTGGCGATGTGGTCCGCATCGATGATGATGGCGCCGGCTTTTTGGAACATGCCCGAAACAGTCGATTTTCCCGAGGCGATTCCGCCGGTCAATCCGGCTATCAGCAAGACCATCCCCCCCTTTGCAGCGTTTAGTGCCAAGGGTTCGCGCAATGACAAATTTACGCTTTCAGATATTGGGGCGCCTGCCTGGCAAGACGCCGAAGTGCATGTAAATCGAGACATTTACGCGCTTGGGCAACCCCGCCGGGCAGGACGCATCGGCGCATTAAAAAGTGCAGTTATTTTTGCGCGAGCCCTAAAGATTATTTAGCGCGGTACGATAACATAGGCAAGTCCACAAGTGGACAGCGGATGTGAAATGAACCAGCCGAAAGACGAAACCGGTCCGTTGATTTTTAAAAGCTGTGGGATCCAGAGGCAGCTTGCTCCCGGAAAGAGGCAAGTCACCATAGCCTGGTTCGCAGTGGAATTTAGAGTGGAATTCGGCAGCAGAAATTGATTCTAACCAACGAAAAGGGCAGCATGTGGTCATTTTCGATCCCAACTTGATTTGATCCTGATACCGCGACCTCTCGCTACAATATGTTCCAGTTTCGAACCGTCACACACCACGATAACAGGACGGAAAAAAAATCAAACCTGTAAGGAATGGATCGATGCCGCAAACCATCCTATTTGTCGATGAAGAAAAATTTGTTCACAAAGCGCTCAAACGCAGTTTCCGAAAAATGCGGCAGGAGTGGGATATGCGCTTCGCGGCCAGCCCTTCCGAGGCCATGGAGATCCTGAACAATGAAACCTTCGAGGTGGTAGTCACAGAAACGGTTTTTCAGGGCCAGGATGGTTTGGATTTCCTCAAAGTCGTGCGCGAAGGACATCCCAACAGCGTGCGCATCATTCTATCCGGTTATTCGGATCAGGACGTCATATTGAAATCGGTGGAACTGGCCCACCAGTATCTGGCCAAGCCTTGCGAGGATGAGGCCCTCAAGGCAACCATCAGCCGTGCCTTCATGATGAAGGGGTTGCTGGACCACCGGGCGCTCAAAGAGATCGTATCCCAGATTGACTCTTTGCCGACCCTGCCGGCCGTCTATGTCGAATTGGTGGAAGAGCTCAAATCTGAAGATGCCTCCATCGAGAAGATCGGCAACACGATCGCCAGAGACATCGGTCTGACGGCAAAGATCCTCAAAACGGTGAACTCTTCCTTTTTCGGCTTGCGCCAACATATCACCAGCCCCACCAAAGCCGTCAGCTTGCTGGGTCTTGACCTGATCAAAGCCATCGTTCTGACATCAGGTACCTTCGATAAATTTAAAAACCTGAAATACCCCGGTTTTTCCCTGGAGCAGATGGAAGAACACGCCATGCTCACCGGCACCTTCTCGAAAATAATCGCAAAGGAGAGCGGCCTTGACCGAAAGGCGGCCGATGCAGCTTTTATGGCCGGCCTGCTGCATGATATCGGCAAACTGCTCATCGCCGCCCACCTGCCGGACAGCTACCGGTTGATCATCAAATGCATCGAACAGGCTTCCATCTCCATGGCCCAGGCGGAAACAGCCGTCATCGGGACCACCCATGCGGGTATCGGGGCCTACCTGCTCGGTTTGTGGGGACTTCCCGACCCTATCCTGGAAGCAGCGGCCTATCACCACACGCCCCGGCAAATACCGAAAAAAGGACTCAATACCGCCGCCATCGTACACGCCGCCAACGCACTTGCACATGCCGGCGATGCGATCTACCAACCGGAAGGCATCGTCGATGGGCTGGATTACCAATATATGGAAAAATCCGGACATATCAATGCGTTTGAGGGATGGCGGGCGTTATGCGCCGAACAGCTGGCCAAGATCCAATCCGAATGAGCCTGAACCGGTATACAACCACTCCCTGACCCAGGCGATATCCGGTCATCCGGCACCCATTCTCGATCTACAAATTTGTCTTTACAACTATACACCAATCTTTTATAAGGCATCGCTACAACGAAGGCTTCATCATCGAGTTTACAGCAAATCAGGCGGACTGCCATCCGGCGCAAAATGCCCAGGGTGAGGTGGTCACAGCAGCCCATGACGGCCGATCACCGATCCATTTTGACGGTCGCTCGACAATGGCGCCTTCTCATCTGTGGAGATCGGTCCAGGCCATGCGCCACCCCATTTCCACAATTGACAATTAAGAACAGAATTGATTGTATAGCGTATTTTTCGTTTGTTACCGAGTGGGTATGCGTTGCCTATTCAAATTTTTTATCTGGCATTTCATAATGCTTAATAGACAGTCATATTGAGGTTGGTATGCCATCTCAAACCATCCTTGTCCTGGCCACCCGAAATAAAGGTAAAACGGCCGAGATCAGGGGGTTATTAAAAGATTATCCCATCGACATCCGCAACCTGGATGACTTTGGCCCCATTCCGCCCATCGTGGAAGACGGCGACACCTTCGAAGCGAACGCCTACAAAAAAGCATCATTAACAGCACGTTATCTAGGGCACCCCGCCCTGGCCGACGACTCGGGATTGGTGGTGGAGGCATTGGAAGGCGCCCCCGGCGTCCTTTCGGCCCGTTACGCCGGGGAAGATGCAACTGACGAGCAGCGCTATCTCAAGCTGCTCAGGGAACTGGGCGACACGGATCATCGCCAGGCCCATTTTCAATGCGTCCTGTCACTGGCCGTACCCACGGGCCCGGCGCTGACCTACGAAGCCAAGTGCGAAGGCCTGATTGCCCATCAACCTTCCGGCACCAGCGGTTTCGGTTATGACCCCATCTTTTTCTACCCGGATTTCGATAAGACCTTTGCAGAAATGACCATGGAGGAAAAAAGCAGGGTCAGCCACCGGGGAAAAGCGTTGCGCGAGTTCATCGCCGAATTCGACAACGTAATGGTATGGCTTAATAAACATATGCCGCCGGCCCAGCCCGTCGGCTGCATGGGAGGCGCCGGTGATCGCTGATCTCATCAAAGCCAATCGCAGCTGTCGACGATTCGATGAATCGCATCCCATTGCCGCCCCGACATTGGTGGAACTGGTTGATTTGGCGCGCCTGTCGGCCTCTGCAGCCAATCTGCAACCGTTAAAATATATTTTATCCAGTACCCCGGCCAGGAACGCCGAAGTGTTTGAATGCCTGAAATGGGCGGGATATCTGGAGACATGGCCCGGACCGGCGCCAGGCGAACGGCCCGGTGCCTATATCGTCATTCTTCATGACACCCGCATCTGCAAATCTGTGGATTGTGACCACGGCATCGCCGCACAGAGTATGCTGCTGGGTGCCAGGGAAAAGGGATTGGCCGGCTGCATGATCGCTGCAGTCAATCGCCCAAAGCTCAGCACCGTGCTGGGCATTGCCGATCACTTCAAAATTCTCCTGGTACTGGCGCTGGGCAACCCCATTGAGGAAATCGTCATCGAGCCCATGAATGATGACGGCGACATCCGCTACTGGCGGAGTGCCGATATGATGCATCACGTTCCCAAGCGATCTGTGGAAGAGATGATAGTTGCCAGCTATTAAAGTAAATCGAGAGGTTCTCAAAGGAGTCATCAATGAAATTTGAACATGGAATCCATATCGTTGAAGAGATCGGACAGGTCGCCACGGCCGAGGCTGCCAAACAATTGCTGCAGGAAAAACTGGATTCAGAACATTATCAGCGCATCACCCGATTCGACAATCCCAAAGTGTTGAAGAGCGTGGCCAATGCCATCGTGATGTGCCGGCCGGATAATGTGTTTATCAATACCGGCACGGAGGAAGACAAACAGTTCCTGCGCGACCTGGCGCTGGAAAAGGGAGAGGAAGCCCCCCTGCCCATGGAGGGGCACACCATCCACTATGACCTGAAGGAAGAACAGGGCCGCATCATCGACCGCACCTACTACATCGCCAACGAGGGAGAACCGGTCAGTTCCCTGGGGCTGCGAATGCCGCGGCAAGAGGCCCTGGAAACGATCAAAAAGGGCATGGTCGGCATCATGGAGGGCAAGACCCTGGTGGTCGGCTTTTACTCCCGCGGCCCATTAGGCGCCCAGGTCTCCAACCCGGCCATCGAGATGAGCAGCTCCGCCTATGTCGGCCACAGCGCCGAACTGCTCTACCGCAATATCTACGCTGATTTTGAGAAAGAGGTCGAACGCGCCGGCCATTTCTATATCAACATCCACAGTGAAGGCCTCAACCGCCCCGAAGATCTGCCCGATGCCAGGGTCCTGATGGACCGCTCCTGGCGAACCACCTACAGCTACAATTGCACCTACGCCGGCAACACCCTGCTGCTGAAGAAAGGCAACCACCGCTTCACCGTGGACCGTTCCGTCTATGAACGGCGCGCCCTGGAGCTTTCAGAGCACATGTTTATCACCGGCATCGACGGCCCCGGCGGACGCGTCACCTGGGTCACCGGCGCCGCTCCCAGCGGCTGCGGCAAAACCACAACGGCCATGGCCGGCAACCATTTCGTGGGCGACGACCTGGCCCAGATGTGGATCGCCGAAGACGGCACCGTGCGCTCCATCAATCCGGAAAGAGGGATTTTCGGCATCGTTGAAGACGTCAACCAGGAGGGCGACCCGCTGCTGATGAAATGCCTGCGCAAACCCGGAACCGAAGTCATCTGGTCCAACGTGCTCATCGACGGCGAAGGCACGCCACACTGGGTGGGCAACGGCGAAACCCCGCCCACCAAGGGCCGTAACTTCCAGGGAGAATGGTTCGAGGGCAAAACCGATGACAACGGCAAGCCCATCCCCCTGTCCCACCCCAATGCACGCTGCACACTGGAATCGTCGGCCCTGGGCAATTACTCGCCAGAATCGGAAAACCCCGCCGGCGTGGAAACCCGCGTCATCACCTATTCGGGCCGCGACAGCGACACCATGCCGCCGGTATGGGCCGCCAGGAATTCAGACCAGGGCGTGGTCATCGGCGCCTGCATCGTCTCCGCCGCCACCGCAACCGAAGTGGGCGCTTCGGGCGTCAAACGCGCCCCCTGGGCCAACGCCCCGTTTATCCCCGGCGCCTTGGGCGATTACATGGACGCGCAGTTTAACTTCTTCGGCAGCGACAAAATCGCCGACGACAAACGGCCGGTCATGGCCGGGCTCAACTATTTCCTCACCCACGAGGCCCGCGGCGGCGAAGGTAAGAAACTCCTGGGAGAAAAGCGCGACGTCAAGGTGTGGCTGGCGTGGCTGGAACGCAGGGCGCACAACGATGTGGACGCCATCGACACTCCCATCGGCTACCTGCCCAAATACGCCGACCTGAAGAAACTCTTCAAGGATATCATCGACAAGGAATACACCGAGGATCTTTACACCAAACATTTCTCCCTGTATGTGGACAACATTCTGGCCCGCATTGAACTGCAACTGGAAGCCTACGGCAAAGAGGAAAACCTGCCCGAAAAACTCTTTGAGGTTCTCGATGCGCAAAAAGCCGGTTTGGATGCTCTGAAAGAGAAATACGGCTCCATCGTAAAACCCGGACAACTGGAGGCGGAAACCGCCAACTAGGCCCTATGGTACGCGACAAGCATCAACAGGCGCCGGTTCTGCACCGGCGCCTGTTCTTTTTCTCAGTCCGGAAATTGTTCTTTACAAACTTCCGCTGTCGGCCATAAACAGTAAACATGACCAGATCTTCTGTCATAAACGTCATATTCAGCCGAAGGATGCTGGTCGCATTCGTGATGGGCTGCGCTTGCGGCCTGCCTTTCGACATCACCAAGACGGTATTGAAAGCCTGGATGGCGGATGAAGGGGTCGATCTTGCCGTCATCGGACTCTTTACCCTTGTGGGCCTCCCGTATGCCTTGAAATTCATTTGGGCGCCGCTTGTGGACAGATTTACCATAGGCCTTTTTGGGAGAAGGCGCGGATGGTTGCTTCTTTTTCAGATCCTGCTCATGATTTCCATAGTTGGATTGGGCGCCGGCAGCCCGACGGCAAATCCCTGGATCGTCGCCATCGCCGCCGTGCTGGTCGCTTTCTTCAGCGCCTCTCAGGATATCGTGGTGGACGCCTATCGCCGGGAAGACCTCGATGATGAAGAACTGGGCATAGGATCGTCTCTCTATTTCTATGGCTATCGCATCGGGATGTTGGTGGCCGGCAGCGGCGGATTGATCATGGCTGATCATTTCTCTTATTTTGCCGTCCATTGCATACTCGCCGCCTGCCTAATTCCCGCGGTCATCACCACCCTGCTGACACCGGAACCGGATGCCCCTTTCGGAACCCCGGGCAATTATAAAGAAGCGGTAATCGATCCATTTCTGGAGTATTTCAAACGCCCTGAGGCCGTCTGGATCCTGATCTTCATCTTGTTATACAAATTGGGTGACAATATCGCCGCCGCGATAGCCACCCCTTTCTATCTGGATCTGGGATTTACCAAAACCCAGATTGGCGCTGTGGTCAAACTATTTGGATTTTGGGCCGTCAGTGCCGGTGGCCTGATAGGCGGCCTGACCATTTTAAAGCTTGGGATCAACCGCAGCTTATGGGTCTTCGGCGTTTTGCAAGCCGTATCAACCGCCGGTTTTGCCGTACTGGCGCATATCGGCGATTATTTGCCGGCCCTTGCCGGCGTCATCGCTTTTGAAAACCTCAGCGCCGGAATGGGTACCGCTGCATTCATGGCCTTCATGGCGAGCATCACGCATAAAAAATTCACCGCCACACAATATGCATTGCTCACCAGCCTGATGCGCGTGCCTGATGTGATGATCGGATCGACCTCCGGGATGTTGGCCAAATCAATGGGCTGGACCTGGTTCTTTACATCTTGCGCGCTTATCGCCATACCGGGCATGCTCATGCTGATCAAATTCGCCCCATGGCACGCCGGCAAAGCCGATCATAAGCCATGAGGAAACGAACAGCAGCCGGTTCAATGGCGGCGCAGGCGTTGACTCGCTTTGACGTTGTATTATAATAGCCCGGTCACACGAACACGGAAACTCACGACATGAATGACATAAAACCAACCACCCCAAAGGAACAACGCCTGCGGGAACTCGCCCGGGACCGCAGGGCCATTCTGGGCCTGCCGCCTGAAAAGGCCCTGGACGCCATTGCCGATCACCCCTATCCCGTCACCCTGGTCCAGTCCATGGCCCACGAGGACCTCTACTACTTCGTGCACCATGTCGGCCCGGATGATGCCCTTCCGATCCTGGCCCTGGCTTCCAATGAACAGTGGGAATACATGGTGGACATGGAAGGATGGGAGCAGGACCATATCCAATCCCACCAGATGACCCAGTGGATGGCCCGCTTGTTGAAGTCGGACCCCGACCGGTTTACCCACTGGATCGCCAATCACAAACAGGAAGAGACCGCGCTGTACCTGTTTCGCAACATTCAGTTGCACATTCGGGAATACGAAGAGGATCCGGGCGATATCGGACACGAATATTTCACCGAAGACCAGACCTACTATATTCGTCTTCTCCCTTATCCGAAGGAGCATGAGAAGCTCCAGGAAGAGCGGGACCAATTCGTCAAAGACCTGCTCAATCGGCTCAGCGTCTATGATCACCCATACTACCGGGATCTTTTGCTGGCCGCCCACAGCGTGATTCCAGCGGAGACGGAAGAAGAGCTTTTTCGCCAGCGCAATGTCCGCCTGGCGGAGAAAGGGCTGCTCCCCTTTGACGAGGCCATCGGGGTCTACCAGCCCCTTTCCGCCGCAGACCTGGCCGAACGCAGCCCCAAATCCGAACGCTTCGACGGCCGCATCGTGGACGCCTACCCCTTTCCCATCGCATCGAAATCTTCTGCGGAAGCGGACAATCTCTTCTCCCGCACCCTGGCCCAGATCCACGACGCGCCCAGCCTGGAAAAGCTGCAGGCCGAATTTGCCGGACTCTGCAACCAGGTGATTTCAGCCGACCAACGGCGCATTCGGGAAAAGGCGGCCCTGGACGGCATCGTCCGTAAAGTCAGCGACTACATCTCCATCGGACTGGAAAAGGCCGAAGCGCAGGCCGACGAGGTTGCCCCATATTTCCACGCGAAACTCCTGCAGCGCCACCTGCTCGCCGACCTTTTCAGGGTCGGGTTCGGGTGCGCCCTGTCGCTCAAATGGCGCGCCGACAAGTGGCATGCGGCCAGCTGGTACGCCAACGCCGGCCTGCCGATCAGCTTCTGGGGAGAGCATCTCATGGGCGTTCTGGGAGGGTTGCTTCTGAAAAAACCGCTCTGCTACAGCGCCTACGCCGCAGGCGAACTCTACCGCGAATTCGCCACCCTTGCAGAAATCGAGGACGCCCGGGCGCAGCTGAACCGCATGATCGCCTTTGACGACCTGCTCTCCCTGATGGGGGTTGAAATCGGCCGGCTGCGAAACGATCTTCTCCTCACCTACGAGAACCTGCTTCTCACCTTATGGGCCAATCATTACCTGGACATGGGAACGGATCCCAGGATGCCCGTCCTGTTGAACCGGGAACAGTTCGCACGGCTTTTCAACGAGTTATGGGAGGAGGACGCCCGGCCGCGCAAAATCAGCAATGCCATCCGCGAGATCTTTCTCGGCTGGCTTGCCGACAGCAGCGGGCTGCGTCGCTACGAGATTTCAGAGCGCATGGCGCCGGAATTGGAGCAGCTCTTCGGCAAAATCGAGAGTGAATTGGGCGAAGTCAAACCAGAGGATCTGGACCCGCGGTATATCACCCTTTTTTTGATGGCGTAAGACCAACGCCAGAGCACGCAATTTCACATCACGAGGCAGTACAATGACGACCCGCGGCATTCAATTTCTCAAGAAGAAGGGTGTCCGGCACCACGTGGTCAAATACGACCACAAAGAGAAAGGGGCCGAATTTGCCGCACAGGCAGCCGACTTTCCGTTGGACCAAACCATCAAAACCCTGGTGGTGGCCCTTGACGCAGATAGATGGGTGTTGGTGCTGATGCCGGGCGATCGGCAACTCTCCATGAAGAAGATCGCCAAAGCCTGCGGCGCCAAGCGTGCGGCCATGGCCGACACAACCACTGCCCAGCGCCTTACCGGCTACATGGTCGGAGGCATCAGTCCCTTTGGCACCCAAAAACGGATAGAAGCCGTCATGGACCACTCCCTCCAACACCACAAGCAGGTCATGATCAACGCCGGGCAGCGGGGCATCATGGTCAAATTGGCCCCGGAGGATATTGTCAAAACACTCGGCGCAGCCGCGGCGGACCTGTCTCAATGATCGTCCGTTTCGCCACGCAGCATTCGAGAAAACTGCCTACCTCTTGCGCTCACCAAAAAATACCCGGCGACTGATCGAATCCGTCGTGCAACTCGCTGACGATAAGGGAATCGAAAGGGAGCTTATCGAGTGAAGCTCGTCTTTTCCGATCATGCGTGGGAAGAATATCTTTACTGACCAAAAAACGATAATAAAATCCTCCGGCGAATCAATACGTTGATCAAAGAGATAAAGCGAAATCCCTTTGAAGGCATTGGAAAGCCGAAACAATCGAAACATGCGCTTTCAGGTTACTGGTCGCGTCGAATAAACGACGAACACAGGATCACCTACAAACCTTCCGATGGAGCCATACAGATAGCCCAGTCACGTTACCATTATTGATTAAAACAATCCGCTCGAAACCCAGCGCCTGGCGTCAGGGGCGGCGCAACTCTCGCCGTCCCTTGACCGCCGATATTGGGTTTACCTGCCCTCAATAGCTATAACTATCTTTAATAGTTCTTTAAATAAATTCTCAATCACACCTCTGTGAGGATCAAAAAGCCTTTGGTCTTCACTATAAGGGCCTTCATTGTATCTTATTGATTTATCGGTTAATATCAAAATTCCATTTTTGTTTCTAATTGGCGGGTAATCTCTGTCGAATTCTTCAAGTAATTTTATAACTTTCCAGTTCAGTATCTTTCTCAATAGAAGCTTATTATCAGTTTTGACTCTATATCTAGAATCAAAATAATAGTTGCCAGTCAAAATATCAAAGAATCTTATAACGCCAATCTTCCATAATAAATATTCAAATCTATCTCTACGCCTAATATTAAGCTTAATTTCTAATTTTCTTTTAAATTGTATTTCTACTTTATAATAGAAGACACTTATACTCGAATTGCCAGACGGTAATGAAGTAAGTTCAATGTTAAAATTAGTAATATAGTTATCGATTATATCATTAAAGTTTTCAAGCTGGTGAAAACCTTCCCGACTTCTTTCGCTTCTTTCCGCCTTAAAAAATAAATAATATAAGAAGGAGAGGCCAATACAGATTAGCATTACACCAAATGAATACGCTTCGTTTCCTATTAGATTTAAGCTTCGCCAATGAAATTCACCTGTAAGGAGAGCTACACCCCCCATGATAA
>JBNLAV010000142.1:0-31834 GCA_050302315.1 Desulfobacteraceae bacterium
GAAAACAGAACCCATGCAGCCGAGATGCTGGGCATCAGCATCCGCACGCTGCGAAACAAGCTCCGCGAATACGGCCAATCCAATGCGCCGGCGGCAAATGCATGACTAGCGCAAAGATCCCAGAGAATGGATGCGCAACGGCCTCCGAGTCGAATTTTATGTGTTAGTGAGATGCAGCGCCCTGGTCGTCATCCCGCCACTTCCGTACCGGACCCAGTTGCAGATACCATGCAGGAGATCAGTTGCACACGGGTGATGGGTGGCACCGGCAATAACGCGCATCTTTCCCCCATGCCGAACGCAAACCGTCCCGGACAATAAATGGCACAGCGTTGTTTCCTACGTCCTAGGCAATGTTTGCCGCACGCGTCGATCTTTTGACTCCCAGGTCAATGCCGCTCAATCCCAAGAACCCAAAAAACGAAATAAATACAGTCGAAAAGAAGAATGTAAAGGCAGAGATACCGCTTTGGTACACTCTTTGCTGGAATCACTGCAGAATACTTTACCGGAGGTGGCGTTCGATATGAATTTTCTTGACTCTCTGAAAACCAGCGCAACCGGTTTAAGCGCCCAGCGATTGCGCATGAATCTGATTTCCAGCAACCTTGCCAACGTCAATACGCCCCAGGCTAAGGAAGGTAATGCATATAAGCGGTTGGATGCCGTATTTTCGGCCCAATCGCCGCAAACCGATTTTGGGCAAGCGTTGGCCGATCGACTTCACCCCGGTCTGACCGGGGTTGAGGTCGTTGGCATTCGGGAAGACGAACGTCCTCCCATCGTCAAATATGACCCGCACCATCCTGACGCCAACGAGGAGGGATTTATATCGCTCCCCAATATCAATGTGGTTGAAGAGATGGTCAACATGATCTCCGCCACACGAAGCTATGAGGCCAATGTTACGGCGGTCAAATCCATAAAAGACATGGCGTCGTCCGCCCTGGAGATCGGCAAGACCTGATGACAGGTATCGTGATCAAAGGCATGAGAACGTTGGCATGGGAGACATTCATCGTAACATTCCTACGGCAGATCGGGTCGCAAGGTAGATATCAGGAAAGATGAAGAGATGGCGAAATCGATAGCAGAGTTCGTAAGTCAAGCCGGTGCGGTTTTCAAAACATTATCCGCAGGTAAGTTGATCAGCTTAACGATTCTGGTGGTTGCCACCGTGTGGGGCCTGATCGTTTTATTTAACTGGTCCGGTCGTGCCGAATACCTGCCGTTGTACTCCAAACTCTCCGCGGAAGATGCCGGAGAGGTGGTATCGCGCCTGAAAGAACAGAAGATCCCCTACAAACTCTCCCACGATGGGGGAACCATCCAGATTCCCAGGGAACAGGTATACGACGTACGCCTGGAACTGGCCTCACAGGGCCTGCCGCGAGGAAGCGGCGTCGGCTTCGAAGTCTTTGACAACACCAAATTGGGGATGACCGATTTTGTACAGAACATCAACTATCAACGCGCGCTCCAGGGGGAGTTGAGCCGGACAATCAACGGTTTGTCCGAAGTGGAAAGCTCCCGGGTGCACATCGTTATCCCGCCGCGCTCACTTTTCATCGAGGAGGAAGAGCCTGCTACCGCATCGGTGATACTTAAAATTCATCACGGCCGGTGGCTGAGTGACGATCAGATCAATGGAATCGTCCACCTGATCTCTTCCAGCGTACCCAGGCTGCTGCCCGAGAAGGTGACCGTGGTCGACCAGAAGGGGCAGCTGCTGGCCGGAGATAACGATCAGGACCCGACCGCAGCGCAGATCTCCTCGGACCATCTGGAATTCCAGGATCGCAAGGAGCGCCTGATCGAAAAAAGCGTTCTGAGTATGCTGGAGAAGGTTCTGGGCAAGGACAAGGCGATCGTTCGAGTCTCCTGTGACTTGGATTTTATTCAGCAAGAGTCCACGGAAGAGCTTTATTTGCCTCAAAATCAAGTGGTCCGCAGTGAGAAGGCTTTTAACGAGACGGCGGCGAAAACCAAGCCGTTGCCTGAGGGCGTTCCGGGGATGGCCTCGAATATCAACAAGGAAAACCAGCCCGGATTTACCAGTACGCAACCCACTTCCTTCAAGAAGCAGGATGTCACCCGCAATTACGAGATCGGCAAAACCATCAGCCGCAAGGTGATGCCCGTCGGCCAGTTGAACAAACTCTCGGTGGCCGTTATCGTGGACGGCATTTATTCCACCGTGGTGACCGGAAAAGGTGACAAGCGAAGAGAAGATATCAAATACGAACCTCGCACAGAGGAGGAGATGGCCAAGCTGACTTTACTGGTCAAGCGGGCGGTTAACTTCGACGAAGGTCGCGGTGATCAGGTCGAAGTGACCAATATCCCCTTCAACACTGAAAAGATCGCTCCGCTGCCTGAAGCCAAAGGCGTCGGTCGCTGGCTGGACAGACTTCAAGCCTATGGCAGTCACATCAAATACATCATGGGAGGATTGTTCGTTCTGTTCACTTTCATGTTCATCATAAAACCCCTGATAAAGTGGCTGACCGACACCTCCTGGGAAGATGTAGACCTTTTGGAGCATCTGCCGAAATCCATCGCCGAAATAGAACGGCAATACGCGAACAAAACGGCATCTCAATCTCAGTTTATCGAACAAGCAGCGCAAATCATGCAGAGTAAACAGGATGATACGACGCAATTGGTACAAAAGTGGCTTAAGGAAACCTAATCGTTTGGAGCCTAATCGTCTGGATCTGAGTCAAAGAAGGGGCGACATCTAAATGAACATGCGGCAATTGTCAGGATCGGTGAAAGTCGCGATTTTAACCAATGCCATCGGTGCCAAGGCCGCCGGTCCCATCCTGCAACGTCTGGATGAGGAAGAGCGACAGTTAATCTATAAACTGCAATCCAAATTGGGCGCCGTTCCCCAGGAACTGGTGGATAAGGTCGCCTTGGAATTTCTGGAAACCACCAACGCCCCGATGCTCAATATGGACGCTCGGGCATCAAAAGATGAAGAACAGAAAAAAGAAGCCGCTGAAAAGAATAAGCCACAAAATATACGAAACCTGGAAGCCATTCAAAATATCGCCCCGAACCAATTGTTGCAGCTGATAAAGGATGAACACCCGCAGACCATCGCCATCATCCTCGTTCATCTCAAGCCGGCGGTGGCCAGTGATATTTTGAGCATGCTCGATGAAGAACAGAAATCCGACGTGGCGTTTCGCATTGCCAGCCTGGACAGGGTGATGTCCGGGATGGTCGAGGAAATCGACAAGGTATTTGAAGAGATCCTGGCCAGCAAAGACCGGTCAGCCACACAGGAAGCCGGCGGTGTCAGTCGGCTGGCTGAAATCCTCAATTCAATCGACGGTGGAACGGCGGAACAGATCATCGATGACATCGAGGAGACCGACCCTGACCTGGCCGACGAGATCAAGCAGATGATGTTCGTATTCGAAGATATTGTTCTGGTGGATGACAAGGGACTTCAAAAAGTACTGCGCAGCGTGGAGTCACAAGAGCTGGGCGTTGCCCTCAAGGCTGCCTCCGAGGAGGTTAAGCAGAAGATATTCAACAACATGTCGGAACGGGCCGGCGAGATCCTCAAAGAAGAGATGGAGGTCAGCGGCGCCGTGAGGATGAAAGATGTCACCGATGCCCAGCAAAAGATAACGCGTATTGTACAGGAAATGGAACGTAAAGGTGAGGTGATCATCAGCGGACGCGGAGGCGAAGAGTTCATTGGCTGATCCGACGGCATACCGACCATACAGTTTTCCCGATATCGGATCCGGAGAGGCATCGGTGCCCGTGCAAGAGCAGCATAGCGGTGAGGATCGCCACGGAGCCGGGGAAAAGGATCCGGCATCCGAAGAATCCAGGGCCTACGAGGAAGGATTCGCCGAAGGACATCAACTATCGCTTCATGAGGAAAAGGCCAAATTCAAACCGGTGAAAGAGATGCTGGAGGCTGCTACGGACATCGTCAGGGAGCACCATGCGGACGTGATTCACAAAGCACCTGCCCAAGCCGTGGATCTGGCCGTCACATTGGCCCGGAACATGATCCGCCAGGAAATGGAAAAACGACAGGACGGAAGCGCCCGCGTGCTGCGGCAAATTGTCAAAATGGCAGTGGCCCATGAAAGGGCGAGGATCAGGTTGCATCCGGCGGATGAGCCAACCGTCAAGGGGATCCTTCGAGAGGAGCTCCATGAAGATGAGGCCATCGATAAATTCGAACTGGTCAAGGACAAGGGGATCCATCGCGGCGGCTGCCTCGTCGAAACAGACTACGGCGTCGTGGATGCCAGGATCGAACAGCAGGTGGATGTCATCGAAATGGAGTTGCGACAGATGGTATCCGCCATGACCGCAAGTGCCGAGACGGAAGACCTCGGTAAGGAAATTTTCGCGCAGTTGCAGCAGAGTATAGACGTGGTTGATCCGATTCAGTCGTGTGGGCATGTCACCCAGGTGGTGGGCCTCGTGGTGGAAGCCAACGGACCGGTGACCCAGTTGGGGTGTGTCTGCGACATATACGGAAAAGAAAACGAACCGCCGGTAAAGGCGGAGGTTCTTGGATTCAGGGACCAGACGGTTTTGATGATGCCCCTGGAAGAGATACGCTCCATCGGACCGGGCAGCAGAGTCGTTGCGCGGCAGAAGAACGCGTCGGTGGCTGTCGGGCATCAACTGCTCGGCCGGGTGATCGATGGTCTGGGCATCCCCATGGACGGCCTGGGTGCCATTCAATCCAAAACCGACTACCCCATATACGCCAATCCCATCAATCCGCTTTTGCGGCAGCGCATCCAACATCCATTGGATATCGGTGTCCGCGCCATCAACGGGCTGTTGACGGTCGGCAGCGGGCAGCGCATGGGAATATTCGCCGGTTCGGGCGTCGGCAAGAGCACCCTGCTGGGCATCATCGCCCGTAAGAGCCAGGCGGATGTCAACGTGATCGCTTTGATCGGCGAGCGCGGCAGGGAGCTGAACGAGTTTATCGAAAAGGAACTGGGGGAAGAAGGCCTCAAAAAATCCGTGGTTGTCGTGGCCACATCCGACCACTTGCCCCTCGTGCGTGTGCGGGGCGCATTCGTCGCGACCGCCATCGCCGAATTCTTCCGGGATCAGGGCATGCAGGTCAACCTGATGATGGACTCTCTGACGCGATTCGCCATGGCCCAGAGGGAGATCGGCCTGGCGCTCGGCGAACCGCCGACAACCAAGGGATATACGCCTTCGGTGTTTACGCTCCTGCCCAAGTTGCTGGAACGTGCCGGTACATCGGATCATCAGGGCGCCATTACAGGGCTGTACACGGTGCTGGTGGAAGGCGACGATATGAACGAGCCCATTGCCGATGCCGCCAGGTCTATCCTGGACGGCCATATCGTGCTCACGCGCGAACTGGCCGATCAGAACCACTATCCGGCCATCGACATTTTGAAGAGCGTCAGCCGCGTAATGGTGGATATCACCGGGTTGCAGCATAAGCACGATGCCAACCGATTGAAGGAATTGCTGGCCACCTATCGCAAAGCCGAGGACCTGGTGAATATCGGTGCCTACGTGCAAGGCAGCAATCCCAAAATCGACCAGGCCATCGAACGTATCGAACGGATCAACCAGTATCTGCGCCAGGATATTCAAGACAACGTTCAATTCGAAGAGAGCGTGCACCTGTTGAACAAGATTATGGAGATGTGAGGCGTCCATGAGCTTTAAATTCAGACTGGAAGCATTAAGACGGTATCGAAACTTCCAGGAGGACACACTGCAAAAAGAGCTGGCTGAAGCGCAGCGCAATCGGGATCTCGAGATCGATCGACTTCAATCGCTGTTGGATAAAAGATCCCGTACGGAAGATAGCTTGAAACGCGAACAGCAAAAGAGCACCAGCGGGTCCCATATGACCCTGTACGACAGTTACTTGAAACGGTTGGCCGCAGAGATTGCGGATCAGGACAAAAGGATCCGGCAGGCTGATGCGATCTGCGACCAAAAAATGCAGGAACTGCTCAAGGCGATGCAGGACCGCAAGACCATCGACAAACTGAAGGAGAAAGACCTTCAGGCCTATATGGATACGTTAAACCAGAATGAGCAGAAATTTCTGAACGAAATCGCCATCAATCAATTTACGAGGACACATATTTGAGGGGCCCTATGCAGACGTCACTTATGTTTTTAGATTTACCGTCCCAGGAACTGCTACCGGACATTAATAAAATCGCCGTTAAAATGCCCAAAGGCCAGGGTGAGCTGGAGAACGGCGCATATGGTGGATTCGCCGATATCATCAATGCCTTGATGTCCGGCGTGCCGGCCGAAGAATTGCAGCAGTCGCTGGATCAGCTTGAATGGGTGCCGGTGGAGGAGGGGGATCTTTCCGAATTTGCGCCGCTCATCGATCTGACCCAGGGACAGGCCAAAGCGATCGGCATGGCAAGGCGCCTGCTCAACGAGGCCGCGCCGGAGACCTTGCGACAAGCCGAAACCCTTAAATCGGTACTTTTCCCGACAGGTTCCGCTTCGTTGTCGGAGGGTGGCGATGTCCAGCCCGAAGACGGTCTCAAGCTCCCGGTCCAGACGGTTGGGGGGCATCAAAACCACCCGGGGATGGACCTGCCTGAGACGGCTGACCAACAAATGCAGCAGCGCCTGCGCAGTGCCGTCGAGGCGCGGATATCCGACGCCAATGGCGCCCAAAACAGCAGCGACCAAGCGGTCGGGGCAATGAAAACGGAACCGACAGCATCGAAAAAAAGCGGCGCCGACGTCACGGCCAAGATGGCCGAAGCGGTTCTCGACAATGAGAGGGCGGCGGTAATGCCGCCTGCAGAAGGGGCCGAGCATGAAGGCAGAACGGAAACCATGGAAAAACGGTTTTCACAGATGACACCGATCCAGGCGTCAAAAGGGCAGGCGGATGGTGAAGGCGAAACCGGTCAGAAATTCACAGGCGGCCAGCAGCAGGATAGCGACCAGCTCGAAAAACAGAACGCCAAATCCGTAAAAGGAGAAGATGCCCGCACTCGCGATTTCAAACCGGGCATCGTCGACCATATGACCGATTCTGTCCATGAGACCAGCGATCCAGTGAACAAAAGCATCCCGGAATCCCGCGAGATGCACGCCTCGATGGCCAAGATGAAACAAGCGGGTGGTGAATCCTCGCCGGGTGTGTCGAGCGGCAGAGAGGCAGGGCCGCATACCACCTCCCAGGAGATGCAGACCAATGTCATTCGCCAGATCGTCCAGCGAATGACGTTGCACACCCAGGGGACCCAGTCGACCATGACCATCAGGCTGAAGCCTGAGTTTCTCGGGCAGGTTCAGATGCAGATTTCAACCGATCACCACCAGGTGATCGTTCGTATGGCCACAGAATCCATGGCCGTCAAAGAGATGGTCGAGCAGGGACTGCAGCATCTGAAGAGCGAATTGCAGCAGCATGGCTTGGAGATTGATAAATTCGATGTCTTTGTCGCCAATGACAATGAAGAGAACAAACAGGGACAAGAGTGGGACGGCTTCCGTCAAGCCCTGAAACGAAGACAGCGCAGTGCTATGAACCGGGGTGGGAAGGGATCCGTAGCGGGTCGAGCCCCGGCTTCAGAGGAAGTCGGAAACCGCCGGAAGAACAACGGTGCCGGCGAGATTGACTATTTCGCCTAAGCCATCAACTCGGGGAGAGAAACGACATGAGCATCGTAGGATTGGATCAAGTCGGCTCGCAGGCCGCCCAAACCAAGACGCCGGAAGCTTCCGTCATGGGAAAGGATGACTTCCTGGCGCTGCTGGTCACCCAATTGCAGCACCAGGATCCTTTGAATCCCATGGACAGTACAGGTTTTACGGCCCAATTGGCGCAGTTTTCCTCTTTGGAGGAGCTGCAGAATATCAATACCACCCTTACGGGCGTTGGCAACGCTCAAACGGTTCTGACCAACAGCCAGGCGGTGGACTACATCGGAAAACAGATTCAAGCGGTGGGAGATCGACTGGATCTGAACAACGGCCAGCCGGTTCCCATTGAATTCAACCTCAACCAGGATGCCGCCGGCGTCTATGTCCGCATCTACAATCAGTACGGTGAATTTGTCCAGGATCTCGAGCCAGGCCCCATGAGCGCCGGATTGCATAGCGTGGCATGGGACGGTGTGGACCATCTCAACCAGCAGGCCCCCGACGGCACTTACCGCTATGATGTTACCGCCATGGATCCCGACGGAAACACGGTGTCGGTGACGTCTTTCACCAGCGGCACGGTGTCAGGGGTCTATTATAAAGACGGACGCGCCTATTTGCTGACCGCAAACCAGGAGATCCCCCTGGGCAGCGTGGTGCAGGTTTATGAATAGTCAAAAATACAACACATTGGATACTTATAGGAAGAAGGGAGTTTAATCATGATCGGATCTTTATACTCGGGCATTTCAGGCCTCAAAGCCAATACCAGCGCCATGTCCGTTATCGGAGACAACATCGCCAACGTGGACACCACCGGATTCAAGGTTTCCAAAGTCTCGTTCTCCAATGTTTTCAGCGCATCCCTCGGACAGAGCTCCATGCAGATCGGACGCGGCGTCACCATGAGCGGTGTGAATGCGAATTGGAACTCCGGAACGGTGGAGACCACCAACAATGTGACCGATCTGGCCATCAACGGACAGGGGATGTTCATCGTCAACGATGCCGCCGGAACCGCGCAGTACTATACGCGTGCCGGTCAGTTTGAATTCGACAACCAGGGATTTCTGGTCAACCAGGACGATTTCAGGGTCCAGGGATATCCCATAGACCCGCTGGGGAACGTCGGTCCTATTGGCGATATCGCCTTGCCGGCCGGCATGAGCGTACCGGCAGCCACAACGGAATTGACCATGAGTTTGAATCTGGATGCCATGGCCGCGAACGCTACGACCTATGACACCACCGTCACCGTCTACGATTCTTTGGGAAATCCGGTGGACCTGACCTTCAACTTTGTTAAAAACAATCCGCCCACCGGCGCCGGTGCCGTGGAGTGGCAGTACTCGGTATCCTCCGCAGGCTTAACGATATCACCGGCCGTCGGCACTGAAAACATCCTGGCCTTTACCAACACCGGCGCATACGATCCGGCCAACAGCACGGCCGCCGTCGCTTCGGTCACAGGGAACGGACAGGGCCACCAGGTCTCCATCACGGCCGGTCTCGGACCGGCGGCCATGCCCATGAACCTGGTGTGGCGCTTCCTGGATACGGCCGGCGTCACCGACGGCAGCCTGACCAGCTACGCCGGCACTTCGTCGAAGAATTCCCAGACCCAGAACGGTTATCCCACCGGCATGCTGCAGGGCATTTCCGTGGATGAAGACGGTATTTTTACCGGGCTTTACTCCAACGGCACCATGCTGAACTTCGCGCAGGTCGCCTTGGCTGATTTTGCCAGCTACTCCGGTTTGCAGAAACAGGGCAGCAATTTGTTCAGCTCCACGCTGGCATCCGGCCAGGCCGTCATTCTGGCGCCGAATCAGGGTGGTGTCGGCAGCATCGCCCCCAGCAGTCTTGAGATGTCCAATGTGGACCTGGCCACGGAATTTGTCGAACTGATCACCACCCAGCGCGCATTCCAGGCCAATTCAAAAGTCATCACTACCAGTGACGAGGTGCTGTCCGATTTGATCAACATCAAGCGATAGTTTATGTCTAGAGTGGGCACAAAAACGTGCCCACTCTTCTACTGATTCATTGCGGCTCTGAAGGGACCGATGAATATAGCCCCGGGTGTAATAAACCCGGGGGTACGGTAAGAAGATGTACGGAACACCGAAGGTGTGACACAATCATCGAAGCCTGTCGCTCCTTCGGAGCTCTGTTATGGGTGTGCAAGATTCCCCGGGTTGACACCCGGGGCTATAATCTGGGCCTCCTTCGGAGGCTAGGGTATATGGAATGCTTCCGCTGGGGTGGCGCCGGCAACTGGTTGCCGGTGGCCGGAACCCAAAAGGAGTTGACCAAAATGGCGCATGCCTCCTGTTGCTCCGCAACCCTGGCAATCCCGCTTGCAGCGGGTCCAGGGCCACCCACAGTGCGCTCGTCCTTTAAAACGACTTGTACGAAGCCTCGCACCACTAAACACCTGCGATTTCAGATTCCTGTCAACACCTTGACAACGGCGATGATTTTTGACGCCCGCATGCCGGCGCCGGGCCCCATCTGCTGGGTAACTTGTCCGGAGTTGAAACGGTGCCAATCCAAGTCGCTATCCTAACCAGCTGAAAATAAATACATAATACTTATTGCGCTGATCTACCCCATCATCCCGCAGCAACCGTCCCACAGTGGCACAATCCATGCTTGAGTGAGTAGTGAAATCGCGAATCTACTATGGCACCAACGTGGAGGGAATTTTGGATTTAGCAACCTTGCTCGGTATTATTGTGGCAACCGGACTGGTCATCAGCTCGATCCTGATGGGCGGATCAGGAGCATGGTTCATCAACTATCCATCGCTGATGATTGTTTTGGGCGGCACCATGGGCGCCACCCTGATCAACTACCCCCTTTCCGACGTCATCAGCGTGTTCAAGGTTACCAAGAACGCATTTCGAAACAAAACATATCAACCGATCAGTTTGATTCCCCGTATGGTGCATTTCGCGAAAAAAGCAAGAAGAGAGGGGATTCTCTCTTTTGAGGCGCAATTGAAGGAGGTCAACGACCCATTCCTGGTGCGCTGCATGCAAATGGCCATCGACGGAATGGAGGCCGAATCCATCGAAGAAGTGCTCAATACCGAGATCATGTGGCTGGAAGAGCGGCACCGGCTTGGCGCAGAGATTTTCTCCACCATGGGTTCCTTTGCACCGGCCATCGGTATGCTGGGAACGATCATCGGTCTCGTCCAGATGCTGATGCAGATGACCAACCCGTCCGCCATCGGGGCTCCCATGGCGGTTGCGCTGTTAACGACTTTTTACGGTACGTTGCTGGCCAATTTGCTGTTCCTGCCCATATCGGGAAAGCTCAAGGTGAGAAGTCGGCAGGAAATTCTGGCCAAACAGATGGTGTTGCAAGGCATCCTCGCGATCCAGGCGGGGGATAACCATCGAATCGTCGAACAAAAACTCAAGGCATTCATATCACCAAATGCCCGCGGATTCAGCACGGGGACCGCCTGATATGCTCAGCGACCACAACAGGCACAAACGGGGAAGCGCGATGCGCCGAGTGCCGTCAAACGGATGGCAGATCGTCTATACGGGGTTTGTGTTGATTCTGCTCTGCTTTTTTATCATGTTGACCTCGTTTGCCTCTTTTCAGGAATCCAAAATCACCCAATTCGTCCACTCCTTCTCAAATGCGGTGACGGTATTCTCCGGCGGCAACGCCTTAGAGGAAGGCGAAACCATCATCAGCAATGATGCCGCCATGGTTCCCAAGGACGATCCGTTGGCCAGGCTTTTCGAGCAGGTCAACCAGCTGGGCCGGGAAAACGGACTCGATCAGGTAGCGGTACGGCGCACCCCGAGAGGCGTAGTCATGACGCTTTCCGAGAAGATGCTTTTTGACAGCGGCAGCGCAACGCTCTCGGCAGCATCCTTTTCCCTGTTAGAAAGAATTTCATCCATCATCGGAAGCTTAAGCGTGCCCGTTGAAATAGAAGGGCACACGGACGATGTGCCCATTGATACGCCCCTGTTCCCGTCAAACTGGGAATTGTCCACCGCCAGGGCGGTCAACGTATTGCGATTTATGACGGAGAGAAAACGCATTGACCATCGCAGGATCTCCGCAGTCGGTGTGAGTCAGTACCGGCCGGTGGCCCCCAATACCAGCGAAGAGAACAGAACACGGAACCGCAGGGTCGAGATCGTCTTCAAACCCGAGTCGATGCAGGTACGATAAGGAGCAGTCACAAGGGAAGCGATGTATTTTACCGTAAACAAGAAACAGGGCCTGACGCCCGACACCCATGACAGCTCAAAGTGGCTGACCACCTTCAATGACATGATCACCCTGTTGATGGTATTTTTTGTCATGTTGTTTGCGATGGGCAATATCGACGTCAATCGTTTCCAGCATTTTCAAAACGCCCTTCAAAGTGCTGTTGGCGTTTTGTATCCGGGACAAAACGCGCCGGTAGGGATCATGACGGAAGAACCCTCCACACCTTCCCGGATCCTGCCCGAGGACCAATCGGCAACCGATGAGGCGGAAAGCCTCGATGGGCTTGAATCGACGAGCGGTCTGGAAGCCGAATACACCAGAAGGGGAATCCAGTTGACCCTCAATGATGAACTGCTGTTCACCTCCGGCTCGGCCCGCCTTACACGTCAAGGTATTGGCCTGCTGGACAGGGTGGCGCGCATCATCGGCCCGTTGAACCGGCTTGTCCGGGTGGAAGGCCACACGGACAATGTCCCCATCTCGACAAGTCGATATCCGAGCAATTGGGAGTTGTCGACGGAAAGGGCCGTACAAGTGGTCAAATACCTTCAGCAGCATGGAGACATTCCGGCGCAAAATCTTTCGGCGGCCGGTTACGGAGCTTCAAAACCACGCGCGGCCAATGATTCTGAGGCCGGCCGTTCTAAAAACAGAAGAGTGGAGATCATCTTGCAACAGAAAGCAGCGTCGCAAAATGTGCAATAGGTGATGGAAACCTACGGAGGAAAAAATGTCCAAAAAAGTGATCATTATCATCGCAGCCGTGTTCTTGCTTCTCATGGGAATGATGGGCGGCGGATTCTTTTTGCTTTGGAGCCAGATGAATGCCGGTCTCGCAGCAGTCCAGATGCAAAACAGTCAGGATGAAGAAGTGGAAGAGGCTGTTGTGGAAGAAGTGACCATCGGACCGCTTTATCGTCTGGACACCTTGATCGTCAATCTGGCGGACCACGGTGGTAAACGCTACCTGCGACTGACGATGGAGCTGGAATTGAAGGCGAACGAGAAGGTGGAAGCCGGCGAAGTAGTCGAAGAGATAGAAATGCGCCTTGCTCAACTGCGCGATTCGATTCTGATGATCTTGCCGACGAAAGAATATGCCGACATCTCGACGACGCCGGGCAAAATCGCATTACGGGATGAACTCATGGTCAAAATGAATGCGGTTCTCAAAAAAGGCCAGATCGTAAAAATTTATTTTACTGAATTCGTAGTCCAATAACGGCACGGAATTATGGCTGACAAGATACTATCACAAGAGGAGATCGATGCGCTGCTCAACGCCATGGACAGCGGCGAGGTCAGCATCGAAGAAGAGGCTGAAGAGCCCGCTAGTTCAGAGGCCAAATCCTATGATTTGACTGCCCAGAGTCTGATGCTCAGGGACCAGTTCGATGCGTTGGACGAAGTGTACGACAAGTTCATCAACCTGCTGAATGTCAGTCTCACCAGTTCGCTTCAGCATCCCCTGGAAGTCAAAATGGTCTCAAAAGAGATCGTTAAGTTTGGCGAATTTTTACAGGCATTTGCCAATCCAACCGGTTTCAGCATTTACACGATGGAGCCGTTGATCGGCTCGGCCCTCATGGCCGTCGAGCCGAATTTGGGCTTTGCGATCATCGATTGCATGTTCGGCGGGGAGGGAAAACCGTTGAACACCATCCGGGAATTTACCCAGATCGAAAAGCGCATGCTGCGTAGGTTCTATTCTGAAATTCTCCAGGAGTTGGAGAATGCCTGGAAGGTCGCCTACAATATCAGATTTGTCCAAAAGAAAACGGAGACCAAACCTGAGTTTGTGAATCTGGTCAGTCCCGGTGACCTCGTGCTCACCTTTGTCATCTCCATCAGCGGTGAGAATTTCACGGGCAACATTCATATCTGCACGCCTTTTCTCATGTTGGAGCCGATCAAAGACAAACTTTCGTCCCGATACCTGAGAGAAAAGGATCGCGCCCACGTCTTCCGGGATCAATTGGGGACGCTCCTGCGCGATACCGAAGTCAACCTGGTTGCCGAACTGGGCATGACCGTTCGCAGTATCGGCCAAATCCTGGCGATGGAAAAGGACGATATCGTGAAAATCAATACCGGCCCTCAGGATCCCGTCATGATCAAAGTGGAAGGCGTTCCCAAGTACCTCGGCATGCCGGGTGTGATCAAGGGGAACCGCGCCATTCAGGTCACCGAACGGATCCTTGAAGATAAAGGAGAATAACGCAAATGGACACACCGGAAAACAGCATGGAACAACCGCCCGCCAACGGTAATATGACGGACGCCGGAACAGGTGCGCCGCCCCCGAAGACGACCGAACCGGTTGAATCTTTTGCATTCAACGACCTGAAGGGTCACGCAAACGGGAACTCGCCGTCCAACCTGGATTTCATCCTGGATATTCCCCTGGAAATAACGGTGGAACTCGGCCGCACGAAAATGATGATCAACGACCTGCTCAAGCTGGGGCAGGGGTCTGTCATCGAACTCGGCAAACCTGCGGGTGATACGCTGGAGATACTGGCCAATAATCGATTGATCGCCAAGGGGGATGTCGTGGTGATGAACGACAAATACGGCATTCGACTGACCGAAGTCATTTCCACAGTAGAACGACTGGAGAAACTCAAATGAGCGCGGCGCCGGACTTGACCATGGCGGCCCTAAAGATGGTCATGGCCCTTGGCGTGGTGCTGCTGCTGGTATGGGGGTTGTACCGGTTGACCAAAGGAAAACTGGCCATGCACCCGGGCGGCAACCGTAAAATGATCCAGGTATTGGAAAGTCAATACGTCGGCGTCAAAAAAAGCATCGCCATGGTGAAAATTCCCGGATCCGTTCTGGTGCTCGGCGTCGGAACAGACGCAGTGAATTTGCTGACCCGGATCGACGATCCGGACCTCATTGGCAGCATCGCGGCTGAATCACACAACGATCGGCGCACGGCAAGCTTCAAGGAGCATCTCCAGCGCCTGATGAATCCGGCAGCCCAAAAGCACAAAAGCATCGAAGAAAACAAAACGGTAGCGCCATCATGCAACACTTAATCGCCAGAAGCGCCATCATCCTGATGTTCGTCCTGTTCTGCACCGTTGCGCCTCAGCCGGCAACGGCCCAGACACCCGCCAACCCGGTGCCGCTGTTGAGCGTCGATGTGGACCAAAACGCCGACAGTGGAAAGACGGGGGTGGTCATGCAGATCTTTCTGCTGCTGACGGTACTCTCCCTCGCACCGTCCATTCTGGTGATGGTGACATCCTTTACGCGCATCGCCATCGTCCTGTCCCTGCTGCGCCAGGCCATTGGATCGAACCAACTGCCGCCCAACCAGATTATCGTTGGCCTTTCCCTGTTCCTTACGTTTTTCATAATGGCGCCGGTTTGGCAAAACGTTCACCAAGAAGCGGTCAAGCCCTACCTGGCGAATGAAATCGGCGCCCAGGATGCCTTCGAGAAGGCACTCGTGCCGGTAAGGAAATTCATGGCACGCCAAACCCGGGAAAAAGATCTGGCCTTGATGATCAATGTGGCCAAACTGGAACGACCCAAAAATATCGAAGCGGTTCCATTTCACGTACTGGTACCGTCCTTTATCATCAGCGAACTGAAGACGGCGTTTCAAATCGGGTTCATGCTCTATGTACCCTTCTTGATCATCGACATGGTGGTGGCCAGTGTCCTGCTCTCCATGGGCATGATGATGCTGCCGCCCGTCATGGTATCGTTGCCGTTTAAACTCATGATATTCGTACTCACCGACGGTTGGTACCTGATCGTCGGTTCTTTGGTCAAAAGCTTTGCGCTCTGAAGCAGGAGGATGAACAATGACGCCTGAATTTGTAACCGGCTATTTTCTGCAAGCCATCAAGACCGCCATTATGCTCGCCGGCCCCATGCTGTGCGTCGGTCTGGTGGTCGGCATTCTGGTCAGTATCTTCCAGGCTGCCACTCAAATCAACGAGATGACCCTGGTCTTCGTTCCCAAAATGCTGGGGGTCGCTCTGGCCCTGCTGGTCTTTTTCCCCTGGATGCTTCGGGTGATCAGCGATTTCGCGCTGAACATGTTCAATAACATACCGATGTATGTCAGGTGACCCGGGGCGGAGGAGGACGTAGATTGGGTGCAGGTTGAAACGTTTAAACTTAAAACGTAATGTCGTCGACTCAAAGTATCGGATTTCTGGAGAAGATCATCGAAATCGGAATCGCTATCGAAATCGAAATTAGCTGCAACGCGAATCAGTTCAACCCCGATCTCGATAGCGATTTCGATTTCGATCCGGAAAAGAACAGTTTAGAAGCATTTACGGTAGAGTTCATGACAATGACTTAAAACTCAACTTTCGGCATTCATGTAGGAGCGGCTTTTAGCCGCGGAATGCCTGTATAGGACCCTTTTCGCGGCTAAAAGCCGCTCCTACACAGTGTTTCAGACTGAATTTGAGTGAAACCCGAATGTTGAGTTAAAACTTTTACCTGGCACAGCCAGCCAGGTACCGGGGCAAAGAATGCTCTCTCTCACATTCCCGCTGGATCAAGTTCTGCTTTTTTTATTCGTGCTGGTGCGCGTGGCCGCCATTCTCTTTGTTGTACCGTTTCTGGAGTCACGCAACACACCTGTGCTGGTCAAGGTGGGATTGGCCTTTTCGGTGACGTGGCTGTTGCTGCCCCGTCTCAATATTGCCGTTCCATCCATTGACACGGCGCCGGTCGCCCTGGCCATTGGCATCGGTTCGGAAATCGCCATCGGGATGATCATCGGCTTAATGGTAAAGTTATTGTTTGCCGGCGTCCAACTGGCCGGTCAGATGGCCGGTTTTCAGATGGGGTTTGCCATCGCCAACGTCGTGGATCCGGCATCCAGTTTGCAGATCCCGATGCTCTCCCAATTTCTCAACCTCTTTGCTTTCATGGTGTTCCTGACCCTTAATATTCACTACTATTTCATTAAAGCGCTGGTGGACGGTTTCGAAACCATACCGATCTGGGGCGCACGGTTCGATAGCAACCTGTATGAATTGATCATGCAGACCACCTCCCATGCCTTTATCATAGCAGTGCAGATCGGTGCGCCGGTCATGGTGGCGCTATTGCTGACCAGTGTCGCCCTCGGTCTGGTGGCCAGGACCGTGCCGCAGATGCAGATCTTCATCGTCGCCATGCCGGTGAAGATTTTGTTGGGGCTGCTGTTTTTGGGATTTTCGCTGCCCTATCTGACCAGTTTTCTGAAGGGCGCTTTTCATGCCCTTGGCCAGAGCATTCAGGGCCTCATGCACATGCTGTCATGAAAACCACCGCTATCCATAAGAAAGGGGCATAATGGCCGCCGGCCACGACCAGGATAAAACCGAACCAGCGACACCCAAAAAGCGTGAGGAAGCACGCAAAAAGGGCCAGGTCGCCAACAGTCGCGAGATTCCATCGGTGATGGTGCTGCTGAGCGCCATGACGGTGTTCTTTTTCGGCGGCGGCTGGATGTTCAATCAATTGGGCGATGTGATGCGAACGGTGCTGACCCAGATTTTTCACAGCGAATTCGGCGTCCAAACCGCTCATGTACTCCTTTGGGAGATTTTTCAACGCATCTTCATCATCCTGGTTCCAATCTGTGCGGTGGTCATCCTGTCCGGCATCTTCAGCAATATCGCACAGACCGGTTTTATGTTGAGCGGTGAAACGCTCACCCCCAAGTTCAACAAGCTCAACCCGATCAACGGTATCAAAAGGCTGGTCTCCTTGCGCTCTCTGGTGGAATCCACCAAAGCGGTGCTCAAGGTGATTGTCATCGGTGCAATGGCCTACGTCATGCTGCGCAAAGACATGGATCAAATTCCCGCGCTGGTCTCTCTTTCCCTCCAGGATATCCTTTCTTTCATGGGGCATGCAGCGCTCAAACTGGGATACTACACCTGTCTGGTGCTGATCATATTGGCGGCCATGGACGTTTTTTTCCAACGCTGGCAGCACGAACGCGATCTGCGCATGACCAAGCAGGAAGTCAAGGACGAGTATCGGCAGCGGGAAGGCGACCCCATGGTGCGCTCCAGAATCAGGGCGGTGCAACGCGAGATGGCCATGCGACGCATGATGGACGCCGTCCCGGATGCCACGGTGGTCATCACCAACCCCACCCATCTGGCAGTGGCCCTCAAATTTGAACGCGATATGCAGGCGCCGCAAGTGGTGGCCAAGGGAGCCGGCCACCTTGCCCAGCGGATCAAGGACGTGGCAAAGGAGAACGATGTGCCCGTCATCGAGCAGAAACCGCTGGCACGCGCCCTGTTTAAGAGCGTCGAGATCGACCAGTTCATACCGGGCCAGCTGTATCATGCGGTTGCCGAAATCTTGGCGTACGTCTATCGCCTCAAAGGAATGGTCCAATAATTCCGTCCAGCCCGAATCCGCCCCTCGCAAGGAGGCGATTTTTTGACGGAGACCTTCCATGTACCACCATCGGATTATTGACACCCGACCGTCCATCCACAATACGCTTGTACCCCTTCTGATTTTCAATTTCCTGATATTACAGACAGATAAGATTTCCTGCAGCTATTAGCACCAAAACATGCAGCGGTCCGAATAGCAGGCATGGAAAATGCAAATTAGCTATTCCGACAGCGACGAACCAAAAAACAAGATGGGAAGATATGGAACTTGCTCAAGCTGCACATACACCGGAACGCTTCGGATTCCTGAACAAAAACTCAGATGTAATGATGGGATTCGCCGCCATGTGCATTCTCATGGTGATGATAATTCCCATACCGGCCATGCTGCTCGATCTGTTTTTGACCTTCAACATCACCTTTGCCATCGTTATCCTGCTGGTCGGCATGTATGTGATGCGCCCCCTGGAGTTCTCCGCCTTTCCATCCATTCTCCTGATGGCCACGCTCTTTCGACTGGCCCTCAATATCGCATCGACCCGCCTGATCCTGTTGCACGGAAACGAGGGCATACAGGCGGCCGGCGGCGTGATCAAGGCCTTCGGAAGCTTTGTGGTGGGCGGCAATTATGTGGTGGGGCTGATTGTATTCATCATCCTGGTGGTGATCAATTTTGTGGTCATCACCAAAGGCGCCGGCCGAATCGCCGAGGTCGCTGCACGCTTTACCCTGGATGCCATGCCGGGCAAGCAGATGAGTATCGACGCCGACCTGAATGCCGGCCTGATCGATGATGACGAAGCCCGCCGCCGGCGACAGGAGATATCCAGCGAATCAGAATATTACGGTTCAATGGACGGTGCCAACAAATTTGTACGCGGCGACGCCATCGCCGGTATTGTCATTACCTTTATCAATATCATCGCCGGCTTTGCCATCGGTGTGTTTCAAAACGGCATGTCATTTTCAGATGCCGCTGCAAACTATACCTTGCTCACTATCGGAGATGGATTGGTCAGTCAGGTGCCGGCACTGATTATCTCGACGGCGGCCGGTATCGTGGTCAGCCGGGCCGGCTCGGACAGCAATCTGGGACTGGAAATCAGCGCACAGTTGTTTATGCGTCCGCGTGTCATGGCCGTATCGTCGGGGATATTGTTTCTCTTCAGTCTGATCCCGGGTCTGCCGACCGTGCCTTTTCTGGTACTGGCCATTATTACCGGCGGTGTCTCCTACTTCGTCTATCAAGGCGACAGACAGAACGAAGCAGATGCTGAGGCCCAAGGAGATGTCGTCGAACCGGACGACGAGCACCAGGACCCGGACGGCTTCAAACCATTGCCGCCACTGGACATCATCGGGCTCGAGATCGGCTACTCCCTTATACCGCTGGTGGATGTCCAGCAGGACGGCGAGTTGCTCGATCGCATCAAATCGATTCGCCGCCAGATTGCACAGGAGATCGGCATTGTCGTTCCGTCGGTTCACATCCAGGACAACATGCAGCTCAAACCCGGAGAGTACCGCATTCTGCTCAAAGGCAATGAGGTGGGCAACGGCAACTTGATGCCCCATCACTACCTGGCAATGAACCCGGGCCTGGCCGATGAATCCGTCCGCGGCATCCCCACCACGGAACCGACTTACGGTATCGATGCACTGTGGATCAAGGAGCAGGCAAGGGAAGAGGCCATTGCCAAAGGCTACACGGTGGTCGACCTGGCGACGGTGATGACCACGCATATTTCAGATGTCATTCGCCGGCATGCCCATGAACTGATTGGACGTCAGGAGGTCCAAAACCTCCTGGACGCCCTTAAAGAGTCCCATCCCAAGGTTGTTGAAGAGCTGGTGCCGAACCTGATTTCCCTGGGCGGCGTCGTGAAGGTGCTGCAGAACCTGGTTCGGGAGCAAGTGTCGATCCGGGATCTGCTGACGATCGCTGAAGCCATGGCCGATTGGGCGCCGGTGGTCAAGCAGCTCGAAGTGCTCACCGAACATGTACGCCAGGCGCTGAGCCGCACCATCACCCGTCAGTTCATGACGCCCGACGGTGAGTTGATGGTGGTCACATTGGGGCATCCGCTGGAACGTCGATTGGCGGAGGCCATCGAGCGAACAGACCAGGGCGAGTTCCTCTCCATCGATCCGCAACTGGCCCAGATGGCCATGGAAAAACTGGCCAAACAGCTCGAAAAGTTCGGACCGATGAATCTGCAGCCAGTGACGCTGTGTTCATCGCAGATCCGGATGCACTTCAAGCGACTGGTTGACCGGTTCATGCCCAACATCAGCGTCGTCTCCTATGATGAAATTGTTCCCAACGTTAAGATTCAATCCATAGGTGTTGTGGAGTTGACAGATGAAGATTAAACGCTTTGAAGCACCCAGCATGTCTGAGGCGTTGCGCCTGATCAAAAAAGAATTCGGTGAAGAAGCCGTCATTCTATCGGCAAAATCTCAGAAGAAGCACAATCGTTTCCTGGGGAAAAAGGAGTCCACCCAGGTCGTGGTGACGGCGGCCATCGACAAACAACCGCAAGCCGTTTCGCACCCCTCGTCGTCGGCAGGTGGCGACAAAGGGCCCGCGCCTTCAACGGCAAAAGATGCCTCCTCTGAAAAAGCCAGCATTTTCAGTCGGTTTAAACCCATCACCAAGACAGGGCAAAAGATTCTCAAGCCCAAAATTGTGCAATTGATGGAAGCGTCCGATTCCCAACGCTCCCGCTCTGCGCTTTACCAGCGACTGCGCGACAGAGGGCTGAGCAAAGCCATCGCCGCGGAATGGGACCGACAGGTTCAAGGATTGCTTCCCGACGAAGACGCAACATACCCCAGGGACACCGCACAGGCACTCTCCCAGGCCATACAGGCCAGGCAATTTTTCGGCACAAAGCATGAATGCCCACCCACCCAACAGAAATGTATGATCATGATCGGTCCCTCAGGGGCCGGAAAGACATCCGCGGTGGCCAAAATGGCCGCAAAACAGGCCTTGCATCATCCGGAATCTGTGGCGGTGTTGAGCCTGGACAACCAACGGGTGGCCGGCGCAGTCGAATTGGAGCGATTCGCTCCCATCATCGGCGTCCCCTTCGAAAAGGCATTTAAGACAGATGAAATTGCATCGGTCCTCTCTCGATGGGACCGCTTTTCCCACATCGTCGTGGACACCCCGGCAGTCGCTTTGGAAGATCCTTTGCAGCGAGAAAAACTCAGGCGCCTCCTGGCGGCTTTCGATCATGCGGAACACATCCTGGTGATCAACGCGGCGACACAGGAAAAGACCATGGCGCGAATGGTTCAATACTTCAAGCCGCTGACCGTCCACAGCCTCTGTTTCACCGGCTTGGACTGGTGTTTGGACATCGGTGCATTGATCAATCAGTCCGATGCGCACGAGCTGCCCGTCGGGTTCCTCTCGGACAGTCCAAAAATCGGTGAAACGCTTAAATCTGCGACAGCCGAGTTGTTCGCCAATCTGCTGGTGGGTGAAGGGACGAACCGAGACTACGACGATTCCCAATCCGTAACGTTGGTGACACGCTCCAAGCGGCCATTGCCGGAGCGCTACTATGTGGCCAACCGAAATTCCGATATCTTCCATTTCCACGAGTGTAAATCGGTGAAGCGCATCAATACGGATAATATGATGGTATTCAAAGATTCCGCTGAGGCCATGGGGCAGCAATTCAAGCCTTGCCGTATGTGCTGCAGTGATCTGATTGTTCCTCAACCCTTTAATCGCCTGGCACGCGGATATGCCGGCAGCAGGTATTAATGACAATGAATGAGACGGATCTAATCAGTAACGTCATTGATTTAAAGGCGCATGCAAGAATGAAAAATGAAGAAAAGCCAAAGGCCGGCCGGCGTTCGTCCAATGGGAAAAAAAGACCCAAAATCATTGCGATCACCAGCGGCAAAGGCGGGGTTGGAAAAACCAATATCGTCGCCAATCTGGGATTTACCCTTAGCCGATTCGGCAAGAAGGTCTTGATCCTGGATGCAGATCTGGGACTTGGCAATCTCGATGTGCTGTTAGGGCTCACGCCGGAATACAACCTGTCGCATCTCATCCAGGGCGAAAAGAAATTGACGGAGATCGTCGTATCCGGACCGGGCGGACTCAAGATCCTTCCGGCTGCATCGGGTATTCAGGAACTGACCTGCTTGTCTGCAGAAAACCGGCACCTGGTCTTCAGCCAATTGGAGACCTTTATCAGCGACTTCGACATTATGCTGATCGACACGGCCGCAGGAATATCGTCCAATGTCCTTTACTTCAATATCAATGCCGACGAGATCATCGTCGTTGCCACGCCTGAACCGACGTCCATTACCGATGCCTATGCGCTGATGAAGGTGCTCTCCGTGAAATACGGAACGGATCAGTTTAAACTGGTGATTAACGCCGTTGCCAACGACGACGAGGCGGATGATGTATATCGCCAACTCAATCTGGTGGCCGACCGGTTTTTGAATGTAAAGATCGATTACTACGGCGGCATCGTGCTTGACGAAAACCTGCGAAAAGGGGTCCGCAAGCAACGCGTCGTCAGCGAACTTTCCCCCTTGACGAAAGCCAGTCGGAATTTTGCGGTGTTGGCCCGAAAGATCGCCAGCGCGCAGTTTGACGGGGAAAGCAAACGTCACTTTGAATGGGGAATGACGGATATTCCCAGGTAGAAACCGCCTTAAGGTAAACCGTTTGTAGAACACTAACGAAACCTTGATGGAGAATAAGATGTCATCATTGGTAGAAGCACAAATCAAAGAACTCGACAAGAATGACTATACCCTTCGGAATCAGATCATTTCCGAATATCTTCCCTACGTCAATCGTATCGTCAACCGCATTGCGACCCACCTGCCGCCAACGGTGGAAACCGACGACCTGGTCAACGTTGGGATCATCGGGTTGATCCAGGCCTTGGAACGATACGATCCGTCCCGGGACAACAAGTTCATGACCTATGCCGTCTTTCGGATCAAAGGGGCTGTATTGAGTGAACTCCGGTCGAGAGACTTTATCGGGCGAACCACCCGCAAGAAGATCCGCAATCTGGAAAAAGCATACCTCAAGCTGGAGCAGAAACTCGGTCGGGAAGTCGAAGACCAGGAAGTGGCCGATGAGATGGATATGGATCTGGACCAGTTCTATCAAGTCAAACGCATGTCCAGCATCTCCTTCGTCAGCTTTGAAGAGATCGGTTATGCCACCAAGGACGAAAAAGAGCAGTTCCTCGGCAGTCTTTTGGGAAGCAGTGGACGGGATGCGCTCTCGATGACGGCCATCAAGGAGATCAAAATGCGGCTGGCCGATCATATCGAACAGCTGCCCGAAAAAGAGCGGCTGGTGATTTCGATGTATTACAGCGATGAAATGACCATGAAAGAGATCGGTGAGGTTTTGGGGATCACCGAATCGCGCGTATCCCAGATTCACTCGCAGGCCGTGATTCACCTGCGCAGCAAACTGCGCAAAGACGGATTACTGGAAGAATAGGGCGCCGGATTGCCCTGGCGACACGATGTAAAGGATTGATTATGATGACAGACATTACCATACCGATTTGGATGTTGGCAGTCTCCGCCGGCGTGACGTGCATCAGTTTTTTCAGTTTGCTCCTTCTGGTGCTCGGAAAGATCCGCAAACCCCGAAAAGAGTTGTTCGTCCGGATGTCGCACATGTCCCATGAAACATCGCAGCCCCAAAACCCGCAATTTCATAGCAGCCTGCTCGCTTCGCAGATCGATGCGGTATTCAATGGATTGAGCGCCATCATCGAAACCGAGCGCATCAAGATGAACACCCTGCTGGAAAATGCCGGTGCCGTGTCCTTTGATGCCGGATCTCAATGCCGCGCCCGACAACGCGTTGACGGCTTTCAGCCAGTTGGAACGCTATCGCCGGAAGTGCACAGTATCCAGGAGAAGATAGACAAAATCACAACCTCCGGAGATCGGACCGAAGCGATCGCCGATGAAATGGGGTTTTCCCAGGCCGAAGTGGAGTTGGCGCTCAAAATGCGGTCCGCGCGCGCATCCAGGCCGCATCAAAGGCTGGAGGCGGTTGCATGATACCGGTCGGCAAAAATTGCCGGGCCAGGGAATGGATAGAATGAACACCGCGTCTAATATACTGAAATTATGTATATTTGAAAACTTAGCCGCCGTGGCACGTTCGTTGCTGTCATCAAACATGGATGTCATGAAAAGGAATGGATCATGAGTGGTAGTATTTATAAGGCAGGATCGGCCGCTATATTGCAGCAAATGCGTCTGGACGTCTATGCCAACAACCTGGCGAATGTAAACACGGCCGGATTCAAGGCCGATCAACCGGTTTTTCGCATGGAAGATGCGGTCCAACCCGAAAATGCAGAAAAAAGCCCAGCCATATTGTCTCCCTACGCCCTGCCCATGGCCTATGTCACCAACTTCGAATCCGGCGCTTTGCAGCGCACCGGCCGGCAGTTGGATGTCTCCATCGCGGGGAAGGGGTTTTTCGAAGTCCAGTCACCCGAAGGGCTGCGTTATACCCGAAGCGGTCGTTTCGCCATTAATGCAGACGGCGTGCTGAGCACCCCCGACGGATGGCCGGTGATGGGGCAGGGCGGTGAGATCGCCATAGAAGGCAACCGCATTGTCATCGGCGAAGAAGGCGAGCTGACGGTGGATGGAGAGGTGGTCGGCGTTCTGAAGGTGGTCGATTTCGAAAATCCCCATCTTTTAACGAAGACGGGGAACACCCTTTTCAAAGCGAACAACCCCGATGCCGGTCTTGGCGACACGAATGAAGCACGCCTCTCCCAGGGAACCCTGGAAATGTCCAATGTAAATGCCGTTCGAACCATGACCGACATGATTGAAACGCTACGGGTCTTTGAGACCTATCAAAAAGTGATGCGCGCGGCCGATGATGCCACTGCCAAAACCGTCAATGAGGTGGGCAGAAGTGTGTAGCAAATGCTTTATCCACGGTCGATCATCAAAAGGAGGTTCTGATCATGATGCGTAGTCTTTGGACCGCAGCGACGGGCATGCAGGCCCAGACAACCAATATCGATGTCATCTCCCATAATCTGGCCAACGTCAACACCGCCGGATTCAAACGCAGCCGTGCGGATTTCCAGGACCTGCTGTATGAGACGGTGCGCCCCCCCGGCACCTCCGCCGCCGGCGGGAGCGAAGTGCCGACCGGCATTCAGATCGGACACGGCACGCGCCCCGTCGCCACCCAGAAGATCTTTATCCAGGGAAACTTTCAGCATACCCAGAATGAACTGGACATGGCTATCGAAGGCCAGGGGTTTTTCCAGATCACACAGGCTAGCGGCGATATCGCCTACTCGAGGGCTGGAAACTTCAAGATTGACAGTGAAGGGCGACTGGTCTCTCCGGACGGGCTGTTGATGGAGCCGGAAATTACCATTCCCACGGACGCTTTGGCGGTTTCCATCGGCACCGACGGTGCGGTGTCCGTGCTTCAACCGGGATCTCCCGCTCCGGTGGTGGTGGGCAATATCGAGCTGGCCCATTTTGTCAACCCCGCGGGGCTGCAGAGCATCGGCCGCAATTTGTACATGCAAACCGCAGCTTCGGGCGATCCCACCACCGGTACGCCCGGCGTCGATGGTTTCGGCACCATCGCCCAGGGGTATCTGGAAATGTCCAACGTCAGCGTGGTGGATGAAATGGTGAACATGATCACGGCGCAGCGGGCATATGAAATCAACAGCAAAGCCATCCAGACGGCAGACGATATGCTGCAGATGGTCAACACATTGAAGCGGTAGCAATATGAGAGCTGATTTTGACAGGCTGAGGTCGATTCACTGGGCCGCCATAGCGGCTGCCGTCATGATGGTATTGATCATGGGGTGGCGTCATACCGTTGCCGCGGCTCCTGCTCAGGCTGAACAAACCATCGACCCGGCGACCATCCGCGATGCGGTGGAACGGTATATTGTCCGAAACGCCCCTTGGGGTCCGGACCAGATGAAAATCAAGGAGATTCGCTTCCAGCAGCCCCTTCAGGCGCCGTCGGGCCGGGTCACCCTGCGGGTCGCTTCCCCTAAACATAATGATTGGCTTGGCGCAACCCCCTTCAGCGTTCACATAGCGGTTGAGGGCCGGCACGTCAGGAGGATCACCGTCCCAGCGCATATCGAGGTGTGGAGCGATGTGATCATGACGGCCAAACCCCTTGGAAAATATCAGCCCATCGAAAAGGATGATCTTCACGTCAAACGGATGAACCTGGACCGGGCGCCTTCCAATGTGGTCGTTCGTCTGGATCAGGCCCTGGGCCGACGGGTCACACGGAATATCGCGGCGGATTGCATCCTGCGCATGGATCAAATCGAATCGCCACCGCTGGTGCGCCGCGGTGACATCGTTCAGATCATTGCGCAGACCCCTGTGCTAAAAATATCGGTCAAGGGTATGGCCAAACAGGACGGCGCGAAGGGCGAGCGCATCAAGGTAATCAACCTCCGTTCCAAAAAACGGATCTATGCCCAGGTCGTCGACGATCAGACCGTACTGGTCGATTTTTAAGGAGCAGCCATGCAACACCATCTTAAAAAAGCAGGACGAAACATGCTGGCCGGGGTGCACCTGGCAGCCGTCGTCGCGCTTCTGTTCGGATGCGCAACGCCTCCGGTGGTCCAATCCGAATCTCCCGCCAGAAAGCTGGCGCCCTCTGCGCAAATGACCCAGCCGGCGCAGATGGCGTCCCTGGCCTCTCACGATGCAACCGCCAACGGATCGCTGTGGGTTGAGAATGGCGGCCGCTCCCTGGGTGAAATGTTCGTCAATGCCAAAGCCCGCCGTATCGGCGACATCGTGACCATCCGCATTGTGGAGAGCTCCAGCGCGAGCAACAAGGCCAGTACCGATACCGATCGCGCCAGTTCATTGGATGTGGGATTGTCGAGCTTTTTTAAGTTAGAAGATGAATTTCCGAGCACCCAGGCCTTTTTCAATCCTTTCTCACCGGCCCAGGCCAGCTACGAAAGTGAATTCGAGGGCACCGGCTCCACGGTGCGCAGCGGCGCTCTGGAAGCCTATATCAGCGCACGGATCGTGCAGATACTGCCGAACGGCAATTTTGTCATCGAGGGAAACCGTGAAGTGCGGGTGAACAATGAAAACCAGATCATCACCTTGACAGGCGTGGTTCGACCCCGGGATATCTCGGGCGAGAATGTGGTCCAGTCCACTTACATCGCCGATGCCCGTATCAGCTACAGCGGCAGCGGCATTGTCAACGATCAGCAGCGGCCGGGGTGGCTGGTGCGCATTTTGGACAATATCTGGCCGTTTTAATTTGCGAAGAGGAACCCATATGTTCAAGCCATCTGCAGACATCGCTTTCAAAAAGGTGATTCCGATCATCGTGCTGCTTCTTTTTGTGCTGCATCCGTCCTGGCTCGGCGCTGTTCGCATCAAAGACCTGGCCGATATTAAAGGCGTCAGGGACAACCAGTTGGTGGGTTACGGCCTGGTCGTGGGTCTGGATGGCACTGGTGACGGCAAAAAATCGCGGTTCACGATTCAATCCATGGTCAGCATGCTGGAAAAAATGGGCATCACCGTGAAGGCATCCGATATCGCCATTTCCAATGTGGCCGCTGTAATGGTCACCGCCGAACTGCCGCCGTTTGCCAAATCCGGCCGGCGCATCGATGTGCTGGTCAACTCCATAGGAGACGCCAAAAACCTGCAGGGCGGCACCCTTTTAATGACACCGCTCAAAGCCGCCAACGGCGAGGTTTATGCGGTTGCCCAGGGCCCGGTCAATACCGGCGGATTTTCCGCCGAGGGGCAGGGGGGATCGATCCAGAAAAATTTTCCCACCGTCGGGCGTGTCATTGATGGCGCCCTGGTGGAGCGCGAGGTTAAGGTTAACCTCAATGCGCGCCGCAGCTTGACGCTCAGCCTGCGTCAACCCGATTTTACCACTGTCACCCGCATGTCCGATGCCATCAACGGCCTTTTCTTTGACCGGATTGCCGCCGCTCAGGATGCCGGAACCGTGGAGGTCAAAGTACCCATGGATTATCTGGGCAACATCGTCGGTCTGGTGGCCATGATCGAAAAACTTGAGGTGCAGCCGGACATCACGGCCCGGGTGATCATCAACGAGCGGACAGGTACAGTGGTCATGGGTGAAAATGTCCGCATCTCCACCATCGCCATCGCCCACGGGAACCTGAGCATCGTGATCAAAGAATCCCCCCAGGTATCGCAACCCTTGCCGTTCAGCGAAGGCGGTGAAACGGTGGTTACGCCCGAAACCGATCTCTCTATCGTGGAAGGCGAGAACCAACTGGTGGTGATACCGTCCGGTACCAGCATCGGAGACGTGGTGAACGCGCTCAATGCGTTGGGGGTGTCACCGCGCGATCTGATTGCGATTTTTCAAGCCATCAAGGCGGCCGGCGCCTTGCAAGCCGATCTGGAGGTGATTTGATGCCCGATGCCCTCAACAATGCGATCACCCCGTTCCAGATAAAGGGCGGCGGCCTCCAATCGACCGAAAAGCCCGGCCACCGAAACGACACGACCAAGCTTGGAGAGGCCTGCAATGATTTTGAAGCGCTTTTTGTCAAATACATGATGCAGCAGATGCGAAAAACAGTCCCTGAAGACGGGCTGTTCGGCAGAAGCCAGGCCGAAAAAATATACACCGGCATGCTGGACGATGAAGTGGCAAAATCTGTTTCCTACGGCCGCGGACTTGGTTTGGCAAGGGCGATGTATGAACAAATGGCGACCATGCAAAGCAATGAAACCAAAAAAAAATAAAGTTATATCATCAGTGGGCGATATAGCATCCAGAGGGTCTCTCTTAATCAGGGACCAGGTATTGTGTTTTGGTTCTCAACTGCTCGACGACCAGTTGAGAACCGGGGGCTTTTGTAACAAAGGAGGAACACTTTGAAAGTATCAGATCACAATTCGCCTATCCAACTGGATGCTTACATCAAACAGGCTCAACAGCAGCAACAGAAGGTAGATGACACCAAACCGACCGTGCAGGGCTCACCCGGCAACGTCGATCGGGTGGAACTGTCCGATCATGCCAAAAAAGCGCTGCAAGCGGCTCAGCAGGTGAACCAGACGACGGCAGGCCATGAAGACAGGGTCCGCCAGGTTCAAATGGAGGTTGAGAAGGGAACTTACAATGTACCGGCCAAACAGGTGGCATCGGATATGTTGAAAGAGTCCTTTGAAAACGACATCATTCTACAGAAAATCAATACCCGCGCATAGGGTATAAAAAGGGAAACACGCCATGACGGCAACCATTGATGCCTTGTTAAGCGTTCTGGAAGAATCCGAAACAGTTTACCAGCAGTTGTTGCCTGTTATCCATCGAGAGAAGCAGGCGGCGCTGCTGGCCAATGCGGATCAATTGACAAGCGCATCTGAGGAAAAAGAGGAATTGCTGGCACGACTGCATCAACTGGGGCGAAAGCGCCAGATCCTCATTCACCGGATTGCCGCCGATCGTCATCTTAGTGTTGATGAGATCAAGTTGTCGACGCTGGCCGAAAGCTGCGACGACCGTCGGGCGTCCAGGATGAGACGCTTGAGCGCCTCATTAAATGAAATTGTACCCAGGATTAAAGCCGCCAATGCGGAAAGCAGGGCGATTATCCAGCACTGTCTCGACATCGTACACGGCGCGCTTGGCGTATTTCAGCAGTGGGTTATGCCCACTGATGTATACAGCGCTTCCGGTCAGATGAGCACCCATCAAAAGGGCGGCAGTTTGATATCGGGCGCCGTGTAGAACGTCCAGCTTGAAGGTGAGGTAAAATGGCCAATTTATTGGGTTTAATGAACATCGGTCAGTCGGCCCTGCTGACCCAGCAGAAGGCCATCGACATCACCGGAAACAACATTGCCAACGTGAACACCCCCGGGTATTCCCGGCAGCGGCTGGTTATCCAACAGGGCAGCCCGACCCGAGTCGACGGTTTGACCATGAGCACGGGCGTAACCGCCGACCCCGGCATCCAGAGATTCTACGACCAATTTCTCACCGCGCAATTGGGCAGCGAAAACGAATCCCTTGGCCGGTGGGAGGCGCAGAAAGAGGCCTTGGAAAAAGCCGAGCTGATGTTCGACGAGGCCGGCGGATCGGGTCTCAGCAACGCCATGAACGAGTACTGGAATGCCTGGCAGGCTCTTTCCAACAATCCGTCCGGCGTTGCCGAGCGCACGACGTTGATTTCAGTCGGGCAGCATCTGAGCGCTGTTTTCAATCAGACCTATGCCAATCTCAGCAATCTGCAACAGGATATCGACACCCATGTCGATGCCATGGTTGCGGATATCAACGGAATTGCCCAACAGATAGCCGATCTGAATCAAAAAGTGGTCCAGGTCGAAACCAGCGGGCATAATGCCAACGATTTCAGAGATGAAAGGGACCAGCTGATCTTCGAACTCTCCAAGCTGATCAACGTAAACGCTTACGAAGATGGCGATGGTTTCGTCAATGTCGATATTGAAAACGGGAAACCACTGGTCCAGCGCGCCGCCACCTGGAATCTCACCACTGCAGACAATGTGGGGGTACAGGACGTTTTTTGGGAAAGCAGCGACGGCACCACCGTGAACATCACGCCCAACATCTCAGCCGGAGAGCTCAAAGGCTGGATCGAGGCCCGGGACGTGCATCTCAATGACTATATGACCCAGCTCGACACGTTGGCCAACAACCTGCGCACCAGCGTCAATGCGGCACACAATGCCGGGTTTGACCTCAATGGGGCTGCCGGTCTCGACTTTTTTACGGGTACCGGGGCGGTCGACTTGGCGGTCAATGCCGCCGTCGCTGCCGATACAGACCTCATCGCGGCGGCCGCCGCCGGTGAAGGCCTGCCGGGAGGAAACGGCGCAGCCATTGCCATCGCCAACCTGCAAAACAGTGCGACCATGCCCGGCGGCAGTACATTCGACGAGTATTACAACGCACTCGTGGGAAAGGTTGGAGCGGACGTCCAGGCGGCGGATATCAACCACAACCACCAACAGAGCATGGTTCAGGGTCTGGAGAATTACCGCCAGGAAGTCTCCGGTGTATCGTTGGACGAAGAGATGATCAACCTGGTCAAGTTTCAACACGCCTACAATGCTGCCGCCAAGTTGATCACCACGGCCGATGAGATGTTGGATCAAATATTGGCGCTCGCCAATTAGGGAGGGTAAACGATGCGGGTAACCAACAAAATGATGGCAGACAATATTACGGCCCAGCTGTTCCGCCAGACAGAGCAGATGGCCAAGACCCAGGAGCATATCGTTACCGGAAAGCGCATCAATCGCCCGTCGGACGATCCCGCCGGCATCAGCAGCACACTTTCGTACCGCAAGACCATCTCCGGACTGGAACAGTATAACGATAATATCGAAAACGCCAAGCTCCACATCGATACAGTGGACAACGTCCTTGGCTTGGTCGGTGAATTGCTCAGAGAGGCCAAGGAAATCGCTTTTGACACGGCTCC
>JBNLAV010000143.1:0-4425 GCA_050302315.1 Desulfobacteraceae bacterium
CTCGATTGCAGAACCACTGGCAGCGGCTGTTCAGTCTGCTCCATCAATTGTACGGCTGGCAATACGACTTTTTCTACCACCTGGAGCAGATTGTGCTCACCGCTGCCCGGAGTTGGCTGGAACGTCCGGACTATCTGAAATCAATGGATGCCCGGCGCATCGAACAGCCGGACTGGTTCCAATCCCAGGCCATGGTGGGCGGGGTGCTCTACGTGGATCTGTTCAGCGACAACCTGGCCAGACTGCCCGAGCATATCGTATATTTCAAAAAACTGGGGATCACCTACCTGCACCTGATGCCGCTTTTTGCGGTACCTCACGGCGACAACGACGGAGGGTACGCCGTCAGCGACTACCGGGCGATCAATCCGGATGTCGGTACAATGGATGAACTGGCCCAACTGGCCGCCATCCTGCAAAAGGAGGGCATCGACCTGGCCCTGGACTTTGTCTTCAACCACACCTCCCACGAGCACCGCTGGGCGCTCAGGGCCCAGGGCGGCGATGCGGATTACCAGGCCTATTACCATCTTTTTGAGGACCGGCGCCTGCCGGACCAATACCAGCAAAACCTGCGCGACATCTTCCCCACGGTCAGGCGGGGCAGCTTTACCTGGCACGCAGAAATGCGCAAATGGGTCTGGACCACTTTTAACAGCTACCAGTGGGATCTGAATTACAGCAATCCGGAAGTATTTCGGTCCATGGCCGAAGAGATGCTCTTTCTGGCCAATCAGGGCGTAACCATCCTGCGCCTGGATGCGGTGGCCTTTATATGGAAACGGTTGGGAACCGACTGCGAGAATCAACCCGAGGCGCATCTGATCATCCAGGCCTTCAACGCCCTGGCCGGTATCGCCGCCCCGGCGCTGCTGTTTAAATCCGAAGCCATTGTGCATCCCGACGAGGTCGTCAAGTATATTCGACCGGACGAGTGCCGGCTTTCCTATAACCCAACCCTGATGGCCCTGTTGTGGGAGGCCCTGGCCACCGGCGAAGTCAAGCTTCTCGACCACGCCATGCGCCACCGCAGCCGCCTGCCCCGGGATTGCGCCTGGGTCAACTACCTGCGCTGCCATGACGATATCGGCTGGACCTTCGACGACGCCGACGCCCGGGCCGTTGGGATCGACCCGGTGGGTCACCGCCGCTTTCTGAATGATTTTTACACCGGCAAATTCCCGGGTTCGTTTGCCAAAGGCATGCCCTTCCAGTTCAATCCGAACAACGGAGACCTGCGAATTTCGGGCACATTGGCCTCCCTGGCAGGACTGGAACAGGCCTTGGCGTCCGAAGATCCCGAACACATCGAAATGGCCGTCCGGCGCATCAACCTGATGCGCAGCATGATGCTCAGCATGAGCGGCATTCCTTTGATCTATTTAGGCGACGAGTGGGGCATGCTCAACGACTATACCTACCTGGACGACCCGGCCAAAGTCAGCGACAGCCGCTGGGTGCACCGCTCCCGGCGCCGCTGGGAAGCCCGCGATGACCTGACCGACGCCGACACGCTGCAGTGGCGGTTTTTCAACGAAATGGCGCGTCTTATAGGCATCCGCAAGAATCTGCCGGCATTTTACAACGGCGGCCTGGAGATGGTCTCCAGCGGCAATCCCCACCTATTCGCCTTTACCCGCCAGAATCAAGCCCAGCGCATCCTGGTTATCAACAACTTCTCCGGACACCGCCAATCCATGGCCCCCGACCTTTTGGAATCCATCGGCTGGGGCGAGGGCGGCCTGGATCTTATAGCCGACCAGCGTCTCGGCCGCGGCAGGGCCCTGGATCTGGATGGCTATCGGTTTATGTGGTTGAGGCCCGGACAACAATAGATCTGTGTTATTGTGCGACCCTTTAGCGGAACTTATTGTTCCGGTTTAATTTTAACACTTCGATAACAATCTTAAATCCTGACGATATTTACTGTGGCACAACCATTGCTACCCCATACGACAATTAGAAATCAGGCTCGCCGGTCCCGGAACGACCGCAGCCGGTTGACCAGAGGAGGTCATAAATCCCGAAGCCCTTGGTCGGGAAGTTTCAAACCGTATGGATGTCATACTAAACCACAGCATTCTGCTGACCGGCCTGGTCATATTCGTCGCCCGGATCTGCGATGTATCCATCGGCACGATCCGGACCATCGCAACGGTTCAGGGTCGTACCGTGATTGCATTCTCGCTGGCCATTGTCGAAATCACCATCTGGGTGACGGTGGCCGGCACCGTGATCAACCAGATCCATAATCAACCCCTGCTGGTTGTATTTTATGCCTTTGGATATGCCACCGGCAATGTCGTCGGCATTATCGTGGAGCGCAAGCTGGCCTTCGGTTTGATGGTATTGCGGGTGATTACCCGGGAAGCCGGTCAGGCCATTGCAAAGGCGCTCCGAATAAAGGGTCAACCGGTCACCATCTTCATGGGCCAGGGCATGCGCGGCCCGGTGGCCGAATTGTATATTGCCTGCCGGCGAAGGGATCTTAAATGGATCATACCGAATATCAATGCCGAAGACCCGGATGCCTTTTATGTCATGGAATCGGCCAGAGACTTCAACCGGGTTCTCAAACCCACCACTGCACCCATCGGCGGCTGGCGCGCGGTCAATAAAAGAAAATAGTTGCTCAGTCCGGTGACCGCTTGTCCGTTTCGGTTTGACCTTTAAAAACTGGATTGTTCAAAATGGGGACCGATGCCCGTTTGAGATGGGTGTCGCGGAAACTGCTGCAAGATTTGCAGGATCGACTTCACCCAGATCTGAAACTTTTCAACATACCGTTATTTTGGCCTTTTATTAGTTATTGACAAGGTTTTAGGCATGATTATCATTGCGTCGAATGACTTATCTGCCGGAAATTTCCGGCCGATTTCCTTAAAGATATTTCGGCATCAGAGAATCAAACAATTATCGGCTCAGGAGGTGAAATCAAAATGAAGATCAAACCCATGAACGACCGCGTCCTGGTGTTGCGGGTGCAGGAGGAACAGAAGACCACCGGGGGTATCATCATCCCGGATACGGCCAAGGAGAAACCCCAGGAAGGCAAGGTGGTGTCGGTCGGGCCCGGCAAGATCGGCGACGACGGCAAGCGCACGGCTATGGACATCAAAACCGGGGACCGGGTCCTGTTCGGTAAATATGCCGGCATGGAGATCAAAATTGACGGTGTGGAACACGTCTTCATGCGCGAAGACGATATTTTTGGCGTATTAGAATAAAAAGAGAGGTGATTCGACATGTCTGCAAAGATGATTTGTTATGGCTCCGAGGCCCGAGCGAAAATGCTCAAAGGTGTCAATACCCTGGCCAACGCGGTCAAAGTAACCCTGGGCCCAAAGGGCAATAATGTGGTCCTGGAAAAGTCATTCGGTGCTCCCCTGGTGACCAAAGACGGTGTGACCGTGGCCAAGGAGATTGAAATCGAAGGTAAATTCGAAAACATGGGCGCTCAGATGGTCAAAGAGGTGGCCAGCAAGACCAGCGATACCGCCGGCGACGGCACCACCACGGCCACCATCCTGGCCCAGTCGATTTACAATGAAGGCCAGAAACTGGTGGCCGCCGGCACCAACCCCATGGCCCTCAAGCGCGGCCTGGACAAGGGCGTGGACGCCGTGATCAAAGCCCTGCAAAAGCTTTCCAAACCGACCAAAGACAAAAACGAAATCACCCAGGTGGGCGCCATTTCAGCCAACAACGACCTGGTCATCGGCCAGTTGATCAGCGATGCCATGGAAAAGGTCGGCAAAGAGGGCGTGATTACCGTCGAAGAAGCCAAAAGCATGGAGACCACCCTGGATATCGTGGAGGGCATGCAGTTCGACCGCGGATACCTCTCTCCCTATTTCGTGACCAATTCGGAAAAGATGACAACGGTTCTGGATGAACCCTACATCATGATCCATGAGAAGAAGATCTCCAACATGAAGGACCTGGTGCCCCTGCTGGAGCAGGTGGCCAAAATGGGCAAACCGCTGCTGATCATCGCCGAGGATGTGGAGGGCGAGGCCCTGGCCACCCTGATCATCAACAAGCTGCGCGGCACCCTGAAAGTAGCGGCCGTAAAGGCGCCCGGGTTCGGCGACCGCCGCAAGGCCATGCTGGAAGATATCGCCGTTCTCACCGGCGGCCAGGTGATCTCCGAAGAACTGGGTGTCAAGCTGGAGAACGTCTCCATCAATGATCTGGGCCGCTCCAAGACCATCCGGATCGACAAGGACAACACCACCATCGTGGACGGCGCCGGCAGCCGCCAGGCCCTGGAAGGCCGCATCAAAACCATTCGCGCCCAGATCGATGAGACCACATCGGACTACGACCGCGAAAAGCTGCAGGAACGGTTGGCCAAACTGGTGGGCGGGGTGGCCGTGATCAACATCGGGGCCGCTACCGAAACGGAGATGAAGGAGAAGAAAG
>JBNLAV010000144.1:0-16756 GCA_050302315.1 Desulfobacteraceae bacterium
CATGGCAATCTTCCTTTCCTTATCTCAATGCGTTTAAGCCGTTTTACATTCGGTAAACAGCGCCACCGTCTTGGCGATGAGCTGCTGATCGGTAAAGTGCTTCAAGGTGATGGCCTTGCCGGGGCATTCGGCCACACAGCAACCGCAGCCCTGACATCCGGCCGCATCGATGACGGCATAGCCGTCCGGGCCGATGACCGGCACGTTGTATGGACAGGTGCGCACGCAGGTGCAGCAGACCGCGCACTTGTCGGGGTCCACTTCGGCGGTGACGCCGCCCACCCAGATCGTCTCCTTGCTCAGCACTGTGGCCGCGCGGGAGACGGCTGCCTGGGCCTGTGCAATGGTCTCATCGATGGATTTGGGATAGTGGGCCAGACCGGCCATGAAGATGCCTTCCGATCCGAAGTCCACCGGCCGCAGCTTGGCATGGGCCTCCACCAGGAATCCTTCTGCATTGATGGGCACCTTGAACAGCTCGAAGAGGTCCTTGTTTTCGTTGGGGCGCACCGCCGTGGCCAGGATCAGCAGATCCGGGTTGATCTCGATGGGGCGGCCCAGCACATGGTCTTTCACGGTCACGCTGATCATATCGCCGTCACCCTTGGCCACCTGGGGCGCTGCTTCCTTGTCGAAGCGGATGAAGATCACGCCCATCTCTCTGGCTTTCCGGTAGAGATCTTCGCGGAAGCCGTAGGTGCGGATATCGCGGTAGAGGATGTAGATGTTCATCTCCGGCTTCTGCTGCTTCATGGCGATGGCCGACTTGACGCTGTGGGTACAGCAGATGCGGCTGCATGAAGGAAACTCGTCGTTGCGCGAGCCCACGCACTGGATGAAGACGGCGCTGTCGGCGTCGGCGATGCGCGGATCGCCGGCGGTCATGGCCTCGTCCATCTCCTTGTGGCTCAGTACGTTGGGATGTTGGCCGTAGAGATATTCGTCCGGCTCGTACTGCTTCCCGCCGGTGGCGATGATGGTGATGCCGTGTTCCACGGCGACGGTGGTCATGGTTTCACCGCCGGTGGCCAGGGTGGTGGTGAAGTTGCCGAGGATCCCGCCGGTTTCGATCACTTCCGTGTTGAGGAAGGTGCGGATATTCGGATGGTTCTTCACCTTTTCAACCAGGTTTTCCACATGGGGCTTGACCGCTTCACCCTGCCAGGTGTGGCGCAGCCAAAGGGCGTTGCCGCCCATCTGGCCGGAGCGTTCCACCAGGTAGGCCGTAAATCCCTGTTCGGCGATGCCAAGCGCCGCTTCCATGCCGGCCACACCGCCGCCCACCACCAGGGCGGCCTGTTTCACATCCAGGCTCACCTGGTGCAGCGGTTCGATGTAAGCCGCTTTGGCCACGGCCATGCGCACCAGGTCCTTGGCCTTTTCGGTGGCCTTTTCCGGGTTGTTCATGTGGACCCAGGTGTTCTGGTCCCGGATGTTGGCCATTTCGAAGAGGTACTTGTTCAGGCCGGCTTCCCGGATGGTCTCCTGGAAGAGGGGCTCATGGGTGCGTGGCGAGCATGACGCCACCACCACGCGGTTGATGTTGTTTTCGACGATCACCTCTTTCATCTTGTCCTGGGTGTCCTGGGAGCAGGTGAAAAGGTTGTCTTCCACGTGCACCACGCCGGGCAGGGTGCGGGCGTATTCCCGGACCGCCGGCACGTCGGCCACGCCGCCGATATTGATGCCGCAGTTGCAGACGAACACGCCGACCCTGGGGTCCTGTTCGGCCACATCGGTTTCGGGCGGCAGCTGTTTGGTGCGCGTCAGGGTGCCGCGGGCGGCGGCCAGGTTTTTGGCCGCGGCCGATGAGGCGGCCGAGGCTTCCATCACCGACTGGGGGATGTCCTTGGGGCCCTGAAATACGCCGCAGACGTAGATGCCGTCGCGGTTGGTGGCCACGGGCGCCAGGTCGCTGGTCTGGGCGAACTTGTGGCGGTTGAGCTCCACGCCCATGGTCGAGGCCAGGCGGATGGCTTCGTCGTTGGGGGCCAGGCCCACCGAGAGCACCACCATGTCGAAGACTTCTTCCACGATGTCGCCGTCTTCACTCACATAGCGCAGCCGCAGATTTTCGTCCTCCACCGGGTCGATGGTGTGCACCCTGGAGCGCACGAAGCGCACCCCGTGCTCTTCCCGGCAGCGGTTGTAGTAGCGCTCGAAGTCCTTGCCGTAGGTGCGCATGTCCATGAAAAAGACCGCCGTATCCAGCCCCTTTTTGCTGTGCTCTTTGGCGATGACGGTCTGCTTGGCGGCGTACATGCAGCAGACCCCGGAGCAGTAGGCGTGGTCGCACTGGTTGATGTCCCGCGAGCCGATGCACTGCAGCCAGGCGATCTTTTCCGGCTCCTTGTGGTCCGACGGCCGGATCAGGTGGCCCTGGTAGGGTCCCGAGGCGGAGAGAATGCGCTCGAATTCGAGGGCGGTCACCACGTTGGGGTGGTTGGCATAGGCGTAATAGGCATGCTTGCTGGGATCGTAGGGCGTAAAGCCGGGCGCCAGGATCACGGAGCCGACCTCCACTTCGGTGCGTTTGGGCTGCATGTCGTGGTTGACCGCCTTGGCCAGGCAGGCGTCCACACACTGGTAGCACTCCGAGCAGATGCCGCATTTGAGGCAGCGTTCGGCCTCGGTCTTGGCCTCATCCTCGTTGTAGCCGAAAGAGACTTCCAGAAAGTTGCACTCCCTGGCTTCCGGATCGAGGCAGCGCACCGTGGTGCGTTGCTTCAGCGGCTCGTTGGCGATGTCCGGTTTGACGAACTCCCATTTCTTGTCCCGGCCTTCAGTCAGATCCAGGCCGTTGATGAAGCGGTGAATCGATTCGGCCGCTTCCTTGCCGCAGGCCACGGCATCCACCACCGACTTAGGGCCGTAAAAGGCGTCTCCGCCGGCAAAGACCCAATCGATGGGGGTTTGCAGGGTAACCGGGTCGGCGTCCAGGCCGCCGGGGCCGGAGATGGCGATGCCCTGTTCCTTGATGCCGTCCAGGTTGGTGCTCTGGCCGATGGCCACGATCACCGTGTCGCCGAAGTAGGGCTGGCACGCGTCGTCATCATACTGTGGATTGAAACGGCCGTCGCCGTCGAAGACCGCCGTACAGGTCTTGAATTCGATGCCCGACACTTTGTTGCTTTTATCGATGAAAAAGGATTTTGGGCCGAAGGAGTTGACGATCTCGATGTCGCCCTCCAGGGCCTCTTCGATTTCGTGCTCCCAGGCGGGCATCTCTTCACGTTTTTCCAGGCAGATCAGGGTGACTTTCTTGGCGCCTTTACGCTTGGCGGTCAGCGCCACGTCGATGGCCACGTTGCCGCCGCCCACCACGATGACCTCTTCGCCGATTTCCACCTCCCTGCCCATGGCCGCATCGCGCAGGAAATCCACTCCCTGGAGCACCCCGGCGGAATCTTCATTCTCGATGCCCAGGTTGCGGCCGCCGTGCAGGCCGATGGCCATGAAGCAGGCCGCATATCCGTCGGCCTTGAGGCTCTCCAGGGTGATGTCCTTTCCGAAGGTGACGCCGCATTTGATCTCGGCGCCCATCTTTTCGATCACCCCGATCTCGTCGGCCAGGATGTCGCGGGGCAGGCGGTATTCGGGAATGCCCACCCGCATCATGCCGCCCGGTTCATCCAGCTTCTCGAAGATGGTCACGCCGTAGCCCTGCTGGAGCAGGTAGTAGGCGGCGGTGAGGCCGGCGGGGCCGGAGCCGACCACAGCGACCTTTTCGTCGCGTTTTTCAGCCTCGATCTCCGGAATGTAGAATTCGCCGCTCTGCTTTTCATAGTCGGCCAGAAAGCGGTGCAGCTCCCGGATGGCCAGGGGATCATCCACGTCGCTGCGGGTGCATTCGCCTTCGCAGGGGTGGTGGCAGACCCTTCCGCAGACCGCGGGGAAGGGGTGGGCTTCCTTGAAAAGTTTAAGGGCTTCCTTGTAGCGGCCGTCGTTGATCAGGGCGATATAGCCCTGGATGCTCACGTGGGCCGGACAGGTGGCCTTGCACGGGGCGGTGCCGCGCTTGTCGATGGCAAAGGCGCTGGGCATGCCCTGGGGATATAGCTTGAAGGCGGCTTTACGCTCGCGCAGGCTCATGTCGAACTGGTTGGGCACATCGATGGGGCAGACCTTGGCGCACTCGCCGCAGGCCGTGCACTTGTCCAGTTCGATGTAGCGGGGGCGCTCGAGCAGGGTGACTTTGAAATTGCCGGCTTCGCCTTCGATCTTTTCAACCTCGGTGGTGGTGTAAAGGTCGATGTTGAGATGGCGGCCCGCCTCCACCAGTTTGGGAGAGATGACGCACATGGCGCAGTCGTTGGTGGGAAAGGTCTTGTCCAACTGGGCCATGACGCCGCCGATGGCCGATTTGCCCTCGACCATTTTAACCAGATAGCCGGAGTCCGCCAGGTCCAGAGAGGCCTGAATGCCGGCGATACCGCCGCCGACGACCATTACGGAACCGACCACATCGTTCTTTTTATTTTCTGTTGCCATGAATAAAACCTCTGAAATGTATGTTAATTTCCTATGCCGGCCGATCTTGTCCTAGGATCCGGTCTTGCCGTCCGACCTAATCGACCAATTCCGGCAGCTTGTCTTCCCATCCCATGGGTTCGATGAGCACGCCGTCAAAGCCGCGCTCCTTGAGCGCTTCCATGGTTTCCCTGGCCGTCTTGATCGCCTCGCGGGCTTTGTCCGGCGCCCGCTGGAAGCGTTTGATCAATTCGTCCGGTACATGAATGTGGGGCATATTGCGTTGGATGTAGCGTGCCATGCCGACCGACTTGAGCATCATGATTTTGGGGACGACTTTGGTTTGACGGAGATCGAATTTGTTCAGGAACGGCTCCACTGCATTGGGATCGAAGACCGGAGAGGTGATGAAGAAGCCGACGCCGCAGTCCATCTCCAGCTTGGCGCGTTCCAGCTCGGTATCCAGGGCTGCACCGTTGACGCCGATGTTGATCGACGAGCCGCAGTAAAACTGGGGGGCTCCCGTGAGCTCGGCTCCGGCCAGGTCCTTGCCCTTGGCCATGTTCTCTACAGCCTCCAGCAGGCTTTGGCGGTTAAGATCGTCCACGGCTTTGGCCTGATGGTGGTCTCCGAAGGTGATTTCCTCCCCCTTGACCGGCATGATATTGGTGATGCCGCAACCATACGCCCCCAGCAGGTCGGCTTGCAGGGCCAGCCGGTTGCGGTCCCGGCAGCAGACCTGCAACACGGTTTCCAGCCCTTTGTTCTGCAGGATCATGGCGCATCCCAGGGCACTCATCCGCATTACGGCAGCAGTCATGTCCGGCACAACCACCGCAGCCACTTTGCCGCGCAGCTTGTCGGCCACCGAGATCAATTTCGAAAGATCGATCCCTTTGGGCGGCGCCAGCTCAGCCATGACGGCAAACTCTCCCACGTCGAATCTGTTTTTAAGATGCATGAAGAATCCTTACCCGGTTAAAAGATTGAATTATGAATAAGCCTAACTGCATATCGATCAGTCGATAATGGTATTGCGACGTCCTGGGGCATACCGACAGGCATATGAAGCAAGCCATATGCCAAAATGGTGCGCAGGGCTTGGTATGTATTGATTTGTAAACAAAACAATTGGTTGTCGATGAGATCCCAATTTGCGGCATGACCGGGAAACCAGGTCTACGCGACCTTGCGCTGTTCCATAATGGTATATCTGTATACATATACATCGTAATTAAGGGGTGTTATGAGAAATATGTGCCAATATGGAACACCTTTGACGTCGGCCGTCCAAAATGGGATGTCGAGTTTGCCTCCCGAGGACGGCATCGATGGGAAAAGCAGCCGGTCCGGTACGGACAAAATTGTAGAAACTGATTTAAAAATTGGCGATATTTGTCGGAAATATGGCACAGCCGCCATATGATTGTTTCATCGGTCGCTTGGAAATGCCGTATTGATAGGAACTTACAGCCCGGCACGCAATTAAATCCTTTAGGCACATGACTTGCAGTCCAATACCTGCTATTGAATACAGCTCTTTGAAGCGACTTGTACGAGTTGTAGTTGAGCTGAGCAGCAAAAGGAGCGGACTGAACATGATTGATCGATATCCCGACTATTTTTTACCATCCACTGTGGAAGAAGCCGTGAATATCCTGGTTTCTGATTTGACGACCCAGCAAATGGCGGCGATGGGGCAGATGACCGATGCGGAATTTGACCGGTTGTGCGACGAATTGGTTCCCTATCTGCAGCACGACTTTCGGCTGTGGGAGGGCAACGATCGGTTGCTCAACTCCTGTTTTGAAAATGCGGAAGACCTTACCAGCACAGACCCCATGCGCATCATAATGGAAGCGATGCTTTCTAGGGTCCGGTCCCTGGATGATATTTTTATTGCCGTCTGACGAAACCGCGCCAGAACATCCCGGCCGTCATCCCGGCTTTTTGCCGGAGATGCCCGGGCCGAGCGGGAAGACCGTAAAAACAAGCTTTGCGGAGTGTCATCGGTCTGACAAAAGGTGGCAATGGTCCGGGGCAAAGCTTTGCCTCGCGGACTTCTTATCTTTTCCGGCGTATACCGGAACTAAAAAAGCGGGGCTGAGAAGCCCCGCTTCAATGGTTCAAAGTTTCCGGCTGAACGCCAGTGTTATTTTTTGAATTTTTTTCGTCCAACACCAGCCAGACCGATCAGACCGGTTCCAAGGAGCAGCATGGTCGCCGGCTCCGGTACGGGCGCCGCGATGATCTGACTCTGCGCACCGGCCAGATTCACCACTTTCACATTTGTAAAAAGACTGTAATCCAGCCCCTGGGCGCTTGACATCGCCTGGGCAATCAGTGCATCCGCCAGTTGGCCATAGGTGTTCGCGTAGCTGGCATAGTAGTCTTCATCTTCAAGATTCCAGATGGCCACTTGCATGGCGCCGCCAAAAAACCGGTTGTCGTAGGATGAATATTGGTCTTTCAGTCCGCCGTTCACATACGCGTTCATCAGCCATTTGGTTTCGATGGAAAGCGCATCCTGCAATTCGCCGCCGACATTTATTGCGCCATTGTCGGTACCGCCGCCTTTGTTGGCATAGTCTTCCACCGAGTCGATCTTATAAACCGACCCGAAACTGATATGCTCTTCCCATTCGACACAGAAAGCAGCATATGAATCACCCAGATTCGTAGTCAGCGTGAACTCGCCTCCGGCGAAACCTCCGGGACGGTTTGCGCCCGAGCTCATGGTCGCCGTGGTCGCGTCTCCGATAATCGCAAATGCAAAACAGTTGGAAGATACCAGTAATAAGATGCAGCTGATGGTCAGAATCGTCTTGGTCGCCCTGTTCATGCCTTCTCCTTAATATATTGCCTTTTGAATCGCTATTTAGTACTTGAGGATGACTTTCAGGGGGGACATGAGCAGTTACTGTGCCAACATTCGTATTGCCCGTAAATATGGGGGTTTACAATATGGCTGGGCTTTGTGGTCGTGGTAATCGGATTAAATTATGAAGCGTTGTTCCCAAATTGTGGGTATTTCCGACCATATTTGACAGAACTGTGAAAGTATTTACATAGTGATCCGGCCGAAGGGGTGGACGCCGCCGGGAGCATGAACATTCCCGTCACGTGGTTGCGGCCGATGAAACCACCTGCAGGCCGCTCCACCGAAAAAAATGCGATCCGCGTCGAGTGGACCACATCGCGGAGGTTGAACCGGCAGTCATGACCGATAAGAGAGACGGACACTTAAGTTTAATCTGCGACATTGGCGAGCTGACCTCCCTGATGTCGGAGAGCAAGGATATTCAGAGCCTGCTTGAACAGGTCGTGAAGCTGGTGGCGTCCCATCTCAAAGCCGATGTCGGATCGATCTACCTGTATGATGAACCGACCGATGAATTGTCGCTGGCCGCAACCATCGGCCTCAACCCCTGTGCGGTCGGAAGTGTCTGCATGACCACCGACGAGGGGTTGGTGGGGCATACCCTGGCCCGCATGGAGCCCATCTGTGTCGGCTGTGCCGAGAGGCACCCCCTCTATAAATATTTTGAAGAATCGGAAGAGGAGCAATATCAATCGTTCCTGTCCGTACCCATCTCCCTGGCCAATGACAAGATCGGCGTACTGGTGGTCCAGCATAAGGACGAGGACTATTTCAACCGCTCCGACGTGATGGCGCTGCGGGCCATCGCCGCCCAGCTGGCCGGCACAGTGGCCAATGCACGGCTGATGATGGCCTCGCGCCAGCCCCGACCCGCAGCCGCCGGAAAGGTCTCCCTGGACGCATTGCGTTTTGTGAAAGGCGAAGCCACAGTCGGCGGATATGCCCACGCACCGGCGGCGACGCTCCGCCCGGTGGATCCTTTGAAAGAAGACCGGCCTGGGGAGGCGTTTCACAGCTCCCTGAAGGCCTTTCGCAGTGCAATGCAGAAAACCACGTGGCAGCTCAGGCAGTTGCAGGATCAATTGGTGCAGCGGCTTCCCGAAAGTGCCGCCCTGATTTTCGAAGCCCACCATATGATGCTCAAAGACCCCCGGTTTGAGAAGCAGATCTCGGAGCATATCCAATCCGGTATGGCGGCAGCGGCTGCCGTTCGGAAGGTGGCCCGCCAATTCATGGCGCTTTTCGACAGCAACCCCAACCCGTATATTCAGGAAAAATCGCACGATATCGAGGATCTGGCCCGCAGACTGCTCTTCAATCTGGAAAAGGCGTCGCCCGAAGGCAACAGCCCTCTGGATGGGCATATCCTCATCGCGGCCCATCTCTATCCCTCGGACATTTTGAAACTGGTATCCGAGAATGTGGCCGGCATCATTTTCATCGGCGGCGGTGTCACTTCCCACGTCGCCATCATCGCCCGTTCGCTGAAAGTCCCCATGATCATCACCCGCGTCACGGACCTGCTGAAGGTGCCCGAAGGAACGCCGGTTGTCATGGACGCCGATGTGGGAACCATTTATGTGAATCCGTCCAAAGAGATCCGGCAGCAGTATCGCCAGCGCGATCGCGTGCGGGTGGAGGCGTCGAGCAGAAGCGAAGCAATGCATTCCGTCACCTGCAGCCGGGACGGCAAGCGCATCGAATTGTTCGCCAACATCAACCTGCTCAGCGAGCTTGCTCTGGCCGACAAGCTCAAAGCCGAAGGCGTGGGGCTGTACCGTTCAGAATTTCCTTTTATCGTCCGATCGGCCTTTCCGACCGAAGAGGAACAGCGCGTCGTCTACCACCGCCTCTTTGAGGCCATGCAAGGCAAACCTGTATTTATACGCACCCTGGATCTGGGGGGTGACAAGATCCTGCCCTATCTGGACATCCCCAAAGAGGAGAATCCGGAACTGGGATTGCGCTCCATCCGGTTCTCCATGCGGTACAGGGAGATCTTCGACCAGCAGTTGAGGGCCATTCTGCGGGCCGGGACCGCGCACGCGCAACTCGGTATCATGTTTCCCATGATTTCCTCGCTGGACGAATATCGGGCGGCGCGTCAGGCGGTGGAAGATGCTCAGGCCGCGTTAGAAGAAGAAAATCTTGCGTATCATCCCAAGCCCATGATCGGAGCCATGGTGGAGACACCGTCCCTGGTTTCATTGATGGACGAACTGGCCCGGGAGGCAGATTTCTTCTCCATCGGCACAAACGACTTTATCCAATACATGCTGGCCGTGGACCGCACGAACGAGAATGTGGCATCCTACTACCAGCCCCATCACCCGGCCGTGCTGCGGTCTCTGTCAAAAATCGTCGCGGCGGCACAAAGACACGACAAGCCGATCTGCGTATGCGGCGAAGTGGCCCACCAAAAGGGATTTATTCCCTTCCTGCTTGGCATCGGTGTGGAGCGATTGAGCCTGGATCCCCAGTTTTTACCGGCCATCCAGAAGGAGATCGCGGGCATCTCCATCGCCGAGGCCCGGGAACACGCCAAACAGTTGCTCTCTCTTTCCACCCTGTCCGATATCACAAAGCACAAATGGAATGCCGAATAATGAACCAAGAACCGCCGAATGTCGAAGTGATCTGTCTTCGTAGAAGGGGTCACATCCTCATTTATTACTTGAAACACCTGATGCAAACCTTTCCAAATCCATCCAATGGCTCAATGCGAGCTATGCGATGTATTTTAATGTTAAACGCAAGCGCCATGGTCATCTATTCCAAGGTCGTTTTAAATCAATTCTGGTCGAAGCTGACGAATACTTTAAACATTTATCCAGGTACATCCACTTGAACCCAATACGGGCAAATATGGTCGAGCAACTGATCGATTACCCTTGGAGTAGCTACAATGCATTTGCGGGACAAAGCAAAGCTCCAAAATGGTTAAAGGCAGACTGGCTGCTTGAATTATTTGGCAATAAGAGAACGGCGGCTCAACAGCAGTACCGGAGTTTTGTTGAGACCGTTGATATTGAAACCCTCGAAAATCCATCATCGCATATCGTTGGCGGTATGATCCTCGGAGGTCAGGATTTTGTAGACTGGGTTAAAGCTACCTTTTTGAAGACAATGCCTGATAATCGTGATGTCGCAGGACTGAGTGCCCTGAAGCCCAGAGAGTCAATTGATGGGGTGGTTCAACGAGTGGCACACTATTATGGGTGCCAAACTGATCACATCACAAAAAAGGGCAAAAAGAAAAACGTACCACGAGATGTCGCCATATACATTTCAAGGGAAACTACAGGAGAGGCTTCTGTTTCTCTTGGTCGTTATTTTGGAGGAATAAACGGGCATGCGATCACGATGCGTTGTGCAAAGGTAAAAGAGGCGCTTAAAGAAAACAGCCGTTTAAGGCGAGATGTAAAACATCTGCTGAATAATGATTAATGAGGATGTGACCCTTCCTTTTTATAAAAGGGGATGAATATTGAAAAAAATCATGTCCATTATTTCATGCTTATGCTTGGTTACGGTGATCTTGTTACCAGCGGCTGTTTTTGGAAAATCCGAAGGGCTTGCTGAAAAACGCGTGGCTTCGGAAAGTTCCATTCTTGGCAGCGGCGGCCGGGCAACCATCAAATTATCCCCTCTGGAAAAAACCTATATCAAAAACCATCCGGTCATAAGGGTCAGCAACGAGCTGGACTACCCGCCGTTCGACTTTGCCATCGAGGGGCAACCACAGGGCTACACCATTGACCTTCTGGGCTTGTTGGCGGAGAAAATCGGCATCAGGATCGAGTACATAAACGGATACACCTGGGCCGAACTTGTTCAACTGTTCAGGGAGCGCAAGATTGATTTGCTGCATTCGCTGGTCAAAACACCCGAGCGGAGTAAGTTTATGCTGTTCTCCGACCGGTTCTTTCGTGACCGACAGATGTATATTACCCGCAAAGAGAACCATGACATCACTGATGTCACTCAACTTTACGGCAAGACAATCTCTCAGGGCAAAGGGTGGTCAACAACAGAATTGTTCCAGGCGAACTATCCGCAGATACCGTTGTTAATCGTCAACAATCTGGAAGAAATGCTCTCCGCCGTTGCTTACGGCAAGGTAGATGCGACCGTTGCCGACGAGGCCGCGGCAACATATTTGATCAAGCAGAAAGGGATGTCCGATCTCAAACTGTCCGGCTGGGCCAAGGAGTTCGACCAACTTGTAGGGCTGAATTTTCACTTTGCGGCGCAGATGGATGCTCCCGAGCTGATTTCGATGCTCAACAAAGCGCTGGCTTCTCTGACCGTTGAGGAGTCAGATGGATTAAAGCGCAAGTGGTTTGGTGAAGTATTTGGCAGCGATTTAACTAAAAAGGTCGCTCAGCCGGCAACGCGTAAATTACCCCTGTCACCCGCTGAAAAAAACTACCTGGAGACCAAAAAGCAGATCACCATGTGCATCGACCCGGATTGGGCGCCATTTGAGATGATCAATGAGGACGGCAACTACGTCGGATTGACAGCCGATTATTTCGATGTGTTCCAGCAAATGATTTCAGCCCCTATCAAATTGGTGAAAACCGACAGCTGGGACCAATCGATCCGGTTCGCCAAGGCCCGTAAATGCGACATCCTTTCGTTGCTCAAAAAAAGCCCGGAACGCAGCAAGTATCTGAATTTTACCGCCCCTTATGTCCGGGCAAAGGTTGTCCTGATTGCACACAAGGATGTCGTCTACCTGGATGGCCTGGAAAGCCTGTCCGGTAAAACCCTGGCCATTGTTAAAAATTACGTTTACGAAGAAATTGTTAGAACCTCTTTTCCTGACATTAAAATTGTATCGGTTAAGAATCTCGCCGAGGGTGTACAGAAGGTATCCGACGGCAGCGTCTATGCGGCCATTGGCTCATTGTTGACAATCTTGCGCCCAATTCAGGAATTAGGACTCACGAATCTCAAGATCGCCGGGCCTGCTAACCTCCAGAACAACTTTCGTATCGGCGTGCGCAATGACGAACCTGAACTGGTTTCGATATTCGATAAAGCCATCAAGGGCATTGATCAGGAAACGAAAAACAGGATTCTGAGGCGTTGGTATACGGTCAGTGTTGAGGAAAGCTTCGACTACTCCCTCCTCTGGAAAATAATCGGTGCCGCTCTGCTTATTGTGACCATGGTGTTGTACTGGAACCGCCGCTTGAGTCTCATGGCCAGAAAATTAAACACTGCCAAAGAAGAAGCCGATGCCGCCAACCGCGCCAAGAGCGTTTTCCTCGCCAACATGAGCCACGAGCTGCGCACGCCGCTCAACGTAATCCTCGGCTTCACTCAACTGCTGACACGCGATGCCGGTCTTACCGCGGAACAGGTCGCCAACCTTGAAACCATCGGTCGCAGCGGGGAGCACCTCCAGGCGCTGATCAACGATGTGCTGGAACTCTCAAAAATCGAGGTCGGCAGGATCGAGCTGACCCCCGAACCCTTCGATCTGCAAAAAACCCTCCTCGGTCTTGAAGAGATGTTTCGTCTGCGCGCCGGGCAGAAAGGCCTTTCGCTGGAGGTAACTCTCGACGAGGGGCTGCCGCGCCAGGTCCGCACCGACAGGAACAAGCTGCGTCAAGTGCTGATCAACCTGTTGAGCAACGCGGTCAAATTCACCGACCAGGGTTCCGTTAGCCTCCGGGTCGAATGTCTGGGCCGAAATGAACTGACCGGCTGCTCGCAGATGCGCTTCACGGTGACCGATACCGGGGTTGGCATCGCTGTGGAGGATCAGTCCAGAATTTTCGATCCCTTCTACCGGGCCGACGACAGAGTGAGAGCCCAACAAGGGACCGGGCTGGGGTTGGCCATCAGTCGCAAATTCGTCGCACTGCTGGGAGGCGCGCTGAAGGTGAGCAGCGAGGTCGGCCGCGGCACCTGCTTCAGCTTCGACCTTCCGGTCGAGGTGATCTCCGGAGCGCAGGCGGCGTCGCTCCGGCGCGAAGAGCGGGTCGTCGGCCTTGTCGACGGCGAGCCGGAGTACCGCTTGCTGGTCGCCGAGGATCATCCCGACAGCCGGAATCTTCTCGCGATCCTGCTCAAGTCGGTCGGTTTCGCCGTGCGGGAGGCCGCCAACGGCCGGGAAGCCCTCGACATCTGGCGCCGGTGGCGACCCCAGTTCATCTGGATGGATATCAGCATGCCGGAGATGAACGGGCTGGACGCGATCCGCGAGATCCGGCAACTGCCTGGCGGGGACGAGACGGTCATCGTCGGCCTGACCGCCTTCGCCTTCGAGGAAGACAAACAGATGGTCCTGGCCGCCGGCGGGGACGACTATGTGCGCAAGCCCTGTACCGAGGAGGAAATCTTCGACCGGCTGGAAAAACATCTGGGGGTCCGATTTCAATATGCCGAAGACGAATCCCCGTCACCCGAGGAGGAAGGCGACGATTCGCCTGACCGGCGGGAGATTGCCGCCATGTTGGATGCCCTGCCCGAGGAGATGCTCTCCCGCTTCGATGAAGCGGTTCGCCTCAGCGATGTCACCAGTATAGAAAACAGCCTAAAAGAGATCGGCGCTGTCAATGCGAACCTGGGCCGTTTCCTTAAAAAACTGACCGATATTTTCGCCTATGACGAGATCGTTAGTTACCTGGATGACGACGAAATCGGATAGAAGCGGATTCAAAACCTCCCTTCGAACCCAAACTCGGCGTTGGACGGCAGATTTAAATCCTCGAAATAGTCCCGCCTTTGGCGGGATTTAAATCTGCCGCCCGCCTTGATTTTGGGCCCAAATGAAGGCCTTGAAACCGCTTCTAAGGGCCTCAGCGCACCGCCCCTGGTGAAAGTGCTTTCCTGAACTTTTTAGGTGTGGTCTTCTTGATTGTTTTGAACCAGCGGTTAAAGGCCGATTTCGAGTTGTATCCGGACTCGAACATTAACTCGAGGATCGTGGTATCGGGATGTTGTCTTGCAAGTTCGCAGAAATGATCGATCCGGTAGCGGTTAATCAGGTAGGCGATGGAGCGGTTCATTTCCACATTCACAGCCTCGCTCAGATTATGCCGGGTCACTTTTAGTTTCGCGGCAATGGTATCGACGTTCAACCCTTCATCAAGATACGGTGATTCTTTTTCGAAGAAAGCCGTTAACCGCTTACAGATTTCCTTACGTTTTCCCGGATCCAGCCCGGATTTGCGATACTCGCCCTGGCCTTTGGGTTTTGAAAGTCTCCGGGAACCATTATGCATTTGCGCCGCCATGTTCCCCAACGCAGCGATATGCTCCGATCTCAATTTAAGCTGCCGCGCTACCCGGGCCAGCACCTCGTCCAGGTCAAAGGGTTTGGTGATATAATCCACCGCCCCCAGTTCCAGCCCCCGCACCTTATCATCCACTTCATTCAAAGCCGTTAAAAAGATCACCGGGATGGCAGCGGTCCGCTGCTCCTGTTTGAGCTTTTCGCAGAATTCAAACCCGGACATTTTCGGCATCCGGATGTCCAGCAGGATCAGATCGACGGTCTCGATTTCCAGGGTTTGCAAGGCGTGGTCCGCATCACGGGAAGCCCGGACATCATAGCCCTTCTCCCGGAGCAGTTTAACCAGGATAGCGATGTTCTGCGGCTCGTCATCTACGATCAGAATCCGGGCAGATTTGATCTGTACGGTATTGTCAGGCGGTCCTTCCATACCATTGCTATACCATGTCTTTATCCGGTTGAAAAAGTACTAGTTTGTGGGGGAGGACTATTTCTCCAAACAACCGCCGATATGATGTTAGCGGTTGAAGAGCTTTTGCGGGGCCTGACCGTCCCTGCCGGACAGAGGTTTCTATGGATCATAAAGAGGCAGCAGCCCTTATTTCCATCGAAGCCGATACGGAACAGAAGCAAGGTCGATGCCCGTTGCGGTTGTATTTGAAACTGAAAAAACAAGGATAAAAAGATGATCTCCAGGGGATGTGGAATAGACGCGGCAAGTGGGAAAGGACAAGTCCTGAATATGCTCACCAAAGGGCGAACAAAGCTCCTTGGAGCGAAATTCTTTAAGGGGAGTCCGTGTATCACCTTATTTTTGTTGATTTTTGCGGCGATGTTGCTCGGCGGCTGCGGCGGCGGTGGCGGCGCTGGCGGTGGCGGCGGCGGTGGCGTTATTGTTGCGGCTGCCGCGCTCAATGCCGCGCCCGGACCCGCATCGGTGACGCTCACCTGGGACGACACCGGCGCCGAAAGCTACAACCTTTACTACGCCACGGAGCCCGGTTGCGACATCGCCAACTATGCCAGTTGTGCCGGCGGCACCATGGTGGCGAACGTCACCTCGCCCTACACCGTCAGCGGTCTTACCAACGGCCAGAACTACTGGTTCCAGCTGGAGTCGGTGGTCGCCAGCAGTGCAGTCGCCAGCGGTGTGGTCGCCAGTGGTGCGAGTGTGCTGGCATCGAATGAAGTGGGCACGCGACCCGATCGGCTGGTGCCGGATGGCGCTGTCATGGCTCTGGCCCACGATGCAACAAGCGGGGTGACCTACATCGGCGGTCAATTCACCCGGGTTGGCCTGAACACCGGCTATGGCGTTCCCCTGAGCCAGAGCACCGGCTATCCCGGCGCCTTCCCGCCGGTCAGTCGCTCTGGCGGCGCGGGTTTCGTTTCGGCCGCTGTGGCCGATGGCACCGGAGGCTATTACATCGGCGGATACTTCGACACGGTCGGCGGCGAGCCGCGTGGCAACCTGGCGCATATCCTCGCTGACGGTACACTCGACGCGGCCTGGACACCGTCGGCCAATCTCTTTGTCATTGCCCTCGCCGTGTCGGGCGACACGGTCTATGTGGGCGGGTACTTCACCACCATCACCGATAGTTTCGGCACACAGACACGCAACCGTCTCGCCGCCATCGATAGCAGCGGCGACGTGACGAGCTGGGATCCGCAGGCCAACAACGCGGTCAACACCATCGCCGTGTCGGGTAGCATGGTCTATGTGGGCGGACGCTTCACCAGCTTCGGTGGCGGTGCAACAGCACGAAACCGTCTCGCCGCCTTCGATACCTCCAGCCTCACCCCGGAGGTACCGACAGACTGGGATCCGTCCGCCAGCTCCACGGTCGATGCCCTCGCGGTGTCGGGTAGCATGGTCTATGTGGGCGGCGCCTTCGCCAGCTTCGGCGGCGGTGCGACTGCGAGAAACCATCTCGCCGCGTTCGATACCAGCAGCCTCACCCCGGAGGTACCAACCGACTGGGATCCGAATGCCAGCGCCACGGTCCTCGCCCTCGCCGTGTCGGGCGACATGGTCTATGCAGGCGGATACTTCACCAGCTTCGGCAGCGGTGCCGCGTATCCGCGTATCCGTCTTGCCGCGTTCGATACCGGCAGCCTCACCCCGAGCATCCCGACTGATTGGGCACCGA
>JBNLAV010000145.1:0-20735 GCA_050302315.1 Desulfobacteraceae bacterium
GTGACGGGGAAGAAGGAGAGGTGATCGGCGAGCAACCGGTTCACGAGACCCAGCAAGGCGGCGGCGGACCAGGCCAGGGTGGCGATGAGCAACACGAACTGGAATCCACGGCCTACGATCTGGGCAAAATTCTTACAGAGCAATTTGAATTGCCCAACCTCAAAGACAAAGGCAAAAAAAGGTCGCTCACCCGCTATACCTACGACATGACCGACCGCCATCGGGGATTCGGGCAGATACTGGACAAAAAAGCGACGCTAAGACAAATTATAGAGACCAACATCAACATGGGCAACCTGCCGGACCTGGACGACATCGATCCCTCAAGATTTCTCATCTCTCCCAATGACATGATCTACCGCATTCTGAGCCGCGAGAAAGACTATGAATCCCAGGCCATGGTCTTTTTCGTTCGCGACTATTCAGGCTCCATGGCCGGCAAAACCACCGAATTGATCGTATCGCAGCATGTCATGATCTACAGCTGGCTGCTCTACCAGTATGCCAACCAGGTAGAATCCCGGTTTGTGCTGCACGATACCACCGCAAAAGAGGTGAAGGATTTCTATACCTACTACAACTCCAAAGTCGCCGGCGGCACCCAAGTCTCATCCGCCTACAAACTGGTCAATGAAATCGTCGACAGCGAGAACCTGGCCCAGGACTACAATATCTATATCTTCCACGGCACCGACGGTGACGATTGGGACACCGAAGGACGGGAATCCATTCCGCAGCTCAAGACCATGCTGCGCTACGCCAATCGGGTGGGCATTACCATCGCCCAACACAGCGCAGGAACATCCACCGAGGTAGAAAAATACATCAAAAAATCAGGACTGCTGGAGCAGGCCCCGGAACTGCTGCGCATGGATATCCTCAATGACGATGCAGATGAATCGCGGCTCATAGAAGGTATTAAAAGTCTGATTTCCCCATAATTCCGACCGTCGGGACCGCCGATCCCGGCAATGAAAGCGGTTATGCATGGAGCTGGTCAACCAACACACCAAAGAGATCATGGAAGGCTGCAAGGAGCGCGCCCGAGCCGCCGGTCTTAGTTTTGAGGACGAATCGCTGGAATACGTCGTCACCAACCGTGACCTGCTGGAGCTATCCCCCAAGGTCATGATCCCGACGCTGTATGATTATTGGGTGCACGACCTGGAGGTACTCAAGGGAAAGGGAAAATACGAACTGTATCCCAGCAACCCCTACGAGACGGTGATCAACACACGGCCGGCCATCTCCTTTTATAATGACAACAACCCCGACTGGCTCAACGTGATGATCTTTTATCATGTTCTGGCCCACATCGATTTTTTTCAGAACAACCTCTATTTTCGACATACCTGGGACTACGATTTTGCCGGTGAAGCCCTTTCCGACAAGCGCGTGATCGCCAAACTGAGAGCCGATCAAGGCCGATGGGTGGACTATGTGATCGAGTTTTCGCGCGGCATCGACAATCTGGTCGGTTTTTTCGCAGAACTGGAACGGCTCTTCCCCAACCCGGTCGATGATCTTCCCCTGCGCGTTGATTACTATTTTGACATCTTCCTCCAAGGCGTCAAGAAGGCCAAGACCAGCGAGTACATCAGGGAAATCGAACGTTATAACCAGTGCAAGATCGACGCGGAAGGACTCTGCGAGGAGGAATTCTTCGCGGAGGTAGAGCGACAGCATCCGGAGTTCAGGGCTCTGTTTGAAAAATATAAGGAGCAGAAAACCGCACCACCGTGCGATATTCTCCAGTTCATCATGGAAAACTCTCCATTCCTGAACAAGGAGGAAAACAAGTGGATGCTCTCGGTCATACAGGTGGTGCGCAAAACCTCGCTGTTTTTTCAACCCCAGATTCGCACCAAGATCATGAACGAAGGCTGGGCCAGCTACTGGCACGAAACCCTCTTTTTGCAGGATGACCGCATCAACGGCCATGAGGTGGATTTTGCCCGCGTCAACGCCGGCGTCACCGCCATGCCACGCGTCGGTCTGAATCCCTATGCGCTGGGCATGCGGCTCTTTTATTTCATCGAACAGTTGGTCGACAAGGGCCGCCTGAGTTGGGAGTTCCAGAATCTCAAAGATGCTCATGCACGCAAGCATTTCGACAAGGAAACGCGCAACGGCCGTGATTTTATCTTCGATGTTCGCCAGAACTACAGTGATTTCACCTTTATCAACCAGTTCGTCGACCAGGACTTCATCACCCGGAACAAGCTTTTTGTAGCCGGCAAGCGACTCAATGAAGCAAAGATGGTCTGGGAATACTATGTCAAGAGCCGCAAGGCCGAAGACTACCGCCAGATGCTCTTCTCCTCCCTCTACCATCCGCCGCATATCTCCATCGACCTTGAAAAGAGCAGCCAAGCGGACACCCTTTATCTGGTCCACCGGTTCGAATATAAGCCGCTTCTAAAAGAGTTCATCCCCAACACGCTCCTGGGAATCGAGTACCTGTGGGGCGGACCTGTGGAATTGGAAACCCATGAGCCCAAAGCCATGCCGCCCAAATCCGACCGGCCCAAGCCGTCCCAACAGCCGAAGCCGCCGGAGATCAAGTGGCAGCGTGTGGTTTACACCATGAAGGAACGCAAACTCAGCAGAAGAATAGTGGGATGATGGATGATGACCGCGCCATATTGTGGCCCCAAAAGACACAGAAGGCTGATATGCAGGAATTGAGCAATAATATCCAAAAAGCCATGCAGCACGTCCAAAGCACCAAGGCGTCGAAGGATCAACGCGCGCCCATACCCTACGAAGCGTTCCTCGAAAAGGTCTGCCAAAGCCCTACCCAGATGATCCGGAACGTCTTCCAGTTCTTCCATGACATGGTCAATGCTTATGTGGGCGAAGGCTTCGATGAATATCCGGACGACCCGGAGTCCATCAATTACGTCAATTACGATTTCAGCCGGCTGTTCGTGGAGGGCTCCGACCATCCGTTCTTTGCCGACCGCCTGTTTTCCAACCGCTTGATGAAGCAAGTGGACAGCATGCGCCAGGGCGCCCAGCAGAACAAGATCTATATTTTCGACGGGCCGCACGGCTGTGGCAAAAGCACCTTTCTGAATAATTTGCTGACCAAGTTCGAGGCGTATGCCAACACTGCGGAGGGACGCCGCTATGAAGTGATCTGGCGCATCAATATGGCCGATGTGGGCCAGCAGCCGATGGGCAGCGATACGGTCACCATTCTGGAAAAACTCCTGCAACTGCAAAAGGAGTCCCAACAGCAGCAATACGACCGCCTCAAATCAAAGGTTCTGGCCCAAAAGGAAGAGAGCTATATCGAGATTGCCTGCCCCAGCCATGACAACCCGCTGTTGATCGTCCCGAAATCGCACCGACGCGAATTCTTTGATGACCTTTTCAAGAACGACGCCTTCAAATATGCCTTGTTCACCAACAAAGAGTATGAATGGGTATTTCAGGATACGCCTTGCACCATTTGCAGTTCGATTTACGATGCCCTGCTGAACCGGCTGCACGATCCGGTGAAAATCTTCGAATCCGTATGGGCGCGCCACTATGCGTTCAACCGCCGACTGGGAGCCGGAATCAGCGTGTTCAATCCCGGCGACCCGCCCCTCAAGCAGACCGTCTTCACCAACGACATGCTCCAAAGGCGCATCAACCGCCTCTTTGACGACAGCAACCAGGTTCAATATCTCTTCTCGCGTTATGCCAAGACCAACAACGGTCTCTACGCCCTCATGGATATCAAATCCCACAACATCGACCGATTGATCGAACTGCACAATATCATCAGCGAGGCGGTTCACAAAGTGCAGGACATCGAAGAAAACGTCAATTCTCTCTTCATGGCCCTGATGAACCCGGAAGACAAGAAGAACATCCAGAACATTCAATCCTTCTCGGACCGCATCTCCTACATCAATATCTCCTATGTCCTCGATATCAATACTGAAGTCGATATATACCGCGATATTTTCGGCCGGCACATCGAAGATGCTTTTCTCCCGAGGGTGTTGCACAATTTTGCCCGTGTGATTGTTTCATCCCGACTGAGCCTGCGTTCGGATGCCTTGTTGGAGTGGATTGGAGATCCGGATAAATACAGCCGCTATTGCGATAAAAATCTCCAGCTTTTGAAAATGGAAATCTATACGGGTTTCATTCCCAAATGGCTCAGTGAGGAGGACCGCAAAGGCCTCACCGCCAAACGCAGGCGCCGTATCATCGGCGAGTCGGAAAACGAGGGTAAGCACGGCATATCCGGGCGCGACGCCATTCAGATTTTTGGCGAGTTTTATACCACCTACGCCAAGGGCGAGCACGTTATCGACATGTCCACGCTGTGCAAATTCTTCAAATCCCGAAAAGATCTGCACGCCTCCATTCCGGACGGCTTCCTGGATTCGCTGCAGATGATGTACGATTACCAGGTATTGCAAGAGGTCAAGGAGTCCCTTTACTATTACAATGAAGACCAAATTGCCGCTGAAACGCAAAACTATATCTTCGCGGTCAATTTTGAGGTCGGCGCCACCGTCACCTGCCCGTACACCGCCGATAAAATCACGATTACCGATGAGTACCTCAAGGAATACGAAATCCGCATCCTCGGGCACAAGGCCAGTGAGCAGGAGCGCAACACCCTGCGGGTGGACACGCAGAAGGAATATGCCACCCGAACCCTGCCCCAGGAAATCATGGGGGAGGACAAGCCCTTGACCAAGAGCATCCTTTTCGGAGACTTAAACGACCGTTATATTTACAATATCAAAGAAAAGGTGTTGGATCCGTTCCTGGATAATGAAAATTTTCGAAGGGCGATCAAAGACTATGACGAAGAGGATTTCAAGACATACGACAAAAAGATACAAAACGATGTCACCTACATGATGGACAACATCATCGAAAAGTACCACTATACGCCTTTAGGCGCCAAGGCGGTCTGCATTTATGTGATTGACAACGACTTGGCCCGCAAATTCACGACCTCCTGATCCCCAGGAGGTCGTCGATAATCATATCCGCCGGCCGACCGATCCGGTTGACCGGCAGCCGATGCCGTTTCGATGGCGAAACCGACCATGGGACGTCCTGCCGGTTTACACTTAAGATCCCCCTTAACTGACCGATAAAGGTTTAGATTCACTTGAACCATGCTTTTTTCAACCCGGATGTTGTTGTCGCACGCAAAAATGAACGCGAATACCAGAAAAAGATCGGATTCCACTATGCATTTCAACCGCGTGACCCTCGCTTTCCACGGCGCCCACAAACATCTCGAACCGGTATTCCAACAGCACTTTTTCGATGCCACCCTGCGACAGATTCGAATCGCCATTGTGGCGGGCATCATATTCTACGGCGGCTTCGGTGTGCTCGACAGGCTCATCATGCCAGACCGGTACCACCAATTCTGGTTCATCCGATGGGCCATCGTCTGTCCCACGCTCCTTTGGCTGTACCTGTTCAGCTTCAGCCGTCATGCCGGTCAGTATCTCCAATTGGGATTGAACGTGGTAATGCTGGTATGCGGTCTGGGCCTCATCTCCATGGACCAGCTGGCCGGACCCACCTCGAGCCATTCCTATGCGGGCGGCATCGTTCAGCTCATTTTTTATGCGTTTACCTTCTGCCGGCTGCGATTCATCTGGTGCAGCACCGTTGTGCTGATCCTGGTGCCAGCCTATTTGATCGTCACCGCCGCAATGGGCAGCGCACCGCATAACTATGTCATCGGCAAAGCCTTTCACCTGAGCCTTATCGGTATCATGGGCATGATGGCCAGCTATGCCATCGAGTACCAAACCCGGAAAAATTTCTATTTGTCCCGCCAACTCGAATCCAAAAAACGACGTCTGGCCATCGCCAATGAATATCTGGAGGAACGGGTCGCTCGCAGGACGTCTGAGCTCAAGGAAACCAACGCCATCCTGAAAGACGAGATCAACGAGCGCAAACTGGTCGAAGCCGCATTGCGGGACAGTCAAAAACGCTTCCAAAACATCTTTGAGACCGCCGCTGCCGGAATGGCCATTATCGAGGGAAAAACCCGAACGGTTGTGGAGATCAACAGGGCCGGCGCCCAAATGACGCGATACAAACGCAGCCAGGTCAGCGGGCGTCGCATTGAAGATCTGATTGTCATGCCGGAAGACTCCGGGTACCGACAGATCCCGGTCCCCACCCCGCACCCCATAGAGTGTTTGCTGGTCATCGACCAGGGCCAGGCCCTGCCGATCCTGGCCAGCTCCCGGAACACGGTGCTCAACGACCAGCCGCACTGGATCCTCAGTTTTGTCAACATTCAAAAGATCAAGGAGGCGGAAGCGGTCCAGCGGGAATTGGAGATCCGCGCCAACCGCGCCCAGCATCTCGAATCCATCGGTACGCTTGCTGGCGGTATCGCCCATGATTTCAACAACATTCTATTCGGTATCATGGGATTCGCCGAGTTGGCGCTGGAAGACGCGAAGCGGGGGTCCGTCCAGTCCAAAAACCTCCTGGAAATACTGCGAGGCGGCAACCGGGCCAAAGAGATGATTGCGCAGATTCTCACCTTCAGCCGGCAGGACAGCATGGAAAAAACCGTTATCCAACCGGCGCCCCTGATCAAGGAGGCATTAAAATTATTGCGCGCCTCCCTGCCCTCCACCATCGAGATACGGAGCAATTTTGCGACCGAGCTCCGTAAAATCAAGGCGAATGCCACCCACCTCCACCAGATCGTCATGAACCTGTGCACCAATGCCGCCCATGCGATGGCGGATGAAACCGGTACCATCGAAATTTCCCTGTTCAACCGCACCATCGAAAAAGATCGACAGACACCGCACGGGACGATCGCAAAAGGCGACTACGTACAACTGACGGTAAGGGACGATGGACACGGCATTTCACCTGACATCGTCGATCGTGTTTTCGAGCCCTTTTACACCACAAAAAAGCAGGGGCAGGGCAGCGGACTGGGGTTGTCCGTCGTTCTGGGCATTGTGCAATCCAATCAAGGCTCCATCAACATCAAGAGCCTTTCTGGCGAAGGGACCTGCTTTGAGGTGCTGATTCCGGCAACGGAATGCGAGGAAACCGGTAGCGAAGTTGTGGACGAACCCCTGCCCACCGGAAACGAGCGGATCCTCGTCGTCGATGATGAGCGCCATTTATTGACCCTGCTCAACCGGATACTGACCAGTCTGGGGTATCACGTCACCACCTGCGAGCACCCGGCCAAGGCCCTGGCGCTCTTCAACAGCCGTCCCGGCCATTTCGATCTGGTGCTCACCGATTTGACCATGCCCAAAAAATCCGGCACAAAGCTGGCGCAGGAAATGCTGCAAAGCCGACCCAACCTGCCGATCATCCTCAGCACGGGCTTTGGCAACAAAATATCCAAAGAGGCGGTCGAATCCATCGGCATTCGCGAACTGCTATTCAAACCCGTCCTGAAGCGGGATCTGGCCACAACCATTCGAAACGCATTGGACACCACACAATCCAACGCCGCATGACTGAAACGGCACGGGATTCACACCGGACGCCTTCCTTAGCCCGGCATTGGTGGTGTCGGTGGTGCGAGGTCATTCAGACGATGCGCGATTGAAAGGAATGCAGGCCGCATCCCATCGCACTTTGTGAAACGGCTGGAAATGCATTCAGGCTATTTCCGGCGGGCCTGAATCGGACTTGGAGGTTTTGCATTGGCTGGCGACTTCATCATCCTTCAGAAAATCGTACAGCCGACCGCGAAAAGCGCATTGAATCATATCGCGGATCTTGCGCATCAGAAATTCACTGGTAGCGGCTTCGCCGTCAACTCGCAAGCGAAATGCCAGCATCCTTTTGAGATCGATATCATCTTTGTCTTTGTCGGGCACCATTCGCCAAATGCGCTGCAGCACCATCTCATAGGGACCGCCAGCTGAATCGATCGTGATAATCTTCTCCATCACCGATAGCTCCTTTGCCATTTGATGGTATGGTGCGCGTCCGGACGAGGTATGCGAAACATGGCCGGGCAATCCGTCCCGCTCCGCCGCCTCTTCGGCTGGTGATGCGCAGCCGCAAAATTACGATACAATACACCTGATTGAAACTTCAACGTATGACTCACTGCCGTGCGTCTGTTTTTCGGTGTGTGGCAGGCAATACACGCCAACTCCAATCCGGAAGGATGTTGACGCCTGCTCGGGGTCCCGTATACAAACCATATTAACCCAGGAACAAAATAAGTCCAGTCCATTTTGCCTCTAATACCGCAACGGGCCGATATTCCATCACGGCCCAATGCGGTCAAGCCGCTTCATAGGCATCCAAAAACAGAAAAAACGACATCTAATCCAAATACCACTGTTTTTGGTACAGTATAAATACCGAAATAAACCAGTATTGAATTTTTTCTATCATATGACATTATTGCAGACCAAATCGCACCCCGTTGACTGGGTCGTGACCAAGAATTGAATTCTGAATCATTTGGTAATTCATGAGATCTAAGCCGACATCCATACTCTGGGAGCTTGTCGGCCGTCTTTCCAACACACTGTTGACATTACGAATCAGCGGCGAATTGGGGGTCGGCAAGGAAGCAGTTGCCCGTCTCATCTGTCGCCACTACCCCCATGCAAAGGTCAAGTTCCACCAAATCGATTGCCGCCAGCTCAAAATTGGCGCAGTCCCGTCACCAATGGCACGGCTGAACCAACTGCTGGCATCGCCGCAACGCTCCGTACTGTACCTGGAAAATATTGAGCACGCGACAAAGGAGGTCCAGGATCGCCTGATACGACTGCTGGATACCAGTCCTCCCACCTCCCCGCCATGGATACTGGCCTCCAGTATCCAGCCCTTGGAAGGATTTATCGATGATGGTCAGCTCAGCATTGAACTCTACAGGGCGCTGGACACCCTTCACATCATGCTGCCGCCCCTGCGTTCAAAGCCCGACAGGATACCGCAAATTCTCTCCTGGTTCCTGAACCACTACCATCACAACTTTCCGTCGGCCTTACTGACGCTGCCGAAAATGGATGAGATGGAAAGACTGATCGACTATCATTGGCCTGGAAATTGGCGCCAGTTACAGGAATTTGCAAAGAATGCATGCACCCGGATGTCATGGGACATTCCGCTGAACAGCTCACTGCCTGACCATTCATTGGCACAAGAAATCGACGACATTGCGGCCATTTATATTCTATCGATGGCCAAACTGAGCATCCATAAAGAAAAAGTGCTGGAGGATATGATGGCCGCATCCGACCTGGAGGAGATCGGCTTGCTGGATCTGGCCATCTTCAATGAGGCCGTCAACCAGATTGAGCAGCATTTAAGTGAGGAGGAAAATGAAGATGGCGATCAGTGAAGGCTCTTGACGCGTTCTCTGCGGCTGACCACTTCTACAATCCGAATACCGTATTTTTCTCTCTCGACCAACACCTCGCCCTTGGCAATCAGCGTATCGTTGACCAGCAGATCCACAGGCTCTCCCTCGAGCTGGTTCAATCCGATGACGGAGCCGCTCCCGGTTTTCAACAAATCTTGAACGCGTTTTTTGGTGCGGCCAAGTTCCACTGTGAGATTCAATGGGATATCCAGGATCAGATCCAGATTGGCAAATCCATCGCTGTTCGATGCGGCGTCGCCCTCCTGCCGCACGACACCGGTCTCATCCTGGGTGTCCGCCGCCGCATCTTCCGCAGCTTCTTCTTTCTTGATACCGGCGTCGATGATGATGGTTTGACCGTTATAGTTAAACAGCAGACGCTGAGTTTTGATAATATTGAGCGCTTCCACCCTGAAATCGAGACCATTGGTTATAGAGGGGGTGGACAGGACGCACGAAAGCCCCACATCCACGAATGCGGACTTGAGGTTGCCGCCGATGATATTGCTCATCTCCCGTATGACATCGAAGACCTCCTCCTCACTTTCGATCTCATCCTCCCCGCACCCGAGCATGGCCGCCGTCATGGTATGGGCGAAATCGTCGTTGACCTGGATATTGAACATGCCGTGGACGTCCCCGGCGAAACTCACCGTGCCCACCGTCCGCTTTTCCTCTCTGAAATCCGCCGGCACCTCCTGGATGCTTTCAATCTCCATTGAGAGCATGGTGTAGAAAACGTCGATCACCGAATTGATCACCGTATTGGCCACATCAACGGAGTTCATCTTTTCAGTAATCTGTTCTGCAGAAAGCGCTTCCAAACCCGGAATGACGACCTTGGCGCCGAGATCCTCCTCAATGGCAATTTCGATTAAGATCTCGTGGTCCTGGTGCCGGAACACCCATTGATGGGTAAGCCCCATCTTGCTGGCCTCTATTTTGAAGTCTGAGCCGCGGGTGATATTCGGTGTGGAGATCACGCATGAGAGGCCGGAATTGAGAAAATCGCTCTTCAGGTTGCCGCTGACGATATTGGTCAGCTCACCCAGCACATCTTTGATCTCTTCATCACCGTGCAGCTCGGTGGCGTCTACGCCCAACATGGCTGTGGTAATCAGGACGGCCAGTTCCTGGCTGACATGCAGACTCAGTTTGCCGATCACTTCACCGGCATAGTGGACCACGCCCACCATGCGCTGTTCGTCCAGCCCATCGTCGGTGATCTTGCCCACCTTGTCCAGGTCCAGTGAAAGCATGCTCTTGAAGGTTTCCGTGATGCTCTTGGTCACGGTCTGGTCTATGATGCTAAACTGTATTTTTTCCATTCAGCCGATCCTCAATCTATCCTGAACAATAACGGCAAAATCGTCACCCACGTCATCAATTTGACACCACTGCGCCATCGTCAAGCTTAAATCTCATTAATTATCAGAACGTTAAAAATACACATAAGGCTTTTAGCCTTCCTGACGCTACGACAGACAGCATTGCAAAATACCGGCCAAGCGTGAGGCTAACGAATACCAAATCTCAAAAAAAGTGCTGTACCAAAGGACGGTTGTTCCAACGGGGATTGGACCGCAGAATAGCGAACAGGAAAAAAAAACGCCCGGGCCGAAGCCCGGGCGCGATGACATGCAAATGGCAGGTGAGATCTAGAAGAGACCGCTCACCTTTCCGGTGGCCGGATCCACATCGATACGGCGGAAGGCCGGGTTGGAGCCGGTGCCCGGCATCAAGCTGATGGTGCCGGCGCAGGGGCAGAGGAACTTGGCGCCGGAGTAGATGAGCACGTCGCGAATGGGCAGACGCCATCCCTTGGGCACGCCCTTTTTGACCGGGTCGTGGCTCAGGGAGAGATGGGACTTGACCATCATGGTGGCGAAATCGGCGTACTTGGGATCGTTCTCCAGCATCTCGGCTTTGGCATTGGCCTCGGGAGCCCAATCCACGCCGTCGGCGCCGTAAACTTCCTTGGCGATGATTTCGACGCGGTCGCGCAGTTTCATCTCCAGCGGATAGAGGAATTTGAAGTCGTTTTCGTCGTTGCAGGCTTCGATGACCGCATCGGCGAACTCCAGGGCCCCTTCGCCGCCCAGTTCCCAGTGCTTGGACTCGGCGCAGCGGGCACCGGCAGCCTCGGCCGCCTTGCGGACGATGGCGCACTCGGCGTCGGTGTCGGTGTAGAAGCGGTTGATGCAGACCACCGGGTTGATGCCGGCCTTGCGGATCACGCCGATCATGTGGACCATGTTCTCGATGCCCTTTTCCACCAGTTCGAGATTCTCTTTGGTGTAGGCTTCATCCATGGCTTTGCCCGGGACGACCTTGGGTCCGCCGCCGTGCATCTTCAGGGCGCGGATGGTGGAGGTCAGGACGGAGACGTGGGGTTTGAGGCCGGAGAAACGGCACTTCACATTCCAGAATTTCTCAAAACCGATATCGGCGGCAAAACCGGACTCGGTGACGTGGTAGTCAAACAGTTTCAGGCCAACGCGGTCGGCGATGATGGAACTCTGGCCCACGGCGATGTTGGCGAACGGACCGGCATGCACAAAGCACGGTTGGTATTCAGCGGTGCACATCAGGGTCGGATTGATGGTGTTGCGCATAAATGCGGCCATGGCGTTGCCCACTTCCAGGTCGCCGCAGGTAACGGGCTTGCCGCTCTTGTCGAATGCCACGGTGATGTTGTTGATGCGCTCCTTGAGGTCGGCCAGGTCGGTGGCCACGGCCAGAATGGCCATCAGCTCGGAGCCCACCGCGATGCCGAACTTGGATTGCATGGTATAGCCGTCGAAGCGGCCGCCGAGGCCGATGACGATGTTGCGCAGTGCCTGGGCGCAGAAGTCGATGATCCAGCCGAACTCCACGCGGGTCGGATCGATATCGAGACGGCGCATGCCGGTCAGGCGCTGCAGCTGCTCATCATTGTAGTTGCGCTCATGCTGCATGCGGGCGGTCATGGCCACCATGCCAAGGTTGTGAGCGTTCATAATGTCGTTGATGTCGCCGGTCAAGCCCAGGGAGAACTCGGTCATGGGGATCAGCAGGGAGTTGCCGCCACCGGCTGCGGTGCCTTTCACATTCATGGTGGGACCGCCGGAGGGCTGACGCAGGGCGCCGCCGACGTTGACGCCGCGCATGCCCAAGCCTTCCATCAGCCCAACGGAAGTGGTGGACTTGCCTTCGCCCAGTGGCGTCGGGGTGATGGCGGTCACCTCGATGTACTTTCCATCGGGCTGGTCTTTTAAACGGTTAATCACTTTAAGAAAATCCACTTTCGCCAGACGCCCCATGGGGAGCATTTCTTCGGGCTCGAGACCGAGTTTGACACGCCATTCTTCGGGAGTGGGCATGTTCGCCTCGGCGGCCTCGGAAATCTGCCAGTCAGCCATTTCTACTGCATTGTACGGCATTGATTGATCCTCCTTTTCTTGTTTTTAACCATTCACCTAAAAGCTGTATTCGCTTGTTCAACCTGATGGATTGTGTTGTCGGGGTTTGATATTGAAGCCGATGATCAATGATGCAGAATAGTTATGGAGCAAACACCCAACAGAGGCGTATTATCATGTGCATCGGGGTTTGGCAAGGGTTTCCGGAAACCGGAAACTATGAACCACTAACCCGGTTCAATCTCCAGTACAGCCCCCCGGCCGCCATCAGTTCGTCATGGCTGCCGATTTCTTCTATCCTGCCGTGGCGTATGGCCACGATCTGGTCTGCCGTACGCGCGGTGGAGAGGCGGTGGGCAACGAGGATGCAGGTTCGGCCGGCGGTCAGGTTCTGCAACGCCTGATGGATAGCGGCCTCCGTCTGAGAATCAATGTAAGAGGTGGCTTCATCAAGCAGGATGATCTCGGGCTCCCTTGCCAGCGCCCTTGCAATGGAGACCAGCTGGCGCTCGCCGCTGGACAGGCCGCTGCCCGATTTGACGATGGGCGTATCCAGACCTTCGGGCAAGCGGGCCACCATTTCCTGGCAACAGGCCGCGGCCACGATACGCTTCTCCTGTCCCGGGTCGATGCCGTTGGCAATAGGAAAGATGTTCTGGCGCAGGGTGCCGGAAAAGAGCACCGGTTCCTGGGGAACCAGCGCCATGCGCGATCGCAGATCCCCCAGGCGCCAATTCTGAACCGCTTCGCCAAAGAGGCTGATCTGACCGCTGGTGACGTCGTAGAGCCGCATGATCAGATTGAGGACGCTGGTCTTGCCCGCGCCGGTAGGCCCCACCAAGGCCACCGTTTCCCCTGCGGCCGCACTGAAACTGATGTCGTCCAACACCATTTCCCCAGGCGTGTAGGAGAAGCTGACCTCCTTCAGTTCGATGACGGAACGCCCCGCCGCCTTTCCGGAAGCCGTCCCCTGGTCACGGACAGGTTGGGGCAACCGCTCATCGCTGTCCAACATGTCGAAGATGCGTTCGGCGGAGGCCATGGCATTTTGAAGGATATTATAGTTCTCCGCCAGATCTCGCAGGGGCCGGAAAAACATCCGCATGTAGCTGATGGCCGCCACCAGCACCCCAAGGCTGATCCCGCCTCTGGAAACGTTGAGCCCGCCGTAGAAGACCAGAACTGCGATGGCAACGATGCCCAGCACCTCGATCATGGGCATGAAGACCGCGAAGATGTGAATCTGGCGCATTCCCAGGCGGTAGTTTTCGGCATTCAGGGCAGCGAAGTGACGGTAGTTGGTCTCCTCCTGGCAGAAGGTCTGGATGGTTCGGATGCCCTCGATGGACTCGGACATGCGGGTATTGATCTCGGCCACCTTGACCCGCAGGGCGCGGAACACATCTCTGGCCCGGGTTGAAAAACGCGCCGCCGTCCAGACCACCAGCGGCAGGACTGAGAATCCGGCCAGTGCGAGCCGCCAGTCCAGCACCAGCAGGACAGTGGCGATACCGACCAGAAGGAAAAGATCCTTGAAGACCAGGGCGATGAAGGTGGTAAAAAGCTCGTGCATGTTCTGAACGTCGTTGGTCACCCGGGTCACCAGGCGCGCCACCGGCTGGCGGGTAAAAAACGCCATCGACTGTTCCTGGATGTGGTCGAAAAGCCGCAACCGCAGATCATGCATCACTTTGTGGCCGGTGTACTCCATGATCATCTTTTGCAGAAACACGAAGAGAAAATCGGCCAGTACCGCCGCCAGAAAGAGGACCACTACAAGGGTGAGACCGGCAAGATCCTCCCGGCGCAAGGCCGCCAGGTCTTCGGGCGCAAGCCGGCCGAGATCCTCCATAGCGATGCGCACCCGATCGCCGTCATCTTCAAAAAGATGGGGATATTGTCGGATGATGCGCCCCACACCGCCATCGCGCGGATCTGCGAAAAGGAAGCGGCGCTTGCCTGCGCTGTCGTCGGTCGCCCCCTCGTCCATCTGAAAGGCCGAGGGTACGATGTGGCGGTCGATGGCCACCTTGGTGAAGTAAGGGATGGTCAAATCCAGCAGGGTGATGGCCATCACGAGGGCCAGGGATCCGACGAGCAGCTTTCGGTACGGCCGCAAAAAGGGCCACAGCCGTTTGAGCAGCTTCAGGTCGTAGGGTTTGCCCAGGTGATCCCCTTCCGAATACCCGTAATCAGACCGCATCTTCCAGCTCCTGCAGGGCATGAATGCGCGCGTAGTAGCCGCCTTCATTCATCAATTGGGCATGGGCGCCGCGCTCCGCCACCCGGCCGTCCATGAGGGTGACGATGCGGTCGGCAAATCGGACCGCCGACAACCGGTGGGATACGATCAGAATCGTTTTCTCTCCGACCAGCGACTGGATGGTTTCGGCGATGCGGTGACCGGTGGCCGTATCCACCTGGCTGATGGGATCGTCGAGCAGCAGAATGGGGGCATCGATCAGCAGCGCCCGGGCCAGGGCGATACGCTGTTTCTGGCCGCCGGAGAGCAGTATCCCCTTCTCCCCCACCACCGTATCGAGACCGGCCGGCAAGCGCTCCACGGTGCCGGCCAGGCCGGCGCCTTCTATCACCGGGTCCAGCCGCGTCAGGCACTCCTGCGGACATCCGAAGAGAAGATTTTCCCGGATGGTGCCGGCAAAGAGGAAGGGTTCCTGGGGGACGAGGGCGATGCTGCGGCGCAAATCGGCCAGCGGCAAGTCCTGTACGGGCCGGCCGTCGACGGTGACGCGGCCCTCCTCCGCATCATAGAGCCTCGGCACCAGACTCAGGAGGGTGCTCTTGCCGCTGCCCGGCGGCCCCACAATGCCCACTATTTCGCCGGGCGATGCATCCAGGTCGATTTGATTCAGCACCCTTCGTCCCGCATAGGAGAAGCTCACCTTCTCAAAAGCGATGCGCCCCCGGATGGGCGCGGGAAGAGTTGCCCCCTGCCGATCGGAGATCTCCGGCCGTCGGTCCAGGATCGTTTTCAATCGTTCCAGCGACGCGCCGCCGCGCTGGATCAGGTTGGTGACCCACCCCAGGGCCATCATCGGCCACGCCAGCAAGTTGAGATAGGAGATGAAGGCGACGAAATCACCGGGGGTGATCTCCTGTAGTATGGTCTTTCGACCTCCAAAGAAGAGCACCAGCGCCAGGCTCAGATTGGTCAACAGCATCATCATGGGGAAGAAAAATCCCGTGATCCCCACCAGTTTGACATTCTCGTCGATGTAGGTCTGCGACACCTTCCGGATCGCCCGCCCGGTGGCCGCTTCGTCGTGATGGGCTTTGATCATTCGAATGCCTGCGAAACGCTCGCGCACTGCTTCGGTGAGATCCGAAAAAGCGGCCTGGACCTTGCGATAGCGCACGTGCATCCGTTTTCCCAGCAGCCGGGTGCCCACCACCAGGACCGGCATGGGAATCAACACATAAATGGTCAGCTCCACATGGATGTAAAGCATGAACCCGATGGCCGCCGCCCCCAGCACCAGGGCGTCGTTGATGGCCACCAGCCCCATGCCGGCGGCCATGCGTACCTGTTGTATGTCATTGGTTGCGTGGGCCATCAGGTCGCCGGTTTTCACCGTATCGAAGTAGCCCGCCGACAAGGTCTGCACATGGGACAGCAGCCGGTTGCGCAACGTCTCCTCCATCCGCCGCGCCGTCCCCAGCAGGCAGCGGCGCCAGATGTACCGGAAGGTGCCGATGGACAGGGCCATGGCTGAGATGGCCGCCGCCTGGAGGAGCAGACTGCCCGCACCGGCCTCGAGCAGGGTGAGGTCGTCCACTACCCGCTTAATCACCCGGGGGATGAACAATTGCATCACGTCCACGACGACCAGCGCCGTCAATCCTACAGCGATGATGCGCCAGTGGCGTTTGAAATGCGGAATGATGATATCGATGGGTTTCATAGGGTAAAGTTCAAAGTTCAGAGTTCATGGTTCTATGTGCAGTATCTGTTATCATATGAGATCCTTCTTTACTTCAAGCGCATGCCAATGAGACGTTTTGGAGCAAAGAACGGCCAATGCGACGTTGTATACAACTTTGAACTCTGAACCTTGAACTTTGAACTGCATTTAGCTGCTTTGAACCTTGAACTCACGACTGTATACCATAAGACGAAAGTGGTGCGCGGTCAAATCGCTGATTTGGTTAAAATTCCATCGGGGTTGCCACCAATTGACTTTCAAGGGGGGGGTTGCTACAAGGTGCGGATGGAACCGGGCCACGTCGTCGAATTTATCGACAGCCAGAAAATTTTCTGCGCTGTTGTCATGGATATCAAAAAACTGCGCCTCCGCCTGCTGACCGAGAACAACCGGGAAGTTAAGATGGCGGTCGGCCGGCTAACGCACCGATCCGACCACCTCCTGGACACCTCCGCCACCCGGCTCAAACTGGTCAATGAACTAAAGGAGATTGCCGCCCGGCGCCGTGATTTAAGCGAGAAGATCAACATTTCAGATCTGTGGGAGGTCCTCAACACCGAGCAGGAGTGGATCGACCTGCCCACCATGACCGAATTGTGCTTTCCGGAGGAGGCCACGGACGACCACCAGTCAGCCGTTATTCGCGCCTTCTTCTCAGACCGCCTTTATTTCAAATTCAACATCGACCGCTACTTCCCCCACTCGGCGCAGCAGGTCGAACGGATCCTGCATCAACGGGATGCCGCCGCCCGAAAGGAATTGCTCATCACGAGGGGGGCCACATGGATGCAAAAAATACTGGCCGGGCAGAAATGCGCTCCACCCGAAGAGTGCGACCACATTTGCGACCAACTCGTCTCCTACTACCTCTTCGAAAAGGAGAGCCCTCACCGGGAGACGGCCCGTGCGATTCTCAATAAGGCAGGCGCCGGGCAACTTTCCGCCATCTTTACCTTTATGAACAAGATCGGTCGCTGGCAGCCCGATGAGAACCTCGACCTGCTCCGCTTCGGGATCTCCCGCGATTTCTCCATCGAGGCGGAAACCTATACGGACACCCTTTGCCGCAATGCCACCCTGATTCAAAACGGCCGGCGCGATCTCAGAAATCTGGAAGTGATGACCGTGGACGGCCCCTCCACGGTGGATTTCGACGACGCCGTGAGCATCACCCCGGAGGGAGAGGGCCATGTCATCGGCATCCACATCACCGATGTCGGATACTTTGTGGCCAAGGACGATCCCATCGACCGGGTGGCGCAGGAGCGCTGCAGCTCAATCTACATGCCGGATGGCAAAATCTCAATGCTGCCGTCAAGGCTCTCGGATGACGCCTTCAGCCTGATCGCCGGGCAAGACCGCCCGGCCATCAGCACCCTGATTCATGTAAACGCCAAAGCCGAAATCCTGCACTATGAAATCGTCCCCAGTCTGATCCATGTGCGAAAGCAATTGACTTTCCAGGATATGGACGCCATGACGGCTGATGATCCCTGCGCCGGAGCCCTTTATGCTCTGGCCCGGCAGTACCGCCGACAACGCCTCGAAAACGGCGCCTTGCTGATCAACCTGCCGGAAATCAATATCTGGACGACGCCTGAAGGCAAAGCCATGGTCTCGATGGTCGACCGTGAAAGTCCGGGGCGCATGCTGGTCTCGGAACTGATGATCATGGCCAATGCGCTGGCCGCCCAATGGCTCTCCGAAAAGAAGTTGCCGGCCATCTATCGCTCCCAGGCCGAGCCGAGGGAACGCCTCTTCGGGGGGGAAAACGGTACGCTGTTTCAAAACTGGATGCAGCGCAAACAGATCAACCGTCTTGTGTTGGGAAGCACGGCGGAACGGCATGCCGGATTGGGGCTGCCGGGATATGTGACCGCCACTTCACCGATCCGCAAGTACTTCGATCTGGTCACCCAGCGGCAATTGCGCGCCGCCGCCGGCCTGGAGGAACCCTACACACGGCAGCAGATCGACACCATCATCGCCTCCTCGGAAGAACCGCTGATGCAGGTCGGCCGCATTCAATACCGGCGGCAGCGTTACTGGCTGCTCAAACACCTGCAAGAGCGCGTCGGTCAGAAGGAAGAGGCCCTGGTGCTGTTCAAACGGCGGGACGGCTATATTATCCTGCTCCAGAACTACATGTTCGAGTGCCGCCTTTCCGGCGCCGACGCCATCACCCTGCGCCCCGAAGACCTGATCCAGGTCACCATCCAGCATGTGCATGCCCGCAACGACGTATTTACGGTGGTGTTGGGGTGACGGGTTATTGACTTGTGGTTTCTGGTTTCTGGCTTAATACCGGTGCCACCCACGGTAGTACTTCGACCTATTGCGAATTCATCAATAATTGATCGCCGTGTGGAGAAAATAGATGCCGACGCCGATCATCAGGAGAGCGCCTGCTTTGTAAATTTTATCCCTGAATTTGAGCCAACCCATGTCCGCCAGTTTGGCCACCAGGAATAGCGCGGGGATGGTACCGATACCAAAGGCCGCCATCATCAAGGCGCCGGCGGCCGCGCCATGGTATGCATCGGCAGCCTCCATGCCGGCGCGTGCCGCGCCCAGCAGCGCAGTGTAAACCGGTCCGCACGGCAGCAGGCCGAGCAGCAGGCCCATCGGCAGATAGGCGATCGCCAGTCCGGATTGGGACAGCTTCTTGAAGGTGCGGGCAAAAGCGCCAGCGACGGCGGCCTCAGAATGAAAAACGGTAAAGCGCGGAAGCCATCCGCCCATTGCGAGCCCCATGACGAGCATCACCCCGCCGGCAAAGAACAGCATGCCCTTCTGAAGGGCCAGGATGTGGCCGGCCACCATGGTGAAAGAGCCCGTGGCGCCGATGGCGGCCCCCAGCACTGCGTAGGTGCCGATTCGCCCGCAATGATAGAGCAGGTGCGAAAGATAGAAATTTCCCTTTTTCCGGCCAAGCGAAAAGGAGATCACCAGCGGACTGCACATGCCGATGCAGTGGCCGAACCCCACGGTAAGACCGGTTGCGAAGTAAGCGAAGATCAGGGCACTAATAGATGACATCAAAAATAAACTCGGTCGTGCCGACGCCTGAAATAACGATTTTGGCGCGCCAGGTCCGGATACCGCTCCGGCATCGCACAATGACCCCTTTGCCCACAAACGCCCCACGGTCGTTCTTTTTCAGCAGCACATGATTCCTGCCCATATCCATCGCCAGCATGTTCAGCTCGATATGAGCATCGGCGCCGCCGCCGGCACCGTCGACAGTGACGATAAAGTTCAGCTCGGTCATGGCTTTGACCGGCTTGGGCAGCACGTCGAAGCCGATGCGGCGGCCATTGAGAAGGGTGTGACAGGGCCCCTGCTGAATGCTGCAGTTGACAACGGTTCGGTCATCGGCCTTCGACAAGCCGTAACCCGCCACAACCTGAAGAATGCACAGGCACAGGCAAAACGACCAAATCCGGTTTCGAATCGACATGTTATGTCCCCCAGGTTCCGAGGTGTTTTTGCGCCCGGCGACCCCGACCGAGCCAAACTGCCAACAGTTGCGGATCATCAGACGGCGGAATGATCCGATGGATATCAGACCGGCACCCTATGTTCAAGACGATTGCATTGAGACGAAACCTTGCCCCGGTCCGCGCCTGCATTCCCCCACATTCACCGTCTCCGGTGCCCATCCCCCTGCCGCACCGATGCATCGCCATTGACAAAGCAAAGGTGAATTTGAGATTATCGCTCAATTTCACCTAAAAGGAGTCGACTGCCTTGCCCCTGTCACTGCCCACGACCACATTGAACATCGGACGCAACCTCAAGTTGTATTTTGCGCTATCGCGCACTCCCCACGCACTGATCGACATGGCGGCGCCGGCGGCTGCGGCAATCTTATGCCTGGGCCACCTTCCCCCGTTCTCCGTCATCGTCATCGGCATCATTACGATGTTTGCCGGTTATACGGCCGTCTACGCCTTGAACGACGTGGTAGACTTCAAGACCGACAAGGAGAAAGTCCGGATCGGCGGATATGAGGAGGAAGAGAAT
>JBNLAV010000146.1:0-1985 GCA_050302315.1 Desulfobacteraceae bacterium
GCGGCCGTATCCATCCACCACAATCGACAACCCTTCATCTGCCTGCCGAATCACCGCTGCCCCGTTCTCGATGGCCCGGAAGACAGCCATTTCGGCGTGCATCGGGTTGATGCCGGCCCATTCCTTCGAGGGAGAGAGCAGGATATCGGTCTGCTGTTCGCCTGCCTGGCGCACGATGTTGGGATAGTTGGTGTCCCAGCAAATGATGCCGGAGAGACGGCCGTATTCCGTTTCCACCGCCTGAATCTCGCCGCTGCCCTTCAACGTCCCTTCCAAGAGGTTGCCGCCGTACTTGACGTGTTCGATGACGATACGGCCGTCGGGCCCGGCCATGAACATCTTGTTTTCGGCCAGGCGATCACTGTTGGGGAAAAGAATCATGACCGGCATACCCAGGTAGACGCCTGCTTCCTGAGCCATCGCCTGCCCCTGCGCCACGACCGCCTGTACATCCTCCTCAACACCGACGATGGCAATCTCCGGCCAGAGGATGATTTTGGCGCCGTCGGCAATCGCCTTTTCGGTCATCGCCAGGTATTGGGCATGGACGGGTTGGGTTGCTTCTCGGAACGGTGCCACACCTTCTTCGTCGAGCAGCTTGTTCAACACATGCAAGTCATTCTCGACGATGGTGAAGGAAGCAACGGTCACGGTTTCCTGAGAGCCGATTTCGGGAGCCGCAGCCAGCCGGACGACGCCGTAGCCAACCACGATCAGCAAAGTCACACCAAAGGCAGCAACGCCAGCCCGAATCCGCGTCCATTCAAATCCATTGTCCCAGGCCCAGTTGACGACAGCCGGGAACCAGGAGATGAGGAAAGTGAGACCCAACATACCGGTAACGGCCGTAATCTGCGTCAACACTGGAATGCCATATTGCGAATAGCCCGCTGCGCCAAAGTTGCCAATCGGATTGGAGCTGCTGGAGAGGAATTCCAACGTGGTGACGGTCAAGGGGAAGATGAAGGTGGCGATGAAGGGGAGACGGCCATTGCGCCGCAGCCGGGGCGCCAACCAGCGGTCCACAAAGAACGGAACCGCCCCAAACAAGGCCATGACAGCCATAAAAATGAAGTGAACCGGGCCAAAAACGGGGGTGGCCCCGTACCAGGGAATGGACAATGTAATCCAGTAAACCAGGAAGAAAAAGATAAATTTGCGTCGTTGAGGATGCACGTAGAGATAGCGCAGCGCGAATACGGAGGCCGCCCAGGCTACTGCCGCCACCGTCCAGCGGCCGGAAGCAAACAGGTTGAGCAGGCCAAAAATGACCAACCACAAAGTTGTTGCCGAAAATAGTTTTTTACTCATGATGAACTCCTTCTTTCAATTGGACGGAAACAAGCTTCAGGTCCAAATCTCTTAGTTTTGTAAATATGCCGTATAAAGTCGCCTGATCGGTAATTGAGCCGGTGAGCAGTGATTGATCCTGTTCAACGTGGGTAATCTGTAAACCACCCAGCCAATCGGACCAATGGACATCAATGTGTCCTTTAATGAGAATTTCAACATCGTCCATAAGCATTACCCTCTTAAACATGTTATGGCTCTCATCTTACCGGTTGGGCGGCAGCATGTATTCACCCAAAGCGGGTGGTTGGCGGGTGGTTTATAGAAACCCAAAATTAGCATAGAATTACTTGGGTAAATAAGGAGGCTCCCATGAAACGGATTTTTTTACTTGTACTCTTCTCGTTTTCTCTAATTGGCTGTGACCTATCGGATGAATCAGATTATGATGACGAGTCGGATGCAGCGCCGCCCGCACCGGCGGTTGTTGAGTCGGAGGACGCAGTCGAAGCCGCAACATCGCCCCCTGCGACAACTGCTGCCGAGTCGGACGACACCGAAGATGAGGAAACCGCAGCGACAGCCCCTGAGCCGGACAGCGACTCGCCGCTGGCGCGTGATTTTGCCCTTCCCGTCCCTTTGTTTGCCCCGGACAGCGCCTGGAACCAAACGGCCGTTAACGCCACCGTCCTCCC
>JBNLAV010000147.1:0-58390 GCA_050302315.1 Desulfobacteraceae bacterium
CGGCATCAGCAGCACACTTTCGTACCGCAAGACCATCTCCGGACTGGAACAGTATAACGATAACATCGAAAACGCCAAGCTCCACATCGATACAGTGGACAACGTCCTTGGCTTGGTCGGCGAATTGCTCAGAGAGGCCAAGGAAATCGCTTTTGACACGGCTCCCGACATGCGGGCGGAGATGGCTGTTGAGGTCGCTGCCCTTCGTGAGCAGGTCCTTCAGATGGCCAATTATCAGCTGGATGGCAAATATGTTTTCAACGGCGATACCACCGACACGGCGCCGTACAGTTCGGCGCCGTGGACCTATGGCCCCGACACCGGTTCAAAGGATGTCACCATCGGGGAAAATATGTCGGTCAGCATAACGGCTGACGGCAGTGCGATATTCGGGCCCAACGGCAACAATGTCTTCGATATCCTTGATCGTCTGGAAGCGGCCCTCATCGCGGACAATGCCCCGGCCATCGAGGCGGAGATCACCGAACTGGAAACGGCCGTCGAACGCGTCAACACCATTCGTGCGCGCAACGCAGGCACCTATAAGCGTCTGGAAGCCACGGAGAATCACTATACCTATTTCAAAGTCAACGTCGAAGAGATGCTGAGCAAAACCGAAGATGCCAATATCGCCGAGGCCATCATCAATTTTCAAGTTCAGAAAACCACCTACGAAAGCACTCTGGCGAGCTCTTCATTGGTGCTCCAAAAGAGTCTTATCGATTTTCTGCGATAATTTACCATTTCATGATCACATACCTCTTGTTGCAACCCTGGCAACGAGTTGCCAGGGCCACTCCATGGTAATGATACGTCGGTTTTTTTTCGTACTCGTGCGCGTACTCGTAATCGAGCAAAATTAAAGAAATGTTCATTTTGTTTCGGACTGTGAGTCTGTTGACTAAGGCTTCGACCATCAGTGGTAAATATCGATTCTGAGCCAATTCGATTACGCGTACGAGTATGAATTTGTAAACGCATCTCAAAAATAAGTCAGCGCATATGAGGCCCTATCCCTGCCTCACTGATCGATCATCTGATGGATACTGAAATTATGGTGTCGGTGCAGGGGAATATTGTTCGCGGTCCGGAATGTTGGTAAGGACGATTTCCACCCTCCGGTTCTTCTGTCGCCCCCCGACTGAATCATTGGATTCGATGGGCCGGTATTCACCGAACCCCATGGTGGAAATCCGTCGCGGATCGATCCGGCTTTCGGATATAAGGAACTCCGCCACCGCCGATGCCCGTGCGGCCGACAGCCTCAGGTTGGTCCGGTAGGGTCCCCGTATGACGGGAATGTTGTCGGTATGGCCGGCTATGGAGATATCTCCGGCTGAGGTTTTCAAAATGTCGCCAACCTTCAGGAGCAGCGGTTTGAGTTGGGAGCGGATATCCGCACTGCCGGAATCGAAAGTGGATTCCCCCATGAGGCGGATGATGACTTCGTTCTCTCCGGATTCGACGACGATCTGATCTTTCAGCTCCGACAAGTTGTCCTGGACCATGTAATCGATCTCCCGCCCCAAATCCTCTTTGATGCGGGTTGCGATGGCCTCCTGGTCGAAATCTTTGGCGATCAGTTTCATGCCTTTTGGAATTTCCATGACGCGCTGCTTGCGCTGAACACCGAAGGCCTTCTCCATGGATCCGGCGACCTGCTTGTACTTTTGTCGATCCATCTCCGAAAAGGATAGTAATAGAACGAAGAAGCAAAGCAGCAGACTCATCAGGTCGCCGAAGGTGACCACCCATTTGGGGGCGCCATTTACAACTTTGGGGCATTCTTGTTGCACAGGCATTAATTGGCTTCTCCTTCAGGCGCCTCTTTGGGAGGTGCTTCGCGCTCTTTGGGTGAGAGAAAAATCTTCAGGGATTCCTCCAGTACCATCGGCGAAACGCCTCTGTTGATGGCGATGGCGCCTTCCACAATGATGGTTTTGGTCAACTTTTCCTTTTCGCTGTTCAGAGCGAGTTTATCGGCGATGGGGATGCATACCAGATTGGCCACAACGGCCCCGTAGAGCGTCGTCAGCAGAGCGATGGCCATCGATGGGCCGATGCTGGCCGGGTCGCTCATGGACGACAGCATCTGCACCAGACCGATCAGCGTTCCGATCATACCGAAAGCGGGAGCGGCATCGCCTGCGCTTTTGAAAACCTGTTGGCCGGTTTCGTGGCGCTGAAGGGTCAGCCGGATATCTTTGCTGAGCATGTCCTCGATCAACCCCTCGTCATAGCCATCGGATAGATAGCGAAGGGCTTTGGCGGAAAAAGGATCTTCAGGCGTCTCCTTCTCGAGGGCGATCAAGCCTTCTTTTTTGGCAATGCGCGTATACTCCACCATCTCATTGATAATGTCCTCGGGGTTCTGCAATTTAAACAAAAATGCTTTCAGGGCCACGGCAATGGAGCCGATCACATCCGACATTTTAAATCGCATAAAGGTCACTGCGATGGTACCGCCGAAAACCACCAACACAGACGGAATGTTGACGAAGGTGCCGAGGCTGCCCCCCATGATAATGGAACCTAGAATCAATACCGTACCACTGACCAATCCGATTACGGTTGCTATATCCATGTTATGTCCTATTTGTTGATGAACACTTTGCAGCTTATATTGCCCAGTTCATAGTAGCGCTTTAATTTTCCAATCGCCTCTTCGTCGATGTGCGTTTTGGCGGACATGACAACCGCACCGGTCTTCATTTGCACGTCGACAGCCAGGACCATTCCGGGCTCTAGCGCTTCGAGGTCGATCGCGGTATAGGTCCGTTTCGCGTCGTTTGTCTTGCGCTGGAGATTGATCTCCAGCAAGAGGTCCACCAACCCGGAGGGCAGTTGATAGCCTCGCAATTGTTGTACTTTGCCGGCAATCTCATCAAAATCCAAACCCTGCTGGCGCGCCATCTGATCGTAAAGGGAGGCCGCACTGACCACCAGTGCACCCAACGGTATCTGCTCTTTGGACAGACCGTCAGGGAAACCGCGGCCATTGGGCTGTTCATGGTGCATACGAACCAGGGCTGCCACCGGCCGAAGCAGATCAATCTGGTTCAAAATCATCTCGCCGCGCTGGGGATGCAAATAGTAGAGCTTCTTTTCATCACCGTTCATTTCTGGAACGCTTTTTACGACCAAGCTATCCGGCAGGCCGATCAGGCCGACATCGTGCAACATGCCGGCCGCCTCGATGATCGGATAGTGATCGGATGTGATATCCGGATGGCGTTTGGCTATATCCAACGCCAATTCTCCGACCCGCCGGGAGTGCCCTCCAAGCTCGCTGTGATAGGTTTCGAGCAACTGGGTGAACATGTGTAATGATTGATAATAATTACGTTTTATGGTCAGATACTTTTGATTCAACTCTCTTTCGAGTTTGATCACACGAACGCCGATTTCCATCCTGGCCCGAAGTTCGTCGAGGTTCAGCGGTTTGGTGATATAGTCATCCACCCCGCTCTCGAGGCCGCGTACCACATCGGTACGCGTATCCTGTGCGCTGATCAAAATAATATAAATGTAGTGGTCCAAATCGAGAGAACGGATTTTTTCGCACAGTGCCAGCCCGTCCATCTCAGGCATCAACCAGTCACTGACAACCATATCGATCTGGGTGTGCTGCATCGCTTCGACAGCCTGTGTCCCGTTCTCGGCCTTGGTAATGGAATACCCCCATTTTGAAAGGCTTTTTTCGAGCAAGTTCAAGGTGGTGGCATCGTCATCCACTATCAGGATGTTCATTTGATTCTTTACCTCGCCAGTATTAGCGGTGATCCCGGTGGTCGCGGGCGGGTTGAAACCAGGACGGAAGCAATGGTTCCCGAACGTCCAACCCCATCGCCGTTATGGGGAATATCGGTTGTAACGGTTCAGAACTTAAACTGAAACTGCGCTTCCGGGCGATCCCCGATGCTTGATGAATGCGCAACAGAGGCATCGTGAGATGTTCTGTCGATGAATTTCTTAAGTTTAATGAAAAAGGGACGATATCCGTGATGAGATGCGGCAAAGGTTCTATAAATGCAGTGTTCGGGACCATCGATTTGTGGTAACGTAAACGTCACTGACGTACGAACGCCCTGTCCTCTCCGGCTTACCAGCTGACCTGTACGTGGTCTTGCCTGAACGCTAATTTGACGCAGCATGCGAACGATTAAGAACAACAGTCCAATCTTACGTGTAAGATAAGGAATGTCCAATGGAAATCCTGATAGCCGAAGATGATTATATCTCACGCAATCTTCTGAAAAAGATGCTGGTCGAAATGGGGCATGAGGTCATCGAAACCGAAGATGGCAGCCAGGCTTGGCAAAAGCTTCAGGAAAAACCATATAAAATCGTCATCAGCGACTGGATGATGCCCCAGATGGACGGTTTGGAGCTCTGCCGCAAGATCCGAACCTGGACATACAAGGGGTACATCTACATCATCATGCTGACCGCCAAGGATCGCAAGACAGATCTTGTGGACGTCTTCAAGGCCGGCGCCGATGATTATATCCCCAAGCCGTTCGATCCGGAGGAACTCAGGGCAAGGGTCATGACCGGTGAGCGCGTCGTCGATCTTGAGGAAGGGCATATCTCGCTGGCCAACACGCTGATCGAAAGCCGCAACAAGCTTCGTGTTGTACTGGATTCCCTGAAGGAAGAGATCGTGGTGCTGGACAGAGACTTGAAAATCGTATCGGCCAATCAATCTTTCGTGGATTACGCTGGTTTCGATATGGACACCATTGTCGGACAGCCAATATTGGATGATAGCACCCACACCAACCCCATTATTTTTAAAGATCAGATCAAATCCGTGGTGGAGCAGGTCTTCGAAAACGGGATAAATAAAAACCAGCTGATCTGTGGAAAAGATGCAGATGATAAGGATAGCTATCGTCAGCTCAATTGCCTGGCCATTTTTAATGAAGACAATCAGGTGATACAAACCGTCGTGGTCACCCAGGACATTACCGAAGAGAGAAAAAAGGCCGAAGAGATTCGTTCGCTGAATGACAAGCTGATGGAAACATCGTTCCAGATAGAGAAAAAAAACAAGAAACTTGAAAGTACGCTGAAACGATTGGAAGAGACGCAGGCCCATATGCTGCAGTCGGAGAAGATGGCCTCCATCGGCCAATTGGCAGCGGGAGTTGCACACGAAATAAACAATCCCACCGGTTTTGTCAGCAGCAACCTGAAAACTTTGTCGGACTACCAGGGGGATATCGCCGAACTGCTCGAAAAGTACCATGATTTGATTGGCGACCTTAAAGCCGAGGGTGCCGGGAGCGCAATTCCTGAACCGGTCAAATCAAAGGTTGAAGATATCGATGGGTTTGAGAAGGACATCGATATTGATTTTCTACTGGAAGACATCGTCGACTTGATCGGCGATTGTCGTGAAGGCACCGATCGCATCAAAAAAATCGTCATTGATCTGAAGGATTTCGCCCATCCCGGTGAAGAGGTGATTCAATCAACGGATATCAATACGGGATTGGAATCCACCCTCAACGTGGTCAACAATGAAATCAAGTACAAAGCCACCGTCCATAAGGATTTTGGGGATATTCCGCCGGTCAATGGCGTCCCGCAGCAGTTGAACCAGGTTTTCATGAATATTTTGGTCAATGCCGCCCAAGCCATCGAGAAGAAAGGTGACATTCACATCAAAACGCGATTGGTCGACAGCAATGTCAACATTATCATAAGCGATACCGGATCGGGCATCGCAGAAGATAATCTGACCAAAATTTTCGATCCCTTTTTTACCACCAAAGATATCGGCAAGGGCACCGGCCTGGGGATGAACATCGCTTACAATATCGTCCAGAAGCACAACGGCACCATAGACGTTCAGAGTGAAGTCGGCAAAGGCACCACTTTTATCATTTCGCTGCCGGCTGATTTGGAAGGATAGTGGGTTTGCTGTCTCTACACCGCAAATGGGAACGGTCATCCGAACCGGCACAAGGTCTTATCTCCAGAACCTTGTTGATCGTTGACGATGAGCCCAAGGTCATCGGCAGCATCAGACGCATCCTCCGAAACGAAGAGATTGATATCATCACGGCAGGTTCGGGGCCCAAAGCCTTGGAGGCGCTAAAGAACCAACAGGTGGGCGTGGTACTCTCCGATCAGAACATGCCGGCGATGGACGGCATCAGCTTTCTTGAAAAGGTCAGGGAATACGACAACGATATCGTTCGAATTCTGCTGACCGGCTACGCCAGCGTCGACAGCGCCAAAGAAGCCATCCATCGAACCCAGGTATTTGAATTGCTCACCAAACCTTGGGACAATGCCGCCCTGATCCAAACCGTCCGCCGCGCATTTCGCCATCACGAGCTGGCCAGGGAGAACAAACGGCTTCTGCACGTGACCCGCCAGCAGAATCGTCAACTGCGTCACCTGAACGACACCCTGGAAAAAAAGGTGTCCCAACGCACACAGCAACTGGTCAATGCGGTGCGCGACGGGATCCTGATGCTGTCATTAGCGGCCGAAGCCAAGGATGACGACACTGGAGACCATGTCAAGCGCATTAAGATTCTGACTGAAGCCACATGCGCAAAAATAGGTGTGGCGCCGAAGGAAGCCGAGCGAATCGGGTTCTTCAGCATGATGCATGATGTCGGAAAGATTCATATCCCCGATCGGATCCTGAAAAAGCCGGGACGCCTCAGTCCGCAAGAGTGGGACGTCATGAAACGTCATACGATCGCCGGAGAACAGATTCTCGGTACGAGCGCCTACTATGAGATCGCCAGACAGATCGCCCGCAGCCACCACGAGTGGATGGACGGCAGCGGTTATCCGGACGGATTGAAAGGAAACGATATCCCGCTGCCCGCCAGGGTCGTGGCTGTTGTGGATGTCTTCGATGCGTTGACGCATGAGCGTGTTTATAAAAAAGCTTGGCCGAAGGACGCAGCTGTCGAGGAAATAATTCGCCTCGCAGGAAAACAGTTTGACCCCAATATCGTCGATGCCTTTGTCGCACTGCTGGACGACGGTTAATGCGAAGGTTTGGAGTGATGCCTGTGGCACTAAAGAACGAACACACCCTGTTGCTGGTCGATGACGAGAAGGCGATTACCAGAGCCTTGAACCGGCTGTTTCGAAAGCAAGGCTATCGGATCATGACGGCCGAGAGCGGTGCCGAAGGACTGCAGAAACTGGAACAGAGCCAGGATCCGGTCTCCATGATCATATCCGACCAGCGCATGCCGGAAATGAACGGCGCACAATTTCTGGAAAAAGCCAAAGAGATCTACCCGAATGCCGTCCGATACCTATTGACGGGATATTCGGATATGGATGCCGTCATCGAAGCCGTTAACAAAGGGGAAATCCACCGTTATCTGACCAAACCATGGAATGATGAAGACCTGGTGCTCCAGGTCAAGCAATCGCTGGAGCACTTTGAGCTCACCTCGGAGAACAGACGCCTCACCGCTCTGACCATCGAACAGAATAAAAAACTGAGTGAAATGAACAAAGGATTGGAGCAAAAAGTCCGGGAGCGCACCAAAGAGGTCATCGAAAAAAACAACGCCCTTCAGAAAATCAACAGCATGCTCGAAGCGAGCTTTATGGATTCGATCCGATTGCTCGTCTCGCTCGTCGAAATCCTGAATCCCAGACTGGGGAAACAGATGCGGCAAGTCGCACAATTGGCGCGTCTCGTGGCCGAAGCGTTTGACCTTGAGAAATCCGAGTTGGACAGGATAGAGATGGCCGGCTTGATTCACGATATCGGCCTGCTTGGTTTCCCTGAGGAGCTGTGGAGCAAAGAGGTTCATCAAATGAGCGACGAGCAGCTAAGGCTGTATAGCGATCATCCGACGATTGCCTCGATTCTACTCGAAAACGTAGAAAAACTGTCCGATGTAGGTGAGATCGTTCTCTATCACCATGAATATGTCAACGGCAAAGGCTTCCCCAACAGCCTGAAAGGAACCCAGATCCCGCTGGGCTCCCGGATCCTTCTTGCCGCTTCGGATTATTGCCGTTTTCTGTCGACATGGCCGCGTGATATGCGCAAATTGATTGCCTTCACCCGACGGCACTTTGACCCGGAAGTTTGGAAGACTTTTACCATTTCGGATGATCCTGATGCCATTATCGAAGAGGCGGCCGAGAAGAAACTCCTGATGGATTGCAACCAGAAATACGACGTGGAGGTGGTCTCGGCCCTGATCAGAAAAGTGCGGGAAAGCAAGAAAATAGACCCGACGTTTGATGTGGCGCTCGACGACATCAAGGAGGGAATGGTCCTGATGGAAGATCTGAAGCTAAATGACGGACGATTATTGCTGACCAAAGGGACCCGGTTGAAAGGCACATCCGTCGAATCCATTAAAAGTATAGGAGAGAGGGGATTGATACCAAATTCCCTCACCGTTTCCATACCGAATAACGAATAAAGAAGGATATGTGATGGAAGACACGACTTTTACCATTTTGTGTGTAGACGACGAGAAGAATATCTTAAATGCGCTGAAGCGCTTGTTGCGCAAGGAAGGGTATCACTTGCTGTTTGCCAATAGCGGTAAAGAGGGTCTTCAATTGCTCTCGGAGAACGATGTTCATCTGGTGATTTCCGATCAGCGAATGCCTGAAATGAGCGGCACCGAATTCCTGGAAATTGTCAAAGATAAATATCCGGATGTGCTGCGCATCATTCTGACCGGTTACAGTGACATCGATTCCATTACCGAATCCATCAACAAAGGCAATATTTACAAATTCTTTTTCAAGCCCTGGAATGACTTGAGGTTGAAATCCGAGATTCGCCAGATCACAGAGCAGATTGGGCTGATCCGTGACAACAGGCGGCTGGATGAAACCGTAGAACAGCAAAACAAAGAACTCCATGAAATGAATGCCAAAGTGGAGAAACTGGTCCGCAAACGCTCACAGGCGATGGAGCTGGAAAATCACGTCTTCAAGCTCTCCCATGCCATACTGGAGGATCTGCCCATATCGATCATGGGGATCGACAATGATGGTTTGATTATCATGATCAACAAGATGGCCCAGGACCTTGTTTGCAGAGAGGGGCTTAGACCAGGCTGCCTCTTGAGCGACTATTTTCCGGAAGAGGTCGTCGACAAGGTAAAGCAGAGCCTTCAGACCGGTCAAAAGATCAGCGTTGACACGAATTACTTCAAAGAAAAAGGATGGGAAGCCAAACTATTGCCGCTGACCGGAGAATATGAGGGCAAGGGTGTCATCCTGACCATGACGTCGCTATGACGCCCATACGGTTATCCATAAAGCTCCAGTCGAGAATATCCAAATCGAAATCGGGATCGCTATCGAAATCGAAACAGGATGGGGTTTGGATACGAGAAGTTAGATGTTTACCGCCTGTCCATCAATGACGTGAAATGTTTATGCAAGTAGGGGGACACAGGCAATTCGATTTCGATCCCGATTTCGATGACACCAAATGAGGTTGAATCCGCCTGATATTTCAGGTCTGGTTGATGCAAGACGCCATATACCCGGCACCGAAGCCATTATCGATATTCACCACGGCCACATTGGAAGAACAGCTGTTGAGCATCCCAAACAGGGCGGTTAGTCCGCCCAGACTCACACCATAGCCCACACTCGTGGGAACCGCGATCACAGGGCATTTGACCAGGCCCGCCACCACGCTGGGCAGCGCCCCCTCCATGCCGGCTGCGACGATGAGCACTGTGGAGCTCTCCAGAAAGGCTTTATGCGCAAATAGGCGATGGATGCCGGCCACACCGACATCAAAAACCGATTGAACGTCGTTGCCCATGGCATCGGCGGTCAGATAAGCCTCTTTGGCGACAGGGATGTCGGACGTACCCGCCGAAAGAATGCCGATGGTGCCTCTTCCGCGTTTCTCCAGTGGTGCATGCTGGTATATAACCATTCTGGCCTCGGCGTCGTACGATGCATGCTCGAAACGGTCCGTTATGGCCCGGGCCTTTTCAGCGTCCACGCGCGTGATCAGGACCACCTGCTCCTGTGAGGACATCTTGTCCAAAATCCCGATGATGTGCTCTGTGGTTTTGCCTTCACCGAAGATGACCTCTGGAAAGCCCTTGCGCAGGCTGCGGTGATGATCTATATGGGCGTATTGAATGTCCTCCACGGCAAGGTGGACCAGTTCTTTGTGCGCTTTTTCGACGGAGGTTGTACCCCGCGCAACGGACTCAAGCAGGTTATTCAATGTTTGCTGGTTCATGGCGCCTGATATAGATGATTCATAGCTAGCGGTCAATGCGTTTCTCGCAATCGACCGGACAGGATGCGCATATGAAAGTTGTGGCTGTCATACCATCGCGATTTGGTTCCTCCCGCTTCGAAGGCAAGCCGCTGGCATCCATTGTCGGCAAGCCGATGATCCAGCGCGTCTATGAAACTTCGGCCAAATCATCGATCGTCGATCGTGTTGTGGTGGCCACCGATGACGCCAGAATTTTCGAAGCGGTGGAACAGTTTGGCGGCGAGGTGGTGATGACGTCCGAGGCCCAGCGATCGGGGACTGACCGGGTGGCGGAAGCCGCGGAGCATCTGGGACTGGAGATGGACGACATTGTCATCAATGTCCAGGGCGATCAGCCCCTCATGGCCCCCCAGTGCCTGAAAGAAGTGGTGGCGCCGCTGATCGCGGACCGCGATCTGGGCTTCAGCACCCTGGCGTTTCGGATCGTCGACCCACAGGAGTATGACAATCCCAAGGATGTGAAAGTGGTCATGGACCATCGCGGATATGCGCTATATTTTTCAAGAGCCCCGGTTCCCTTTGCCAGAGATGAAGGTGAAATCTTCGACAGCTATAAACACCTGGGGGTTTATGCCTATCGACGTCGTTTTCTGGAGATCTTCAGAGAACTGACCACCGGCAGGCTGGAAAGCATTGAAAAACTGGAACAGTTGAGAGCTCTCGAGCATGGCCATCGTATTAAAGTGGTCGTAACGGCTTACGATTCACCGGAAGTGGACCTTCCATCGGACATCCTCCGTATCGAAAAGATGATTTCCGGTAGATGATCCTGGGGCTTAGCGCGCCGATGATCATCTCCGGTCATCGATTCCGAGCGAAGGCGCCGCTCCGGACGATATCAACCTTTTCCACGTATATCGATACTGAATTTCAGGTGTTACACATGATCTGGATGGGGTTCAGGTGGCACTTCTCATCCCACGCACTGAAGATTGGGCCTGGTCCGCCGCATATGCGGCGTCCTGATTTTTCCAGATGATACCGCCGATATGTCTATGGGATCTACCGCCCGATGGTCTGCTCTTCCAACTTCTGAGTTTGTGATGAAGGGGCGGGCACAGATGGTGTGGCCGTCGGTTTGGGCGGTGCGGGTGTTGGCGCCGGACGGGCCACTTTGCGCTCAAGCGCTTGTATCTGGGATTGGAGATCTTCTATCTGTGCTTTTTGGGCCCGGTTGATCTTTAACACTTCGAGCTTTAGCGCCAGATCCAAAGCGGCTTTGTCTATTTTATTTTCTTCCAAAGCAGAAATCGTCTGCTTCAACTGGTCCATTTGACTTTTGTTCTCCGTTATCTCCGTCTGCAATTCGCCGATGCGGGGTTGCATGTTCTCGGCGAGCTGCGCCACCTGGACCTTTAGCTCTTCTATGGAATGGGCGACATTTTCCACGTTTTGATCGAATTTGGCTGTGGTCGCTTTCATATCATTTTGACTCACCATCTTACGATCGGTGCTCTTCAGTCGATCATCCAGCTTTTTCAGATTGATCTGGACCTTGGCGATGGATTGGTCGGACTGGTCCTTGAGACGGGCCAGATTTTCTTCTATCAGCCGCTGGGTCACGGTGAGTTTTTCAAAGCGTGATTCCAGATCTTTGGAGAGATTCTCTGCGGTCAGTTGTCCCGTATCCTCCGTTTGAATCACCCGTTTTTTGATGTCCAGATAAGCGATCACCAGGACCACCACCAGCAAGACGGGTATGAGAATGGTGATCATGGTCATGCGATGGCTGAGTTTTTCAATGCGCAGGTCTTCCACATCGGTCGGTATGGGCGTCTCGTCGACCTCCTCATCCAAGCGCATTTTAAATTGGCCGTTGTCTTCCAGGTTCTCATTCATGCTCGATTATTCCCATTCAATTGTGCTAGGCGGTTTGGAACTGATATCGTACACCACGCGATTGACACCGCGCACTTCATTGATAATGCGATTGGAAATGCGCCCCAGCAGGCGATGCGGCAGCTTGGCCCAGTCCGCTGTCATTGCATCTTTGCTGGTCACTGCCCGTATGGCGACGATGTTTTCATAGGTCCGGCTGTCGCCCATTATGCCGACGCTTTTCAAGGGCAGCAGTACGGCAAAGGACTGCCAGAGTTTTTTGTAATAGCCGGCTGCTTTGATCTCTTCGAGCAGCACGGCATCGACTTCACGCAGAACGGCAAGCCGCTTGGCCGTGATGGCCCCGATGATGCGAATGGCCAAGCCGGGCCCCGGAAAGGGCTGCCTCCAGATCAGGTCGGCGTCCAATCCGAGCTGTTTGCCCAATTTGCGCACCTCGTCTTTGAAGAGGAACTGTAACGGTTCAACCAGTTTGAGCTTCATCCTTTTGGGCAGCCCCCCCACGTTGTGATGGGATTTGATGACCGATGTGGGACCGCCAAAGGCGCTGCGGGACTCTATGATATCCGGATAAAGGGTACCTTGGGCCAGAAAGTCCGCACCTTTGATTTTTTTTGCTTCAGCCTCAAAAACATCCATAAAGACCTTGCCGATGATTTTGCGCTTTCTCTCAGGATCGGTCACACCCTTGAGCGCCGACAAAAAGAGCCTGGAGGCTCTTGCAAAACGAATATTGATCTTCAAGTGCTGCTTGAAAGTTTCCTTGAGTTTCTGCATTTCATTTTTGCGCAACAGGCCGTTGTCGACGAAGATGCAAGTCAGATTCCGAGCGATCGCCTTGTGGATCAACAACGCAGTCACTGACGAATCCACGCCGCCGCTCAGACCGAGGATGACCTTGCGGTTGCCGACGCTTTCGCGTATTTCTTCAATTGTATCGCGCGCAAAGGACTTCATGGTCCAGGAACGTTTGCACTTGCAGATTTTATAGAGGAAGTTATGGAGAATATCCTTGCCCTTCAGGGTATGCTCGACTTCGGGATGAAATTGCAGTCCGTAAAACCTGCGGCGGGTATCCGCCATGGCCGCCACCGGGGTGTTGTCGGTGACTGCCGTGGCGGCGAATCCCTTGGGAAGCTTGGTAATCGAATCTCCGTGGCTCATCCAAACCTGCGAACGATTGTCGATACCGGTGAGAATGCCGCTTGAGCGTTTGATCAGGAGCTCGGCGAATCCGTACTCTCGTTTTTTGGCCTGTTTGACGTTTCCACCCATGGCGTCCACCATGAATTGCATGCCGTAGCATATGCCCAGGATGGGAATGCCGAGATCAAAGATGCCGTCGTCGACTCTCGGGCTCTTTTTTTCATAAATACTGGAAGGGCCGCCGGAAAGGATGATCCCTTCAGGATTCAACGCCTTGATGTGTGAAACGGAGATCGTGGGAGGCTCAATCTGACAATAAACGCTGCACTCTCTGACACGACGAGCGATGAGTTGGTTAAACTGGGAGCCAAAATCAATAATCAGAATCATATGGGCCTCTTGTGGATTTTATTCAATGAACCAAAGCAGTTAAACGGATTGCGAAAACATCCCGAATATGGTAGAGACGGCCCGAAAAGTCAATCCTTTTGTGCAGATGGAGAAAAGCCGTTGCCCATGCGATCGTCGAGCGATTATGATCATTCAGATCTATGAAATTCAAACCGCCCAGGAAGCGGATATCATGGTCGAACTCGGCGTGGATCATGTCGGCAGCGTCCTGCTGTCGGAGGCGTACTGTGCAGATGCCGGTTTGAAAGAGACGGTTCAAACGGTTCAGAGGGCGGGGCGCAAAAGCAGCCTGATTCCCTTGTTCGGTCAATTCGACCGCATTTGCGCTGCAGTCGAGTTCTATCGGCCCGACATTCTGCACCTGTGTGAAACGTTGCCGAGCAAACCGAATGAAGGCGACGAGATGGGCCGGCTTTTAAACCTGCAACGTTCCATTAAGGAACGCTTTCCGGCGGTGGCCATTATGCGCTCCATCCCCATCGGTAGAAAAGGGCAGGGGGATGTGATACCTTCTTTGGAATATGGTTCACTGTTCGAGCCGTGGAGCGATTGGTTCCTGACCGACACGCTCTTGAGCCAGAGCAGCGTTGCTGCCGATGACCAGCAGCCGGTGGATGGTTACGTCGGCATTACCGGTCAAACCTGCGACTGGGAGATCGCCGCGAACCTTGTCCGCCAAAGCGGTATTCCGGTTATACTGGCGGGCGGTATCGGACCAGATAATGTGGCCCGGGGCATCGCATCCGTTGCCCCTGCCGGTGTGGACAGCTGCACCTTGACCAATGCTGTGGATGCCGACGGCAATGCCTGCAGGTTTCAAAAAAATCCGGATAAGGTGAGGACCATGATCCAAAATGCCCGCAGGGCATTCGACAATTTATAAAAGGAGAACGATTCCATGATTGAAAGTGGAGATTTGAGAAAAGGCACCAAACTGGAAATTGACGGCGAACCCTACGTCATTGTCCAGTTTGAATTTGTCAAGCCGGGCAAGGGGCAGGCACTGTACAAATGTAAATTAAAGAACATGATTACCGGTGCACAATTCGATAGAACGTACCGTTCGGGCGAAAAATTCAATACTGCGGATCTAGAGGAAGTCGAAATGGAATATCTCTATTTTGACGGAGACGCGTATTGCTTCATGAATACGTCAACCTACGATCAGATTATGCTGACACCGGATCAGGTGGGTGATGCCACATCTTTGATGAAAGAGAACATCGTCTGCAGTGTGCTGTTGTTCGAAGGAAATCCGATCGGCGTCACGCTGCCGAATTTTGTTGAACTGCGGATCACCGAATCCGAACCATGGGCCAAGGGCGACACCGCATCGGGAGACACCAAACCCGCCACCCTGGAAACCGGCCATGTTGTCCAGGTGCCGCCGTTCATTAATGAAGGGGAACTGGTGCGCATCGATACGCGTACCGGTGAATATGTCGAACGGGTCAAAGAGTAGAATGTCGGGTGGGGATCGAGCATCGAACGGCCATCATTGAGTGTCCAACATCCAACGCGGGTGGCACCGGCAACTTGTTGCCGGTGGGTGGCCGTAGGCCAAGAGGATTTGGGAGACAGGGCGGACAATGGCCTGCCTGCGGTCAGATTGGCGTCAAGGGCGATCTCATCATGGACGTTGCATGCCCGACCTTCAGCGTTCAATGCCGGAAGCCGTTTTTTCCAGCCGGATATCCCCATAATGCGCCGTAGCCGCCGCACCGGTGTTGTCCGTATCCGTCATGATGGCGATGCCCATGATGTCCGGCGGAAGAACGCCATAAGCCGCATGGTAGTCATCGACGACATTTCTATTTTCATTGATCCATTGTCCCTTCAATCGATTTCCGCTTTGCACCACGATCAGCTTTGACTGGTCTGTGTAAGGGCTGTCGATGATCGCACCGACTCGGACGCCGCTCGCCCATGCATAAACAAGGGCCGAACCGGGTATCTCATGCCCGACAAAAAACCGTTTCGTACCGTGTTTGAAACGTTGCCACCAGCTCTTGTTTCGGCCATCGAATTTGAAAGCCACATAGATTCGTGCAGCGCAGTCGTCTCCAGCCTTGGTCGTCACATCCGAACCATCCAGGGCGTGATCCACACGCCACTGCCAGGAAAGCCATGGGAAATCAAAAGGATCGACGTCCACGGCATGCACCAGTCCAGAGGCGCCGCCATGGCTGCGAGCCTCGATGACCGTGCGGTTGTCAATGCGCCGGAGCCGATACGTCGTCGGTTCGGGAATCTTTGGAAAGTTGAGCGGCTTCCAGGACGAGGGGATGCCGTCGGTGGGATCCATGGCGGAAAAGGCCATGATAACATTGGTTTCTTTAGCCGAAGGGATTTGACTGAACCATAAAGGCAGGATTACAATGCCGGCTGCAAGAAATCGAACCGGATGGCGTATCATCTGATGCATCCTCCTGCCGCTATTTGCGAAAATGTGCTCAATCCCCCTCATACTCCTGGTAGATCACGTGGCCGCACGATTTGCAATGGGAGGCATCCTTATCATGGTACCGCAAACCGCAGCTCGGGCAGACCACATCCACCTTTTGGGCAATATAGATCCACTCTTTGACGATACGGGCCGCCTGCCACGGAATGAGAATAATGCCTGAGATGATCATCAGAACAGTCACCCATTTGCCGGCCTGCGACTGGGGGGTAATATCTCCGAATCCCACTGTCGTCAGCGCCACCACCGTAAAGTAGAACGCATCTCCGAAGTTCTCGACCTGGGGATTGACATTGTGCTCCACCTGATAGAAGAGGCCAGCAGAGATGAAAAAGATCATGATGATGGTAAACACCAGTCGGACCACTTTCAGCAGTTGGGTGGTGATGCGACCGAAGAAGAATTCCGGATCAGCGGTGAAGCGCAGGAATCTGAATATGCGGAAGACGCGAAATCCGCGGATCATCTGGATGAACCCCAGATCGAGCTCAATGCCGAACAAGGGCAGCACGAGCAACGGCAGCGTCGGCAATATCGCGATCAGATCAATGATGCTGTAAATATCGCGGACCTGCTTCCAACGTTTCGGGGCGGCGTAAATACGGGCGATGTATTCCAGGATAAAAAACGTCACCACGACGATTTCGAATTTCCAGAGCAGATTACCGACAGCGGCGCTGATGGGATAGGTCTCGATCACCGTGACAAGGCAGATCGCGACGTTCAAACCGATGATCACAAAATCGATGAGTCGTCCCAACGGGGTATGACAATCGATCAGATAAAACTGCAGGGTTTGCCGAAAGGATTTATGCGGTCCGAGGTCGGGCATCCTATTCTGAAGGGTGTTCCTCTGCGCCGGCAGGGGAGACCGGATGCACGATATATTCTTTAATGCGGTTGCCGTCCATGGATTTGACGGTAATCTCATACTCTCCAACGGTGAACTTTTCATTCTCGGCTGGAATACGCCCGATCTGCTCGAGTATATAGCCCGAAAAGGTATCGTATTCGGCCGAATCCGGAATATCCATCTGGATCACATCGTTGACTTCGTCGATATCGGCTTTTCCCAGGACGACCCAGTCTTTGTTCCGCTGCCGTACGATCAGAGGCTCTTCTTTGTCCGTTTCATCCCTGATTTCACCGACGAGTTCCTCCAGCGCGTCTTCCAGGGTGATCAACCCGGATACGCCACCGTGCTCATCCACCACAATGGCCATATGTGATTTTCTTTTTTTAAACTGCCCCAGCAGGGAATCCAGCTTCTTGTGTTCCGGCACGAAATAGGGTGGGCGCATGAGCTGGCGGACGTCCACCGTCTCCTCTCCCTTGGCCATGCTGGCCAGCAGATCTTTGACATTCAGAATGCCCACCACGTTGTCGATGCTCTCCTCGATGACCGGAATGCGGGTAAAGCCGGATGAGACGATCATCTTCAGATCGAGGGGTTCGTTCACCTCGATGACAAACATATCGGCCCTCGGGGTCAGGATTTCCGATGCGTTGGTATCGTCAAATTCGAAGATGTTGTGAATCAGCTCCTTTTCTTCCTCCTTGATCTCACCTTCCTCCTCCACCACCTCGACGAAGGTCATCAGCTCCTCTTCTGTGACGGCCGGGGTCTGTTTGATTTTTCCGGTGATTTTGGGGATAAAATCGAGAAAGATGACGATGGGCCGAAAAAGCACCGAGCACCAGTAGATGGGATAGATGACCATGCGGGCGATGAGCACGCTGTTTCGGGTAGCCACGGATTTGGGAATCACTTCTCCGAAAACCAGGATGAGGAAAGTCATCACGCCTGTTGCAGTCGCAATGGCGTAGCTTGAGGCCGTTCCAATGGAATAATTCTGGAAAATTTCAAACGTCATCCGGGTGGCAATCGACGAAGCCGCCACATTGACGGCGTTGTTTCCGATCAGAATGGTGCTCAGCAGGCGATGCGGGTCCTGTTTCATCTGCTGGATCAGCGCATTGGCGCCGCCGGGCATCTTGGCCAGATGTCGCGCTTTTGTGCGGCTGATGGAAAAGAGCGCCGTCTCCGAAGACGAGAAAAAGCCCGAGAGAATCAATAAAGCGACCAAGAGCAACACATGTTCTAACATCTTGTATTCTTTCCTGAAATTAAAACCTGCGCGGGGCCGGGCCTCTGGTCGCGAACCGACGGCTGCCGCTCGAGGCCGGGTTGATGATACGGGGATTTGTGGCGAACTAAATTTGCGTTGGATAGAAAAGGGTCGTCCAAGACTTGCTTTTTCCTCCTGACACGGGCAATCTGCCCGAACCAATGGTGTTGTTGCGACTTAATATAGCAAAAGATTTTGTATTTTCAAGCAAATAAATGACAGGACCCCTTGGCTGGCATGACCATAAATCCGGTGTTGGAATATATTCAATCCCTGCGGGAGTCCGCCGAGTTGGGACCCGATGTTGCCGCTTATGAAGAGCGCAGCGGCCGTTCCGCCAGTACGCAGTCCATCGATGGGATGCCGCCCTATCTGGTTCGCGGTCTGGGGCGATTGGGGATCCAAAGGCTCTACAGCCACCAGACAGAGGCGCTGCAGGCAATCCGACAAGGACGGCATGTTGTGATCAGCACGCCCACCGCCAGCGGCAAAACCCTGGTCTACAACTGCGCATTCTTCGAAGCTTACCAAAACACTCCCAATGCCAGAGCGCTCTATCTCTTTCCCCTGAAAGCGCTGACCCAGGATCAATTCAAAAATTTCCAGGACTGGTGCGGAGCATTCGAGGATCCGGTGCCCAGCGCAGCGATCTATGATGGCGATACCAGCGATTATCGGCGCCGCAAGATTCGCCACGATCCACCCAACGTCATCATGACCAACCCCGAGATGCTTCACCTGGCCCTTTTGCCGCATCATGAAAGATGGAATGATTTTTTCCGGCACCTGGAACTGGTGGTGATCGACGAAGTCCACACCTACCGTGGTTTGCTGGGAAGCCATATGGCCCAACTGCTGAGACGACTGCAGCGCATCTGTCAATTCTACGATGCACACCCCAGATATGTGATGGCATCGGCCACCGTCGCGAATCCTTCCGGCCTGGCCAGGCAGCTGACAGGCTTCGATACCTGCACCATCGAAAAAAGCGGAAATGCGACAGGCAGCCGCTATATCGCCTTGATCGACCCATCCCGGGGGCCGGCCCAAACCGCCATTCAATTGTTAAAAGCCGCATTGGCCAGAAAACTGCGTACCATCGTCTACACCCAATCGCGTAAAATGGCCGAACTGATCTCTTTATGGGTGAAACAACGATCGGGCCGATTCGCACCGTACATTTCGGTATACCGGGCGGGCTTGTTGCCGGAGCAACGAAGGCGCATCGAAGATGAACTGAAGACCGGCAAACTGTTGGCCGTGGTCAGCACCAGTGCACTTGAACTGGGAATCGATGTCGGGGACCTCGATCTGTGTATTCTGGTCGGGTATCCGGGTTCCATCATGGCGACCCTCCAGCGCAGCGGCCGCGTCGGTCGCAAAGGACAACCGTCGGCCATGATCATGCTCGCCGGGCAGGATGCCCTGGATCAATACTATGTTGCCAACCCCCAATCCTTTTTTGATGCCGAGCCGGAATCCGCTGTTGTGAATCCATACAACCCTGTGGTGTTGGCATCCCATCTGGAGTGTGCGGCCGCTGAGCTCCCCCTTGGAAGCGACGAGCAGATGTGGAAGGAAGAGCCCATTTTCGAATCGGCGACGGGTCTCGAAGCAAACGGACGTTTGTTGCGCTCGGCCGACGGACGATTTCTTCACGCGCTTCGAAAGCGGCCCCATCTGGGTGTCAACCTGAGGTCCGCCGGGCGACGTTTCCGTCTATTGGTGGAAGATTCGGTGGTCGGCGAGGTCAATGATTTCCGGTTGTACAGGGAAACCCACCCCGGCGCCATCTACCTCCATCAAGGAGAGAGCTACCGGGTCCGAAGGGTGGATGAGCGAGGCGGCTGCGTTGTCCTGGAGCCGGTCCGGGAGGACTACTACACCCGCATCCGGGCGGACTCCGATGTTGACATTCTGGAAGTCAGCCAGGAAAAATATATTGGAAATATAAGATGTTGTATTGGAAATATCCGTGTTACGGATCAAGTTACCGGGTATGTTCGGATACAACTTCGGACCGGTCGCACCCTGGCGCGATTAGATCTGGATGTCCCGCCATCCATTTTTTCGACAGAGAGCATGTGGTTCGAGATTGATGGCGCTGTCAGCCAGTCTGTGACCAAGGACGGCCACGATTTATTGGGTGCGCTTCATGCCGCAGAGCATGCCACCATCGGCATCATGCCGCTGATGGTGCTGGCCGACCGGAACGATATCGGCGGTCTGGCCACGCCTTTTCATCACCAAACCGGCAGGGCGACGATCTTCATCTACGACGGTATCCCCGGCGGAGCCGGATTGAGCCGGGAGGCCTTTCGTCAGTGCGGTGAATTGCTCGGCCAGGCCAAAGCGGTCATGGAACGCTGCGGTTGTGACCAGGGATGTCCGGCCTGCGTGCACTCGCCCAAATGTGGGTCCGGCAACCATCCGGTGGACAAATACGGCGCCATCGCCCTGATCGAATTCATGCTCAAGCCTTCCAAATCCGCTAAAAGCGCACCCATATTGCGGAGTCCGTCCCTCCAGCGGACAACACCAATCATGAAAAGCGCCGGCAATCGCTTCGGTGTCTTCGATCTGGAGACCCAGCGGTCGGCCAGTGAGGTGGGAGGGTGGCATATGGCCCATCGCATGAAGGTGTCCTGCGGGGTGGTTTACGATGCTGGACCCGACAGCTATACCGTTTACCTCGAGGATCGGGTGGACGACCTCATCGCCCATCTGATGCAATTCGATCAGGTGGTGGGATTCAACAGCAAGCGCTTCGACTATCGCGTGCTTTCAGGTTACAGCGACTTCGAATTCGGTTCCCTGCCGAGTGTCGATCTTCTTGAACTGGTTCACCGGCAATTGGGATTCCGCCTCTCTTTGGATCACCTGGCCGAAGAGACCCTTCAGGTTAAAAAATCCGGATCGGGTCTGGATGCCTTGCGGTGGTGGCAGAACGGCGAAATGGATAAGATCATCGCCTATTGTCGTAAGGATGTTCAAATTACCAGGGATCTATTTGTTTTTGCCCGCGATAACGGCTATTTGATTTACCGTCGGAAAAATGGAGAGCGGTTCAGGATCCCGATCCAGCCGCTCGGGCGCCGGTAGACGCCTCTCACATCATCCGCTGTCGTCCATCTCCTGCCGCATCCTGCTTATCTCAGCACTTCGTGCAAACCGAAGCAAATTAAAGGTTTTTTTTGTAATGTCGATAAGGTAGACAGCCGAACCTTTTTGTGGTGATGAAGATGAAAACTTCATTTCGTGCCGTAACCATTCAATCGAAGCTGATACTGTTGGGGTTGGGGTGCGTCCTTGTAACGGCATTATCTTTGACAGTGGTGGGAATCTGGCAGGGGCGCATTTTCAGCCAGAAGGCAAAAACACAAGCCCTCAAGCTGGTCGATGCCGATCTGACGCACATTACCCAGAGCGTTTATAATCTGATCAAATCCCAAGATGACGCTATCCAGGAAAAGGTCGATCGCGATCTCAAAGCGGCCCGTTACGTTTTCGCGCAATCCGGCCAGGTCTATCTTTCGGCCGAGAGCACTTCATGGAAAGCCATCAATGAGCATACAGCCGAAGTCTCCGAAATAGTTCTACCTCAAATGATGCTGGCGGGACAGGGGATGGACGCCCCTGTGCTGGACCTGATCAAAAGACTGGTGGGCGATACCTGTACCATTTTTCAACGTATCAATCCGCGAGGTGATATGCTGCGGATTGTCAGCACCCAGGAAAACCTGCCCGGCACCAAAACCATCGGCACGTTCATCCCCGCAATCCATCCAGACGGCAAACCCAATCCCGTGATCTCCGCGGTCATTCGCGGCATCACCTACAGAAGAACCAAGTGCGGTGTCAATGGGTTGCAGATCAGCGTCTACGAACCTTTGTATGATGCGGAAGAAAAAGTCATCGGGGTCCTGCATGTGGGGGTCAAAAACGACATTAAGGCGCTGCGCAGTGCGATCATGCGGCTGAAAATCGGCACCTCCGGGTATGTCTTCATTCTGGGCGGTAAAGGAGGGCACCGCGGCCACTACATCATCTCCAAGGATGGCGTGCGGGATGGAGAAGTCATTTGGGGGAGCACCGACGCGGAAGGCCGGCGTTTCGTGCAATCCATCGTCCGCAAGGCGGTACTATGCAGGCCCGGCCAAATCGAAACGGTTCGTTATCCCTGGAAAAATCCTGGTGAACGCTCGCCGCGCATGAAAATAGCCCACTTGGCCTACTATGAACCATGGGATTGGGTTATCGGTGCCTCAGCCTACGAGGATGAAATCACCCCTTCCGTGGAAATCATCTCCCAGGGGTATAAGTCAATGGCGCGTGTCTTTGGTCTGGTCGCTGTTGTGGTCGCTGTTTTGGGCGGCATCGTGACCTGGTTTTTTGCCCATAGAATTTCCCGCACTCTCAAAGTCATCACCCAGGCGGCCACCCGAATGACCCGGCTTGATCTGCCGCGTCTTGTCCGCACCATGGATGCTGTCAACGCCGGCGACTTGTCGGTTGCATTTTCTTTCGATGGAAAACCGGTTGCGGTCCCTTCAGGAGATGAGTTGGGCACCATGGCAAAGGCCTTCAACCGTATGAATGAAGCGCTGGCCAATGTGGGGACAGCCTTTACCACCATGGTTGCCAATCTTCGAGACCTAACCGGCCGGTTGGAACAAAAGGTGGCCGAACGTACAGCAAAACTTGAGGAATCTGAACGCAAACTATTTGATATAATAGATTTATTACCAGACGCAACTCTGGTTATCAACCGACGGGGAGAGGTGATTGCCTGGAACCAGGCCATGGAGAAGATGACCGGCATCAAGGCTGACCGGATGCTGGGCAAAGCCGATTATGAATATGCGATCCCCTTTTTCGGTGAGCGGCGCCCCATCCTGATCGACTTGGTTTTTACCCCCGACAAGGAGATAGAACGACTGTATGATTCGTTTCGGCGGGAAGGCAGCACAATATATGCCGAGACTTGCAGTCACCGGCTTAAAGAGACACCGGTGCACATCTTTGCCGCAGCATCGGGCCTCTACGACAGCAAGGGACAAATGGTCGGCGCCATCGAGACGTTGAGGGACATCTCCCAGTGGAAGGCGATTGAAAAGGAGCTGATTCACTCGAAATGCGTGGCCGAGGAGGCAACCCGAGCAAAAAGCGAGTTCCTGGCCAATATGAGCCACGAAATCCGCACGCCCATGAACGGCGTCCTGGGCATGACCAGCCTGCTGCTGGACACACCGTTGACCAATGAACAGGAGGAGTATGCCCAAACCGTTCAGACGAGCGCCGATGCCCTGCTCACCATCATCAACGACATCCTTGATTTTTCAAAAATTGAGGCCGGAAAGCTCGATTTTGAAACTTTGGATTTCGATCTGCGCCTCGCATTGGACGAGGTAGCCGAACTGGCCTCCCTCAAAGCAGAAGAAAAGGATGTGGAATTTGCCAACTATGTCCATCCCAATGTTCCATCCCTGCTGGTCGGAGATCCGGGTCGACTCCGCCAGATCCTGCTCAACCTGACCACCAACGCCATCAAGTTTACCCATCACGGGGACGTGGTGATCGAAGTATCCCTGGTCAGCGAACAGGGGGATCATGCCGTCCTTCACTTTGCCGTGAGGGATACCGGTATCGGCATCCCCAAGGACCGCATTGACCGCCTCTTTAAATCGTTCTCTCAGGTGGACAGTTCCACCACACGCAGATTCGGCGGCACCGGATTGGGGTTGGCCATTTCCAAACGGCTGGTTGAAATGATGGACGGCACCATCGGCGTAGAGAGCGAGGAAGGCAAAGGCTCCACCTTCTGGTTCACCGCAAAGTTCAATAAACAGGCCGGCGATCAAAGTGGAAAGGACAGGGCCTGCCTTCCGGATAACATCCAGGGCAAACGCATATTGGCGGTTGATGACAATGCCACCAATCGCACAATAATGGCGGCCTATCTCGAGTCGTGGCAATGTCGCGCGTCGGTGGTCGGTACTGCCCGACAGGCGCTCGACGATATGAGATCAGCCGTCCGAAAGGGCCGGCCGTTCGATATGGTCATCGTCGATTTCATGATGCCCGAGATGGATGGTCAGGCTTTTGGAAAGGCGGTCAAGGCCCATCCGGATCTTTGCGGTACCCACATGATCCTGCTCACTTCCCGCGGGATGCGGGGCGATGCGGCCCAAGCGCGGAGCATTGGCTTTGATGCTTATCTGTCCAAGCCGATCAAGCAGTCCCAATTGTTCGATGCCGTCTTATCGGTATTCGGCAAACCGCTAAAGAGCGACCGCGATGACGCTCCTTCCATTATCACGAAGCACAGCCTCGCTGAAACGAGCAAGAAAAAACTCAGGATATTGTTGTCCGAGGACAATCCGGTCAATCAGAAGGTGGCGTTGATCCATTTGAAAAAGTTCGGCTATGTCGCCGACGTAGCGAACAATGGCGTCGAGGCGGTCGAAGCCGTCAAAGCGCAGCATTATGATCTGGTGCTGATGGATGTCCAGATGCCGGAGATGGACGGATACGCGGCCACACGTGCCATACGCTCGGCCGGTCACGAGCTCCCGATCATTGCGATGACCGCCAACGCCATGAAGGGCGACCGCGAGACCTGCCTCGCCGCAGGGATGGACGATTACATCGCCAAACCCGTCAACCCGAAAGTTCTGCTGGAAAAAATCAAGGAGTGGACGGCGGCGCTTTCAGAGACATCCCGTCGCAGGAACCCGTTTCCCAACTAGCCCAAGCCCTTTTAAGTCAAAGACCACGCGCGAAGCGGGCGGCTTTGATTTCCTGCTTTAGGCCGGGAAAAAATCCCGCAGCGTTTCTATCTTTGCGTGTGCACTGCACCCGGTTTGAAAACAACCCATCATCGATCCGATAACCGCCGATCATACATCTTGCCGATACCGTACTCCTTTCGGCGCATGAAGCGCTCCTTGGCCGGCCCGATGATTTGCATTTCGGGATGCTGCTTTAGCACGTCAATGGCGATGGCCATCTCTTTTGTGCAGCCGGTGGAGTAGGTCGCATCTTTGCCGACCCACTCGGGAGGAATTTTTTTATCCATGATTTCGAATGCCTGCACAATATCATCATAACTTTGAAACCGCCATATGTCGATTTTCCCGGAACGCTGTACAATCTCCCACATGTACATCAGATCGTCGGCATCCATGCCGGATTCGTAATATTCGGACGGGTTGATAATGAAGGTGAGGACGGACTGCCTGGTCAGATACTGGACAAAGGTGGACATGATCCTTTTTGCCATATCAATCTTACCCGGTATGGAGCCGATAATCCCGCTGTAAAATATAACGGTCATGCCTTTTGATTTGGCGCCTCTCATCTGATCGATAATGGCGTGGGCTTTGGTTTCCAGGTCACCGTGCGAAAACTTGATCACCTTCGGATGGCGCGGCTTGAATTGAATGGAAATGCGGTCGTCAATTTCAATGGAAATATTGTAAATGTCCTGGGTAAACTGAAATTTGGTATCAAAGAGCCGCCGGCGCTGGTCCCGTCCGCGTGAAATCACAGCATCCACCTCCTTGAATATGCGCGCAAAAGTCGTTGAGGTGAGCAGCAGGTTCAGGTTCTCGCTGGTGCCGTCCGAAAGCGCCAATACCGGCACATCGCCTCTCAGGGTAAACACCAGGTCGTTCTTGCTCAAATCGGTATCGTCGATGATGGCCGTGTTGGGCAGCGCCGACTCCAATACCGGGTCGTTGATCATGTCGCCGATGGTGGACTTGGTGTAGAGCGGCCCGCCCTTAAAAGCCACGATGACTTTGTGCCCGTGGGAGACCAGAAAGCGAATCATTTCCAGATCCAGGACGGTTTCTCCGGCCTCGTCCGCCAGCCATAGCAGTTTCCGCTTTCGGAGCGGTTTGTTCCCGAAACCCAGAAAATCGAAAAGCGGTCCAATGCCGTCACCGTGAAACGGCTGGCCAAAGATGTCCAGAAAGTCCTTTTTCGACAGTGCATCGCCATTGTCTGATTTCCACAGCGCAGGGAAGTTCGCCAGGGAGAGATATCGTTCGAATTCGGCTCTTGCGATCAGCGATTTGATGTCGGAGAGTTTGGACGGAGGGTGTTCCAGCTGGCTTTTTTCCACATGGTTGAGGGCCTGGTTGAGCGATGCGGAGTCTAGAATGTTGGCGGCCCTCCGGTTTCGCTTTCGTTTTTCCGAGAGGAAGGGGTCCTCGATCTGGGTGCGTTTCAGGTAGATGCTCATCAGGCGCTTCTCAACGCGCGAGGGGATCATGATCTCATCCCTTGTTTCGTGCCTGTGCTTGTTGACCATAAGGGATTCAAGGTAGGATTTCTCGTATGGGTCTTCGATCTGCCGATCGATCAGTTCGAGAATGTCTCCCAACGCCTTCGTGTAGCGCTTTTGAAGGTAAGCGGACCTTTTCCTGGAGATGATGGCTTCGAACATCTCGTCAGAGCATGGATAGTATCTCACATCTTCTTCCGTATAGACCATAAAACGGACCTGCTCGTCGGTGGCGGCATGATCCGGATAGGTATAATAGTCGAGGTGGTTCTCGATGAAAAACGATGTCAGCCAGGCATCCATTTCGGGACTTTGGCCAAATGTGAACCGTCGCGCGGGATGGCTCTGCACCTCTTCGTTTTGTTCGGATTTTTTAGGATCGGTTGCCATTCTCCCTCCTTTTGGAGCAATGATCTTATTTCATCCTTTATCGGTCGATGAAACGTCCAGTAACCTAACCAGCTGAGATAAATGGGTGATCTGCAGGTCCGGCGCGACCGTTCGGCAGGCCGGATCGTCGCTGCGCATGCGCAGAGACCGGGCGTCACCGCCAAAAAGAACGGTCTGGAATCCGGCCCGATGTGCGGGAACGATGTCGTTGCGCATATCATTGCCGATGAAGGCTGCTTGCGCCGGGGAGATTCCCATGGCCTGCAATCGATCTGTTGCCGCCGAAAACAATGTTTCCGAGGGCTTTGCCACTCCGAACCGGAAGGAGAGCAGGATGAGCCGATGGTCAAAACCCAGCGCCGCCAGATCGGCATCCAACAGCCATTTGAAAAGCATCGGTGTAAAAAACTGTGCGTTGGAGATGATACCCAATGCGATGCCTCTGTTGCGGCACGCTTTAATGAGATCCGTCAGGCCGGGCATGGGCCAGACCGGATTGACCGCCATCTCCCATCGGATTGCAAAGGATCGTATTCTTTTCGCATCGGCAAAGGGAAGAATCTGCGCCCAGATCTTGTCGATTTCCACCTCGGGGTGGGCGATCCCGTCGGCTTCTTTTTCTCGATGCACATTTTCGATCGCTTCGAAGAGTTTCCGGCGCAAGGCCGCGGGTGGCAGTTCAATGCCAAACTCGTCAACCAGGTTTTCCAGCACCCTGTCCCTGGGGACCTGTCGGCGGGAAACGCCGATATCGCCGCTACCGCTGATCAACAGGGTTCCGTAAATGTCGCATAGCAGGCATTTGACGGGCAAGCGCAGCCTGCCTACCACCGCCAATCCGGTAGGTTCCGGTGCCATGGGGAAAAAACAGGAACGCATCAACCCGTTATCCATCGAACGGCTCCCATTTGAGCAGACTGAAAGAGCTGGGTGAAAGAAAAAATTTCGATATGACCCGTTTGTCGATAGTGTGCCTGACGCTGGTATCGACCACCGCGCGATAGACCGCCATCAGTTTCGGACCGTAGCGGTCCAGATGCCAGCTATTTGAGATTATATCGGAATTTCGCCGTATCACAGGAGCCGAGACGTCCGGAGGGCCGGGCCGTTGGAGGAAGGGATTGAGAGACCGCAACCTTTCGGCGGCAGACGCATCGTCCATAATTCGTCCGATTACCTTCTGCTGGAAAGGTTCACTGAGCAGACCGAAATCAATGCGGCCATCGCGGCTTGCCAGCTGCCATGACGCCTCCACCGCTTCGTGACGCAATTCGATCCGGTATTGCCGCCAGGCTTCGATCAAGGCAGCCTTCCAGCGCTCTGCCAGATGGTCAACGTCCAGCCACGCCAAGTCCACCTGCAATCGGGGGTAAAGATGGTTCAAGTCAACCCCTTTTTCAATGAAGCCCCGGCATGTATCCGGCAGCAGGCGTCCCCACAAAGCCTTGCCCATCGTCCAGGGTTCCAGAAAGGTGAAACCGAACCCTTCAGTGATACTGGTGGTCAACACAAACCGGCAATCGGCCATTAATCGGACGAAATCAGCCTGGAGGCCCACACCAAATCGAACCGGAAGATGGCGGCGCCGGGCAAAGCGCCGCCAATCGTCATAACTCCTGACATCATCATCGCTATTGGGCGGCAGGGTGATGGCAAGGTCTGTACCTTGATCAAAAAAAAGGGTGAGCAAAAGGGCCTCGCCGATGTTTTTGCGGCGTATGGCGCGAATGGGGTAAAGGACATAGTCGTGACGCGAGGGTCGGGGCGTCACATCGCCCAGAGGCGCAATCGCATTGGGCAGCAGGTGGCAGCCTTCGGGTTTCAAACCGGCATCGAGGAGCAGCCGGTGGTCGCGTTGGTTGATAACGGCATAGTGACAGTCGCCCACATACGGTGACCTGAAATAAGCATTCGGCCGACCATCTTCGGCAAAGTCATGGATCTGGCACAGCAACCGAATGCCGGATTGCCGCAAATGATGGAGCACCTCCTGAAGGTATGGGTTCTTGGCCAGGGTTGGATTGTGGACATGGACCACATCCGCGCCATGGGGCCAATGTTTCTCGATGGCGGAGATGATCTTTTTCGATATATTTTCAGATGAGTAGTCGGTGGATTGGGCTGATACGTATCCCAACTCGGGAAGGTGGAGGACCTTGGCCGGGAAATTCGTCGCGCGCGGTCCGCCGGCAAGCAGCAAGACGTTCCACCCGGCATCCCGCAGCGCCTCGACTTGATGCCGAATCACGGTGGTAACACCGCCTCGCATCAAATGATAGTGAATGAAGGCAATATTCATCAGGTCGGTTTTTTGGCATACACCGTGGGGTCGTCCACACCGGCTTCCACGAACCCTTTGCGACGCAGAATACAGCTGTCGCACTGCCCGCAGGCCTTCCCGTCGCCGGTCGGGTCATAGCAGCTGTGGGTTATGCCGTAGTTGACGCCCAGGCGCGCACCGGTTTGGATAATCTCGGCCTTGGTCATTCTTATCAAAGGGGTGTGGATCCTGATGCGATGCTCTCCCTCGACGGCCATCTTGGTGGCCAGATTTGCCATATTTTCAAACGCCTCTATAAATTGAGGACGACAGTCGGGATAACCGCTGTAATCCACGGCATTGACGCCGATAAAGATGTGTCCTGCTTTGATCACCTCTGCCCAGGCCAATGCATAGGAGAGAAAGACGGTATTGCGCGCAGGAACGTAGGTCACTGGGATGGTGTTTCCCATCTCTTCATGGGAACGCATCTTCGGGACATCGATATCATCCGTCAGCGCTGATCCGCCAATGGCTCTCATATCGATGGTGATCACGAGATGTTCCCTGGCATTGAGGGCGTCGGCCACGCGGCGGGCCGATGCAAGTTCATATCGATGGCGCTGGCCGTAATCGAAGCTCAGGCTGAACACCTCAAAACCCTGATCGATCGCCATGGCCATGGCGGTGGCGGAGTCGAGACCTCCGCTGGTTAACACAATTGCTTTATCCATTAAATCGTACGCTTATGAGATTATAATAAAGTGATAGTTTAAACACCGCGATCTTTGTCCGGCCATATACATTTATGCAACTGCAGTTGCAGCCGGGCGTGGGAGTTGGAATTCAGCATCCATTCGGCCAGACGATCGGCCGGTAAGCGGTCGTGCACCGGCGAAAACCAGATCCGATCGGCGTCGATGTCGGAAGCAAGGCGACGGGTGATGGCCGATGCGAAATCGAAATCCTGTCGGTCGGCAATAACAAATTTGATCTGATCGCGAGATCCCAGCTGGTGCAAATTTTCCATGCGGTTGTGCTCCTGCATCCCGCTGGAAGGGCATTTGACATCGACGATTATGAGGCAGCGCCGATCTATCCTTCCAATGTCGATGCTCCCGTTGGTTTCCACTGAGACATCGAAGCCGTTTTCGAGCAGAAGTGCGGCGAGTTGCGGCATCTCCGCCTGCAGCAGCGGTTCGCCTCCGGTGATGGTCAATCTGCTGCAGTTGAATCGGTTGACGCGCTTCAAGATCTCATTCAATCCCATCGGCTCGCCGGGCTCGTATGCATAGGTCGTGTCGCAATAGTGACATCGTAAGTTGCATCCCGACAGGCGCACAAATGCGCAGGGAAGGCCGGACCATACAGATTCGCCTTGTATGCTGTAGAAAATTTCCGTCACCAGCAGCGACACCGGTCTCTCCTTAGCATTGCCGTACCTCAAAATTGGGGTGGACCGCAAAAGCTATAACATGTAAACAATAGAAGCGTAAATACCGGAGGAGACTTTGAAGTGAGCGACACCCCGTTTCACATTATGAAAATGCGCAATCCCATTCAGACCTATGCCTGGGGATCGCACTCCGCCATCGCCAAACTCATGGGACAGGATTCCCCCAGTCATCAGCCCCAGGCAGAGCTATGGATGGGCGCCCATCCAAAATCTCCGTCCGAGGTCTGGTTCAAAGGCAAGTGGAACTCGTTGCTCGAACACATCGATGACCATCCACAAGAGCTGCTGGGGGTGGAGGTGGCCGATCGGTTCGATAAAACTTTGCCTTATCTCTTCAAAGTGCTGGCCGCAGCCGAACCTCTCTCCATCCAGGCGCATCCCGATGCGCAGCAGGCACTTGAGGGATTTCGCCGGGAGAATCTCCAGGGTCTTCCGCTCACAGACCCGAAACGAAATTACCGCGACAACCGTCCAAAACCGGAGTGCATGTGCGCCCTGACGCCGTTTACCGGACTGTGCGGGTTCCGTCTGCCCCAGGAAATATCGGCCCTCTGCGAACCGGTATGGCCCCGAAAAAAAGGCCATTTCCTGTCGCACATGGATCGGCCGTCGCATCGCGAAGCGCTGAAGGACTTTTTTCTCTCGCTGATGCAATTGGATGCGGCGTCTACTGCCGACCTGACCGCACGGGTGGCGCAAAAGGCCGACCGCAATAAGGAGATCGACGGGATCTATGGCTGGATCGCCCGGCTTTATGAAAAATATCCCGGTGACATCGGAGTCCTCGCGCCATTGTTTCTCAACCTGATCCGCTTGGAACCGGGTGAAGCGCTTTTTCTGCCTGCCAGACAGCTCCACGCCTACCTGGATGGATTGGGCATCGAGCTGATGGCCAATTCCGACAATGTGCTCAGAGGCGGGCTCACCCCCAAACACATCGACATCCGGGAACTGATGCGCATCCTCGATTTCAACCCTTACCGGCCGGAGGTGCTGTCACCGCGGTCCAAAAGCGAAACCGAAGGGATCTACCCGAGCACAACCGATGCCTTTTCCCTCTCCAGATTGGTAATCACCCGGGGGCATCCTCATTTCGTCGAAGGGCGCCGTGAAGGGCCCGAGATCCTTTTAGGGGTTGAAGGAACCGCCGAGATTCAACAATTCGAAGGAGCGAATGCGCTATCGATTGCCAAAGGGGAGTCGGTATTCGTGCCCGCCGCAGTGGATGGCTACCGAGTGACCGGTGATGCCAAACTGTTCAAGGCGTCCGTCAACTTTGAAACCGGATTTTAGTGCTAAAGTTTAAATTTCGGAGCAGCCCATGACTCGATACACCGGCATCAACCATTTGGCCATGGTCACCAACGATATGAATGCAACCATCAGGTTCTGGCGCGACCTGCTGGGGATGCGTCTGATCGCAGGGTTGGGCCGCCCCGGGTATCGCCATTACTTTTTCGAGCTGTCGGATAACGACATGATCGCCTTTTTTGAATGGCCCCAATCCGAACCGGTGCCTGAAAAGGACCACGGCGTGCCTGTCAAAGGCCCGGTCGCCTTCGACCACATCTCTATCGGCGTGGCCACCGACGAGGATCTGTGGGAATTGAAGGATCTTCTCGAGGCGGCGGATATGTGGGTATCGGAAGTCATCGACCACGGCTTCATCCATTCGATCTACAGCTTCGACCCGAATCATATCCCCATCGAATTCAGCGCTCCGGTGGCCGATGTCGACCTGCGCATGCGGCCGCAGATGAGGGACAAATCGCCGCTTGCCGCGGCATTGGAGGGACCCGACGCCCAACCCGGCCACTGGCCTGCACCCGAACAGCCCACTCCTCTGAAAGACCGCGCTGTCTATCCGGGAGAGGGCGCCCTCTTTCGACAAAAGGAGACCGATCCTCCCGCCTCCGATCCTTCCTAAAGCTATTGGATTTAATTGCCGATACTCACCATAGAGCGTGAATTTAGCGTGGTGTTTTCCCATTGGGGGCATCGTTTGAGAGTGAAGATATTTAGATCACACATCGTCATTGCCGTGGCGCTTTGTTGCGCCGTGCTCGGTGTCGGCACCATCGGATTCGTCATCATAGAGGACTTCTCTGTCGGCGAAGGGCTCTATATGAGCGCCATCACGGTATCCACTGTCGGATTTGGGGAGGTGAGACCGCTTTCACCTTACGGCAGACTCTTCACGACCGGATTGATCCTCTGCAGCTTTCTGGCATTGGCATTTGCCGGTCACACCATCGGTCAATCCCTGTTGGAGAATGTGTGGAGCGGACAGACTGAAAGAAAAAAAATGAAAAAAGAAATTGCATCCCTCAAAGACCACTACATTGTGTGTGGCTATGGACGGGTCGGCGCGGCCGCCGTCAGCCAATTCGAAGCCATGTCTACGGATTTTGTCGTCATCGAGTCCAGCGAGGATCAATTGAATATCCTGAAAGAGAAAGGATATCCCTATCTGAATGGCGATGCCACCCATGAAGCGGTGCTGGAAGACGCCGGTATCAAGCGGGCAAAGGGGTTGCTTTCCCTGTTGAACGAAGATCCGGATAATTTGTTTGTGGTCCTTTCCGCCAGGGAGATGAATCCCACCTTGAACATCATATCCAGGTCCAACGAGGCCAGTTCCGGCCACAAAATCATCCGTGCGGGAGCCGACGGCGTGGTTTCGCCCTTTGACAGCGCCGGTCGGCAGATCGCCTCCGACATCCTGAAAGCCACAGGTTCCATATCTTTCCCGCGCGGCGTGGCGCCGAAAGAAGGCCTGATGGCCAGGTGGATTACGGTGGAAGAGGGGAGCAGCATGATGCATCAAACCATCGGCGATCTCTCCCTTGAGATGCAGCGCACTGTCCTTGGTCTGCGAAGAGGCGGCGTGGACTGCCTGGTGCCCGACACCAAGACTCGCCTGGTCAGCGGCGACCAGATCATGGTGCTCGACGAAGGCGGAGAAGTTAGCATCCGTGCTTGCCCGGATCAACTGACAGCCAGACGGCTGGTGATCATCGATGACAATCCCGTGATCGTCAAACTTTATTCCCGGTTGTTTCAAAAGGCCGGCTTCGCGCCGGTTACGGCGAACAACGGGCAGGACGGATTGGATTTGATCCTGAAGACCCGACCGACGGCCGCGGTCATCGATTACGATCTTCCGGGCATCTCAGGCATCGATATTTGCATCAACGTGCGTCGCCAAGTGAATGGAAGTCGGATCAAACTCATCCTGTTCACAGCGGACAAGTCGCCGCAGACCCGCCAGAGCGCACTGGATGCCGGAGCCGATGCGGTGGTGGTGAAAAGCGCCGAGGCATCGGAGATCATCCACACCGTAAACGATGTCCTCAGTAGGTGACCGATGGATCGCAGGGAGGCGTATTGGTGGGTTTGGCATCCAGCACGCATTTCTCTTTTAACAGGATCCTGGCGTCGACAATGCTCAGACCCTTTTCATGGACGATCACCGGGTTCAAATCCATCTCCTCGATATCGGGATACGCTTCAACGATGTCCGACACTTGAAGCAGCAGGCTGATCAGCGCCTTCTGATCATAGGCCGGGGTTCCCCTGACGCCTGACAGTATCGGTGCAGACTTTGTTTCCTGAATCATTCTTTTGGCCGAAAATCTCGAGATGGGCAGAACGCGAAAGGAGATGTCTTTGAGTACTTCCACCATCACGCCCCCAAGGCCATACATGATGATGGGACCGAACTGGTCATCCATTTTGGTGCCGATAATCACCTCCACCCCCGACTCGACCATGGGCGTGATCAACACGCCCCGGATATCCGCTTCCGGTTTGTAGCGTTCGGCATCTTTGATCATGCGGGCATAGGCCCTCTCGATTTCATTTTTCCCTTTGATGTTGAGACGAACCCCTTGGGCGTCGCTCTTGTGTAAAATGTCCGGCGAGACGATTTTCATGGCCACCGCGCCCTCCATATCCTCGGCGGCGTCAACGGCTTCTTCGGCTGTCGTGCACAGCACATCTTTCAGCGTGGGCACATTGTGGAGCGACAGCAACCGTTTGGCCTCGTTTTCAAGGAGTGCGGAGCGGCCATCCTGCCAGGCGTCGGAAACGAGTGCATTGCCTTCCGGCTTGGCCTTGGCTCCCCAGTTCAGGACAAAATTGGTTTTCGCGTGGTAGCCCTTGAGATAAATGCCATAGCGGGCCAGGACATCTACGCACTTGCACGCCACATCCACCGAATCATAGACCGGTACGTTGTAGTAGCGGCAAAGATCCAGAGAGTGAGGCTTCGCTGAGCTGAAAAGGCTGTGCAGTACAATGGGTTTGTTGCGTTTGGCCATCATCTTGCCCAATTGATGGGCCGCATCTTCCTCTTTCATCGAGAGGGAGGCCGCAAATCGGATGCCGTAGCCTCCGAAAAGGCCGACAATCAAAAGTCCTCCGACATTGTGATCGCTGAGTATGATATCCGCGCAATCGGCAAACAGAGAGGGGTCGGCATCGGTGCCGCCGGCTACATCCACCGGATTGACCACCGAGGCCGCTTCGGGCAATATCTTTCTGAGCCGTTCCTTCGTTTTCTCACTGAGTTCCGGCAGGGTGATGCCATGGTCGGTCAACAGGTCGGCGGCGATGGTGGCGTGGCCGCCGCCGTCGGCCAGCACGGCGACCTGATTGTTACGAATGGGCGGGCAATCGGCGAGGGTCTCCGCTGCGGGAAACAGCTCGTCGGAATTCTCGATCACCATGATCCCGGCCCGCTCGAAGGCGCCTTTGGCCACTTCCGAGATGCCCGCCAGCGCACCGGTGTGGGATCCTGCCGATCGTTTGCCCACCGTACTGCGACCGCTCTTCAGCAGAATGATCGGTTTTTCCTGGGTTGTGGTGTAGGCCTGTTGTAGAAATTTCCGGCCGTCCCGCATACCCTCCACGTACATCAGGATAGCGCGCGTGTTGCGATCCTTCCGGAAAAACTCCAGATACTCATGAAATTTGATGTCGGCTTCGTTGCCGACCCCCACATAGAAAGAGAAGCCCTTTCTGCTCTTCAGCTTTGCCTCCGTGATGATGCTCAACGCCATGTTGCCGCTCTGGCTCAACAAGGCGATGTTCCCCTTGGGCGTATCCTGAATACCGACCAGATTGAGGTTGTCGTGCAGGCTCATCATACCGGAGGTGTTGGGGCCGATCAAACGAATGCCGTATCGTTGGGCCGCTTCCAACAGGGCGTCTTCCAACGCCTCTCCCTTGCCGCCGATCTCCCGGAAACCGCCGGCCAGGATAACCGCTCCACCCACCTGTTTTTCTCCGCAGGCCTTTAATATGGCCGGCGCCGCGCCCGCCGGCGTCGCCAACAGCGCAAGGTCCACAGGCAGTTCAATATCCCTTACGTCTTTGTAGCAGCGCAACCCGAGGATGTGATTCTCATTGGGGTTCACCGGAAAAATATCGCCATCGAACCGGCTCGTCATCAAAGTGCGAATCGCTTGGAAGCCGCGCTTGGTCTCATTTTTGGAAGCTCCGATGATAGCCACTGAGCGTGGATGCATCACACGGTCTAACGTCATAACAGAGAATCCTCCCTGGCAGGGGTTGGCGGGAACATCTACGACTTTCGTTTTTCAAATTTTTCCAATGCTTGGGTGCGGGTCTTGGTGGAAACGCAGGCCAGGCAGGCTTCAATTTCAAACGACATGAGAGATTCCAGGCTGGCCTCGCCCTGGGCCATTCTCAATCCCTTCTTCATCAATTTTAAGGAAAACGGGTCGTTTCGTGATATCCGGCCCGCCATATTAAGCGCCTCATCCAGCAAACGGTCGGCAGGAACGGCTTTGTTGACCAGTCCGATGCGCTCGGCTTCAATTCCGTCGATGGGTTCGGCGGTAAAAAGCAGCTCCTTGGCTTTGCCGGGCCCGATCAGCTCTTGGATCAACCGAAAGGCGCCGCCGGTGACCGAAGAGGAGACACTGGCTTCGGGGGAACCGATGCGGGCATCCTCCGCAGCAATACGGATATCGCAGGCCAGGGCCAATTCATAGCCCGACCCCAGTGCATATCCGTTGACAGCGGCGATAGTGGGTTTGGGATAATGAATGATCTTTCGGGAAACCTCCTGGAGAGATTCCAGGTAGTCACGGTACGCTTCCACGGAGCGTGTCTTGGACTCCTTCAGGTCTGCGCCGGTTGAAAACGCTCTACCGTGACCGGTGATCACCACCGCCTTGATCTCCTGGTCCGCTTCGGCATCTTCCAGCGCTGCCTGAAGATCGATCCAAAGCTGCTGGTTCATGGCGTTCAAAACTTTCGGGCGGTCCAAGGTCACCAGGGCGACGCCTTCTTTTTTTGTATAGCGTAGTGTTGATTCGCTCATGGCCGGCACCTCCATTGCTTTAAGTAGGTGTTCGGGGGGCTTTCTGTGGGGGGGAGATAAAAGTCGTAGTCCGTTTGATTGAATTGCCTATTCGGCAACATAGTTATCGATATCCATCACGAAACCGTCAAAATCCTTCTCCTCAAGGAACCTGCTGACCATGGCGCCGACATAGTCGGCCGTGTCCACCCGGTAGGTGCCGTCAGGGTTTTTGGGTGCGGTCCGTTTGGCATTGGCGACAATGGCTTGTATCGCATTGGCGGATATCCGGATATTGACATGAACACTGAGCATATCGTTTTGGGTGTCGGTCATGGCGGGTCCCCTTTTAAATGCCGCATGCAAGTATTCCCTCTTGCACGAAAGGAATTCAATTCCCGTGTAAAGTATCTGCTTGAGCCGTCCGATAATAAATAACAGCCAGGTGTGCTCAGGTCAAGTAAGCGCTGACAAGGATTGCGTTCAAGTTAAACTTCTGCTAAATTTACAGCAGCTTAGACAGAGGGCCGCTAAATCTGTATTCGAGGCAATGTTTCAGGGCTCACAATCGATGCAAGAGGAGTAGATGGAAGATTTTCCCATACTCGTAGTTGACGACGACATCGTCTCCCGAACAGTGCTTGAGAAACACCTCGTCAAGGCCGGCTTCAGCGTTGCGACCGCCGGCAACGGCGTCGAGGCGCTGGACCTTTTCGATCGGCAATTCTATCCCATCGTTTTAACCGATTGGATGATGCCCGAGATGGACGGTCCGCACCTCTGTCGATTGATTCGTGAAAAGAAAACCGACGGCTATGTCTTCATATTGCTCATCACTGCCCGGGACTCTAAGACGGATATCGTGTCCGGCCTGGAATCCGGTGCCGATGACTACCTCACAAAACCCATACATCCCGCTGAAATGATCGCCAGGATCAATACCGGAATCCGTATACTGAGACTGGAAAAGTCTCTGGTAAAAGCCAATGAAGAAATCCGGTTGCTGTCCATAACCGATCCTCTGACCGGCTGCTTCAATCGCGGCTATCTGAACGAGCGCTTTCCGCAGGAGCTCGGCAGGGCGAAGCGCTATTCACATCCGTTGTCTGTCATCCTGGCCGATATCGATCACTTTAAAAAGGTCAACGATACATACGGCCATCAGGCCGGTGACGAAGTGCTCAAGCACTTCTCCGACTGTATCAATCAACAAGTTCGAAAGAAAGTCGATTGGGTGGTTCGTTACGGTGGGGAAGAGTTCTTGATCATTCTGCCGGAAACAAGACAATCGGGCGCCTATAGCATGGCGGAGAGGCTCCGCGCCTCCATTGAAGAAAAAGCCATCACCTTCGGTGATGAGATCATCCAGATCACGGCAAGTTTCGGGGGGGCCAGCATCTGCTTTGCGGACAAGCGGTTTGAAAATATCACCATGGAACAGCTTATTCATCTGGCGGACGAGAATCTGTATCAATCGAAAGAGAATGGACGAAACCAGGTGAAGGTGGTCGATTTTGCCGAAGTCTGATGGTACGCGCCCTGCCTGCGGGTCAACCTATCCATCTGCTCCCGAATAATCGAAAATCTGGGTGATCGGAAGAAAGCCGAGCGCATCCTGATACGACTCGCCATCCGGCGGCAGATTGAACGCCGATCCAATGGGGATGAAGGCATTTCTCATAAAGCGTTTGTGCTGTTGCTGATTGGTCCGCAACAGGCCAAACCGCAGGGCATTTTGTTTATTCGCGGGTATGCGGCCGATCACCGGTTTAGTGGCCCATATCTGGCCGTCCTCAACGCAGTGCGATATGGTGCTGGCCACACGCAAACCCTCTCCAAAGCTGGTGAGCATGTCACCGGATGACAGCGGCAGCGTCCCTACGTATGCTTTTTCGAAATGAATACCGATATTCAGATCGATGTCATGCGGCCAATCTTTGCTGATTTTCAATTTGCGCCCCAGAGCGACCGCTTCCGCCTTGAGATCAAGGGCGCATTCGATGACCTTCATGCCATCGACTTCTGTATTCTGACCAGGTAGAAAGTAAGCGAAAAATCCGTGTCCGACATGTTGCCCGAAAATACCACCGAATTGTTCGATGCGGCCCAGACACGCCCGGCAGATCGAATTGATCAGACGCCAATGGTCGTCGGGCAGCAACTCTGTCCGCAATATGGCAGCACGGCTGACTTCGGCCGCAAGGAGAAAGGTGGGGGTCATCACCGGTTTGGGTTGCCTCTGGATCTGCTCAAATCGATTTGTAACGCTTTTTTCAGCCGTCCGGTGATCGTTTGAGGCATCCTCAGGATAGGGATCAAAAATGAGCAGTCGTCCCTCACCGCAATTGAGCGCCACGACATTGAAGGCGGTTTGGCGACCGCTTCTCATCTTCACCTTCAAATATCCCCCGAACAATTCGCTTTGGGCATCCCAATCGTACATTTTCTCAAGCAGGGGTAACAGAACATCTATTCTTTCAACCGGCATCCCTGAAACCAGATTTCGCACTTCATCTGCCGACAGTATCGAACGAATCTGGCCCAGGAAGAATTCCAGGCACTGGGAAAAATTGGCGACCTGCCGCTTAAAAGAAAGATCAAAGATCAGGTCGAGGATATTCAGGGAAGGATTGCCGTTGTTGGCGGCTGCTTTGCGCTGCCATATCTTCTCGATGGCGCCTGCGTTCTGCCAAACGATTTCCAGGTCGGAGTTGAACAGCAGAGCGGGCAGCTTGAGTCCGGAAAGATTGATGGAGGGTGTCCGGCTTTCAACCTGTTCCGTTATCTGAATATGTCGAGGTGCTTCCGGCTTTTTCGTATCGGAATCACCGGGAACGTGTCGCGGGGAACCCTCTGACCGATCGAAGTCGGTAATCATTGCACGCAGGGGGTGTGGAGAAGAATCCATCCGAGTACCACTTTCTTGCACATCGTACGGAAGGCAGCTGTCCTACATTATTGGAAATGATCGCAGATAAAATCCATGAATCTCCCTCATTTGTCAAGCCAATTTGGAAACCACCGTCAAGCTGACGCCCTTCGATTATTGGCCACAATGAGGAATGACAAGCAGCCTTTGCCCAAATTGCACCGTGCCGGCCAGCCCCAAAGACCTCCGGATGAACCGGATGTCGTGCTTTTTCGGATAAAATAAAAAATACTTGCCCACGGCATCTCCGGTATGCGATGGATTCAGACCAACAGATGGAGAGATGGATTCGATTGAACGATTACCAGAAAGAGCAGCTCCAAGCATTGACCATTGTGCGCGACCACCTGACCGCAATGGATGTCAATGCCCGCGATCGGCTGTCGACCCTTATCGGGCCGTATCTTGAATTTCGACATGCGTTGGACCTGTTTACCCAGGAGCAATTTGGCCGCCACTGCACCGAAGCTTGTTTCAGCAGCAGAACCAGCGCTTGTTGCTCGAGGGATGGCATCGTCACGTTTTGGGCGGATGTGGTCATCAACGCCGTTTGTTCCGGCAGAAAACGGATTGACGCCATGGTCTCGGCCATCCAGCGTCCGCCGCGTTCCAAAAAATGCATCTACCTTTGCAGCGACGGCTGCCTGTGGAAGGTCAGGCCTCTGGTCTGCGCCATGTTTCTCTGTGATCCCATACAAAACGATGTCATCGATCCCGATCCGGACCTCACCGCTCAATGGCAGCGATTCTGCGATCAGGCAAAGGCCTTTCGCTGGCCCGATCGACCGGTGCTTTTCGATCTGCTCGAATTGCAATTCATGGATATGGGTTGCCGCTCGCCGCTGATGTATATCAACACCAGTCCGGGTTTGATGCGCATCAAAGCAAAAGCCGGCAGGCTGGAGAACCGCCGCCGCCGCCGATAGGTCGCATCAGTAATACACAATAGCCCGGCTGCTATCGACGATAATCCGCTTCACCCCTTTGGGCATTTCGTACCAATCATGGACACCCCGCGCTTCCACACCATTGTACTGCGCGGCTGCCCGGAGCACCGTATCGAGCATGTCCGGATGGACCGGCTGCCCATTAAGCTTCACGGCGCGCCACTCCATTCGGGCCGATCCCTTAGCGGATATGATCCATCCGGAAAAATCGATTTTCAGTACATCACCGAACAGCACGGAAAGGCCTATTGATTTCGCATCGAACCGGGCGGTGCCGATCACGAGGTTTTTCTCCATCAGGGCCACATTGAGACGCCGCAAAGCTGTGTTCTTCTCCCTTGCCAGGCGAAAGGCGATATAGTCGTTTAACTCCGTCTGGGATACTTCGGCGGACAGTTCCTTCTGGCCGGGCCGGGATTGTTGCCGTTCGATTGTTTTCAGGATGTGCTGGACTTTAAGCGCATTTTTGGTTTTCTGGTCGATGCCCGCTATAAGCAAAACGGCGGCGCAGATTACGATCAGACAGCGCCATCCCGGTTCGCCAGTCAACATCGTCATGTCCTCTTAGCGAAAATCGAAGGATCAGATAAAAACCGGCATCAAGCCGCTTTGAAGGCTTTCATCAGGTTCGGGTCCATGATGGCTTCATATCCCTTTAGCTGCGCCAACACCTTTTTGTCGGCGTCCAGAAAGGTAAAATCCCCCGTCATCTTGCGACCCGTACACTGGCGCACTTCCAAAACAGCCGATACGCCGTTCACGGGAAACCGCCGGCAGTACTGGCGGTAGGCCGTCGCGAAACTCGGCAGGCAAACCTGACCGTGCTGATGATGGCACCAGACGATGGCCATCTGAAAGGCACAGTCCAATACCAGCGGATCTGCGATCCAGCGGCTGCGCATGGGACCGTTGATCCATTGCGCCGGAGGCGGGGCCGTTGCCACGCGGGCTGTTATGCCTTCCCGGCTGACGCGGATAATTTCCTGAATGCCTTGCAGGTCTCGTCCGTGGAAGAGAATGTGTTGATAAATCTCCTCCAAAGGCGCGATACCTTCTCCCGGCTTGAAATGCCCGTTTTCACTGAAGACCGGCGGTGCCGGCAGCTGTTCGGACAAAATGGCACTGGCACTGGAATGTATGCGCTCCACCGGACCTTGCCCACCGTCCCGCACCTCTACATCGACTGCGTATAGCCCGTCCCTTCGCAATGTTTTGCCCGCCAGCATGCGAACCTGGCGACTCTGCTGATCGAGGGTAATGCCGTTGAGCAGTCGAAGGTTGTCCATGCCGTACAGCAAAAGTCCCGGGTTGGCATGCAGGGCGCTGTGGGCCAGCCATTCGGTTATCAATGCCAGAGGGACCACAGGACGCCCGTCCAATTGATGGGAGTTGAGCACCGGATACCGCTCAACGCTCACATCACGTTTGCAGGTCAGACTCAGGTCCCTGGAAGGAGACGCAGGAGCTATTTCGTCGGTTTGGGCTTGGGGCAGGGGGCCACCGATCACCACCTCCACTGCTCCCCCCCGCGGCTGGGCCATTTCTTCCACCATGGCCTGGGCGCCTTGCGAGATGGGTATCAGGGAGATGCCCTGCTTCAAGAAATTGCGTTTCAGCCCGGGGGTGACCATTCCGCCGTCCCAGGGGCCCCAGTTGATGGAGATTACTTTGCAATCCGGACGCCGGGATGCCTGTTGGAGAGCCATTTTGTTGAGTACTTCATTGGCCATGGCGTAATCGACTTGTCCGGTATTGCCCATGCGGGCAGCCACTGAAGAGAAGATCACCAGATAGCGCAACGCGTCATCTCCGGTCGCACGCAGCAAGGCTTCGAGCCCTTCTACCTTTGTGCCGTAAACCTTTTCGAACTGCGCCGTCTTTTTGTCGACAATCAAGCGGTCTTCCAACACCCCCGCACCATGAACGACGGCGCGGATGGAACCGATATCCTTGCGAATGCGTGCCAACTCCTTCTCCATGGCGTCGCCGTCGCGGACGTCCACCGAGACATAATGCGCTTTGACACCCGACTGCTGAAGCTGATCCAGGGTGGACAGGACATCGCGATTGGCCATCCAGCGGCGGTATACCGCTTCGACGGCCTTGGGGGATGCCGATGACGCTTCTTGCCAGTTGGAGAAGATGGCTTTTTTGATCTCTCCCTCATCGGACAAGGGCCTCATCCACGTCGGTTCCGTCCGGGGTGCGGGCGAACGCCCCATGAGCACCAGGGTGCCCCCTGCAGAAGCGGCCAGGGCCTTTGCGGCGGCGGCGGTAACGCCCCGGGCGCCGCCGGTGACTACCACTACATCTTCCGATCTCAGACTTACCGGCTCAGCTTCCACGGCAGGTACCGGAGCGAGATTCAACCCGATGCGTCCATCGGGGCTAATTCCGATTTCGCGTCGGCAGCAGACATCCGAGTGTAGAAGTTCATCGCAGACGGCCTCGGCGACGGCCGCCGTATCCTCCCATTTCGGATCCACGTCAAGGGCGAGACAGCGCACTGCCGGCCACTCAATGGCCGCTGTTTTTACCAGTCCTGCCAGCGCCCCCTGGGCGGGGTTATTAATCGATCCATTTTTAAAACCAAAGGCCCCATCCAGAAAGGACACGGTTGCGAGAAACGCATTGGAAGTTGCGGCGGACGCCTGCAGCCGGCGGGCTGCAGTCCGGGCCCATTCAAACGCCTTTCGTGCTTCGATGGGGGATATCAGGACCAAACCAGCCAGGTTCGGATGGTCCTTTAAATCGTCCTGCTGCTCCAACGGTTTTACTTTAAAACCACGCCGGCGAAAGCGGTCGATGACGTGTTCTTTGAGCGGAATGTCTGCACCGGTCACGCCGATGTAGTGCTCCTCTGAAATGGCAATCGCCTCCGTGGTGCAGTCCTCCAACTTTTCGATCCGTACAATTTGCCTTGGGACGGCTTCCGTATGCGGTTTTTCAACCAGATGGATATCCGGCTGGGATTTCTTTTTGGCAGCGATAACCCGGTCAGAGGCCGGACCGTTCAGGTAGTCGACGATCTGTCCCAGGGTCTTCAACGTGCCCATCATGTCCGGGGTCACCTTGGGAAGGTCGGGCATGCGCTCTTCCAGCGCGGAGAGGATCTCCACCCGCTTGATGGAGTCGATGCCAAGGTCGGACTCTATGTCCATCTCCATGGCCAGCATCTCTTCCGGATAACCGGTGAGCGCTCCCACGATCTCGACGAGGACCGCCTGGATCTGCTGTCCATCGGCGGATGGTGAAGCCGGGGCAGGGGCGGCGGTTTGCTTCTCCGGTTCGGCAGCACCGGCGGGCGCCGACGACAAAAACGCGACGATCTGTCCCAGGGTCTTCAACGTGCCCATCATGTCCGGGGTCACCTTGGGAAGGTCGGGCATGCGCTCTTCCAGTGCGGAGAGGATCTCCACCCGCTTGATGGAGTCGATGCCAAGGTCGGACTCGATGTCCATCTCCATGGCCAGCATCTCTTCCGGATAACCGGTGAGTCGGCTTACAATCTCCAATAGACCGGATTCAATCTCGGCGTTGTCCGGCCCTGCCGCTGTGGTTTGACGTTTCTCGACGGGCCAATCGGCCTGTGAGAACGCTATGGTCTGTTGTTCAACCGGTGGAGAAGGGGGCTCGACAGTGACCGCCATGGCCGGCGTCGGATGGTGATACGTCGTCTGTTCCACATCAACGGGCGCCACATGCGTTTGTGTTCCGGTAGCCAATTGCCGGGCGCCCTGTATCATCTGCTGCAGGGTTCGGCTGGCAGCCGCCTGGGTTTCCAGAAATTTCTGATGCGCCTCGACCGTTTGGGCCTGCAGCGCCTGCAAAGAAGCCATTCCCTGTTGAACGGTGCTGAGCGCCTGATGAAGAGTCGTGCTGTGCGGCTGCTTTCTCTCCCGTTGTGAAACCGACGGCGTCGGTGCAGTCCGGACGTGATCAACCGCCGGGGCGGCGGGCGCCACCGGTGTTTGAACGGGCTTGTCTTCGTAGGCCTTCGGCGGCGCCGCTGAAGGTTGAGCAGCCGGTGGTTGCGGGCTCACGGATTCGCTCGGTTTTGGCGCTTTTTTACGCTTGGCGCCCTGATTGCGCACATTGGCGCCGGTAAGATGGATGGCCATGCGCGCTTTGCGATTTCCTGCCTGGGGTTTTTCCCAGAGCCCCAGATCGATCTCGTAGCCCATTGCTGCCAACTGGCTGATGGTCGATGCAAGATCTTCTACGCCGCTGCCGCGTCCGGCAGAAGCGTCCACGGCGATGGCGGCCACGTCACCTGATGTGATGATGGATTCCACCAACCGGCTCAGTACCGTCTTGGGGCCCACCTCCACAAAAGTGCGTATTCCTTGGGCGTACAAATTTTCGATATTGGATACGAAATCGACGCTGCATGCCAGCTGTTTGCCCAGGGTGGCTTGAATCTCTTCTATATTGCCGGGATAGGCGCCGCCCAAGGTGTTGCTCATCACAGGCGTCGAACCGGCTTGGAATCGGACGGATGCGACGCATTGACCAAACGGCTTCTGGGCATCGGCCACCATCGGGCTGTGAAAGGCTGCGGCCACCGGCAGACGAACGGTGCGCCAGCCTTTTTGGCTGCAAAGTTCCTCGGCGGCTTCGATACCGGCAGCGCTGCCGGAAAGAATTCCCTGTCCGGGGCTGTTGCGGTTGGCCAGTACCACTTGATCGTCCATGGTGGAAACCAACCGCTCGACCTCTTCCAGCGGGGCCTGGACCGCCAGCATGGTCCCTTTTTCGCCGGCGGTCTCTCCGGCCTGTGCCATCAGACGCCCACGTTCCGCCGAGAGCCGCCACAAGTCCTTGCGGGTCATCCATCCGGCGGCGTGCAGGGCGACCAGTTCACCGTACGAGTGGCCGCAGGTGGCATCCGGCGCTATACCGAATCGTTTGAGAGCTTCCATCATGGCCACGCTCACGGCTCCGATGGCCGGCTGGGCGATATGGGTCTGGCGCAGTCTGGATTCATGGGTGTCGGCGTCCGACGTTCTGCGCGGGTAGAGATAATCGTCCAGGGTTTCTTCCGTGTCCAGATGTCGGACGGCCTCTTCAAAAGCGTTCAGGCTTTCAGGAAAACAGCAGATCAGATCGCGGCCCATTCCCACGTACTGGCTTCCCTGTCCAGGGAAGAGGAAGGCCACGCCTCCTTGGGGCGCTCCTTTGCCGAGGTAGATCCGGTTCGCCGGAGTTCCGCTTTCGCCGCGCAGACGGTTGACCGCGTCCGCACAGATCGAAGACAGATGCTCCCGGCCGCCATCGAGATCGATCACCATCAGCAGGCGGACCGCGTCTTTGGCGTTAAATTGCTTCCGGCTCTGCTTGGCGCATTTGCCGATATGATGGGTTGCGCAATCTTGAAGCACGTCCCGGCGCCATTCGTCGATTTGTTCGGCGACGGCATTTTCGTTCTCTCCGGAAAAGGCGGCGATTTCAACTGTGCCGTCCCACGCCGGTTCGAGTTTGCATTGCGCGTGCTCTTCCAACACGGCGTGGAAATTGCTGCCGCCGAATCCGAAAGCGCTGACACCCGCCCTGCGCTTCTCGCCCTGGTGCTCGATCCAGGGACGCAGTTTCGTGTTCAAATAGAACGGGCTGTGTTCGACCCCCAGTTTGGGGTCGGCCGGTTCCGCCTTGAGGGTCGGCGGAAGGACCTTGTGGTAGATGGACAGGGCGGTCTTGATCAAACCGGCGGTGCCGGCGGCGGCCTTGGTATGGCCGATGTTGGATTTCACCGAGCCGAGGGCGCAGCGATTGCCGTTGGGCGAGGTTTCGCCAAAGACGTCGCAAAGCGATCTGAATTCAACCTGGTCCCCCACGCGCGTGCCGGTGCCGTGTGCTTCAACCAGAGAGACCGTGGCGGGATCAATGCCCGCCTCCGCATAGGCGCCGCGTAATGCCTTGGCCTGACCTTCGCTGCGCGGGGCATAGATGCTCTGGGATTTTCCATCGCTGGAGGAGGCCAGGCCGCGTACTACTGCATAGATGCGATCGCCATCCCTTTCGGCATCTTCCAGCCGTTTGAGCACCACCAGCCCGATGCCTTCCCCCAATACCGTACCGTCGGCGTCCTGGGAGAACGGGCGGATATCGCCGCTGGCCGACAGGATCTGGGTTTTTGAAAAGCACATGTGCATAAAGGCGTCGTTAATGGTGTCCACGCCGCCGGTGATGACCATGTCGCTTCTTCCGGAGCGCAGTTCCAGCATGGCCATGTGAATGGCCCCCATGCTGCTGGCACAGGCGGCATCCACCACGCAGTTGGTACCGCCCAGATCGAGACGGTTGGCGATGCGGCCGGCCACCACATTGCCCAGGAGCCCGGGGAAAGAGTTCTCCTGCCAGGAGACATAATCGTCGGAGATGCGCTCGATGACGTCTTCCGCCTGGACGTCGGGTACGCCGGCATCTTTCAGCGCGCGCCGCCAGATCGGATGCCCAAGGCGCGCACCCAAAGGAATGACCAGTTCCTGGGTTCCGGTCACGCCCAGGATCACGCTGGCTTTGTTGCGGTCAAAAGCTCTTCCGTTTTCTCCGTACCCGGCGTCGTCCAAAGCTTTTTTAGCGGTAACCAGTCCCAGCAACTGGGAGGTGTCGGTGGCTTCGATGACGTTTGGGGGAATGCTGAATTCTGTTGGATCGAATTGAATGGGCGGAAGATATCCACCGCGATTGCAGTAAATATGATCCGGCTTTTTCGGATCCACATCGAGGACGTCTCTAAGGTGCCGATGGGATTCCGGCGGATCTGTAATCCCGCTGATGCCCTTGGAGAGCAAACGGTAAAATGCTTTTTGATCCTGGGATTTGGCAAAGATACAACCAATACCGATAATTGCGACGGGGGGTTGGGACGTTTGTTCTATTTTCATATGTCGTTCAGCAACAGGCTGCCGCAAAAGGAAGCGGCGCCATTTCAACGGCTCCATGAGGAGCCGCTCTTTCCTTTAAATTATTTTCGCGTTTTTTCACGACCTGCATCGTGCAGAAGTCGCCCGCAAATACAGGGAAACCATACGCTATCGGTGTACAATTTGCAATACTTGACCTGCAAAGAAATAGTTGTTAAAGAGGTATAACAACTTAATAAGTCGTTAACTGATGATATACTTTAAAAGCAGATACTTGGCCGAAAAACTCGATCTCAACTTGGCCAAATGGAAGAGATGGGCCAGGGAATTTCTCGATCCCGATCCCCTGGGCGGGTATCAATCGGGTTTTGCGCGCCAATTCAGTTTCAAGGAGGCGTTTCGCGTTTATCTGGGCGGTCATCTGGTTGGAGCGCTCGGTTTGACCATACCCCAGGCGCGCCAAATTCTATCCGGCCTGCACCCCTGGATGAAAAAAAACCAGGTTTATGCTTGGCCCAAACCGAACGGCGCCTCAAACCAGCGTCTGTCTCGCCGTGTCTACATTTATGATCTTGAACAAGACAACGGCTACGGTTTTGCCGTGCGCTACCTTACGCAACCCGTTTTGCCCGTTGCGGATGGCCTGCATGAAGAACGCTTCGCTTTGGAGCTGATCGGCTTGTCATATGAAAGGTTCGCAGCCGGCGGATTCACCCACGCTCGCATGATCGATGTGGACGAACTGCATGACCGTTTCCTGAAACGGGTTGAGGGTGAGTGAGCGTTCAAACACGGATGCGGTTTTCAATCTCTTCGAGAGGGAGCGGACGGCATGCAGCGGCGTCGGCCGGCAGGACCACGCCCTGGCTGCGCAACCAGTTGCAACGCGTCAGTCGTGACGCGCCGTACATTAAATTCATGCCCATCACATCGGTGCGGCGTTGGTCCTTGTCCTCCAGAAAAGAGCCTTGGACCCATGCGTTGAAGGCCCCCATGGCCGGGCCGCACCAGATCTGATAGTCGATTTTCCGATCCACAACACCGTTTTTGGCCCAGAGAGAGGCCTGTCCCAGATAGGATCGAAACACCAGCGCCATCTGATGCCTGGGATCGGCAGCGGCGCGTTCGATTTGACCGGGATCCCGGGTTTGGAAAAAAGATCGCGTTTGTTCCCAGGCGTCTTCGTATCGGGCGCGCAAAAGATCGCGTTCGATCATGGTGCGCATGTTTTCCGGAATATCTTCGAACCGCGCATGGGAGCGGTAGAGGTCATAAAGTTTGGCGGCCCGCATGGCAAACATGGTGCCGCGCTTGAGCACCTGAACCCTGACACCCAATTCAAACATATCGGCTGACGGCGCCATGATCACATCGGCTTGACGCGCTTCCACCAGCATCTGCCGCACGCTCTCCGATGTATCGGCTTCCACTGCGGCCTGGTTGATGGAACCGGTCAACACATAGGCCGCGCCCATGGCAAAGCCGGCTGCGGCCGCTTCCGGCGTTGCGATGCCGCCGCCCAATCCCACACGCAGCGGGGCTGCGTACCGGTGTTGCGCCGCGGCCGTGTCCTTAAGCGTCATAAACGTGGGCAGCAGAGAGAGGGCGGGGCGGTTGTCGGTGTGTCCGCCGGAATCCGCTTCGGCCGTGATGTCCTGCGCCATGGGCACAGCAAGCGCCAGTTCGGCCTCCTGGGCGGTGATCATGCCGTCTGCGACCAATTGATCGAGAAGCTTGCGCGGCGGCGGCGCAAAAAACCTGGTCGCCACCTCTTCACGGGAAACTTTGGCGATCACATGGTTGGGACAGACAATCGCGCCGTCTGCCGCACGGTGAATCCCTTTTACACGGTAGTAAACCAGCGGCAGGGTCAAGCCCAGATACGCCGATGCGCTCACCAGCCGGATACCGCATCGCAGGTAGAGCTCTACCGTTTTCATCTCCAATGTCATGTCGTTGGGACTGTGGATCAGATTGAACCCTACGGGAAACTTGTCCCGGTAAGGGCTTAAGCGGTTGATGGCCGTTTCGATCTGCTCGAGGGAAAGGCCGCCGGCACCGAAAAAGCCCACCATGCCCGCCTGCCCGGCGGCAATCACCATCTCCACCGAAGTGATGCCGTTGGCCATGGCGCCGACGATGTAGGCATAGGTCAACCCCAGGTCGTTCTTGAAAGAGGGATCTCCCAGTTGATCGGGCGACAACGGGGGAACAAAACCCTGCAGCGGCAAACCTTCACCCAACTGTTGCGGACAGTCTCCCAAATGCATGCCGCCTTGCTGGGCCACTGCGGTTTGTCCCTTGCAATTCACCATGAACAGCGGTTTTGAGACTTCATCCAATGCGGCGGTCATCGCGTCAACGCCGTAGCGCAGGGCATTGGCATCTCCGACCCATTGTTGTTGTAACGTACCTGCGCCGGTTATCATTTATCGGCCATCCTTATTCGCAATTCGAGGTCGAATCCAACCTGTGCATAGCAGCAGGAAACACCTGTCGTTGGCTCGTTGAAAGGGCCTTCCTAAACGAAAAGCGGGCTGGTGTCAAATGCATGGCAATGTCGGACTTCTCCACGGTCAGCACAACGGTGCTGTTTTTCTCTCTTTTTTCGATCACGATCCCGATTTGCCGCCGCCACGGTATCGGGATCGATTTCCTGTTCAATATGCCGTTCATCCAGAATTGTCAGCGCTATCCGCGAGGATGATATTTCTTATGAATTTCGACCAGTCGTTTCTGGGCCACATGGGTATAGATCTGGGTCGTGGAGATGTCGGCGTGTCCCAGCATTACCTGGACGGCCCTCAGGTCCGCCCCTCCTTCGAGCAGATGGCTGGCAAAGGAGTGGCGCATGCTATGGGGCGTCACCCGTTTTTGGATGCCCGCCTTCAAGGCATACCGCTTCAACAGCTTCCAGAAGCCTTGCCGCGTCATCGGCTTTCCCGCCCTGGCCACAAAGAGAAACGGACTGGTCAGGTCTTTGAGTTGTTGACGCCGGCCTTTCTTCACATAGTCCTGGATACTGTCCAGGGCCTTGCGGCCGATGGGCACCATCCGCTCCTTTGAACCTTTGCCCAGCACGCGGACGAATCCGGCTTCCAAGTTTACGGACGGTATTTGCAGTCCAATCAACTCGGAAACCCTCAACCCGGCCGCATAGATCAACTCCAGCATGGCCGCGTCTCGCTGTCCGGCCGGCTTTTCGAGATCGGGTGCGGCCAGCAGCCGGGCGATCTCCTCCACATTCAGCACGGCGGGAAGCTTGAGCCCGCTTTTAGGAAGGTCCACCAATTTGGCGGGATTTTGCCGTATATGGCCGCAACGATGCAGGTAGTGAAAGAACCCGCGAAGGGTGACCAGGTGGCGGGCACGCGTGGTGGCACCCCGCCCGCTTTTGCGCAGGTCGATGATGTATTTCAGGATCGCCGCCGTGTCCGCTCCACCGATGGTCTCGATCTCCTGTTCGTGGAGATAGGCGATAAATGCGGCCAGATCGGAAGCATAGGCTTCAATGGTTTTCGGGGCGAGCCCTTTCTCCACCGTCAGGTAGGTGAGATAGAGGTCGACGAGTTGATCCAGCGGGGGTGGGGCAGGAGCCATCTGTTTTCACAGTTAAAAGTATTAAGTTAAGGATTCTATGGTTTTTAAAACAAGGGAACGCCTTAAATGATAACGCTTTCGGGTTTCATGTAGGAGCGGCTTTTCGCCGCGATATTCGCCGCCGTAGCCAGGGATCCTGTTCGCGGCTAAAAGCCGCTCCTACATAGACGATAAAGCCTATCGCTGAGTGATAAGCCTTCGCTAACGCGACGGCACCTGCTGCCCGATTCGAGTACGATAGCGCGATACCTCGATGCTCAGCCCCTTAAAATCATGCTCTCAATATCGGTGCCGAGCTCATTCAAGACCATCGCCCCATCATCACCGACCACCACCTGATTCTCGATCCGCACGCCGCCCCAATCGGAAAGATAGATGCCCGGCTCCACCGTAACGATCATGCCGCTTTCCAGCACGGTCTCCTTGAGGGGGCTGAGGCGGGGGCCTTCATGAACGGCCAGGCCGGTGCCGTGCCCCAGTCCGTGTCCGAATTTTCCGCCGTAGCCGTTTGCACCGATATGACTTCTCGCCACGGCATCCACCGCTTTGGTGTTTGCGCCGCTGGAAATCGCGTCGATGGCTTTTTCCTGCGCCTCCAATACGGTATGGTAAACACTGGCGAAGGTCTCGTCCGGTTCTCCGATGATCACGGTGCGCGAGGTATCCGAACAATAGTGGTCCAGCACCGCCCCCCAGTCGAAAAGGATGGGCTCTCCCGTTTGAATCGGGCGGTCGGTGGGAATGGCGTGGGGCAGGGCGCTGTTGGGTCCCGCGGCAACGATGACCGGAAAGGAGATCCGCTGGGCGCCGGCCACCCGCATACAGCGCTCCATTTCCCAGGCAACCGCTTTTTCCGTCATCCCCGGCTTGAGGCTTCGGGTCACCTGGCGAAAAGCGTCCTCTGCCAAGACCAGCGCCTTTCTGGTCTTTTCAATCTCATTGGCGGATTTACAGAGGCGAAGCCTTTCCACAAGATCTTCCACCGGAACCAGCTCTGCCTGGGACTTTGCAGCCTCCAGTTCCCTGCGGTAGGCATTGAACATCTTCACCGAGAGCCGTACGCTCTCGAAGCCTAAACCACCGATGTTCAGCCTGCGGACCAGAACGGGAAGCTCCTTGGCCAGCCCCTTTTTATAGATCACCAGGTCGTAGGTCGGGGCCTCATTGCGTGCCTGGATTTCAAACCGTGAGTCGGTGGCCAGAACCAATGCATCCCGGGTCAGGATCAGTGCCCCCGCCGATTCGTCGAACTGGTGGTCCTCTCCGGTGAAACCGCTGAGGTAGTGGCGGTTTTCTTCGATCAGGACCAGCAGTGCATCGATTCCCTGATCCTTGAATGTCGCCCGTACACGTTCAATGCGTTCTTCAAACATATGATGCCATCCCTGTGGTGTTTGACTCAGTAGTGAGCGCGATCTATAATATCTCCAATGCTGCCCGACGAGCGACAGAAACCCGTAAAGCCCTTCATAGCACGGATTCCGGAGGGATTCTACCACAAGCAACGTTACACGCAATATGCGAGGTCGCCCCATGGACATTAAGACCCACCGGGACATCAACCAACAGCTCTGCGGCACGCCCCTTGACGTGGGGGAAGGCCGCAGCCGCGTCCAACTGAAAACCACCTCCGACATGACGGCGGATGCATCCGGACTGGTGCACGGCGGCTTTATTTTCAGTCTGGCCGACTACGCAGCCATGATCGCCGTTAACCACCCCAACGTGGTGTTGGGCGCTGCGGATGTCAAATTCCTCAAGCCGGTAAGGGTGGGGGAGACGGTGCTGGCCGTCGCCACCGTCGAAGAGGTCCAGGGTAAGAAGCAATGGGTGGCGGTCTCCGTCGAAAGCGACAACGGCACCTGTTTTCAGGGCATGCTGACCTGTTTTGTGCTGGACCGGCATGTGTTGGAGGTGTCATAAGTTTTCTTTCCGGCACTTGTTAAGAGCAAGGGAGGCATAAGATGGGCAAAAGAGTAGGGGTCGTCCTCTCCGGATGCGGTGTCTTCGACGGCACTGAGATCCATGAAGCGGTGTTAACCTTGTTATTTCTCGATCGAGCAGGCGCAGAGATTGTTTGCGCGGCCCCCGATGTCGATCAGCTGCATGTAATGAACCATATGACCAACGAAGAGATGGATGATCGGCGCAACGTGCTGATCGAATCGGCCCGTATCGCCCGGGGCGATATCGTGGACCTGAAAACCCTGACCGGCGATCGCATCGATGCCCTGATCCTTCCCGGCGGATTCGGCGCCGCCAAAAATTTGAGCGATTTTGCGCTCAAGGGACCTGAAGCGACGGTTCACCCGGAAGTGGAGCGCATTCTCCGGGAAGTGCACGCCGCGGGCAAACCCATTGGCGCCCTGTGCATTGCGCCGGCCACCGTAGCAAAGGCGCTGTGTGATACCGCCCCCGGTGTAACCATCGGAGAGGATGTGGGCACGGCTGCCGCCATCGAAACCATGGGGGCGGCCCACCACCTGTGCAAGGTGAATGAGATACATACCGATACCCGCAATAAAATCGTCACCTCTCCGGCATATATGCTCGGCCCGGGCATCAAAGAGGTGGCCGAAGGCATCGAGCGTCTGGTCCGCCAGGTTCTGGCGCTGGCCGGTTAACCCATGCCCTCACAACTGCAGATCATCTCCGCAAATCACATGGAGACACTGGTCAAGGGCCTTGCCCGGCTGGTGGCAGCCCCTGCGTCGCACAAGGCCGCCGGTCCGCTGGAAGCCGAAACCATCGTCGTACAGAGCAAAGGCATGCAGCGATGGATCTCCATGGCCATCGCCCGGGAAAACGGGATTTGCGCCAACTTCACCTTTCCATTTCCCAATGCATTCCTGGAAGCGACCTATGCCGACGTGATCGGCCCGCTGTCAGGAGGCGATCGGTTTCATCCCCAAACCATGACCTTCCGCATCATGGAATTGCTGGACGACTTGAAAGACCGGGAAGCCTTCTCCTCGATTCGCCGCTATCTGTCGACGGATGCCTCGCCCATGAAGCGTTTTCAACTTGCGGGAAGGATCGCCGACATCTTTGACCAGTACCTGGTGTTTCGTCCGGATATCGTTTCCGATTGGGAAAACCGCCCCGAAAGCACGCTATCCGCAGACGCCGCATGGCAGCGGATGCTCTGGCGGGCATTGCGCGGTCCATCAGACGAGTTGCACCGGGCCGACCTTCATAAAAGACTGATCCGGTGCCTCAAGGAAACCGGCCGGCCGCTTTCGAATCTGCCGCACCGGGTATCGGTGTTCGGCATCTCCTATCTCCCCCTTTTCCATCTGCAAGTGCTCAATGCCCTGGCTTACCGCATACCGGTCCATCTTTTTCTGCTGAATCCATGCCGGCACTATTGGGCGGACATCGTTTCGGACCACCGTTTGACGCGACTGCAATCGCAGCAGCCGGCTGCCACTGCAGATGACGAAACGCTTTACATGGAGCGGGGCAACCGGCTGCTGGCATCCTGGGGACACCAGGGCAGACAGTTCTTCGGATTGATCCAGCAGATGGAGGGGGATTTCATCGAGTTGTTCGACGACAACCATGACCGAACCATGTTGGGCAGGATCCAACAGGACATTCTCGATCTGAGGGACCGCTCCGAAGAACCGGATGCGACGGCTCAAGCCGACGGTAGCCTGCAAGTGCATGTCTGCCACAGCCCCATGCGAGAAGTGGAGGTGCTCCACGACCGGTTGCTGGGGATTCTGGACAGCCACGAAACGATCATGCCCGGCGACATTTTGGTGATGACGCCGGATATCGGAAAATATGCCCCGTACATTCACGCCGTCTTCGGATCGGCCGCAGATGAAGAAGGTCTCTCCATACCCTATACCGTTGCGGATCAATCGGTACCCAGAGAGAGCCGCGTGGCCGATGCTTTCCTGCGCGTATTGGACTTGATTGACGGGCGATTCGAAGCGTCCCAGGTACTGGGTCTTCTGGAATATGCATCCATCCGGCGTCGTTTCGGCATCGAAACCGGCGACCTGCCGCTCATTGACAGCTGGGTCCAAACGGCCAACATTCGCTGGGGCTGGGACCGGGCCCATCGGAAAAAACACGGGCTGCCCCGGTTTGCGGAAAATACATGGCGCATGGGACTCGATCGCCTGCTCCTGGGTTATGCCATGTCGTCCGGCCCGGATGCGCTCTTTGCCGGCATTGCCCCCCATACCGGTATAGAAGGAAGTGACAGCGCCATACTGGGGGCGTTCGTCCGTTTTTGCGAAACCTTACATCATTTGCTGGACAGGATACCGTCCCGGGCCGGTCTGCTGCGGTGGCAATCCGTTCTGGACACCATGCTGGAGACGCTCTTCGAACCCGACGAAGCTTCCGTCCGCGATATTCAGATGTTAAGGGGGTTTTTGACCCAACTTGAACGCATCGACCGCCACGTAGACGGCGCCTCGCCCATCTCATTCGGCGTCATGCGGCAATTTTTAAACGATCATCTCAACAGCACCTCCTATGGTACCGGATTCCTCGGCGGCGGCGTGACTTTTTGCGCCATGCTGCCCATGCGCAGCATCCCCGCCAAGGTCATCTGCCTGCTCGGCATGCAGCACGACACCTTCCCCCAAGACTTCAGAGAACCCGGTTTCAACCTGATCGCCGCCGAACCGCGCCCCGGAGACCGGTCCAAACGGGACGATGACAAATATCTCTTTCTCGAGGCCCTGCTCAGCGCCCGCGCCATCTTCTACATCAGCTACGTCGGCCGCGACATCCAGGACAACAGCCCCAAGCCCCCCTCGGTGCTGGTCAACGAATTGCTGGAATATGTACAAGGGGATCTCGGAGTGCAAGGGGAGCAGGTGGTGATCGAGCACCCGTTACAGGCCTTTTCTGCGGATTATTTCGATCCGGGACACCCCCGCCTGTTCAGCTACTCCAAAGAAAACCTGGAAGCCAGCCGGCATCTGAACGCCAATGAACGACCGGCGCCTTTTTTCGAGGGACCGCTGCCCGAACCGCCGGATGAATGGCGGCACTGCAGCATCGATCAGGTTGGCCGCTTTTTTGCGCACCCCACGCGCTACCTTATGGAAAGGCGGCTGGGGATCGCATTTCAGGATTCGTCGGAAGCGATTTCAGACACCGAGCCGTTCAGCCTGGGCCCGTTGGATCGGTTCAAACTGAACCAGGATCTGCTGGCCGTCCGGCAAGCGGGCCGCGATGCGGATCGCCATTTTCAGGCGCTGCAGGCTTCGGGGCAGCTTCCCCACGGCAATGCCGGTTCAGTGGTCTATGACGACCTGCGCCGCGAGGTGGATGCGTTTGCCCAAACCCTCGAACACCTTATTCCGGAAGGAGAGTCCCCAAGACGCGCGCCCTTTGACATCGATCTGCCGCCTTTTCGAATCAGCGGGGAACTGGAATCGATCTATGATGAAGCGATGGTGATTGCCCGACTCGCCAAACTCCGCCCGTCGGACCTGTTGACCGCTTTTATCCGCCACCTGGTCCTCAATATGATCCAGCAGGATGGTTTGCCGACGAGAACGCAATTGATCTGCAAGGATGCGGCATGGGAGTTCGTCCCCGTGGCCGATCCCCGATCGGTTTTGGAACGTTATACAGGACTCTATTGGCAGGGATTGCGGTCACCTTTGAGCTTTTTCAACCACACCAGCTACGCCTACGCACATCAGAAAATCGTCCAGGAAAAAACGGATGGGGAGGCTGTCAAGGCGGCGTTGAAGGAATGGCATGGGGGGGACTACCATATCGGCGAATCGGATGATGCTTATCACCGGAAATGTTTTTCGCAAGGGAACCCGTTCAACGCCGCTTTCTCGTCAACCGCCTTGGCGGTATTTGAGCCGGTTTTCGCTGCCGGCAGGCCAATGCCCACCGGCAGCTAGCAACCATTGCAATTATACAGCCATATGGTTAGAACCGCATCATCAGGGATACCCGAAACACTCCGTCATCCATGTCCCATGCCCGTGGTCCATGATCGAAGTCAATGTCATAATAATGGTATGCCACCCGCACCGATGCGTTTTGCGTCACCCCGACACCGACACCAACGTGGTAGGAGAGATACTCATCGGTATCGCGAAAAGACAGCACCTCAGGTGCATAGCTTAATCCGCCGAAAACCTCCAGCGGCAGCGGCATGACCCGGCGCGGAAAAGTGTAGCCGACATAACCGGTGAATGGAATTGCCCCTACGTCACCGGAGAAGATGCCTTCTTCGGCATCTCCCAGCAGGCCATCCACACCCACTTCCACGTTAAGCCCGGGCTGGATGTTATCACTGCCAACTGCAAACTTGGCCTGCAACCATTTATATTCCAGATCGTCGTCATCGGTGTAAAGTCCTGAAACACCGGCTTTCATGTAACCGGACTGAATATCTCGCTTATAGTGCACGCCACCGTAAACCGATGTGGCACCGGCGTCGAGATTTGCCTCCCAGCTGTCCGCCTGGCAAAGGCCGAAAGCCGCCATACCCAACACCAGGATCAATACCAGAACCTTTCTAGTCATCATCATTCCCCTTTCATTTTATGTGAATTAGAGTGTAATCGCCTAACCGACGTCGTTATGTTCAAAAAACATGCCGTCCCGAACGCGGAAGCGATTCCTTACGTAACCGGCGGGTTGTGCGATCGAACCTCCCGGGGCGGGAACAAAATTGTCCGGTTGGATTACCAAAAGTTCTCACCACACAACCCGCATGCCGGTCAATAGCTTCCCAGGATTTCAACACTTCTTGACATTCCGTCGGACGCCGGATAAAAGGCGGTGCAGATCTTGATGTATGACCCGAGCGAATACCGCAACCAATGCCTGGGTGGCGGAATTGGTAGACGCAAGGGACTTAAAATCCCTCGGTGGTATCCACCGTGCCGGTTCGATTCCGGCCCTAGGCACCAACAAAATTCAGGGCAGCCATGCGGCTGCCTTTTTTTCGTCTGACGACCGTCACAACCCATCAAATCACTTCCGATAGCGCATCCGGCAGACTGACGCCCGGCATCCGCCCGCACCGTCAATAATCCGCCATTCCACCCGGCCGGCAAC
>JBNLAV010000148.1:0-16357 GCA_050302315.1 Desulfobacteraceae bacterium
GTCGCGATGGGTTGCGGCGATGAAACGAACATCTACCTGAACCGGTACTGTTCCGCCAACCCGCAGCATTTCCCGCTCCTGAATGACCCGCAAGAGTTGTATCTGCATGGTGGACGGCATGTCCCCGATTTCGTCCAGAAATACGGTGCCGCCGGAAGCAGTTTCCAGCAATCCCGCCTTGGCTTGATGCGCACCGGTGAAGGCTCCTTTCTCATGACCGAACAGTTCATTGGCCATGAGGTCATCGTTGAATGAACCGCAGTTGAAGGCGACGAATCGGTTGCTGGCGCGATCGCTCAAATCGTGAATGGTGCGCGCTATGATCTCTTTACCGGTGCCGCTTTCGCCAAACAGCAGGACGTTGGCGTCCGAAGGCGCAATGCGTTGGACGGTTTTCAATATCTTTTTCATTGCCGGGCTTTGGCCGACGATCATCGGTTTCGGTCGGCCCGAATTCAAGCACTCCTTGAGTTGCTGATTTTCCAATTGCAGCCGCCGCTTGATAATCGCCTCATCGACGATTTTACGGACAGCCTCTATTTTATAGGGCTTGGCGATGTAGTGATAGGCGCCGGCTTTCAGGGCGCCGACGGCCGAGTCTACGGTTGCGTAGCCGGTAAGGATGATCACCTCGGTAAGCGGGTGCCTGCGTCGGCTTTCGGCCAAAACGGCCATACCGTCCACTTTTTCCATCTTGAGGTCGGTGAGGACCAAGTCGAAAGTTTGGGTGGCGAGCAACGCCAACGCTTTTGTTCCGCTTTCCGAAGGCGTCACTATATAACCCTGCTTCTTCAGGATGTGAACCAGGTTGTTGCGGGCGATGGATTCGTCTTCCACCACCAGAATGGACGCTTTAGTTGGAATGGTCATGGGCCGATCCGATGGGTAAGCAGATGGTAAACGTGGTGCCTCCTCCGATCTTACTGTTCACTGAAATTTGTCCTCCGTGTTTTTGGACGATACCATGGCATATGGAAAGGCCAAGGCCGGTCCCCTGTTGATCCAGAATGCCGTCGTATGGCCGTATATCGCTCTCGGGTGGATGCAATCCTTCCTTAGTGGAAAAAAACGGATCGAAGATCTTTGACAGGTTTTCGCCGGGTATGCCGCATCCCGTATCGCTGACAGTGATGCAAAACACATGGTCATTCCTTTCAAAAGCACCGATGGTGATCGTACCGCCATGTTCCATGGCTTGGATGCCGTTGAGAAGCAAGTTAAGCAATACCTGTTGCATGCGGCGGAAGTCCAGAGCCGCCTGTATATCATTTCCGATGGTGACGTCGACCGCCACATTGGCCGGCAGTTCTCCTTTGATCAACTTGAGAGTATCGTTGACCAGGGATTTGATGTCCACCGGTTTGATGCTGAAGGCGCTTTGACGCGAAAATTCCAGCAGTGCCCGGACAATGTCCCTTGCACGGAGGACTTCTTTCTCCGCGCCTTCGAGAAGCTCGCGCTTGAACTCCAAATCGTCGTCTTTCAGTTCTTCGATCAGGATTTGCAATGAAGTTGATATGTTGTTCAGCGGATTGTTAAGTTCGTGGGCAACGCCGGAGGTCAGGGTCCCCAAAGAGGCCATCTTCTTGGCCTGGATCAACTCCTGGCTGCGGCGGTTTACCCGGTCGATCATGTGGTTCAGGCTGTTGATCAGGGAGCCGAACTCCTGTCCGGCCGAAATAGCCGGGATGTTCTCGTAGTGGCCGGAGGCGATATTGCCAATGGCTTTCTCCAGCGCCTTTAGCGGTCGGTTGACATTGACGAGGAAGAATACGAAAACAACGATCGACAGCACCAGCAAACCACCGAATGCGACGAAATGATACCATTTGGCTTCACGGATCAACAGGCTGATATGGCGCCGCTCGGTTTGCACCATGGTTTCGATCTCTTCCGTGATTTCACGCCCCAAAATCCGGATATCCCCCTGCTCGGGAACAGGGTCGTTAGTGAGGTGCTGAATGTCGACCTGCGATCCTGCCAGGGCGTTGATGGATACGCCGTAGTCCGCTAAATGCACTCGGCTACGATCCAGATTCTGAGTGGCGGCATATTTGGCATGGTGGGCGATGATATCTTTCAGTTTGTCTTCCGCTTCGGAGATGAAGGCGCTGGCTTCCGCCAAATGGGAACTGTCACCGGTCAGGAAATAGTTTTTTTCGTAACGCCGGGCTTCGAGGATGGTGTTGAGCAGATCCTCCTTTTTTTCAATGATGCGCAGCTTTTCATTGAGGGTCAGGCTGTTGTGGAAATTGACCAGCCAGAAGGCGCCTGCGACCGCAATATAGGCCACAAGGGTCAGCACGATTTTTTTGCGGATGCTGATTTGCCTCAGCAAATTTCGAGCAGACCCAACGGGCTGAATCACGTTTTCCACTGGCTCATTCATCACGCATAATAGGGCGGTTCGATTTCACAGATCAGATCTTTTACGTCGGGTATTCTGGATACCACGGCCGCAATATCCTGCTGCAAGTCCTCCCGGATCCGGGACTGGACACGCTGCTTCATACCCGGTCGCGTAAAGTCGTCGCCTCGAAGTTTCTGCCTTCTGGCTTTGACCGTGACGATCCCGTTGGAGACGGTGACATCGCATTCACAAAGTTCGACCAACGCCGTCTGGACATGGCTGAGAATGGCTAAGTCTTTGATAACCTGAAGAGACTGCTCAGTCGCTCGAAAGCTCTCTCTGGCGGCGGCAGTGCAGATCAGTTCACTTGCATCGTCGATGGTCATCCGGCCGATGTGCAGCACCATATCATAAAGGCGCGGGTCGCTCATGTCTTTTTTGTAGACCGCCTGATACCACTGTTCGCGTTGCCGGTCTTCGGATTCGATCAAGGCAATCGCCTCCGAGGTTGAAATCCGGCGTTTTTCACACATGAGATCCAAGCGATCGGCCATCTCGGCAATTACGCGGATTTTAATGACATGAGAGATCCCGGCCAGGAAAAGATTTCCAGCCAATCCGTGATAAACCACATTGTCGGATTTAACATGCTCCAACAAAGCCGTCCGAATGCATTCGAGGTAATGCAGGCGCTCATTGGAGTGGATGACGCGCTCCAAGAAGCCTGGCGCGTCATGGACAGACGAGGACAGGTTGGATTCGGGAATATTGAAAGACTCGGATGCTTCCAGCAAAATTTCTTTGCTGATCAATTCGTAGCCAAGGCCGAGAGCCACCCGTTCTGCGATCTCTTTGCCGTGGCTGTAGCAACCTCTGGATATTGTAATAATACACATTTTTGCGGTCCATTCTATTGATGATGGGTGCCGGGCATACATTTGAGACCGGCGGATTTATTGAATACCATAGAAGAAATAGAGTACCGTTAATTCCACAGCAAGGAAGAGCAGTGTCATGATGGAGCCGGCCTTGGCGTAGTCAGTGGTGCGATAACCGCCGGGCCGCATGATCAAGGCATTGACTTGGTGTGTGGGCAGCACGAAAGTATTGGATGCCGAGAGGCCGACCACCAGGGCGGCCATGCGCGGGTCGCCGCCTGCCATCACCGCCATGTTCATGCACAACGGTACCAACAGCACCGTCGCACCGACGTTGGAGATGACCAGGGTGAAGAAGGAGGTCAGCACCCCCACTGCGGCCAGAAGTACGATGGGTGATGGTGAACCGAGAACGCCCAGAATTCTTTCTGCAATGAATGCGGCGGTGCCGGTCTTTTCAAAGGCCATTCCCAAAGGTATAAGTCCGGCCAGGAGAAAAACCGTCATCCAGTCGACGGAGCGGTAGGCTTCGTCGATCGTTAAAACGCGGGTGATAATCATCCCCAATGCGCCGGACATCAACGCAACGGCCAGGGGGACTTTAAGGAAAACGATCTGCGCAAGTGCGATGGCCAACCATATGATGGCCAGCTTCGCTTTTTCCGGACGCAGGATTTCTCCTTCCAGCGGTGTGGCAAAAGTGAGGCTGCGCGGCTGAGGCTGGTTTTTCAGGATATGAAACCTGTCCCACGGTCCGAACAACAACAAGGTATCGCCCATGCTCAAAGGAATATGTGTCAAGCCGCCGTAAAAGACGCGTCGGCCTTTGATCAGTGCCAAAGGGTTCAGGTTGTATAAATCCTTGAAGTTTGCTTCGCTCATGGTTTTGCCAATCAGCTCCGATCTGGGCGACACCACCGTTTCGGCCATGCCGGCACTGGTGCGGGCCAGGGTTTCGGCGAAAACTTCCAGCCCCGGCCGGATATCCCATCCCAGATCGGCAGCCATACGGCGCACGTTGTCTTCCCGGCCCACCACCGCCACATCATCGCCGCCGATGATGTGATCGAAGCTGTGGGGTACCATATTTTTGTCGCGCTTTTGGGCATGATTGATCGCCACGACCGTCACCAAGTACTTGCCGCGGATGTCCAGCTCGGACAATGTGGCGGGACCGGCGAACGCATCCGGGACATGGATTTCAAAGGCACTCTCAAGAGCATTGTACACCCCCATCAACGATGCGGTGACACCGCGATCCGCCTCTCCCTTGGCTGACGGAAGAATCAATTTGCCAAACAGAAGAAAGTATATGATGGCGCTGATCAACAGGCAGATGCCAATCGGTGTTTGGGTGAAGAGGCCGAACGGCTCAAGTTTTTTCCCGCCCAATACCATCAAATCGTTGAGCAGAATGGTCGGGCTGGCCCCGACAAGGGTGACGGTACCGCCGATGATGGCGCAGAAACCCATGGGCATCAGAATCCGCGATACCGGTATTTCCATCCGTTTGGCGATACGCTGGGCCGCTGGCATGAAGAGGGCAGCCGCACCGATATTCTGCATCATGCTTGAAATTATTCCGACCGTGCCTGAAATTAGGCTGATCACTCGATTTTCGCTGTTGCCTGCGAATTTGATGATCGGTCCGGCCACTTGGTTCATGACGCCGGTTTTATCCAAACCTGCGCCAATAATGATAACGGCAATGATGGAAACCACCGCGTTACTGCTCAGCCCGACGAATGCTTCCTTTGCTGAGATCAAACCGGTCAACGGCAGCAGGACCATCATGATGATGCCGACCACATCGACGCGCACCCATTCGAAGATAAACAGGACAACGGCAAATGCCAGAATTGCCAAGGTGAGAACCATATCAGCTGTCATCGAGAAGACCCTTTCCCAAAAGTCAGTGTCCGGACATTGCGTCGCCGGATCCTGTAATAATTATTTGTTCGTACCTACCCAGTAATGGCGTCTTGCGTTACAGAACGGTGTTTTTGCATGGAAATAAGAGCATAGCCATAGGGCTCTTTCGGCGCAGCCTTGCTACACCAGCGGCTTCCAAAATTCTGCAGCACCGGTCTGAACCTCAATCTGCCATTTCCGTGGAACATTAGTTCTCTTTTCGGTAAACGTAGCAAAGGCCAAAGAGCAATAGCACCAGCCCTATTCCCAGATAGAAATGAAAATCCATCCTTTCCTCCTTATATGCGAATACATGCAGACCGTCTCATAGAAGACGGTCTGCACAAGCTTCTGTTGGATGTCAGTAGGTGGTGACGATCATACGAACCGGTTCGCCGACAGTATCCACTGACGGTCAGATCATGGAATAGACATAAACCCGCTGACTTGGACGCTGAGTGTCGGTGACACGGTTTTCCGAGAGTGCCGTCGGTTCGTCCGTGATAACAAACTCGATGGCTTTGTATTCGTCCTGAATCATTTCCAACGCTTTGTCCGGTTCGCTGAATTTAACCACGTGGGTAAACGGGATGTCCATTGATTCAGCAGCTACTTTAAACGGCTGGACGTGTTCTTCCGACATCTGTTGGAATTCGTTGCAGAGTCGTTTCTGAGAGGCGGCAAAAGGTTTGAAGGCATCGCAAGACAATGGCGCTGCATTGAGTGCAACGATTTCATAGGTCATGCGCTGGGCCATATCCAGGGCATAATCGATCACTTTTTGGGAGAACATTGTTTCGTGGCCGACGACAAGCAATTTTCCTGCGGCAGTCGGAGTGGCTGCCTGGGTCTTCTCGTGGAGTTGCGGATGGTCCGCCTGAGCGAATGTAATGGCTTCTTGGGTTTTTTCCATTCTACCGGCAAGTTCTTTGCTGCGTTTTACAATTCGACTGAATAAATTTCTCACATTTGCCTCCTGCTTATTTGATGGTCCTGGCCCGGCAACATATCTTGGACCAGAACCAGGGGGATGGACAGTTTGCTCAATAATCCGATGCCAATTTTTCGGTGCGGACCCGATTTTGCGGTGCTTTTCTTCCAAAATCGCAAGGAGTCGTAGATGGCCATGATGATATGGTGGCGTTCGTCGACATAGCGTTTGAGCACAAAATCAGGGTCTTCCCCGGTGACCACACAGTGATAAGTCACTTCGGTAACGATGTCGGGTGGAATCAGCCGTTTCAGACGGCGTTGCGCCGTGGCGCACAAGGTGTCGGCCAACTCGGGCGCACCGGCCTCGGCAAAAGCGGCTGTGATCAGAGCATCTTCTACATAATCACGGGCACGGAAGATGCGCTGCTTAACCTTGCTTAAACCGGCAGCGTACGTCCGCGGCCGGATGATCTGCAGAATATCCAGTCCGGCGCGCACAGGAGAACATAATCCTAGGGTGTAATCTACGGTATTTTTATGGGCTGCGATGCCGTCAACAGCCAGCAAGATTGTTTTCATCAACGTCTCCTTGGGTCAAAAACCACCCGCATATCGGGTGAAGTGGATTCTCGACCATGGGCCGGGAAGAAAAAAGCACGTCGTGTTTCGATAGTTGCGGTCGTCACCGGGGCATACCACCAGTTTTGGAGATAACGCATCAAATATCGCCAAACGTTACATCCGCAGGGTCGGTCGGTTCACGGCAGACACGCTGGCCCGCGGCTGCGGACGTTGACGTAAGCGAGATTTATCCTCATCCAAAATCCTGAGAGCTGTATCCCAACAGCCGGCCTCGGAAAACGTGGCGGCTACCATCATGCGTTCTAAGTGGTCCATGAGTTTTATCAGTACTTGCATCCCAATCACCTCGCTATGCGTTGAGCGGCCGCACGGTCTCGCCGCCTCGATCTGTTCTACAAATCAATTTACGTGCCAATTGGCGAACATTGGTATAATCTATTGATACGACACGTAATAATATCATTTGGAGGCCTAAGGACCTCTTGACCATAACGTTGCTTTCTGCAACGGTATGGGTAGAATATAGTGTAAAAGTTAATATTTCAGACCGTTACGATTGTTGCACAATACCCAAGGGAGTGTTGCGATGTGCAACGCCCAATACCACATCCCAAAAGAACATGGCGCCGGCCACCTGCCCCTGGTCGTAGCAGGCAAAATCCGATGTTGCAGAAAAAAGGTAGCAAAAAGAGATGGAAACATTTATGGATATAGGGAAAAGTGAGTATTAGGATCACAATCCAGGAATAAACCAACAGTGAACACAAGGTTCAGGTCGAATTTTTGCTGCTTTTTTTACCCTTCGGGAAAGCCGGGGGCTATAGATTACGCGTTGTCAATGGATTGCGGCAGCGAATTACAGCGGCACTATAGACGCTCTGTCTTTGAAACCCTACTACTTTTGCAGCATCTGGATAGATGAAGAGAAGAAAATGCGAATATTCAAAAAAGACGACACCGTCACCCCAGAGGATTATACGGAAATCGACGAACTTCATCAGGCGGTCCAGGCCGCTGGAATGCCTTCCGATGTTCATCGATCCGTCATAAGGGAAATCGATCGCATTGCCAAAATGGGCTCCGGCAGCGCCGAATACACCATCGGCATCAACTATGTTGATTTTTTGACCGATCTGCCGTGGAATCGATCCAGTGAAGATCGTCTGGATCTGGAAGCGGCCAAAACCATTCTCGATTCCGAGCATTACGGATTAGAAGAATTGAAACGGCGCATCCTGGAACACTTGGCCGTGCGGATCCTGCATGCCTCACGGCGTCCCAGAATGCTGGTCGTCGATGATGAAAAGATGACACGCATGAACTTGGAACATGTGCTGAGAAAGGAGGGTTACGAAGTCCTGACGGCTAAAAACGGCGCTGAAGGGCTTGAATTGCTTTTCCGGCACAAATTCGATGTCATCCTGACCGATTTAAAAATGGACAAGGTCGATGGGCTGACACTGTTAACGCAGTCCAAAAAGGAGCAACCGGATACGGAAGTCATTATCATCACCGGTTACGCCACGGTGCCCACGGCCGTGGAGGCCATAAAAAAGGGGTCCTATCAATTTCTCGCTAAGCCTCTTAAGCTGGATGATATCCGAAACACCGTTAAAAAAGCCCTGGAACGCAACCAGGGCAAGCTGAAATCCGCAGGGCCGATACTGTGTTTCGTGGGGCCTCCGGGAACCGGCAAGACCTCACTGGGTATGTCCATAGCCCGTAGCCTGAAACGCAAATTTGTGCGCATCTCCTTGGCCGGAATGAAGGATGAGGCTCAACTTCGGGGCCACCGCCGAAGTTATGTGGGTGCTCTGCCGGGACGGATCATCCAGGAATTGCGCCATTGTGAAACCAACAATCCGTTGTTCATGCTGGATGAACTGGACAAGATCGGCCAGGATTTTAAAGGCGATCCGGCATCAGCCCTGCTGGAGATACTTGATCCGGAGCAGAACGCTCACTTCGTGGACCACTATCTGGATGTGCCCTTTGACCTCTCCCGAATCATGTTCATTGCCACCGCAAATCAACTCGATAATATCCCGGCTCCATTGCTGGACCGGCTGGAGGTCATGTGGTTGTCCAGCTATACTGAAGATGAAAAAATTAATATCGCTTATCGTCACCTGATTCCTAAAGAACTCAAAGCCGCTGGATTGGGGGATGATCCGGTTCGGTTTGACGAGGATGCGGTGAGAAAGGTCATTCGCCATTACACACGCGAGTCGGGTTTGCGCCAGTTGCAGCGCCAACTGGCCGCCTTGTGTCGAAAAGTCGCCTTAAACCGGCTGGATGGCAATACCGATCAACAGACTGACGACATTTGCGCCGAGGATGTGGAGACCTACTTGGGACCGCCGCAGTTTTTCTTTGAGGTGGCACAGGCGAAGGACCGTGTGGGTGTGGCCACGGCACTTGCCTGGACCGACTCCGGCGGTGAAATCATTTTTATCGAAGCCACAAAAATGCGTGGCAGCAATCAGTTGATATTGACCGGCTCCCTGGGGTCGGTCATGAAGGAATCGGCTCAAGCCGCCCTGAGCTATATCCGCAGCAACAGTGGGCGATACGGTATTGCCGACGACTTCTTCGAACATCATGACCTGCATATCCACGTGCCGGCCGGCGCCATCCCCAAAGACGGAACATCAGCCGGGCTTCCCATTGCCGTGGCACTTATATCGTTGATTACCAACCGCTGCTGCCGGCGGGAATGTGCAATGACAGGTGAGTTGACCTTGACCGGTCGTATACTGCCGGTGGGTGGAATCAAGGAAAAACTGCTGGCCGCTCACCGCGCCGGAGTGCATACAGTTGTTTTTCCAGCCAAGAATAACAACAACTTGGTCGACATCCCGCCTGAGATTCGACAGGCTCTGAACATTCTGGCCATCGAAGAACTTGACGCAGCCATCGCTTCGGTTCTGCATTGACATTCCTTGGAGGATTTGTGGATATTGATAATCCAGGTGTCTCCGGCTGTATGCGTTTTCACTTCTACCCGTGTGATCCCTTGCGGCTTGTCCGTGATATCGCGCATACGGTCCAGCTGGGCGACTACTTTTTCAACGACTCCATTCGGCGGCACCGGAGCCATTTCACCAAGAGCTTACAGTTGATATTTGTGCAGCATTATTTGGGGGCCGTATGTTGATGCTCTACAACGTGGGATAATGTGCAATGGCTTTTTCCCGATTACGAGTCACCAAAAGTGTAGGGCCGGCCTTTGTGCCGGTCGGATTTGTTCTAAAGCGTATTACGGTTTTTTCAAACCGTATCCGAATGCCTGACGAAGGCTGATCAGCAGAAAAGCGCAAAGCATGATCGAGCCCAGCAACCAGATTCCGAAATAAATTTTCACGTCCTTGGGGGCGGCTGCCAATGCGGCGACGAGATCGACCTTTTCGCGCAGAAGATACGGCAGGCCGAACATCGTCGCTCCGGCGTATATCCAGGCCATCCAGACAACTGCGATGCGCACTGCGCGACCTGTAAAGGACACGCCCGGCCGAACGGATTCCGGCACATCCGGGGTTCTTTTTTTCTTCATGTCTTGATCCCGGTTCGGCACGCTCTGCACCGGACGGCCGTGGCATTGATATTCCCCTTGGCCACTTCATACCACCACTTTTGCTGTTCGGCGGTCCAGATTTCTTCTTTGCTGCATTCGCGGCAGGTAAAGACCCGGTCGATATAAAAAGCCGGTAGTGCGTCGTATGTGTTGTTGTGGGCCAGCTCCGCAGGGTCTGCGGGCACTGAGCCCGCAGGTGGTCTTGCCGCGCCGTCTCGTGTGTCGATGCAACCCATGGCCTTAATGCGATCGATTCTCCGCTGGTAGGCCTCTTTCGCTTTACGCTGTTTGCTCGACATGCCGGCTGTCATCCATCTTCCATCCTCAGTCGGTTTTCCCTGAAGATTTGTGTATGTCGATGATTTTGGTGTCACCGGCGTATTCGGTGACTTCCACGCGCGTGATCCCCTGCAGCTTGTCCGTGATATCGCGCATGCGGTCCAGCTGGGCCACTACTTTCTCGATGTAGGCAACGGCTTTGTGGCCGTCGAGCTGGGCGGCGAGTATTTCGGTGTAGCCGGAGGCAGCCTGCAGGGGCTGGTTCAATTCGTGACAGACGGCGCCGGTGGTCTCCAAAACGCCTTCCAGCTTTTCCTTCTGCAATCGATCCTGCGCAGCGCGGTTTTTGTCGGTGAGATCGTAGAGCACGGCGACGTATCCGCCGTATTTGCCATCTTCATCGCTAACCGGTGCAAGGCTGAAGAGAAAGTCGCGGCGCTGACCGTCCTTTCTCTGCACAGGTGCTTCGAAGGAGTGGGGGCCGTCCTTTTCCAGAACCTTGGCTTCCTCCCTCTGGTAGACTGCGGCCAGATCCGGCGGGATCTGTTCCGGAAGGTCCTGCGGGCGCCTGCCGATGATGCGGTCCCGGGTCAGGCCAAGGATCTGTTTGGAGAAGACACGGTTGCACCCGTGGTATACGCCGTTTTCATCCTTGAAGTAGATCGGGTTGGGGATGGTGTTGATCAGGATGTCCATCAACTGGAGGTAGCTGCGCAGCTTGGTGTGATCTTTTTCCCATTTGTCGGCAGCTTCCCGATACATTTCTTCTTTTGCCAGCAGCTGCTTGTTGGCGTTTTCCAGTGACGACTTCATACGGCCAAAACGCCGGGATTGAACCCGGTAGTGGCGCAGCCCCCAGGTGCCAAGGCCGACGGTGATCAGAAGCAGTGTCCAGAACGCAAAGGTCATGTGCGCTAACGTCCTTTTGCTATTGGGGTGAGGCAATCACCACCGCGCGAACGGGGGCCGGGTATCCCTCCACCGTCCGGCTGCCGTCCCGCTGGTCCAGAAAAGTCTCCAGCGAGTTGGAATCGATCCACGCTGTTTTGCGCTGTTCCTCCAGCGTGGTGGGCGCGATATCGACGCAGCGGATGTGCCTAAACCCGCAACGCGCCAACCAGGTCTCCAGGCATTTCACCGTGGGGATGAAGAAAACGTTGCGCATGCGGGCGTACCGGTCCCGGGGGCAAAGTGCGGTCTCTTCTTCGCCGGAGATGATCAAGGTCTCCAGAACGAGCTGTCCGCCGGGCACCAGCATCTGCCGCAAGCGGCTCAACGTGTCCAGGGGCGATCTCCGGTGGTAGAGAATGCCCATGCAAATAACGGTATCGAACCATGCGTTCGTTATGGGCAGCTCCTCCAACTTAAGGGGCAGGCAGTAGGTGCCGGGCAGTTGGAGGTAGTGCTGTAGGGCCAGAAATTGATAATAATAGGCCGCGTAGGGTTCGATGCCGAGCAGCAGGCATGGTTGCGCTGCCGCCATTCGAAAGAGATAATATCCGTTGCTGCAGCCCACATCAAGCACTTTGCGATGCCGCAACGGCTTTAGGTGCGGCACCACACGACGCCACTTGAGGGCTGAATTCCATTCGCTGTCGATATGGATGCCGAACAGGGAAAATGGGCCTTTTCTCCATGGTTTCAGACGTTTGAGCACATTCGTCAATCGGTCGGCCTGGTCGGCTTCAAGGTCCGAACTGCGCCCGATGGTCACCGTGTCGCGATCCAGTTCCACCCGTGACGGAACGGTGAGGGGCAATTGTTCCAGAAGCGCTTGCAAAGCCGTCCCCCGGGCGCCGGGTTGCGCCAGCACCTTTTCGGCGGCGTCGGCCAACAGCCCTCCAAAAGGCTGAAAATCTTGAAGGAATCGATCCCGGTCTTTCATTTGATGGCGATCCAGGCTGCAAAGTTAAACCACTTCTGCCAAAGATCGATGGCGTTGAAGCCGGCCCGTCGCAGCCGTTCCAGGTGTTGCTCCATGGTATCGGGAATCAGCACTTTCTCCAGGGCTTCTCTTTTTTGGCTGATCTCCAGTTCGGAATACCCGTTTTCCCGCTTGAAGGTGTAGTAAAGATCGTGCTGTAGATCGGCGATGGCCCGATTCGCATGGGTGACCTTTTCGCTGAACAACAATATGCCGCCCGAGGCCAGCCCTTCATGGATCCGCGAGATCAGGGCGTCCCGCTCTTCGGGGGGAAGGAACTGGAGCGTAAAATTCAACACGACCACAGACGCGTTTTCGATCTTCGTCCGGCTGATGTCTTCGCATTTGAGCGTGATCCTGTCCGCATATGGTGTGGCGGCCATCCTTTCTGAAAACACTTTCAACATCGCCTCGGAGTTGTCCACGGCGGTGATGGCAAAGGGGGTCGCCTCCATCCGGCGGCAGATGTGGCGACATAGGTTGCCGTTGGAGCAGCCCAGGTCGTAAATCACGGTTCCGGGCTGGTAATAGCGCTCGATCATCTGGCTCTGCCGGTGCAGGATCTCCCGGTAGAAAGGAATGGAGCGGTGAATCATATCATCGAAAACCCGCGCCACCTGGTCGTCAAACTCGAAGGGTTCGACCGGATCTTGCGGGGCGTTGTATAAGTCGTCTCTGGTCATGGGCATCCGGGGTTTTGGGGTCTCATGCAATGGCCTGATCTGGCAAGCATATGCGTCAAAATGGCCATGGTGTCAAGCGGCGCTGCTGGCCACCAGTGGCCGCCTCATATTGCCTTGCAGGAAATGCTTGCAGATAATGAAATAAATTTATATGGTTGCCTATACCTCACGCGACAGTTACCCGGAAAAATGGAGTTGGATCATGCCCGTCACCACCGTACGCTGGGTGAATGGAAAACAATTTGTCGGTACGGATTCCAGAAACCAGTCAATAGTGCTCTCGAGTGATGATCCGGCCAGGGGGGTAAGTCCCTCACAAGTACTGCTCATCGGTCTTTCGGCCTGCACGGCCCACGATGTGCTTTCCATCATGGAAAAAAAGCGCAAACCTTTGATGATGTTGGAAATTGTCGCGACGGGCGAACAGGACGAAAACCCGCCGTGGACCTATCGCCGCATTCATTTGAAGTTCATTGTCAGCGGCGATAATTTGACGGAAAAGGGCATAGCCCAAGCTATCGACCTGTCCCAGGAAAAGTTCTGTTCGGTGGCGGCCACCGTACGAGGTGTGGCGGAAATCACCACCGAGTTCGAAATTGTCGGGTCCGACGGCGATTAGCAAAATCAGGTACGCTTTTTGCTAAACAATATTGAGATATAACATTAACTTAAGATTCGCTGCAGGAATCCGATAAGTATATGGCACTCCTGGCTGGCGCGCAGGGATTGAAATTGCATAATAACTATCTGAAAATTTTAATTATTATCGAACCAAAGGGCAGGTGAAAGACTTGGCGGGAAAAATCGGGTCTAAATGGACACTCGGATTGATTGTCATTGGAGTGACGTTTTTTGTCATCTCAGCCGCCCATGCCGACATCTACGTCTACGTGGACGGCAACGGGGTGTTCCACTTCACCAACACGCCCACCTCGAACAAATACAAAGTGTACATGGCCGAAAAGGCGAAGTACCGTAGAGCCCTTTACAACATCAAAAGCTATGATGACGTCATTGCCCTGGCAGCAGAACGCAACGGCATCTCCTCTTCATTGCTCAAGGCCGTTATCCATGTGGAGTCCTATTTCAACCCCAAAGCGGTCTCCAAGAAGGGTGCTATGGGATTGATGCAGATCATGCCGGAAAACCTGCAGGCGCTCAATATCAACGATCCATTCGACCCGTGGGAGAACATCATGGGCGGCGCCTACTACTTCAAATCCATGCTGGAGCGCTTCAGCGGGCAGGTGGACCTGGCGCTGGCCGCCTACAACGCCGGTCCCACGGCCGTGGAAAGATACAACGACATCCCGCCCTTTCCGGAAACCCAGAGCTATGTGAGAAAAGTGATGCGCGCATTTCGCATCTACCGCAAAAGCTGACGCAAGGGATTAGAAGCTGTCATACGGCCGGCAGGTACAAACGCCGTATTCGATAAATGATATAGCGGTCATCACCCGCAAATAGAATGCGATTAAATCGTTTTACCAATATTCACAGTAGAAGATTTGCCCTATATTAAAAAATCCCCTTTTAGGGAGCGTGCTCCCTAAAATCGGAAATACCGGTATAAACGCGCCGAGCCGTCATTAAGGAAAGGTACGCCGGGATGCCAGATTTCGTCGATTATGTGTATGATGATAGACCACTACATGGCTTGTTCGGACTGAGTGCTTCTTTCCTAATATATTACATTTCTGCATTAATTTGATTGTGAGAGGCCATTTGTTATAAAAAGCGAGCCGCTCGCTAATATATGCCAGCGTGGTGGTAAGGAGGTATATAATTGCATATTATTTTGGGCACACTAGGTCTGATAGTGACAATATTAGTATTGGCAAACAGATTGTCAGAGGCAGGAATTGATATTGGGTGGTTAGATCCCTTTAAATGGAATAGACGACGCAAGTGGAGGCAGGCTTATCATGCAGATCCTCTGTTTGATATTGATGATCCAATGAAGTCTACCGCAGGATTAATGTATACAATGGCAAAATGCTCAGGCGATATATCTCGAGAAGAAAAGGCGTGTATATTATCTATTTTCAAAGAGGATTTTAAATTATCCGAAAGAGAGTCAACAGATCTTCTTTCGACCTGTAGCTACTATATAAAGGATGAAGATTATTTAAAAAAGAATTTGCGGAATTATATTAGGCCAAGTTTAGAAAACTTTGCAGAAAAACAAATGCAATCGGCTGTCTCGTTAATCGAAAAAGTCGCTTTTTGCGAAGGCCGTCCAAATGAAAAACAGTCAGAGTTTTTACGTGAAATAAAATGCGTTTTTGAACCCAAAAAAGCAAAGTTCAAGGAATGGTAAAACCTTAATTTTAAGGTTGCCTTCGGCGAATGTGACAACGAGCCTTTTGTAGATTTTAGTACATATGAAATAAGAATTACAGATGCTTCCCACAAAAGAATAAGCTGAACCATATCCGCGTTTACCCTCAGGCCGCAAGGGGCGCGTGGTCGGTGAACCGGACCAGTTGGCGCTTTTTACCGTGAATTGACGAAACGAAAGGTGTAGATGATGCTTCCGAACCGCTCTCTTTTAATTCTTTTGCTGCTGATTTTATTCGTTGGCTGCACATCTATAAAAGTGCGACCGGTGGACACCGCCATGGAGATAAAGCATGCCTGTATCAAGGATTGCAGTAGTAGGTGCTTTGATGGTGCAATGATGGGTATTCTTCGTGACGGGTTCGAACGGCATGGGATAAGAACGCAGATATTTTCCGGTGATGTGCCGGCTGAATGCCAGAGTTACCTTACCTATTATTGTGAACGCACTTGGGATATGGCAACTTATATGCACCATGCGGAGTTGCGCCTTTATCAAGATGAGGACCAGATAGGATTTGCGGAGTATCATCTAAAAGGCCAAGGCGGCTTTTCATTGAGCAAATGGGAAAGCACCAAAAGTAAAATGGATCCAGTAATTGACAAGCTGCTCGAGAATTACCCGGTTAATCAATAGCGATAGTGCCTGAAAAATATGGATAGGATGACAATGACAGTATGAAACGGGGACTGCTTGTTGGTTTGATCATAGTCTTGGGGCTGCTTCTTTTTTATCCTTTTAAGCCTGGTTCGGCTCTATCGAAAATCCAATCGGACCTGAGGACAATCGGCAAGTCGGAGGCTGATTACAGGATTGAACTGGCGAAAAAACTGGAAGAGGTCGAGAGATATGAAGATATGATAGACCGCATCACAAGCAGTTTCGAAAACGCTGCCGCCAAT
>JBNLAV010000149.1:0-5443 GCA_050302315.1 Desulfobacteraceae bacterium
ATTTCCAGATCAAAGATCTGCGGACGATCCTGGTTGCCGATCTGCAGAATATCGCCGAAGCCTTTGGTGACCACCAGGGCGCAGCGGGCGCCTTTGCGTTCCAGCAGGGCATTGGTGGCCACGGTGGTGCCCATGCGGATCCACTCGATGTCGTCTGCGTGAAAGCGTTCCTTGGCAATGGGCTTTTTCAGAACCGCTTCCAGAATGCGGCGGATGCCTTCGCGGGGTGCGTCCGGATAATTCTGCGGATCTTCGCTGAGCAGCTTGACCACCTTGAACCCCGGCTCACCGGGGATTTCGGCATAGACATCGGTGAAGGTGCCGCCCCGGTCCACGGAAAATCTGAATTTATTGAGATCGGTCATTTTATCACGTCTTTTCTATCCAGGTTGATGGATGTCGGCTCAGCTCTTTTCAGCCAACATCGCCAGTACTTCTTTCAGCCGATCCACAAGATGGCGATGATAGGCTTTTCCTTTTTCGGCACTCGCCCGGCTCGGAGAGCCCGTGATGGTATCGCCGGTCTGGTCGTAAACGGCCTGCATGTCCTCCCTGGTCGCCGGAACATAGCAGAGCGAATCGCGTGGGTCATGCGGGTCGAGGTGGTAGAGTGGTTTGTACTGATGGGGATGGTCTTTAGCCTTGGTCAGGTCCACAAGGTCCGGGTGCCGGTGGAGCATGTGGCTGATTTCGATCTCTTCTCCGTGACCGATGGGGCCGAATCCCAATTCCGGAGAGATCTCCTTGGACATGTGGGCAAGATCGAAGAGCACCACGCGGATTTTCGAAAGGCGCTGGGCGCGCTCGGCGGCAATCTGCATCCATGAGATGTTGACGATGCGGTGGCCGTTGACCAGCACGAAGCGTTCGAATCCGTTCTCCGCCAGCGATGTCATCACATCGGAGAGTACTTCGATGAGAATTTCGGCCCGGATGGTGATGGTGCCCGGTTTGACCAGGTGATGAGGGCTCCAGCCGTACCACAGCGGCGGCGCCACCAGCACGCCGGTTTCGGCGCTGGCATCTTCGCAGACGGATGTCGCCGCCAGGGTATCGGTTCCCAGCGGCGCAAAACTGCCGTGCTGTTCGGTGCTGCCCACCGGTATGATGATGCGCCGATCTTTTTTCAGGTAGGTATCCACATCCTGCCACGACAGGTGTTGAAGCCAAATGGCATCCATGCTGAACCTCCTTCTTCGGTCACGTTTGAGGGCTTACATCCTATTTTACGGTCATCAATTGCGGCAGATAGAGCGCTATCTGCGGAAAAGCCGTGATGATCGCTGTGGTCAGCAGCATTAGAAAGAAGAACGGCAGCGCGTGCCGCGCGATCTTCATGATGGGCTCCTGGGTCAACCCCTGGATGACGAAGAGATTGAAGCCCACCGGCGGCGTGATCTGGCTGACTTCAACCATCAAGATCAGGTAGATGCCGAACCATATGGGATCGAACCCGGCGGCGGTGACCATGGGCAGGGCGATGGGAAGGGTCATCACCACGATGGAAAATCCGTCCAGCAGACAGCCGAGCACCACATAGACCAGGCCGAGCAGAATCATCAGGACATAGGGGGAGAGCTGCAATTCAGTGATGGCCTGGGTAATGGCCGCGGGGATGCCGAGAAATCCCATGACCCTGGAAAGGAATCCGGCCCCCACCACGATGATCATGATCATGGCGTTGGTCTTCACTGCGCCCACCAGGCACTCCATCAAAATCTTGAAGTTCATCTGGCGGTTGATGACGGCGAAGAGAGTGGCGCCGAAGACCCCCAGTGCCGCCGCTTCGGTTGGGGTGGCAACGCCGGCGTAAATGCTGCCCAGCACCAGCAGGATCAGCAATAGGGTGGGCGCCAGGTCCTTCAACCCGGCGAACCGCTCCCGCCAGTTGTAGCTCTCCTTGGCCCGTGGGGCGATTTCGGGATTGCGGATGCCGCGGTAGATAATATAACAGGAGTAAATCCCGGAGAGCAGGATCCCCGGCAGAATACCGGCGACAAACATCTTGCCGATGGAGACGCTCGCCAGAATGGCGTAAACGATCATGATCAAAGACGGTGGAATAAGGAATCCCAGCGTGCCGGCACCGGCCAAAGAGCCCATGGCGATGCGCCGGTCGTAGCCCAGCTTGTTCAGCTCCGCCAGGGTGATACGGCCCACTGTCGCCGTGGTGGCGGCGCTGGACCCGGAGACGGCTGCGAACAGGGTGCACGACAGGATGTTCATCAGCAAAAGACCGCCGGGCAGGCGGTAGAGCCAGGGAACCAGGGCGCGGAAAAGCTTTTCCGAGATGCCCGATCGGTAGAGTATCTCCCCCATGAGGATGAACATGGGCAGGGCCACATACTCCCATTTCTCGATGGTGGCCCACACCGACGACGCCATGTTGTTGCCGGCCGGCAGGCTGCTGAAGAGCGTCATGCCGACAAAGCCGACGATGAAGAGCGCAAACCCCACCCAGATGCCGCATGCCAGGCACAGAAAGAGAACGCCGAACACCACCAGGGCCATCAGGGCCATGCTCGCCTCCATCAGACCACCTCCTCTTCAGAGCCGATGGCCCGATAGGTGCGAAACGTAGTGCCCACGAACTGGATCAGGAAGCAGGCCGCACCGACCAGCATCATTACCTGGGGAATCCACAACGGTGTGTTGGTCAGCGTTCCCGATGTGGTTTGATAGCGGATCGTGGACTGCACCATCTTGAACAGGTACCACCACAGGTACGCGAAAAAAACGGTGGTCACGATGGTTGCGAGGCAGGTGATAATCCGCGCCAGCCGGGGGGGAAGCAATCCCAGCACCAGGGTGATGCGGATGTGGCCGCGCTCTTTGAGGCAGTACCCCGCGCCGAGGAAAATGATGAGCGCCAATCCGTAGGCGGAATACTCATCGGCAATCAGCGTGGTTTTCTTCGCCGTGTTCCACAACAGGATTTCGACAAGAATCAACACGGTCATCAGCCCCAGGACGACGGCCGACAGGCGCGCCGCCCAATTACTGAGGGTTTCGATCATGGAAGCAATTCGGTTCATAGGCCTGTTGGGAACTGTTCGTCCCACCTTTCCGGATCCGCTGCATCACGGGGATGTCAGGAGTTGAAGTACGGGTTCAATGCCATAAACTAAACGGGACAGCGGTAAGATTGCAGGCTGGGTTGAAGAACGAAAACCAACAATGGCCGTACCAAACCTCGGGTTTCGAAGGCTCAACCCATCCTGCCTCTCAGGGCAACCGCCTACGGCAAGGACATTGCCGTAGGGGTAGCGACTACCGTCCGGTAATGCTATCGTATTCACCGATGATCTTGCGGGCATCCTCTCCGGCTTTTTCCGCCCAGGACTTGCGCAGTTCCACGCCGATGGCATCCAGCTCCTTCCTGAAGCTGTTGCTGACCGGGCTGACCATCATCCCGTTTTCTTTCAGCGTCGCCCGGCTCTTGCGGTCCATGTCTCCGGCCAGGTTCCACATCTCGTCTTCCATTTCTGCGGCGACCTCCAGGACGATCTCCTGAATGTTTTTGGGAAGCTTGTTCCAGGCGTCGATGTTGACGTTGACCATGTTCACCGGGCCGACGATGTTGATGGGCGTAAAGTATTTGAGCACTTCCCATGCCTTGGCGTCCACTCCGGAGACCGAACTGGTGTACATGGAGTCCAGCAGGCCGGCTTTCATGGCCGGGTAGACTTCACTGAACGGCATTTTGCGGGCGGCGATGCCGGTGGCTTTGCCGAAGGCCAGGCCGGTGCCGTCGTAGACGCGCATCTTCAAACCGTTCAGGTCGGCCGCCGAGCTCACCGGCCGTTGGGTGTAAATGCCGGAAAAGGGCCAGACCGAGGTGTAGAGAGTGAACTGTTTGAAGCGTTTGAGCTCCTTGGCATAGGTTGGTTTGGCCAGTTGATAGAGCAGCCGCTGCTCGAATGCGTTGGTGGAGATGAACGGCTGGGCGGTGAGCGCCACCACCGGCGCATCGCCTTCTACCATGCCCGTCGGTACCTCGGCGATGGCCAATTGGCCTTCGGCCACGGCCCGCAACAATTCCGGACCCTTGAATCCGAGAGCCGACCCGGGGTGAAGGACAATGGTCAATTCACCGTTGGTGGCCTCCTTGACCCGGTCGGCAAAGCGCTGGGCGCCCTGAGAGTGGAAGTTGCCTGCCGGATAGTTCAAGTGCATGTCCCATTTTGTCTTGGCCATAAGATCTCCGGCCGCAAAAAGGACGACAAACAGGACCAACGCGATGGAAAGTATTCTCTTCATTTTCTTCCTCCTATGGATGTGCAGTGGCAGAGACCGAATTTACAGCTCTGCCAGGTAATGGATGATGCGATTTTTAAAAATATCGATGTGATCCCGAATCACCGCCTTGAGCGGTTCTTCTTCACGGGATCGCACCGCCTCGATGATCTGGTTGTGTTGTTCGATGACCGAGGCATAGTGCTGCTGCAGGTTCCGAGCGGGGTCGATTTCATTGTCGAAGGAGAGATAAGCCAGGCGGTTGGTTTCGCAACGTACTTTTTGCAGTCCCTGTACAAGGTAGATATTGTCCGAACATCGGGCATAGGCATCGTGAAAGGCGCTGTTGGCCTCCACCAGCCGGTAGATATCCATTGCGGCCACGGCGTCGGCCACCATGGTATTCGCGTTGCGCATTTCGTCGATGAGCAGGGCGGTGTGCTGGCGCACGGCCAGAGAGGCGACGCCCAGTTCCAGAATCGACAGCGCCGTGAAGGCAGCCTTCGTGTTTTGAAGGGTCAGCGGGCGCACCACAAACCCCTTGCCGGGCTGGGATTCGAGCAGGAGGTCCGCCGCCAGGCGCTGCAAGGCTTCGCGGACGGGCGTGCGTCCGATACCCAGCTCCTCCACCAGGGCGGCTTCTTCCAGGTGCTGCCCCGGAGCGTATTTCAGCGATATGATATTGGCGTACACCGCCTGGTAGGCGGTGGAGCCTAGAGATCGGCGACCATTGGCGGCAGCGGTGGGGGCGGCATCGACAGCCATTTTTCCCTTCCCGACGCTTGAGTTGGGGTACAAAGGCGAACCCTTCGTACTGGCTATACATACACACGGGATATATGTCAAATATATCCATGCGATACTCTATAGCGCTCAAGTTGGAGGCCTTTCTTAGCGCCCGTACGCGTAATCGATGCTTTCTCAATCGCGAGGGGCAAAACCGATTCCGGGTACGCGGACGAAAACCGGATGCCTACCGTCGGCTTGCGCTTCCTGGATAACCGGATATTTTTTTGGATATACAGATTATTAACCGGTGTTGCAGATTCGCTGGAGTTGACGGAGTCTATCAGGCGATGGATGGGGATGGGAAGATCTGACGGAAACCACGCAAATTTTTCAATTGGAAAGAAATGCGTGTGTTTTCCAACATCGGACCGTCATAAGTTTCGTGCCGCCTCTTCCCCCTCGGCGATGGCGAACATGA
>JBNLAV010000150.1:0-8474 GCA_050302315.1 Desulfobacteraceae bacterium
ACGAGTCGCGGTCATCGCCCGGGGGCGCATGATCGGTGTGGACGAGCTGTGCTTTCTGCAAACCCGTGCCGATGAATGCAACCTGGGGACCCTGACGTTGCAGGAGGCCGAACTCAGACATTTACAAGCCGCTCTGGAAGCCTGCGACTGGAACATCACCCGGGCCGCCAAGCAACTGGGTATCGACAGGGTCACGCTGGCCAGAAAAATGAAACGCCACAACATCAACAAACCATAGGCCGGCGGAGAAGGGAGTTCAAAGTTCCGGGTTCAAGGTTCAAAGTTGATTAATAGAAGTGGTTTCAAAACCTTCAATCGGGCCCAAAATCAAGGCGGGCTTCAGATTTAAACCGGAGGAATAGTCTGCTATTTCGAGGATTTAAATCTGAAGCCAAACGCCGAGTTTGGGTTCGAGGGGAGGTTTTGAAACCACTTCTAAGGATTTGTTGAACCCATTGAGTTATATCGTTTCGGTATTCCATGACTTAATGGGGTAGGTGGCTTTGCTTCGGTATCAAAGATCCAGGCTTCGCCGAGTACCCGAAAATTTGGATATATCATCCTAATTTCAAGCGAGGCGCAATATCGCTATTGCTCATTAATCAATGGCAGGACACCACGCTGCAGATGCTCTAAAAAGTGTGAACTTTGAACCGTGAACCAGAAACTACAGCCCCGGTGATGCGTTGCCCAAGGATACCCCAAAAGCACTATTGGACCTGATTCCCTTCGGCGTTCTGGACCCGTTGGCCGTATCCATTGTGGGCGCCAACATCCAAGCCGTGCTGGGACTGTTCACCGATATCCAAACGGCCCGCGCCAAACCTGATTATGCCTTTATGCCGGTACGCAACCAGTATGACGCCTCCAAAATCCTCAAATCTCTGGCAGCCGAAACCGACGGTGCTCCGCTGAAGCTGGGCTTGATCCAGGGTGATCTGAGCATTCCAATCCTGACCTATGTTTATGGAGAATCCCAGCTGGGTGGCAGGGCTGCCGTGATTTCCATACATCGCCTCTTCAATATCGATCGCCAGGTCGTCTACAACCGCGCCGCCAAAATCGCCGTCCACGAAGTGGGGCACCTGCTGGGTTTGGAACACTGCTGGGAGGCGGGCTGTCTGATGCGCTTCAGCAAGCAGCTGGAACAGCTGGACCGGCTGCCCCTGCGTTTTTGTTCCTCCTGTGAATACGAAATCGCCCGTCGTCTGAAGCCCATGGTTTAACGGCCTGTCCATATGCAGTGTTAGAGGATTCCTATAAGATGACCTCTCCCCATGTTTTGGGGGGAGAGGTCAAGTGGGAAAGGCGGTATCAGAGGGAACGAGTGAACCTAAACCAGAAACTCCTGGACCAGGCGGTTCCAGTCCATGTTGGGAACCGTACCGTAGATATCACGAATGATCTCGCCGCCGGTGGCGGCCAGTTGGTAGCCCGATTCTTCGCTGAGCATGGTGGCCAGACGCGAGGCTTCATCGTCCATCCAGGCCAGGCTTTCGGTGCCGTAAAGCAGATTCTTCAAATTCTTGCGCAGGTTGGTGGGCTGAATCACCATCAGCCAGCCATCGCCATAAGGGGCTGCATTGACCGTCTCGGCCTTGCCGGTTACTTTGGGATTGACCGCCAGCACCTTGCCGTCCAACGGGCTTAATGTCTCCGCGCTGTGACCCCCCCGGCGCAACTCGGCCTGGGGGCGGTTTTGTCCGACGCTCTCACCCAGCTTGGGCAGTTCGATGGAATCCTGGGGGCCCAGCATGCGCATGGCAAAATCGTCCACTCCGATGCGTATACGGCCGCCATATTCCACCCGCGCCCAGGTGTGCCCGTGGTGATAATAGTAATCCCTGGCCACATCGAAGCCCGCGGCACTGTCGCAGGCCGGTGCGCTAAGTGACGGAACGAAAGCCGTATCTTCGATCATCTGGTCGTAGGGGCACTTGACGCAGTTGTACCCGTGGCCGCACAGTTTGTAGGTAACCCGGCCGCTGAGCATATGGCGGCATTTGCGCTGGTTTATCAGCATGCGCAGCCGGACGTTGCGGGGATCGGCGGTCGCTCCCCGGCTCTGTTGTTCGCGGGCTTCGAAATCAGCCTGGACCTTCTGATCGAATGCGCAGCCGAGGCAATCAAAGGCATTCATACACTTAACCGGTTTGACCACACCGGCCCGGCTCCACACACATTGATCGTTGGCCAAGCCAAAAACATTCGGACGCCCCATTTTTTTTCTGATTTCCTGCTTAGCCATGATCGACTCCTTTCGGTTGTGGGTTACTATCTTTGAGTTTAGAGTTTACTGTATTTTTCATGCTTGCCACTATATAAGAGCACGAACCGGGCCAACATTCCCAGTCGCCCCCTTTAAACCTGTAACATCCTGAAATACTGAATTAAAAATCAGTAGTCCCAAGGGAACGATGCAGTTATACGCGCCACAGGCAAAAGATGCAAAACGCCTCACCCATTTGCCCTTGGATCATAAATAATAATAAAAAACAACATGTTAATTAACTGATACAATTCGCATCGGCATTGATGCAATCCGCATCACATCTATGCGCCGGGTGATTCCCCGGGAACGACCCCGAATCGATCAAGTCGATTGCGGAAGCGGTCAAGGATAAAAAACTTCGTCCAGGGTATATTTTTTTATTGCGTGTGACCGGATCTGTCACACCCACCTGATAAGGTCGTCTCAAATGATGCAATAACCATTCAAACCCGAGGAGGACGGCATGACTGGACACATCGCATATCAGGACTACCAGGAAACCTATGAATACCATGGCAACGTGGCCATTGAGCGTATCCGCCTGCAGGACGGAACCGTTGAGCGGGACTGGCTCTATTTCGATTCCACCGAAGAGGCGGTGGAGTTTTTCAACGAGATGTGTGCCTGATGAGTGGACCTGCGGGATGGCGGTTTTTGCTTGGGGGGATCGTGGATGGCCTGCTGATGAGCGTTTTTGTAGCCCTGGCCGCCGGATTGACCTGGGTGCTGGGCGTTTAGGCGAAAGATAAGCACTTGCTCTTTTCAGGACTGGGCATGTCTTCGGATTGAATTTTGCTTTTGCCAGGCAATACTCCACGCCGTGATTCAGGGGGCAACAGCATGATACATGTCGATCCCGAATTCAGAGCCCGGGGCGTGGCAGGTTTCGCAGCTATCAGGGCCGCCGCTGAAGATATTCTCCTCGGCATGGGCGACGCTCGACGCATTATCGTGGCAGGATGTGCAAACCGCCGAAACAGGCGGTATCCGATCGGTCCTGTTGACAAACCAATTGGGGTTGGTGCAGTAGTCATCGGCATCGGCGGCAGGGTCTTCGGAACAGGAGTATAAGGATTCCGTGGACGGCTGTATCCCGTCCGGCAGCGGCAAGCCGAAGGTCGACGGCAGATGGCACATCGCGCAGTTGCGAAGGTCGGCCGAATATGGCCTGGTGTCGTAGTCGGCGGGCGTTCCGCCCGGATTGCCTGCTGTCGGACGAGGCTGCATCCAGGTAAGGTAGGGCTCGATCAGATCGACGCCCCGGTGGATCTTGTGGATCACCACCTTCAGGTCCATTGACCTGGCCAGCACGTCCGAACCTTCGAAGCGCGCAGCATAATCGCTGTTCGTTGTATTGTGATTGTGGCAGAAGGCGCAGTACTGGACGTTCGGACGGCTGTGGCCGTGGCTCCATAACGTTGTATGGCAGGCCTTACAGGCTGCGTCGGAGACCACCTGCCGCCGCGGCACGGCAGCCGGGTCGGTGACCGAGAAGAAAGCCACCGGCGGCACTGCAGCGTTGCGAGGGCCACCCGCCCACAAGTTGACATACCCCTCAAGCCCCAGGGCGTAACTTCCTGCGGCGTCCGCTGGAATTCCGGCGCCGGCCGGGAAGGTATAGGCAAATACGCCGCCCGCTGCATCGACCGCGGTCAAAGTCCCCGCTGCCCCGGTACCCTGGATGGTCGACTGCCAATAGGTCTCGTAATCCGTGGTGGGTCCGGCCACCGTGGCACGCAGGTAATCCAAGGGCGCTGTCAAGATATCGCGGGGGGCACCGTCATAATTGACCTCGAATGTCACCGTAGGCGTTTGCCCGGGATTGGTGTTGGCGACATCCACGATCGACAGGGTAAGCACCGGCGTACCCGGATCGAGCAAGGGTGGACGATGTTTTTCGATAATTCCCGCGAGCGATCCTGTCAGCGGATGGCACACGCCGCAAGGCGCATCGTCGGGCTGTGTGCCGCCCCCATGCAATATCATGCCGGCCGGTACAGGATCCCTAAAGGAAATCAGGTCATGACATGAACCGCAGGCGTCCCGGCCGGGCCGGGTCCGCCAGTAATCGTCCCGGGCCCCGCCATGACAGCCGATGCAGCGCTGCAACTCCTGGGGGTAGAGCACCTGGGAAAAATCCTTGACCGTTTGGGAGGCGCCGATCATCTGGTAAGGCGTGCCGGCCGCCACGCTGGGCAACGCTCGGCCGCTATGGATCTTGTGGATCATGACCCTGAGATCCAGTGTGTTGCCGGTGTCGGGATCGATGAAGTCCGCGGTGTGGCAGATGACGCACTGTCTGGTGTCTCGGAAGGTGCCGGCATGGGCGCGCAATTCGCCGTGACAGACATTACAGGCGTCCGTTGTCACCACTTCCCTGACTGCGGCGACTGCACCGCCCGCCGGCACGAAATCGTAGGTTGCTGCCGCTGTGTAGGTCCTGCCCTCATAGACCCTGGTGGCGTAAGCCAGGATGGTATGGGTCCGGCTTGAATTGGCGGGCTGCGCCGGGGCGGCGAAAACGCAGGCATAGGTCCCTGCTTCGATCTCCAAAAAATCGTTGACCGCATCCGGAACCGGCTGGGGTGCGGTAGTCGAGGTGATCGGAGAAGTCCGGTCTTCAGTGGTATAAGGGGTATATTGCGCCGGCGCGGCGGCGGCATCCTCGCCGAGCCAGGCAAGGACAAAGTGGACATCCACGGCGCCTTCAGTATATTCGCCGTTGATGTCCAGGGGCGTGCCCTGCCCGTCGGTGATCTCGAAGTTTGTCATCACCATGCCGTCAGAGGCGATGTACGCCCATTGGATCTGGATCTGCAGGCCGGCCGAGGTCATGTAGGCATTCCGGCCGTCCGCTTCCTGCGCGCCCATCCAGCCGCCGTCGCCCGTTGAATCACTGCAGCCGGCAAGCATTAAGAGCATGCCGGCAACCATCGCCAAATGTCTTACCGTTCTCTTCATGGCCACAGAGCTCATTCTCCAGTCCTGCTTCATTGGTCCTTCGATTTGCCGCTGGAAATCAGTATCGACTGCTGTTGATAACGGTTCTTACACTTCGTATAGCCAAAAGACTATATTTTTCCAAGGTTGTCAAGACAATGCAGGTAGAATTCGACGGGGCGACCTATCGTGAAGTATCCCGGGAAAATTAAGGCAAGGCTGAATTCAGGGAGGAGGAAAGCAGTGAACGGCTTTTGACACTTGCAGGGCAAATGTCTTCCCGGTTTGAAAGTGGCGTCCATTCAGGCATTGACGGGCAAGCATCACCATCTGCTTGTCAGAACCTTGAACGCCTATATGTCCAGCGGGTTCAACCGGACTAAGCCACAAAGATGTGAGCCTCCTTTGCGCGCAGGAGCATGGGAACCCGTGCGAACAGCCTGGGGGGCCCGATAATCCGCATCAGGCAATATCCGGCTTGCGCGGCAAATCCAGAGTGATTGTGCAGCCCGGACCTGCATTGTTGGCGGCCTGGACGCGGCCGCCCATGGCGGTGGCGAATTTTTTCACCAGGGCCAGGCCGATGCCGGTACCGCCGGTGGTGCGGGCCAGGTCGTTGTCCACCCGGTAAAAGTCGTCGAATACTTTTTTGAGGGCCTGCCGGGGAATGCCCGGTCCGGTGTCGACCACGGCAATCCGGACGCAATCATCCTGGGTGCCAGTGGAGATGGTGATGACCTTTTTCGGCGCTGTGCGGCCGAACTTTATGCTGTTTTCAATCAGGTTGATCAAGACCTGGATCAGCACCTCGCGGTCAAAGGCAAATGCCGGGGCGTCCACGGTTTGAATCCGGAGCTCGAACCCCTCCTGTTCGAGTTTGTGGCCCATAATGGCGCTGACCTCTGAAAAAACTTCTTCCAACCGTCCTTCCCGGATGTCGAAGCGGCGCTGTTTTTTCTCCAGCTTGGCCAGTTCCAGCACATTGTTGATCAGCCTGGAGAGACGCGCGCTCTCTGAACCCAGAATCTGCAGGTAATCCTGCTCCCGCTCCGGGGTGGCGGCAATGCCCTGTTCCAGCATTTCGATGTACATGCGGATGTTGGTCAGGGGGGTTTTAAGCTCGTGGGTGACCGAAGAGACGAACTGGGCGCGACGTTCGGAAAGATCCACCACCGTGCGCGTGCTTTGGTAAATGGCGACCAGTCCCAGGAACATGAACAGCCCCAGTACAACCAGGGCCACATTGAGGGAGCGGCGCACCGGGGAGGTGGGGATGGCCGCGGCTTGCACAGTGGCGCCGATGAAATCGAAGGGTGCCGGGAAGGTGCGCCGGGTGATGAATTCTCCGGTGGCATTCCAATGGCCGGATCGAATGGCTTCCGGCCGCTGCCCGTTTGTCATTGCTTCGAGCTTCAAACCGGCGAACGCAGCCATGGGCTGGCTGTCGAAGTGGGTGGTCGCCAGATGGCGCAGAAAGGGCTCTACACGCAGAACAAATCCCTGGCGAAAAATCTGATTGTTGATGGCGATGCGGCGGAAGACAAAGAATTTTCCGTCGCCGATCAACAGGGATTGGAGGGGGGCGACTTCGGCCTGGAATGCATATGCACCGGCCTCAAGCGACGGAGCCGAGGCTTCGGCGGTCTCCTGATCAGAATCGGCGGTCGCTGAAGGGGCCGCCGCTGGGAGCCGGTCGGCCCGATAGACTTCATCTTTCTCTGCAGCGCGTGTCTCAGCAGGCGGTTGCCGGGTTGAACGCGACCGCAGGATGGATTGATCCTCCTTGGAAAGATTGAGGGCCTGACCCACGGTGATCTCTTCAGTGCGGGACGTTTTTTGGCCCAGGTAGCTTTTGGGCTCCTGCTGTTGGGATTTGGAGAGGTAGCGGTCGGCAAAGACCGCTTTTTCCTTTTTAGGCTGGACTGCTTTGACTTTATCAACTGCCTTGGGCGCTTCTGCGGCCGGTGTTTGGGCGATGGCGAATTTCTTGCGATTGAAGATTGCGTTGGCCTCTTTAAGCTGGGCGATGATGGGGCGCAACTCCGGGGCAACGCGGCCGAGGTCGGAAACCAGGGGGGTCTGAAACGAGCCGTCCGGATTGTTCTGCAGATAGCCCAGAATGTAATTCTCCCGGGGCGGCTGGGACAACGGTGATTTACGGGTGCTGCCGGTATCCTGGGCCAGGGTGTAATGGTACTCATCCACGGCGCGGTTCTCCTCGCGCCGTACCAGATCGGCCATCTCCTTTTCAATTTCGTCGAACAGGGTTTCGGTGAAATACCTCAACTGGGCGCGTTCTTCCTGGGCCAGGCCCTGGTAGGTATGCCAGATCACATAACCTAATGGGATTGAGATGGCCAGGCAGAAGATCAGGATGAGCCATTTGAGCCGTTTCATGGTTCGGGCTCCAGGCGGTAGCCTTCCCCCCGAATGGTCTGGATGAAAGGGATGTCCGGGTTCAACGCGTTCAGCTTTTTGCGCAGTTTGAGCAGATGGATGTCCACCGTGCGGGTTTCGATATCGGCGTCGGCATAGTGCCAGACCTCGGTGAGCAATTCCTTCTTGGACACGATGCGGTGCTGGTTGCGAAAAAGATAGACAACAATATCCATTTCCCGGCGGGTCAGTTCCTGGATTTGATCGCCCTGGACGGCCCGCAGGTTTAGGCCGTCAAATATGACGCCGTGGTGCTCGATGCGCTCGTCTCCCATGGGTTTGCCGCTGCGCCGCAATACGGCTTCCACCCGCACCATCAACTCCCGCAGCGAAAAAGGCTTGGGTACATAGTCGTCCGCTCCGGCTTTGAAACCGGTAACGACATCGTCTTCCGACCCCTTGGCCGTGATCATCACAATGGCCTGGCCAGGCTTCTTGGCGCGCACCTGTTTGCAGATGGAAAAGCCGTCCAGGGTCGGCAGCATCACATCCAGCAGAATCAGATCGTAGGTTTGATCCAGGGCGGCGGCCAAGCCCTGGCCGCCGTCGGCCACGCCGTCGGCGCTGTAACCGTTGAAGACCAGTACGTCCTGCAGGCCGCTCAGGATCGCCGGATCGTCTTCCACTACAAGGATGCGGGCTTTGGGTTTTTTCATATCAATACGATCCTTTGCTTAAGACTTTACACTTAGGGTGCAACTTACAGGTTTCACGAACCGCCCTCCGTTATGGCCTCCTTTCCTGGTGTTAAAGAAACCTGAAAGTTGAGCCAAAACAAAAAATTGCGATACGCAAGGAAATGCGGTTTAATCCTGAGTTCCTTATA
>JBNLAV010000151.1:0-8191 GCA_050302315.1 Desulfobacteraceae bacterium
AAGAAGTTGATAGATTTTGGAGACTATAAAATTAACAAATACGACCACAATGAGGTAGTAGTAAGAATTTTCCCTAGTGCCAACAAGGACAATATTAATGACTATGAATTGGAAGACTTGGTGCGTTTTTCAAGACATCCAGGAGACAATGTTCCTTGTATCCTCGGTTTTAGGTTTTTAGATAAAAATACTATAGAAAGCTTCTCATATGTAAAAGATTTCGGTAAGGATAAGATGATAAAGAAATCTGATTATGCGTATTGGAAAAGGATACCGAGTTATTCTCAAAATCCAAAAAATGAGAACTAAGGGGCACTATGGTCAATAGTAGAGGGTCACTATGGGTCACTAGGGACGTCCATAAATATATGATTCGTGAGAAGTAACTCGCTCCTGATCAAATCATCCTGATATTCCATACACTATACCTCCGATATGCTCCTAAATACGACGAAATTCAACCTCGTCTTCCGCAAAAATTTCAAAAGACATAGTTTTTTCTCAGGAATCAATATATAAGAAACTAACGTAAACATTACAATTACAGTTTTATATAATGGATAGAAGTAGGTTTTTGAAGCTTTAATCTGAACATTTGAGTAGAACCTGAGCAGATCCGACAACCGAAGCAAGCAGTATCACAAAATGTCCAAACTACTGACCTGTGTACTTTTCTTGACGGTTGCATTGAGCAGCACAACGGCCGCCTCCGATCCACCTTTAGCGCGAGTCGTCAACGTTTTATCCTGCGACATCCTGGTCGTGTCGATCCACAACCGTGCCGAAATCGTTCAATTGTACGGCGTCGAGTGCCCCGAACGCGGCCATGCCGGTTGGCTCAAAGCGCGTGACCATACCCGGCAGATGGTGTTGCACAAACAGGTGGTGCTCGGACGTCCACTAGGGACGCCCATAAATATATAAAATACTTATGAATACATAACAAATACAGTTGTATATAATGTATAGAAATAGACCCCTGAAGCATTGATTCGAACAATTGAATAGAACCTGAGCAGATCCGACAACCGAAGCGAGCAGAATCACAAAATGACCAAACTACTGACCTGTGTACTTTTCTTAACGGCTGCGTTGAGCAGCACCACGGCCGCCTCCGAGCCACTTTCAGCGCGAGTGGTCAACGTTTTGTCCTGCGACATCCTGGTCGTGTCGATCCACAACCGTGCCGAAATCGTTCAATTGTACGGCGTTCAATGCCCCGAAAGCGACCATGCCGGTTGGCTCAAAGCGCGTGATCATACCCGGCAGATGGTGTTGCACAAACAGGTGGTGCTCGAGCCGATCGATTTCATGCAGGCCTGGACGATCCGGGCAAACGTCTTTATGGGTGATACATGCATCAACGATGCCCTGGCCGATGTTCAGCCGACCGGCAGGTCGGCACAAGATCCGTCCTAAGCCACCAGAGGCAAACTCGAGACCCGTACCTGGGCGCGCCGGGACAACGGGCAGCCGCCGGCCGCCACCTACGTCTACGATCCGGCCACCGCCGAACTGATCCTGATCGACTACTCGGACGCCACCGCCGACATCAGCATTACCTATTACCCTCCAGGCCACCGGAGCGAGAATATCCTTTGGGGTTGCCTTTTGACCTGGTTTGGGATGGAATGGATCGACTGTCAAAGAGGTGGATCCAATGGATATGTTCGAAACCCAAGCCAACGAGGCCATGGCCGAATCCCGGCCGCTGGCCGAACGCATGCGGCCGCGCAGCCTGGACGATTTTATCGGGCAGGAGGCGGCGGTGGGGCAGGGGACCCTGCTGCGCGAGGCCATCGACCGGGACCGCCTCTTTTCCATCATATTGTGGGGGCCGCCGGGGTGCGGTAAAACTACCCTGGCGCGCATCATCGCCCGTGAAACCCGTTCCCATTTCATCCACTTCTCCGCCGTGCTGGCCGGTGTCAAAGAGATCCGGGGCGTCATCGAGGAGGCCCGTGACCAACTGAAGCTGCGTCGCAAACGCACCGTCCTGTTCGTGGATGAAATTCACCGCTTCAATAAATCCCAGCAGGACGCATTTCTCCACCATGTGGAGAGCGGTCTTTTAACCCTCATCGGCGCGACCACGGAGAATCCATCCTTCGAAATCATCGCCCCCTTGCTGTCGCGCTGCCGGGTGATCACCCTCAAGCCGCTGGCCGAGGAAGAGGTGCTGGCCATGTTGCGCCATGCCCTGGACGACCGGGAGAATGGCTTGGGAGAGCACCGCCTGGAGTTGGACGCGGATGCCGCCGCCCACCTGGTCCGCATGTCCGACGGTGACGGGCGCAACGCGCTGAACAATCTGGAGATGAGCTCCTTTCTCGCCATGGCCCGCCAGGCGCCGGAAAAGGGCGACGGGCGGCGCCGCATCGAATTGGCCGATATCGAGCAGGCCGTGCAGCAGCGGGCCCTGCAGTACGACAAATCAGGGGAGGAGCACTACAACCTGATATCCGCCCTGCACAAAAGCATGCGCGGCAGCGATCCGGATGCAGCCCTCTACTGGCTGGCCCGCATGCTGGCCGCCGGTGAAGACCCCTTGTACATCGCCCGGCGCATGGTGCGCTTTGCATCGGAGGATGTCGGCAATGCCGATCCCTACGCCCTGCAGTTGGCCATGGCCGCCGTGGAGGCCTTCCGGTTCATCGGCCCGCCCGAGGGGGAACTGGCCCTGGCCCAGACAGCGGTCTACCTCTCCACTGCCCCAAAGAGCAACAGCATCTACACGGCATACGGCCAGGTGCAAAGCGTGATCCGCAAGACCGGCACCCTGCCGGTGCCCATGCACATCCGCAACGCGCCCACGCGGCTGATGAAGGAACTGGGATACGGCAAAGACTACAAATACGCCCACGACTATGAAGACGCATATGTGCCCCAGCGCCATCTGCCCGAGCAGCTCCAAGAACGCACCTTTTACGCCCCCTGCGGACGTGGCTACGAAAAAAATATCAAGCAGCGCCTCGACCATTGGCGGCATCAGTTGAAAACCCGGAACAAGACCCGATAATTCCCTTCCACTGATTGCTTCGGAAAAAGTCTCCCGGACGCCATGCATGAAAATTGCTGTACGGCGAACGAAGCTGAATTCACCATGGACTCCGGATCTCCGGAAAGCTTAATCAAAAAATACATTTCCCCCTTTCGTCTGCGGATAATGGACTTACTCTATATATCGGCCGGGAGAAAACGACCGGCCGCGATATTTGTGACGCATAAACACAACCTAAGAGGAGGAAGATATGTCGCAGTTAATTGCCTGTAAGTCTCCCGAAGGGATCGCCTTGGGAGCGGACAGCAAAGCCGTGGACGTTGATGGCAACGGCAACTTGATCGAGCTCAAAGTCGAGCGCCTCCACCAGTTATCTCAATATACCGCCATCCTGAACGGCGGCGCAGCGGCCGGAGAGGCCATGTGTCAAGCGCTGAAAAATTTCATTGGAGAGGAGAACTTGAACTACGTGGATGAGATCCATCAGGCGGCCCTGCCCTTTATGGCGACGGAATACGACCGGTTCATGCGCAAACATTGCGAGGTGCAGCCCATCGATCCGGTTCACCAGGTCACCTTCATCCTGGCCGGCTGCAGTGAAAAGGACCAGGACAATCCTTTTAAAATGTACCTCCTGTGGACCAAGCGAAAGCTGCCCCTGCTGGACAGTGACGAGATCAGCGCCGCCTTTACCGTACCGCGCATTATCCGCCTGGAACATGAACTGCATCGGTTGACCGCGCGAAAGGCCGCCTTGGATGAGGTGATGTCCGAAGTGCGCCGGGGCTTGGAGCACCAGGTCGAGATCAATCAGGAAGTATCGGAACCGCTGCACTTTGCCGCCATCTATGGGAATGGGTTCAAGCGGGTTTAGCGTCCGGTCGGGATGAGGCAGGGGGTTGGATCGTTCGATCGAGCCCTTCGATCAACGCGGCGGCATTGCGACCAAGGACGTCGTGATTGTATCCGCCCTCCAGAATGGCGAAGCAGCCACCGCCGGATTGTTCGGCCGACCGGATCACCATCCGGCCCATGGCGTGGTAGTCTGCGGTGTGCAGCAATCCGCCCCAGTCGTCGACATGGTGATCGAACCCGGCCGATATACCAATGATATCGGCCGGGTGGGATGCGAGAAAGCATTCCGCCTCACTCAGGTACGATTCCCGGTCCTGGGCGGCGGGGTTGCAGATCGAGACCCAATCGCGCTGCTCGAGGATATTCACGTTGCCGTCTCCGAAGTGAAGGTTGAAATCCAGAACGGCGGCGGTGTCGATAAGCCCCTCGTCCCTCAGCGTCAGCAAGGCGACGGACATGTTGTTGAAATAACAAAACCCCCAACAGGTGTCGGCGGAGGCATGGTGCCCGGGCGGACGTATGGCGCCGAACGCAGGTGCATCAAGGCCCTGGCGCGCCGCCTGGACGGCGCCGCCGGCCGCCAGAGCGGCGATCTCATACAGCCCCTGCCGACGGACGGATTCGATGTGCTCCGGCGTGTGCGCCAGACCGATTTGCGCCTCGGTCGCCGGCTCCGCCTCGATCAACTCAACACCCCGGGGCAGGGCGTTCATCACCGCCTCGATCCGCCCCTCGGCCGCCGCCGGGTCCGAGGTATAGACCGGATAAAAACTGTGACTGTAGATCACCTTCATATGGCGCCGCCCCTCGACCGTTTCACGACAAACTTTCCGTATAAGGCACCATCATGTCAAATTTCCGGTGTAATTCCAAGATTGGTTTGTCGGCCTTTCGCCCGGATAAGTGCCTGAATCGGTAAGATCCATTTGACGGCCGGCCGTTCCCCTGGCCTTAAGGCACTATGCCTTCTCAAGGGTTGTGGTCCGTATTTTTGACCTTCCAAGGCATCACGCGCCGCTCTTGTCAGAATTTACCGTTATGGTTCATCCATTTGTCTTTGGACGGGATTTCTTCTACGGAATCCCAATGCTCGACGATCTTGCCGTCTTCTACCCGGAACAGGTCGTAAAAGGCCACATGTTTCCCCAGAAACCGGCCTTCGGATACGGACAGGACAAAATTTCCCTCACCCAGTATCATGTAATTACGGGTATAAACCATGGGCACGCCGTCTTTCGCCATCGCTTCAAGGGCCTTGCCCAGCGCATCCAATCCATCTGCCACAGAAGGATTGTGTTGGAGGTATTGCTCCGTGGAGATGTAGTCTGTGATGCGTCCCGGGTTGGCGCCCATCAGGACATCATCGACAAATCCTTTCACCAGGGCTTTGTTTGCGGCGGTCTTTTCCGGGTCTGTGGATTCGGTCGGCCCATCAATCTGGGTCCGGCCGGATGCGCTACTGGTTGCAAGCGCCTGGAGATTGTCCCAGTGCTCGACAATCTTTCCATCCTCGAACCGGAAGATGTCAAACCCGATTTTAGGCCCGAAAAAATCGTATTCGGTATGGGTGAATGCATAATCGCCGTCCTGAAAAGCACGCACGACCCGTGCCCTCGCGCTGCCTTCGGGCAGTTGTTCCAAAACTGCGCCAAATCCGGCCAAGCCATCACCCACCATAAGGTTGTGCTGGACATAGTGGTCCGGATTGATGTAACCGGCCGGCTTCGGATCGCCGGTTTCGATACTGGTTAACACTGCGACCGCTTTTTCTTTGTTGGATAGATCCATTGTGACCTCCTGATCGGGTTTGGTTGTTGTGCAGGATGAAAACAGTAAGATGACGCCGCACAGAGTCGCCACGTACTGCATTGCCGGCCTCCTTTTTTCGATTGTCATCCAGATGGTGGGGCCACACTAAACCCGAATCATGAACCCATAAAGGTTGATCCGTACCTAAGAATGGTAAATGTCGAACCGCTCGATTAAGTTCTTAGCTTTTTCTTGAATTGTGAGGGGGATTGGCGGGTGTGCTTTTTGAAGAATTTAACAAAGTTGGTGGGCTCGTCGAACCCTAAGGCGTAGGTAAGTTCTTTTACGGCGATATCCGATATGGCCAACTGACGCTTTGATTCCAGGATGATGAATTCATCGATAAATGCCTTGGCCGTGCTGCCGGTGATCGATTTGCAGACTTCGTTCAAGTGTTTATATGAGATTCTCATCATCTTTGCGTAATCGCTTGCATTTCTCGTTTCCGGGAAGTGCTTCTCCAGATGATTTTTAAAGATGCAGAAGGTGTTGAACCACTGGGTATTCTTATCTTTGGGGGTCAAGGTCCGCTTTATGCGCTCAGCCCTCAGCAGGAGCAACTTCAACAGCAGGCGCAAAATTTCCTCTTTGGCAAAATCATTGGACAGCAGGTATTCCCAATACATCTCATTGACAATCGTCCTGAACACATCCCCGCCGGTCTCTTCGGGTTGGATGACGGGATCCTGCAGATGGTAATTGTATAACCGGTAAAAAGACAACAGATCTGCGTGAACCAGGTCTCTGGAAACAAAATCCTCGGTAAACAGGATGGCAAAACCGTCCGCGTCGGCTTGCAGGTCAAATGCATGCACCTGGCCTCTGGAGACAAACAGAATACTGCCTTCGCTGTATGCATACGGGTGGAAGTCGATGTAATGGGCGCCCGATCCCCGGGTAATGTAGATGATGTGGAAAAAGTCTACCCGGTGGGGCGTATCCAGGGGAAAATCGATTCTGTCCCGTCTCGAAAACAGGCTGCGCATCGTAAAAATTTCAAAATCGATTTCAGCCTTGTTTTTTTTGGAGAACGTTACTTCGGGTATCTGTTCCATATCCTATAACCAAAACCGGGCTTTTTCGATCCTCAGGAAATGTCCATGGTGACCACCTGCACCTCCCGGACCTCATCCCCACGCCTGACCTTCAAGGTCATGGTCTGGCCGATGTCGTATTTCTGCATGGCTCTGACCAGTTCCACGATATTGGTGACTTCCTGCCCGTCGATGGCCAGGATGATGTCCCCCAGCGTCCGGTTGCGATAGTCGATGCCCACAAGCCCGGCCTGGTCCGCCGATCCGTTGGGCATGATGCGTTCGATGACCACGCCCACAATCCCGAGGCTGGCCGCCGCCTCTTCGGACAGGGCCACGATGCCGATGCCGGTGCGGGGCACTTTGCCTTTGGAGATCAGTTGCGGCACCACCTGGTTGACCACATCGGCCGGCACGGCAAATCCGATGCCGGCGGAGTTGCCCGATCCGCTGATGATGGCCGTGTTGACGCCGATAAGGCGACCGGCCGAATCGATCAGGGGCCCCCCGGAGTTGCCCGGATTGATGGCCGCATCGGTCTGGATGACGCCCGCCACCTCTCTTCCGGCCGCCGTGGGAAGGCGGCGGTCAAGGGCGCTGATCACCCCGGTGGTCAACGTGCGTGACAATCCAAAGGGATTGCCGATGGCGAATACCGCTTGTCCCACCTTGAGATCGCTGCTGCTGCCCACTGGAATGGGAAGAATATTGGTGGGGGTGTTGCGCAGCCGGATCACCGCCAGGTCGTAATCCTGGGAGCCGCCGACGTAGGTGGCCTCGATGGCTTCGCCGTCGTCCATGCGCACCTGGATGCGTTCCGCTCCCTGGATGACATGAAAATTGGTGACCACATGTCCGCGGTCATCCCAGAGGAATCCCGAACCGGCGCCCTGGCGGACCTCCCGCGTTCCGAAAAAACCGCGTACGGCGTTCTCGGTAAAAATATAGGCCACCGATGGGGATGCACTGTTAAAAATTGCAATGGTCGCTTTTTCGAAATTGGCCAGATCGCCACGCGGTTCCACGGCCCGCGGCCGGCTCTCCATAAGCCGGCGCTGGTCCGAGTACCGCTGAAAAACCGCAATGGCCATCACGATGGCCAGTCCCACGATGACCCAGAAGAATTTGTTGCGCGAACCCATAGGGTGTGAATCCTTTCCTTTCGGACGTGATAAATACATTATTTTTATTAATACCCGTCCTTAAAATCAAGAAAAGATGGCCGGATTTGTCAGCCGGCGACTTAATCCCGGGATGCATGGACGACCGCGCGTATTTCAGCAGGGAGTGGCCATCGGACGGCCGGTCTGCTGCTCGGGTTCCGTTGATGACACGATTCTTGGTATGGCATCCATGGTGTGCTATATAGGATTGCAATGACGCATTCCGACTCCACGAACGATAGACTGAATAGAAGACATCCCTGATGGATATGGACGATAGCCCCGGGTTACGGATTCTCCTGCCCAAAGCCGTTCTGATCGGCGTGCTG
>JBNLAV010000152.1:0-1565 GCA_050302315.1 Desulfobacteraceae bacterium
TGATCAGGCCGTGTTCGATGGGCTCACCCTCTTCCATACCCAGGCGGCTCATGATGTTGCTGATGCGTTCTCCGCCGAATATGCGCAGCAGGTCATCATCCAGTGAAAGGTAAAAACGTGACGAGCCCGGATCGCCCTGACGCCCCGAACGTCCGCGCAGCTGGTTGTCGATGCGGCGGCTCTCATGACGTTCGGTACCCAGGATGTGGAGGCCGCCCAGTTCGATGACCCCTTCACCGAGTTTGATATCCGTTCCGCGTCCGGCCATGTTGGTGGAGATGGTCACTCCGCCTTTCTGGCCGGCCATGGAGATGATCTCGGCTTCGGCCTCATGGTTTTTGGCATTCAAGACGGCGTGTTTGATGCCGCGCTTTTTGAGTTTCTGGGAAATCCGCTCAGACACGTCGATGGAAACGGTGCCCACCAGGACCGGCTGCCCCGTTTTGTTCAGCGCTTCGATTTCATCCAGGGCGGCCTCGTATTTTTCCTTCTTGGTTTTATAGATCACATCGGCAAAGTCTTTGCGAATCATGGGCTTGTGGGTGGGCACCACGCTTACGTCCAGATCGTAGATCTTTTTGAACTCGGCCGCTTCGGTGTCGGCCGTACCGGTCATGCCGGCCAGCTTATCATACATGCGAAAGTAGTTCTGGAATGTGATGGTGGCCAGGGTCTGGTTTTCGTTTTCGATTTTCACATTTTCTTTGGCTTCCAGGGCCTGGTGAAGGCCGTCGCTGTACCTTCGGCCGGGCATCAGGCGGCCGGTGAACTCATCCACGATGATCACCTGACCGTCCTTAACGATATAATCCACATCCCGCTTGAACAGGGTATGGGCTTTGAGGGCCTGGTTGACATGGTGCAGCAATTCGATATTGCGCGGATCGTAAAGGTTTTCGGTATTGAGCAGTTTCTCGGCGGCCGCCACCCCGATTTCCGTGAGGGTCACGCTGCGGGCCTTTTCATCCTTGGTATAGTGCTCCTCCTCTTTCATACGCGGAATGATGTTGTTGGCTTCGTAATACAAATGGGTCGATTTTTCGGCCGGACCGGAAATAATCAAGGGGGTTCGGGCTTCATCGATCAGAATGCTGTCCACCTCGTCCACGATGGCGAAGTGCAAGTCCTTTTGAACCAGGCTTTCGGCGTCGAATTTCATGTTGTCGCGCAGGTAGTCGAAACCGAACTCGTTGTTGGTGCCGAAGGTAATATCCGAGCCGTAGGCGTCCAGGCGCTCCTTGTCGGTCAACCCGTGGAGGATGGTGCCCACCGATAAGCCCAGAAAATTGTATATCTGTCCCATCCACTGGGTATCGCGTTTGGCCAGGTAGTCATTGACGGTCACGATATGCACCCCCCGTCCGGTGAGCGCGTTCAGGTAGGCGGGCAAGGTGGCCACCAGGGTCTTGCCTTCACCGGTTTTCATTTCGGCAATGCGTCCCCTGTGCAAAATAATGCCGCCAATGAGTTGCACGTCAAAATGACGCATCTGCAAAGAACGCACCGAAGCTTCCCGAACCGTGGCAAAGGCTTCGGGCAGCAAGTCGTCCAGAGACTCGCCCTGA
>JBNLAV010000153.1:0-14381 GCA_050302315.1 Desulfobacteraceae bacterium
GCCGCGACATGCCATCCGGTGGGCCATCATCGCGGCGAAAAGCCGCTCCTACAGCTCAATTCCGCCCAAGATATACCAGCAGCAAACCTATGACCATTATCACGGCACCGACCTTGCGCAGGTCGCCGTCCGGTGTCTCCAACATCTTTTTGAGCCACGCCTTCATCTTGTCCGGCCATGCAAAGTAGGGCAGCCCCTCCAGAATCATCACCATGCCGAGGACGCATAAAAAGTAGCGCATCTCACCTCCCGAACGATACCGCCGTTGGTGCAACGGACCCAAGTGGTACACCATCGTGTTGCACTTTACAAGCTCTGCACCGGCGGCTGAAAGTTCTTGACGGCCCTGGCGGCTTGGTGTTGAATGGCGCTCTAATCGAGCGCAGTTCAGAGTTCAAAGTTCAGAGTTCAAAGTTGAAAACCGGCCGCCTACAGACTGGCGCCACCACCCCACCGCTACTCTGACCCTGAACTTTGAACCTTGAACTTTGAACCTTGAACTTTGAACTGGATGTCATCCATGCAATTCGAACCCGTCATCGGCCTGGAAGTCCACGCCCAGCTTAAAACCGCCACCAAAATCTTCTGCGGCTGCTCCACTGAATTCGGTGCGCCGCCCAACACCCAGACCTGCCCGGTCTGTCTTGGGATGCCCGGCGTCCTGCCGGTATTGAACAGGAAGGTGGTGGAATATACCCTGCGCATGGCCCTGGCCACTGACTGCACCATCCCGGAGCAGAGCCGTTTTGCCCGCAAAAATTATTTCTACCCCGATCTTCCCAAAGGGTACCAGATCTCCCAATACGAACTGCCTATCGCCATCGACGGACATGTGGACATCGATATGGACGGTACGGCCAAACGCATCGGCCTGACGCGTATCCACATGGAAGAAGACGCAGGAAAGCTGGTCCACGATGATACGCGCCCCATCAGCCTGGTGGACCTTAACCGAACCGGCACCCCGCTGATGGAGATCGTCAGCGAACCGGATCTGCGATCGGCCGAAGAGGCCGGCGCCTACCTGCGTGTGCTGCGCACCATCATCCGCTGGATCGGGGTGGGGGACGGCAACATGGAAGAAGGCAGCTTCCGCTGCGACGCCAACGTCTCCCTCCGCCCCAAAGGCAGCGATGCCTTTGGCACCCGCACGGAGATCAAGAACGTCAACTCTTTCCGCAACGTTGAAAAGGCCATCCAGTACGAAATCGCCCGTCAGACCGATCTTCTGCTCGAAGGCGGCGAAGTGGTCCAGGAGACGCGATTGTGGGATCCCGCCAAAGGCGTCACCAACTCAATGCGCAGCAAGGAAGAAGCCCACGACTACCGTTACTTTCCGGATCCGGACCTTCTGCCCCTGGTGATCGACCGGGAATGGATCGCCGCTGTGCGTTCGTCATTGCCGGAACTGCCGGCCGAGCGCAGGGTGCGGTTCGTTGCCGATTTCGGGCTGCCGGCGTACGATGCCGGTGTGCTCACCTCCAGCAGAGAACTGGCCGACTATTTCGAAGCCTGCCTGGCAGAGATCGACCAGCCCAAGCAGGTCAGCAACTGGATCATGGGACAACTGCTCGGCCTGCTCAACGCCCGGGGAAAAACCATCGAACAATCCCCCATATCCGCCGGCGACCTGGCCGGCCTCCTCAAGCTGATCGAAGACGATGTGATCTCCGGAAAGATCGCCAAAACCGTATTCGAAGAGATGGCCGAAAGCGGCAAGCCTGCCGGAGAGATCGTGAAAGCCAAAGGCCTGGCTCAGGTATCGGACAGCGGCGCCCTGGAAGCGGAGATCGACAAGGTGATCGCTGCTTCGCCGGACGAGGTGGCCCGCTTCAAGGACGGCAATGCCAAACTCATGGGGTTCTTCGTGGGGCAGGTAATGAAAGCCACCAGGGGCAAAGCCAATCCCAAGCTGGTCAATCAGATATTGGCTAAGAAGTTGAAGGAATAGGATTTCTGGTTTCTGGTTTTTAAAAACCAGGGCATTTGCAGGCGGCGAAGTCAACTATAAATCTACGGATCTATAACCCAAAACAAAGTGGATGTCATTGGACCGCTATCATGCTCAGCGGGAGGTCAGTGGGCCGGTCGGCCCGGCGCACATTGGGCAAGGGTGGCGTAGCAACCGTTAGATGCAGCGGAGGATCAGCGGGCCGCGCTGTTTGAGCGCAGCGAGTTTGCGGCCCGCCCGTAGCGCATCTTACGGTTGCTTGCCATCCTTGCACGTGCGCCGGGTTGGCCGGCCCACTGACCGGCTTGTAATATGCCTTATTATAGATTATCGGCCCGCTAATTTTTTCTCGATTGCATCGACCAGGTCCGTTCTCCCCCGCTCGGCCAGCGGCTTGAGCATATCCCGGTAAAATATATCCCGCCCGCGAATGGTGATGTCGTACTTGAGCAGCTCTTCCGCCGTCACATCGTCTTCCACGAATGCGCGGGTTTTGTGCAGCAGCCCCATGGCCAGCAATTCGGTGCGCGTTCGGGTACACTTTTCGCAGACCCCGCAATTCAACCGGTCGGGGGTGTTGGCCAGGCAGACCCGGAAATTCTGGAAGGCGGCGTCCCATTGGGACACGATGCGGTGCTTTTCCATGCGGGAGAGATGGGTGTCTTTGTGCACGATCCGCATCCCTGTGCTTGAATATAGCGGATCGAGGAGGGGATGGGATCCGCAGCGGTGCAGGTTGGGCAGATCGTAAGAGGAGGCCACATAGATCAGATTCAAGCGCGGCACGAAAGCATGCGCCACCGCCGCGAGCACGGCACCGAAAAAATAGTTGAGCCACAACTCCCGCTGGTCGCAAAGATGACGGATGTTGGTGTAAACCGGGATGAGCGAAACACCCGCATCCTCGGCCACTACTGCCATATGATCCCTGGCGCGCTCGAAAACATGGAATTTGGCCCCCCTTTCAATGACGCCGCCGATATCGAAACCGTGGACCAGCAGGCAATCCTTTACGCTGCCCGGATGAGAGCCGGGATAGATGTCCCGATTGGTTTTCAGGGCGCATAAACTGTCAATTCCGCCGGAGAGAAACTGTCCCGAACGCCCCGCCGATGGAGTTACAAGCAGCTCTTTACGACAATCCGCTTCGATGGACAGCGGTTTCATCCGGCCGTCGGACCACATGGCGAGCAGGGCCATGGCGGTATTCAATCCTTCGGCCAACAGGGGATCGATTTCGCCCTCTATGCGAATACGCTCCTCACCAAAATGCATGGCAGGTGCGAGCCCTCCGACCAGGAAGGCGTCTGCATTGGGAAGGATGTCATCGGCGAACGCTTCCGGCGACTCGATATATATTTCACGGTCCTCGACTGTCGCGGTTTCCCAACGCACATCGGCGCTGACGCGTACCAACCGGTCTTGAACGCGTTTTCCCAAATTGGTGATGATCATTTCGGCACCTCCTAACGGTTGAGTGCGATCTTTGACGGATCTGCGATTCCCGCCACCCAGGTACACCATAACCACAAAGTTTACAAGATTTCAGAAATTTACGGCAAAAGGAAACGATTACCAAACGATAACTTGAACCATGACAACCGATGGGCTATAAACGGTCAAACTCGATTCGTACGCGAAAAGGAGCCGACTCTTGAGACTTTCCACACTCTTGAAAATCAGCGTGGCAATGGCCGTCATCACGGCCGCCGGAAGCACCATGGCGGCTGCCGCCACCACCCGCCTCTCCATCGTTCCCTTTCAGATCAATTCCGAGAAAGACTACAGCTTTCTCCGGAAAGGCATCGTTCAGATGTTGACCTCCCGCCTTTCTTCGGACCAGGTTTCCGTGGTGGACCCCGTTTCCACCGACAAGGCGCTTCAAGAGGTTCAGGGCATGACTGGAGACAGCCTCGCTCTGATGGTCGGCGCCAAACTCCAGGCCGACTATGTGATCCACGGCAGCATCACCGTACTGGGGGAAAGCGTCAGCATCGACGCCAAAATGCTGAATGTCACCGGCACCCGTGCACCGCTCCACTTCTCCAAACAGACGAACAGCATGAACGAGGTGATCCCCCAGATCAACCTGTTGGCCACCGAGATCAACCAGCAGGTGTTCGGACGCGACACGGTTGCCGCTCAACCCCAAGTCCAACCGACCCAACCCGCAACGCCGGAGGCGGACAGCAGCCGGGCACATCCTGAAAAACTGCTGCTCGGCGGCATCACCGCAGACGGTGACCAAGCAGGGGGTCCCCAAGCCGGCAGCCCGCTGAATCCAGCCTTCGAATCCGTACGCGAGCGCAGATTGGGCGCCGCGGGCGGCGGCTTCTGGAAGAGCCGAAATCTAAAGGTACTCATCAACGGCATGGACGTGGGGGATGTCAACAACGACGGTCTGGTCGAAACCGTCCTGATAGCACCCGATGAGGTGATCATCTACCAGTTCGCACAGGGCCGCCAACAGAAAATTGCCGAGATCAAAACCGCCGGCTCATACAACATCGGCGTCGATATCGGCGATATCAACGGCAACGGCACGCCGGAAATATTTGTGACCGGCTTCAACACACGCCGCACGGTCCTGGCCTCCCGAGTGCTGGAATATGACGGAAAGGAGTTCAAGCCGGTGGTCAAGCTGGCACGGCTCTATTTTCGTGTGGTTCAGCATCCCGACCGCGGCGAGCTCCTGCTGGGGCAGCGGCAGCTGACCGGCGGCGCCACCCCGCTCTCTTCGCCTGTTTTCGAAATGGTCTGGCAGAACGGCCAGTACGAGAAAAGCGCGCGCATTCTGCCGGCCCACAAAGCCAACCTGCTCGGCCTTTCCTACGGCGATTTCCAGAACAATCGGAACGATACGCTGGTGGGCTACGACGAAAGCGACAAGCTCCGCCTTTTCGAAATCAAGGGGGACGAGATATGGACCAGCGCCGAACACTACGGCGGCAGCCCGATTTCCTATTCCTTGCCCGGTATCGGGCCGGGTGACCTGGGCAGGCCGTTCTTTCTGCCGGTACGCACCCGGTTGGCCGACCTCGACGGGGATTCCAAGCTGGAGGCCCTGGTGGTCCAGAACACCGACACGGCGGGCCGCAAGCTTGAACAACATCGCATTTATAAAAGTGCCCGCATCATGGCGCTCTCCTGGGACGGCTTGGGTATGATGCCCACCTGGCGAACCCGCAAAATATCAGGGCGAATCCAGGATCTTGCCGTTGCCGATTTCGACAACGACGGGCAAAATGAACTGGTGGCCGCGGTGGTCTCAAAGGAAGGCAGCGTGATCGGCTCACAGCCCAAGTGTGCGCTGATCGCATATGATTTAAAGCAAGAAGAATAGCGCCTTTCTCAACGGGCATTTAAAAGGGCGCTGAAGATTGCCGCTTGGTCAGAACAGCATCGATGTCCGCCCCGCAGGCCATCGGGCGGGGATATACAAGGACCACTTATCCGTTGCACAGCAGTTCTAACGGAATGTCCTTCATCTTAGTAGGCGTGGGTTCACGGATTTTCTAATAAATATTTTTCGCGCAGGGGTCGGTCTGCGTGCCGACCGGTTCCAGGCGCCCCCCACCTGTCATCGCCAACCGGCGGGCACGGAGGCCCGCCCTACGGGACCATGTTGCAGCCCCACCTCCACATTGTCGCATTGGCCTCCACTACACCCTGGGCCTGCGTAGGGTCGGCCTCCGCGCCGACCGGTTTATGAATTCCGTTCAGTCAGAATCGCTGTCCGTTGCTTGATTGTCATGCCCTATAAACGGCCCCGTTGCGGTCGATTCATCCTTTTCAATAAGGCTGATCTCCTCAATGACTTTGCAAAACCCACCAACCCTATGAATTCCAGTTCCGGGAAACCACCCAATTGACGCGCTACAATCTGAATCAACACGACAGGACAACAGCGCCCCGGCCTATATCACTCAAGGCCCGTTCAACCCCCATAATCCATCCATGCCAAAACGCTCGATAAACCAGGCCTGCCCTCTGGAGACATATGCTGTTGGTACCGTTCCCAGGAGTTTGGACCCTATGCCAGCCAATGTGGAAACGAACGGATTAAGCCAAGACGGATCGAAACGGGAAGAAAGGGATAGAGACAGGTTTTAGCTGGAAAGTATGTTTTATTTGGAAATCTGGCCACAAAAAAAGCCGGAGCCCACAGGGCTCCGGCTTGGGTACAACGGGTGCTTCTAAATCAAACCATGGGATCCGATCTTAGAAGTTGATCTGGAACTTGGCACCGTAAGCAATGCGCATTCCGTTATCAACATCGGTGGCACCGTCGGTTTCGTTGTCGCCAAGATCAAACACGCTGATTTCGGGAACGACGAAGACGCCCGGAGCCAGGGTGATGGGAGCCTGAATATAATAGGTCATGGCATCGCCTTCTCTGTCGCCTGCGCCATCAACGCCGTCAACTTCGTTTTTCAGGTAGCCAACACCGGCTTCCAGACCGAAATTCGGAGCCACTTTTGCGCCAACGACCAGAGCGACTGCATAGGTGGTAGCGTCTTCGGTGTCACCGGTGGCCAAGCTGTAGTTTATGCCGCCGGCGAAGTCGTTTCTCAGCAGAACGCCGTATTCTTTCAGGTTCTGGCCATAGCTCAGGACGGCGTTGACGTAAGCCGGACCGAAGTTGGCTTTGGCGCGGCCGCCGATGATATAGGAGACCACATTCTCATCTTCGGGGGTGTTTTCAGCAACGGTGTAGGTCTGGTAGCCGCCGAAACCGCCGACGGAAAAGGTGTCCATCTTCATGTCGTAAGCGGCCTCGATTTTGGGGAGCAAGACGTCGGTGTCGAACCCACCCACAGTGGAAGTTTTCGGTGACAAGAAAGCAAGCTGGAACCCGCCGAAACGCAGTTTCAGCTGCGGCACACGGCCTTCGTATACACAACCTTCTTTGAGCAGGCCGATGTCATCATCAATAACCTGGTTGGAGTAGAGGCTGTCGATCGGGGTGTAGTCCTGGCCGACGGTCAGGGAGCCGCCGCCGAAATTCCAGGTCCCGTAGAGCAGGCGCAGGTTGGGGCCGCTGCCGTACTCGAAACGACCGGAAACAGCGTCGGAAGCTTTAACTTTGGCGCCGATACGGGAGTTGCCCTGCAGGCCGAATGCCAGGTCAAGATCGTCCTCGGCGTCGCCAGTAACGGCGTCTGTAACACCAGAGGCATCATCATCAAGATCGTTGTAGAAATAGGCCATACGGGCGCTGCCGTAAAAGTTCCACTCAGCTGCCATGGCCGGAGACACAAAGGCCACAACCATCAAGAGTACCAATAATTTCTTCATCTGTTGTCCTCCTTAACAAGGATTGAAAATTGGGAATCGCCAAACCCCCAAAACAAAACAGCCAAATCCAACCGTCTAAACCGCCAATGGTCCCAATGTCACCAATTTTTCCTTCATGTCGCTGATCAACTTGTTCAGTTTCGTTCGCTTCAAAATGGAAATCGCGCTTCATTCAGGCATTGGCAGATACGTTAGTTGAATCTGGCTACCAATAATTGGAGTATTACTACCAAGGCATATCGGCATTGTCAAGCGAATAAAATACTTCTCCGGACACTACATATTACATATAAAATAAATTACTTATGTGATTTTCTGATATTTATTTCACCGTTTAAAAGAAATTTTTTCCCGCCAAAAAATTGAAATTTTATCGCCTCAAGAAGTATTTGTCACTTTAACAATCTTATATTATTGTATATTTTTACTTACCGCCGGCTAATGCAGGCAATCTTATAAATCTAAATATGAGGGGTATTTATCTTCGAAACTTTGGGTCATTATCCATATATATCGTATTATTTCGATATATTGGAGATCCAAAAAAATATTCGGGCCATCGTTTTCTTCTAAAAAACAAAGAGAGCCCGTTTTTTCCGCTTTAAGCTTATACCAGGCACCGCCTGTACGAAATATTTTCTTAAAATACAAATATTTATGAAAAAAATGTGATGCGCGTTCAAACGGTCCGCTTAAACGCTTTTTCGAGATCGCCGACCGTCCATTGAATCCAGGTGGGACGGCCATGGGGACAGTGGGAGGGGTCTTCGCATCGATCGAGTTGCTGGAGCATCTGCCGGGTCTGCTCGCCGGTGAGGCGCTGGTTGGCCCGCACGGCGTTGTGGCACGCCATGACCATGCGGCATTCGTCCAGTACCTTTTCCAGGCCCGATGCCAGGCCGATCTCGGCGGCCTTCTCCGCCAATTCGGTAATGATGCGGCCCACATCCCGGCCGTCGAGCATCACGGGGACCGATTTCACCACGAAGGTGGTGCCGCCGAATGGTTCTATCTCGAACCCCATGGCGTCGAGCCGGTCGATGAGCACCTCCAGCACCTGGGCCTCGGCAAACCCCAGCTCAACGGTCTCGGGCACCAGCAGCCGCTGGGATTCGATTCGGCCGGCGCTGGATTTGAGCCTTTCGTAGACGATGCGCTCATGGGCCGCATGCTGGTCGATGACCACCAACCCCCTGGGACCCTGGCAAATAATGTAGGTGCCATGGAATTGCCCGATCACCTCCAGGTCGCCGAAGCCCGACGCCTCCCAGATCGGCCGCTGATCGTCCTTCCCCGGTATGCCCGGCAAATCCAACGGTGCATGGCGCCCGATGGCCGCCCCGGTAATGATGGCAGGTTCTTGCCGATCAGCTTCCGCTTCAGGCGGGCGTCGAGAGCTTTCTTCTTTATAAACAAAAGGTTCCGCCGATGCGGCTGGTACGGACCCCTTCCTGGGGGTGATTTTGTAGGGGACGGACGGTTCTTCGGAGACGGCCCCATGATCGGGGACGGGCTGTGAAACGGCCCATAATCGCCGCTCGGCATCGGAGAGGGAGCGGGCCACCTGGTCCCGCACCCAGTTGTGCACCCGTCGCTGGTCAATAAATCGTATCTCGTGTTTGGTGGGATGGACGTTCACATCCACCTGGTCGAAAGGCAGCTCCAGAAACAAAACCGACAGGGGGAACCGCCCCTTCATCAGCCGGCCGCTGTAGCCGTCGAACAGTGCGTGCTGAATGACCCGGTCGCGCACCCGCCGACCGTTGACATAAAGATAGATTCCCCGTGATGTACTGCGGGCCAGCCGGGAGGGCCCCAGGTGGCCTGCAAGGGTCATCTCTTCCCTTGCGGCGTTCACCGGGATCAGGGCGTCGCCCTCCACCGCCCCCAATACGGCGGCCACCCGCAGGGCCGCATCGGATACGGCGGGCCACTGCTTTACCGTCTTTCTGTTGTGAACCAGCTTGAAGTGGACCCGGGGGCGCCCCATGGCCATGCCGGCCGTCACGTCGGCGATATGGCCCATCTCGGTATTGACCGTTTTGAGAAACTTGCGCCGGGCCGGGGTGTTATAAAAAAGCTGGGCCGCACTGACCACCGTCCCCGCTGGCGCGCCGGTTTCGGTGACATCGAGGATCGTGCCCCCATGGACGCGCACCGCCACTGCGCTGTCGGACCGCTTGTCCCGGGTCACCATGGTCATCTTGGATACGGCGGCGATGCTGGGCAGGGCCTCTCCCCGGAACCCCAGGGTGCGGATTGAAAACAGGTCCCGGTCGTCGCGGATCTTGCTGGTGGCAAACCGTTCCAGCGCCAGCAACGCATCGTCATGGCCCATGCCGATACCGTTGTCGGCCACTTCGATCAGCGATCGCCCGCCGTTGTCGATATTGATGGTGATGCGGGTGCTTTCGGCGTCCAGGGCGTTTTCAACCAACTCCTTGACCACCGAGGCCGGCCGCTCCACCACCTCGCCGGCGGCGATCTTGTTGGCCAGGATTTCGGGCAGAATTCTAATCTGAGTCATTTTCGTTCCAACATTCCGCCGTCAACAGACTTGTAGGAGCGGCTTTTAGCCGCGATTTTTTGGCCGGCACCATCGCCAGCACTATTTGCCAATGCACAGCAATACCAATGCGGATAGTCCTCATAATTTTCGACTATCCCAGCTCTTATAGGATTGCAAAGGCAATATTGACGAACATCGTTGATATCTTCATTCTTTCGAATTGCATGGTCGTGATAACCGGATTGCCACAATGAACCCGAGAGCCCGAGCCGGGAGTTAATTTCGCGAGCAGTATATCCTTTGAATTTTCTCATCAGGTCAGGAAGTGCCGAAAGCTTCAGCTTGGCAATGAAATGTATATGATCCGGCATAACTATGGCTGTGTCGAGTTCGATATATGCCTGCTGGTCAAACCAATACAATGAATCCAACAATAACTTTGCTGCTTCGGGAGCATTAAATAATGGTCTTCGCCCAACTGTGTTTGTCGTCACTAAATAATACTGGCCTTTTAGCGAACGCCCGCCTTTTCTTAGAGCCTTGTTTCCGGGTGATTTAGACATAGGACTAATGGCAGCCTGGTCGCGGCTGAAAGCCGCTCCTACATGTCACGCGTTAATCAGTTTCTTCCTTCACCCACCGCCCCAGGTACTCGGCGTCCACGGGCGACAGGTTGAATTTAAGACAGGCTTCATTGACGAGCTTTCTCGGATCGGCGGAAGGATCGTCCTTGCGCATCTCGGATATCCATTTGACGGCCCGGCGAAGATCTTCGCCCTGGGGGATGATGGTCATGTTTGCTCCTATCGGTGTGGGGGCTATAAACCGGCCCCCGTCTGGAATTTTACCGCCCAAGCTCAATTCCCGGTAGCTTATATCGCGGCTAAAAGCCGCTCCTACAGGCCGGCTGGCCGGGCCCTATGAAACTCGGTGGCCTGCTCGAAATGGTGGGCGGCCCGCAACAGCACCGCCTCCTGAAAATGACCGGCCAGCAGCTGCAGTCCGATGGGCAGCCCCTCTTTGGAGCGCCCGCACGGCACCGATATGCCCGGAATGCCGGCCAGATTGGCCGACAGGGTATAAATATCAGACAGATACATGGCCAAAGGGTCTCCGGTGTGCGCGCCGATCTTTGTGGCCGGCGTGGGTGAAACCGGCGATGCGATCACATCGCACTGCCCGAAGGCCGTTTTGAAGTCGTTCATGATCAGGGTGCGGATCTGGCTGGCCTTGCCGTAGTAGGCGTCGTAATAGCCGGCCGAAAGTGCATAGGTCCCCAGCAGGATGCGCCGCTGGACCTCCGGGCCGAAGCCCTTTGAACGGGTGTGGCGGTACATCTGGATCAACTCGGATTGGCGATCGTCCCGCAAGCCGTATTTGACGCCGTCGTAGCGCGCCAGATTGGAGCTGGCCTCGGAAGGTGCGATCAGGTAATAAGCGGCCACGCCGTATTCGGTGTGGGGCAGCTCGACCGGTACCGTTTCGGCGCCCAGGGATTTGAGGGTATCCACTGCCGACCGGACCGCAGCCGCCACTTCCGGATCGAGTCCGGCCATTTCGAAATAGGCGGTGGGAATCCCCACCTTGAGCCCCTTGATATCGGCATCCAGTTCGGCCATGTAATCCGGGACCGCGTCCGGAACCGACGTGGAATCATCCGGATCGTGTCCGGCAATGGCCTGCAGCAGGAGCGCACTGTCGGCCACCGTCTTGGTCAAGGGGCCGATCTGATCGAGGGAGGATGCAAAGGCCACCAACCCGAAGCGCGACACCCGGCCGTAGGTGGGTTTCAACCCCACGACGCCGCAATGGGACGCCGGCTGCCGGATGGAGCCACCGGTGTCCGAACCAAGCGCCGCCAAACACATATCCGCTGCCACCGCCGCCCCGGAACCGCCGCTGGAGCCGCCGGGAATGCAGGTCGTATCCCACGGGTTTTTGGTCACCTGAAACGCGGAATGCTCCGTGGTGGACCCCATGGCGAATTCGTCCATGTTCAACTTGCCCACCATGACCGCATTGACGCTGTGCAGCCGCCGCATCACATACGCGTCAAAAGGCGGGATGAAATTCTCAAGCATCTGCGATCCGCAGGTGGTTGGCACGCCCCGGGTACAGAGCACATCCTTGATCCCGAGGGGAATGCCGGTCAGCGCCGATATCCGACCATCGCCGATGGCCCGGTCGGCCTTTTGCGCGGCCTCCAGCGCCTGGTCCTGGGTAACGGTGATAAACGCCCCGATGTCGGGCTCCACTGCCGCGATGCGGTCCAGAACGGACCGGGTCAGCTCCACCGATGAGACCGCCTTGGACTTGAGCATCTCATGGGCCTGGGCCACTGTAAGGGTGTGCAGTTCCATACTCGCTCCCTCATGCGGTCGCCCGGTTCGGACCAACCGCACGCGTTGGTTTCATTGTCAGTGTCTTCGGATCGTTCCGACGGTTGCCCGCGATCAGCACATCCGCTGCGACCCTATTCGGCCATTTCCACCGCGGGACGCTTGGGCCAGGTTTCGATCTGGTGAATCACATTGCGCACATAAGCGCACTCACACTCGACCGGACAGGGCCTGAAATCCTCTTCGTGAAGGCAGTGGCCCGGGCATTTCTCCGTGCCGAACGCTTTTTCTTGAAACACGGGCCCGTCATAAAGGTCTGAAAAATCGTCTGCGCACAGCGCCAAGGTACCCTTGCATCGATGGTTGAACAAAATGATGCCCGCCTCCAGGCGCATGAAATTCACCTGATACCCCACCAATTCGATATCCCGGTCCGACAACAGATCTTCCCGCTCCATCCATTCGAATCCGCAATTGGGACAACGCTTGTACATTTCAGATCACCTTGGGGACGACAAATCCACCGTCTTCCTTGGCCGGCGCATTGTCCAAGGCCTGTTCACGCGGCAGCGAGCCGCGAACCGTGTCTTCCCGAAAAGCGTTGGTCAAGGCAATGGCATGCGACGTGGCCGGCACATCCCGGGTGTCCACCTCACCCAGCTTGTCCACATAGGTCAGGATGGTGGCCAATTGATCCGCCATCTTCTCCACACGGTCGGGTTCGATCTCCAGGCGCGCCAGTTTCGCCACATGCAAGACTTCTTCGGCTGTAATTTTCATATCGACTCCTGATCCATCCTGCGCCCGAGCGGCGCATTTACCGATCGGCGGAACTCCTTATCTTTAAGCTTTAAGTTCAAAACTGAATTTATTGCGTACCGACCACCATACCGCCGAACTTATCCGCCTTCAATTTGGCCAGCACGCGATCGGCTTCCGCCCGGTCTTCGAATGCCCCGACGCGGACACGATACCACACCCCTTTTCCGGCCACTTCGGACCGTATCTGGTAAGCCCGGTAGCCTTGTTTGCGGAGTTTTGCCGCCAACAGCTCCGCGCTGCGGACATTTTGCACCGCCGCCACCTGAACGCTGAAACGCCCCTTCCGGGCGGCGGTCCTGGTAGCCGGCTCGGATGGGGGCGGGCTCTTGGGCTTGGACGGCGTCGGCCGGACCGTCGGTTCCGGCTTCGGCGCAGGCTTCGGCGCCGGCTTGGGCTTGGCTTCGATTTTTTCAGGCGGCGCAGGCACCGGCCTGGCCGTTGCCGGGACCTTTTTGGGCAAGGACTTGAAGGGCTCTTCTTTTTTGGCGGAAGTCAGTGCCTCAGGATAGCCCAGTTCGGGCAGATTGCTTTCCTTGCCTGAAATCTGCGCCTCCACCTTGGCTTTCTCCTGGGCCAGCATCTTTGCCTTGAGGTCGGCCAACTCCTTTTCCAGCTTTCCCATTTCGAGGTTTACCGGCGCTTGGCCGCGCCCCACCATTATACCGAGGACAAACATCCATCCAGCGACAAAGACGATCAGGCAGCCCCACACCAGCATCCCTTTGCGCGACATATAGATCCCCGAAGGATTTTTTTTCGCCACTGCGCTCATCGCTACATTTTCTCCGGCGCCGAGACCCCCAGAAGGGCCAGACCGTTTCGGATCACCGTCTGCACCGCCGAAATCAACCCGAGGCGCGCCTGTGTCAGCGCCAGGTCATCCGAGAGCACACGATGCTTGTTGTAGTAAGCATGAAACAAAGACGCCAGGTTCATCAGGTAATAGGTCACCCGGTGCGGCGCCAGTTGTTCGGCGCTGGCGCGCAGGACATCCCCATAGCGCCCCATGGCCTTGATGAGCTGAATCTCCTCGGGGGCGACCAGGCATCGATGGGCGTCGGCCGTAACGGCGGCCGGCCCCTGGCGCCGGTCTTCGGCTTTGCGCAGAATGCTGGCGATGCGGGCGTGCACGTACTGGACATAATAGACCGGGTTGTCATTGGTCTTCTGTTTGGCCACCTCCAGATCGAAATCCAGGGGGCTTTCGTAATCGCGGGTCAGGAAAATAAAGCGGGCCGCGTCCTTGCCCACCTCGTCGACCACATCCTTGAGGGTCTCGAATTCGCCGGCGCGGGTGGACATGGCCACCGGCTGGCCGTCCCGCAGGAGGTTCACCAGCTGCACCAGGATCACCTCGAACTGATCGGCACGCTGTCCGCCGGCCTGGACGGCTGCCTTAATGCGGGGGATGTAGCCGTGGTGCTCCGCCCCCCAGACGTCGATGACCTTTGAAAATCCGCGC
>JBNLAV010000154.1:0-3898 GCA_050302315.1 Desulfobacteraceae bacterium
TCGCGCACCGGTGAGTTTGCGCATCTCGTCGGTCAGATAGGCTGCCATGTCAGGCAGATTGTCTGCGCGTTTGAGGACCTGGCCCATGATATTGAATGTCATCATGTGCTGGGCCTTGGATTGGTCCTTGCGGGGCATATCGGAACATTCCTTCGGCGTTTGAGCTTTAGACAGGTTTTGAATGCAACGGTTGATGGCAATTCGCAGATGGTTCAATGAAACGGGAACAGCTTGCCAGGGCAGGCCGGTGAAACGGGAAATGTCATCCAGGAGCGCATCCGGTATGGGTTGCACCTTTGTGTCCAGATATAAGAGGTGGGTGTGCATGGATCCCATGAAGCTTGCGGCCGTCGATTCATTCAGCCCCAATTGTTCGCGAAACACCGTTTCCCACCGCTGCACCCATTCGGGCATGAGAAAGAAGGCGCCCCTTTTTAGATAGGAACGGTAGGCTCGCCGGCCTAATAAAATCTCGCAGCAATTTAAACCGTTGAGGCGACAAACCCCTTTTTGTCGTTCCTGCTCAGGCATGTTGGGATGACATTCGCCATAAAGCAGCACGGTGTGATGGCCTCGGCTGAGTGTGCGGCGGATCATGGTGTCCAATCGGGATTCAAGCTTTTCCGGCAGCATGTGCAGCATGGAATCCAGATAGCGAAAGGGCCGCGCAAGTTCCCCCTGGGCCTGGAGCAATTCAATTTCACGACGAAATATTGAACAGGCAACCACCGTCACCGGCTTTGGGTGGGTTCGCATTCAGCCGGCGCTCCCGCCTCTGATGGCCTCGATCATGGCCAGGATGTTTTCGGCAGGTGTATTTAGCGGCACATCCGGACCGGTTGTGGCCGGAATAAAGCGCTTGTCGTCCCGGCGTTCCCCCAGAAGGGATGCACAGACCCTGGAGACGTCCTCTGGGCTGCATTGGTTCATGGACGGCCCGTCGATATTGCCCAGCAGGACCGGCTCCGGGCCCAGCACGGCTCTGGCGTCGGCAAAGGTATCGGCAGGGTCTATCAGGTAGCCGATGACATTGCGGATACCGGCATCCCGGTAGAGTTTCAGAAAGGGAAGCATGGGCTGACCCACGTGGTGCAATATGAAATGGCCGTTAACCTGGGTTAACGCCTCTTTCAATGCGGGTATGGCAAGTCGGCCGGCGATATCGGCAGTGACGATCAAGGGATTGGTGAACGCTTGGGGGACCGCTACCACGGCGGCGCCGTCTTGGAAAAGTGCTCTGGTCCAGCGGATGAAGAAGGCCTGGGTGACATCGATGAGCTGCCGGGCCCTGGATTCGTGAAAGAGCACCGTTTTCAACCACCCCTCCAGTCCCAGGAGCATGACCGGCAAGTCCATGGGGCTGAGCGCAATGGCGGCCACCGGCACTTCGCCATTGTTTTCACGAACCATCCGCCGCAGTGCTTCCCGGATGAACACCAACCGGGGGTGGCCGTCCACATCGGGAATCGGCAGGTGGTCCCACGTATCCCCCTCTTTTAGAACGGGTTTTTTCAGAATGGGCGGATTGTCCCGGGGAATGGTCAGTTCACTGCCAAAGGCTTCACCTTCGGCGGCCAAAATAAAGGGCGCAAAGAGAATATCGGGAGCGAAGGTTTCGCGAACCGCCGATTGTCCCTCGGCATAGTGACGGGCAATGGTGTAATACTCCGTCAGCGGGCAATCGATCAGTCCGGCGCCATAGAGGCTGAGAGTGGCGGTCACCGGCCGGTGGTCGGCAGGTTGACCCTGTATGGCGGCAATGACTCTTTCAGCGCTGTTCATTGATTGGCCCTCCGCTAAGTGATTTGCGCCACAGTGAATCGAAAAGCCCGGGCGCGGCCATGGCATTTTGAGCCGTCCCATCCGCGCCAACCTCCTGTACAGTGCCGGGCCGGGCATTGAATACCGCACCACCCACGGCCAATTGCAGGCGTCCTTTTAAGGCCCGCCGGTCGATTTGCGCCCGCAGCTTTTGAATGTTCAGGGCGGAGGAGTAAAGCATGGCCGAGACGCCGATGACCCTCGCCCCGGTCTCAATGGCCTTATCGACGAAGGTTTCCGGCAAAACATCGGTGCCCAACTCCACCACGCGCCATCCATTCGTGTGCAGGAAAACCGCCACGAGTTTGCAGCCCAAGGAATGAAAGTCGTCTTCAATGCATCCCAGCACCACAGGGCCTTTGGCGCTCGGACTGGTCTCTTCCTGGGCTAAAAAGGGTTGGGCGCGTTGGAGAACCTCCTCGGCAAACTGAGCAGCCACATAACCTTGAGCCAGTGAAACCTTACCCGGGCTGAGCCACATGTCGCCGATTTTTGCCAAAACCGGAGCCAAAAGCGCTTTAATGGCCATGTCATGGCCATGCCGATCGGCCCATTGTTCAATGATCGCAAAACTTGCCTTGAGATCCGTTGCCAGGATGCTTTCCACCAGTTGACCAATATTTTCCTTTGGCATGCACAGCCCCCTCGCACTTGGATGATCCTATGCTTTCGATACCAAGATTTGTCGGGTTAGAACGCGCGCTCTGAAATTTTCAGATGAGCGCTTATCTTTTGGTGGCAAAAATCTGGTTAACAGCAAGAAACAGGAAGAGGGAATCCGTATTGACGGGGCAGACCACCAGCATACTCTACTTGATAGCACCACAAGGGCTCTATTCCATTTTTTTGCATAGAGTACACAGCAAACAATTTTCGGTCAAATAGTTTTCCTGACCAGCCTCTGATAATATGGAAGGCAGTTGCATTAGATGAGTCGAACCGACTGTAAGCAGTGATCCGTACTATTTTCGGGATCCTGGATCAATTTTAGACTTGCATTACTATTTGGCAAACATTATATTGATAATGTTAATTTTAATAAGGTGGATGAACCAATAGCAAGGCTAAAAAGATCACCGTTTCACCTGTTATCTGAAAAACAATAATGCCGGCATGAGGTTGCCTATGGCAAATGAAGATAACACCAACCGATCTGATTTCAATAATCTTTCCCAGTCGGATTTTGCCGACTTGAAGGGCCGTCAATCCGTGCGCGCGACCTTCAAGCTGACCAGCGACTGCATCGAAGCCATCAGTATTGTAGCCGGCCAATTGGGCATCAAGCAAAAATCACTTTTCGACCATCTGTTTCAGGATACGGATACCCTCAGCGCCATTGCGCGCAGATTCCGCAATGCCCGCTTGCAGACCGTCAACCGTATTCAGAAAACCTATGTGATAAGCCGCAATGCCTTGCTGAGCCTGGAGGATATCGCCAGCCACTTCAATGCCCCCCGGGATGTGTTGATCGAGTTCTCCGTTCAGCGCCTGCTGCCCATCATCGCCAACGAGCGTCGGCAGCATGAAAAACGCAAGACTATTTTTTTGAAAATCCAGCGCCACCTGGAAGAGGGCCGCCGATTGCTCAAAGAAACATACGCCGAATTGGGCGAGGAGGATCTCATGACCGACCGGCTATCCGCAGCCATCGGCACATACGAAAGCGCATTTAAACAAATGGCGGCCCTGATGGAACGCGGCAAAAACATCGAGGAATTCGAACCCGACACCTTTCAAGAGGTCAATATCGTTTTTGAAGTCGATTAGAACCATGCTTTTGGCGTTGACATCGAATGCCTAGTCTTATAAATACCGCCCTTAGTCAATTTCTATCTTAATAATTTGAGCCACTTATATAAAGTGGCGGTCAGGTCTAAGCAAATAACGCTAGGTAAAAGCGGGAGTTACGGCCCTTAATGACCGGGTTTTACTAATCGAGAGCTGTGAGACGTTGAGCCGAGCGACCTGAATCAAAGAGACGAATACAAAGGAGGAAGCACACTGTGGAGATTCTGGTTTTACTTAAACAGGTACCAGCCACCGAGTCAATGATCGCCATAGCGGACGACGGCGTGTC
>JBNLAV010000155.1:0-18980 GCA_050302315.1 Desulfobacteraceae bacterium
GGTCCATATTTTTACGGACCTATAGCCCAAAACAAGATGGATGGAATTGTACCGCTATCATCCTCGACCGGAGGTCTTTGGGGCCGGTCGGCCCGGCGCACATTGGGCAAGGATGGCAACCGTTAGATGCAGCGGAGGATCAACGGGCCCTAAGCTGTTTGAGCGCAGCGAGTTTGCGGCCCGCCCGTAGCGCATCTTACGGGTGCTTGCCATCCTTGCCCGTGCGCCGGGTTGGCCGGCCCCAAAGACCGGCTCTAACGTTCATTACCTTGATTTGGGTTATAGACCCGCACTTCTATTTTACGCCTTTGGCCCGGCCGCCAATACCTCCTTGAACATGTCGGCCGAGGCTTTGTTGGCACAGAAATCGCCGCACATGGTACAGACCGAACTGTCGCAGCTGGGGGCCCGGTCGGCGCGGATCCGCATGGCGTCTTCGGGAAACAGGGCGTGGCCGAACTGCCCCTGCCAGTCCAGATCGCGACGCGCCTTGCTCATGGCAAGGTCCCGCGGCCGGGTTTTTTCCGGCAGCTTGGTCAGATCGCCGATGTGGGCGGCCAGCCGGGCAACTTTAACCCCTTCGATCACATCCGCTTCGTCGGGGAGGGCAAGGTGCTCCGCAGGGGTGATGTAGCAGATCAGGTCGGCGCCGTACCGCGCGGATTGGGACGCGCCGATGGCGGCCACCACGTGGTCGTAGCCCGCCCCGACATCGGTCGGCAGGGGACCGAGCATGTAGTAGGGCGCGTTGCCGCTCATGCGCTTTTGCAGGATGATGTTGGCCTCGATTTCGTCCATGGGCACATGGCCGGGCCCTTCCACCATCATCTGGCAACCCATCTTGCGGCCCTCTTCGGCCAGCTCGCAATTGATCAGCAACTCCTGAATCATGGCGCGGTCGAAGGAGTCGCCGATGGAGCCGGCGCGCAGACCGTTGCCCAATGAAAGCACCACGTCGTACTGCTTCAATATCTCCACCACCCGGTCGAACTTTTCATAAAGGGGATTTTCTTTGTTGTTGGCCTTCATCCACGCCACCATGGAGGCGCCGCCCTTGCTCACCAGGCCGCCATACCGGTATCCCTGCTTTTCCAGACGCTCGATGGTGTAGAGATTGATGCCGCAGTGAATGGCCATAAAGGCCATGCCGTCCGCACACTGGCGTTCGATCATCTCGAAGAGCAGCTCCTCGTCGAGCTTGTTGGGGTCGCCGTACTTCTCCGTGGCTTCGCAGAAGGCCTGGTAGAGGGGCACGTTGCCCACGGGCAGGTCCACCGCGGCGATCACTTCGCGCCGGATTCTGTCCAGGTCGCCGCCCACGGAGAGTTCCATCAGGGTGTCGGCCCCCGCTTTCTGGGCGGCCAAGGCCTTGCGCACCTCGGCGTCGATGTCGGCGATGTCGGTGGAAGTGCCGATGGAAGCGTTGATTTTGGTGGACAGCCCCTGGCCGATACCGGTGATGCGATGGCTATGGGTGTTGTTCATGGGGATGACGATCCGGCCGTCGGCGATGCGTTGCCGGATCAGTTCCGGTTCAAGGCCTTCCGCCTCGGCAACCGCTTCCATCTGGGGCGTAATCTTGCCCGTGACTGCGTACTCTACCTGTGATTGTGCCATATCGCTGTTCTCCGTTTCGTTTTCGGCCGGGTGCCGGGGCCATGGAAGATGGACCATTTGTCTCTTCCCCGGCCCATAAAAAAACCCCAAGCCGATCATGTCAGCCTGGGGATTTACCATCTCCACCAAGTTTTACAGGGAGCGATTCGGCAGGTCTTCTGACTCGTGGATCATCCTACTGACCGCACCTTCCCGCGACACTTCGACGTGCAACCTGGTATCGCAGTGGCATTTGCGGCGTTCGTCCCCACACACAGCGGCGGGTCCGTGCCGGAATTGCGCCGGCTTCCCTTTTCAGCCCCGTACCGGGGCCACCGAAACTCCATTGACTTTTTACGCGGCTATCTAGCATGAGATCCGAAAGGGTGTCAAGGTCGGAAAGCGCTTTGGGGCCGCGACTTCAAATGCAAAATGGATTTTTGGCGCCTTGGAATGCGGGGGTTTGGATTTGACATGGGCCGGGAGCTGTCTGATAATTAAAGCAATTTTAATCCCGTAGAATGAGAGGCGCAGCCATGAGCCCATCGAAGATCATCGTCTATGGTGCCCATTGGTGCCCGGATTGCCGCACAAGCAAACAATTTCTCGGCGAACACCAGATCCCCTATCAATGGGTCGATATCGAAGAGGACAAGGCCGCCGAGCAGCTGATCATTGAAAAAAACAACGGCAAGCGGATCATTCCCACCATTGTTTTCGAAGACGGCAGTTTTCTCACCGAGCCTTCCAGCGCCCAACTGGCGGAAAAACTGGGCCTTAAGACGGCAGCCAGCCGCAGCCACTACGACCTGATCGTTTTGGGCGGCGGTCCGGCCGGGTTGACCGCGGCCATTTATGCGGCCAGGGAGGCCATCGATACCCTGGTGATTGAAAGGGCGGCCTTTGGCGGCCAGGCCGCCGGCACCGAAAAGCTGGACAACATGCCGGGTTTTCCCGAAGGGGTGGCCGGCATCGACTTCTCCAACCGCCTGAGACAACAGGCCGAACGCTTCGGCGTGGAATTGCTTCAAGCCCAGGAAGTCGCCGGCCTGAGCAGGCACGACAATTACGCCAGCATCAAAACCGCCAACGGCAGCGAATACAGCGCCAAGGCCGTCCTGATCGCCAGCGGCAGCCGGTACAAGCGGCTGAACGTGGCGGGAGAGAGCGATTACATGGGCGCCGGCGTCCATTTCTGCGCCACCTGCGATGGCCCGTTTTACCATGGCAAACGGGTGGCGGTGATCGGAGGCGGCAATAGCGCGGCCGAGGAAAGTCTGCTGCTCACCAAATTTGCCGACAAGGTCACCATCCTCGTGCGCGGAGGCGAATTCAAGGCGACCCGGTTCATTCAAGACAAGGTCCTGTCCCATCCCAAGATCGAGGTCCGCTGGCACACGGAGGTCAAATCTTTCGAGGGCGCCGCCGGCAAGCTGAAAAAGCTTCGTATCATCAATAATCAGACCGGCAAAAAGGGCGAGTTGCCTGCGGACGGGGCATTCATCTTCATCGGTCTTGTTCCCAGTACGGCTTTCTTGAAGGGCAGCGGCATACAACTCGATGCGTGGGGGTTTACCGTAACGGGCCACAGCTTGATGCACGGCGCAAAACGTCCCGAAGGATTCGAGGACCGCGATCCCTTCATGATGGAAACCAGCATCCCCGGCGTTTTCGCTGCCGGAGACGTTCGCGACACCAGCACAAAACAGGTGGTCAGCGCCGCTGGTGAAGGCGGGTCGGCAGCCCTGGAGATTCGAGAATACCTGAAAACGGTTTAGGAAGAACGAAATGGCGGTTGCGCTCACCGGCAAACGACCACTGATTCGATGGATTGTCCTCATCGGCGTGCTCACCTCCGTTCCGGTGGCGATCGCTGTGGCGCAGTGGTTCCACCATAGCATGCTCAACGATCTGAGCGACCGGGCGCAGGACGAACTGAAGGTTCAGCTGGCCTATCTGCAGAGCCGCATCGAGAGCCTGCAAACCATTACCCGAATCGTAGGGGCGGACGAACGGATCACCTCCGTCCTGGTTGAGCCCGGGGATAAGACCCGGTTCGATGAAGCCAACCAGTACCTGTCTCGCCTGTATGTCACTTCGGGCAGTATCGCGTACGTTCTCAACCTGAAAGGCCGTGTTCTGGCATCCGGCAATTGGGATGCCGAGGACTCGTTCGTAGGGTGGAATCTGAGCATGAGACCCTATTTTCAGAGGGCGGCTTTGGGGGAGACCGCCCACTACGTCGCATTGGGCGTGGTTTCCCGGCGCCTCGGTTTTTTCGTTGCGGTGCCCATCTATTTGGGGGGAGAGGTCCTGGGTGTGGCGGTCACCAAAACCGATCCTCAAACCCTGGTCCTGCCGGAGGAACGTTCCACCCCCCCCTTTATCATCACCGATAAAAGCGGCGTGGCCATCATCAGCCGGCCCAAACACTATCTGCTTCACACCTTGAACGGACCCGCGAACCTCAAGCCGCATTCCAGCGAACACTCCCAACGGTTCCCTGACGTGGAGATACGCGCCATCACCAGAGAGCCCATCGAATATCGGCAGAGGGTCCGCATGATCACCCCGGCCATGGTTAAGGATTCGGGGTTAGCACCCGCCAAGTATGTACTGGAAGAGACGAAGGTGGCCGGTCTTGAATGGACGGCCTATATCCTCTGGCCGATCCAAGGTCTGAAAACGATCCTGGTGCAAAGGGTGGCGTTGACCCTCCTGATCATGGCGGTGGCGTGGCTGTGCGCCGTTTTTCTCATCGAGCGCTGGCGCAACATGAAACAGATGCAGCAGCACGCCTTTCGCGACCCTTTGACCCGGCTCTACACCCGGCTCTACATGATGGAATCGGCCACATCGTTACTGGCGGCCCATGACCGCCGCAGCATCCCCGGCGTCAGTGCGGTCATGTTCGACCTCGATCATTTCAAAGCGATCAACGACCAGTACGGCCACAGCGCCGGCGACGATGTGCTGACCCATGTCGCCGATGTGCTGATCAGGGAGTGCCGGGAGAGCGATATCCCCATCCGTTACGGCGGCGAAGAGTTTCTCATTTTCGTCCCCAACCGGGAAAGCGGTCAGGTTCTTCAATTGGCGGAGCGCGTCCGCCGCCAGATTAAAACGCTCGAAATTCACCTGTCCGGCAAGACGATTCGGCTCACCATCAGCGGCGGCATTGCCACCCACAGAAGGGGAGAACCCCTGGAGAGATTGATCGATCGGGCCGATCAAAGGATGTACGCGGCCAAACAAGCCGGCCGGGACCGCGTGATCAGCGAGCCGGTCGGCACCGAAGCGCACGCGATCTCTTAAAAACCTTTCCCTAGAAGTTGCGTGGCCGTCAACCCATACCTATATTGACCTCATGCGTGCAATACCACCGGCCGTTTTGCCGCATTGGGACCATCGGCCCCCTTGCACGCAGCTGCTGCAATCCTGTGTTGCATCCCCCGCCTGTAACAAGTCAAACCACTAAAGGATCATCGCCATGAAATCTAATGCCGCTCAAAATATATGCCGCGACAGGGTAAACGCTTTGGAAGCCAGGTTGTCGGAGCAGGAAGCCATCATTGGAGCTTTACGCTCCCGGGAGAAGCGTTTCGCCACCGTGATCGATACCATTCCCCACGGCATTCAAGAAAATACAATCGAAGGCATCATCACCTCCAGCAACCGGTCGCATCACAAGATTCTCGGTTACCCGGAAGGCGAATTGATTGGTAAATCGGTGGCCTCGCTTGTCGTCGATCAGTATGAAAGGGAGTACCTGCCAAGGCTGCTCGAAGAGCTGGCCGAAAACCAGCCGCCTCCCGAACCTTACTATTCCAAAAATTTCACCAAAGACGGCCGCATTATCGATGTCCGTGTCGACTGGAATTACCAGCACGATGCCGCCGGCAAGGTCGTCGGGTTTACCTCGGTGATCACCGACATCACCGACCAGCTCGCAGGCAGCCGGGCGCAGGCGGAGAGCGAACAACGTTACCGGGCCATATTTGAAGGCAGCATGGAGGGCATCCTGCTGGCAGACACGGAAACCTACCAACTACGGTTTGCCAATCCGGCCATCTGTGAGTTGCTGGGCTACCGCCAGGAAGAGCTGGAACAGATGTCCGTCCCGGATATTCACCCGAAAGCCGACCGGGAGTGGATACTGGAAGAATTCCGGGTCCAGTCCCAAGGCGGAAAGATACTTGCCGAAGAAATACCCTGCCTGCGAAAAGACGGTCGCATCATCTACACCGACATACGTTCCGGAACAATCGAGATCAAAGGGCGGCGATTTCTGGTGGGGTTTTTTTCCGATGTCACGGACCGGCTCAAAATGGAGCGTGAATTGAGCGAACAGGTGACCTTCCTGCAAACCCTGATCGACACACTTCCCCATCCCATATTTTACAAAGACACACAGGGGCGCTACCTGGGCTGCAACCAGTCCTTCGAAGGCTATACCGGCCTGACCCGGGACCAATTGGTCGGCAAATCGGTATATGATATTGCCCCCAAAGAGCTGGCGGACATCTTTTTCGAGGCGGACAACGCCCTGTTCGCATCGCTGCGTCAACAGGTCTATGAGGCCGATGTGCAGTATGCAGACGGGTCCTGCCGTTCGGTCATTTTCAACAAGGCCGTCTTCTACCGCAAGGACGGCACCCCGGGCGGGCTCGTGGGGGCCATGATCGACATCACGGAAAGAAAAAAAGCCGAAGAGGAGCGGCAGTTGCTGGCCATGGCCATCGAGCAGGCGCCGGAGATGGTTATCATCACCGATCTCGATGGCCGCATCCACTATGTCAACGCAGCCTTCGAGCACATCTCCGGCTACAGCCGGCAAGAGGCCATCGGAAAAACGCCTGGCATACTGAAGAGCGGCAACCACGATGCGCGGCACTATGAAACAATATGGAATGCATTGAAATCCGGAAAAGCCTGGAGCGGGAGGATGACCAATCGCCGCAAGGACGGCAACCTTTTCGAAGTGGAGGCGACCATCGTCCCCGTGCAGCGCGACAAAGGCAAGATCAGCGATTATTTGTCCGTGGAGCGGGATATCTCAAAAGAGTTGTTGCGGGAAAAGCAGATGCAGCAGGCACAGAAAATGGAGGCCATCGGAACCCTGGCGGCCGGGATCGCACACGACTTCAATAACATCCTGGCGGCCATCGTGGGGTATACCGACATCGCCTTGTACGACACGCCGCCCGATTCCCACCTCCGGGTGCACCTTAAAAAGGTCCTCAAAGCCGGCGATCGTGCCAGGTCATTGGTGAATCAGATTCTTGCGTTCAGCCGCTCCCACGACAAGGAACCACGCCCGGTGGTCGTCCAGACCATCATGAAGGAGGTGCTCAAACTGCTGAAGGCCACCCTGCCCAGCACCATCGACATCCGCTCCCATCTCAAATCCAGGGAGGCGATTCTGGCGGACCCGATCCAGATCCATCAGGTCCTCATGAATTTGTGCACCAATGCGGCGTACGCCATGCGGGACAATGGCGGCGAACTGATCGTGCACCTGGAATCGATTGGGGTGCAGGGAAAAGACGCCAGCGGAATCCATGGGCCGGTTGCCGAACGGTATTTGAAAATCGAGGTCGGGGATACCGGTGTGGGCATTCCGGCGGACAGCCAGGAAAGGATATTCGACCCGTTTTACACCACCAAAAAGCCGGGTGAGGGCACCGGCATGGGTCTGGCCGTGGTGCACGGCATCGTCACTGAATGCGGCGGCACCATTCAAGTCAGCAGCGAGGTCGGCGCCGGGTCCACTTTTGAAATTCTTCTGCCGGTCATCGATGAGGAACCGGATGCGGAAGAGGCGGCGGATCAACCGCTGCCGGTGGGCAACGAGCGCATTCTGTTCATTGACGATGAACCCGACATCGTGGACATCGGCATTCAGATGCTTGAAACGCTGGGTTACCGCGTTACCGGCGTCATGGACAGCAACGAGGCGCTGACGCGCTTTTCCCGATCACCGCAGGAATTCGATCTGGTGGTTACCGATATGACCATGCCGCACATGACGGGAGACCTGCTGGGCCGGAAGATACTTGCGCTGCGTCCCGACATCCCCATTATCATCTGCACCGGCTACAGCGAAAAGCTGAACGAAGTGAACATCCACTCCCTGGGATTTGCGGGCATCGCCTACAAGCCGCTGATCATAAAGGAATTGGCGGAACTTGTCCGCAAGACACTGGACAGGGACGAGTAGAATTTCGAATATCGAACCGGCGAACCGCAGAATGCCGAAGTCAAGAAAGAATTCTTCACTTCGAAATTCTGCGGTTCTTTGTTCGATATTCTGCGGTTCCCATCCCGCAGGCGGGATGGGTCACGGCGCATGCCGCTTGCGCTTATTATGCTCGTAGCGCATTTGCAGAATCTCAACGAAGAGCGCGAATCCCATTGGCAGGTAGATATAGGCCTTGGGAACGTGCTTGTGCAGGCCCTCCATGAAGATGGTGATGCCGATGGTGATCAAAAACGAAAGGGCCAGGATCTTCAGGGCCGGGTGGCGCATGATAAACTCGCCGATGGGCCCGGCGTAGAACAGAATCCCGGTAAACGACACCACGACCGCCGTGACGATAATCCACAGCTCGGAGGTCAGGCCGACGGCGGTGATCACCGAGTCAACGGAAAAGACGATATCGAGCAGGACGATCTGGGCGATGATGGCGGCATAGGTTCCGGAACCGGCGGCATGGGCCGCCTCATGCGCATCGGCCGTAGAAATGGTATGGTGGATCTCCTTGACGGCTTTGTACAATAAAAACAGCCCGCCGGCCAGCAGGATCAGGTCCCTCACCGAAAGGTTCAGGATCAGGGGATCGGTCAAACCGGCCAGCACCAGCACCACCACCAGCATGAGGAGCCGGGCCGCCATTGCCAGGGTCAACCCCAGGATGCGGGCTTTCTTCCGCCGGGACTGGGGCAATCGCGCCACGAAGATAGCGATCACCAGCACATTGTCCACCCCCAGAACCAGCTCAAGACCAATCAAAAGGGCCAACAAAGCCAACGCATCCGCCATGACGGCTTCCTTTCATCGATGGTTTATATTACTACCGTTTGGTTGCTTCCTGCCGAGAGACTGTCATAACGTTCCGTAACGACGGGATCAAGGTAAACTCTATTGTTTCATAAAAAGACAGCTGATTTGGATTGCTGTAAATTGAAGTAAACACCTGGATCCCGGCTTTCGCCGGGATGACGTCAGGGATAGAGGGCTTCGTTCAGGCCATTTAGGCGCAGTTTCTTTCGCCGGCGCCATCCGTTGAAAAAGCCGGAGGGCTTCAGAGTCAAGGCGTCGAGGGAGAAGCCGTAGTCCATCTACTGCGATCCCTCGACAACGAAGGATCTGGAGTCCTCCGGCTTTTTCAACAGGCGGGGGAGTTTCCGGGACGCCTGTAGCGCATCTTACTGTTGCTTGGGCATTATCGCGTATGCAGATGGTACCCTCTTACCGTCTTGCCGTCTTCTCTACACCACCCCTTCTTCTTCCATATTCTGCATGGCCCGTTTCATCTGCCGGATCGCCTGGCGGATGCGGTGTTCGTTTTCCACCAGGGCCAGTCTGAGGTAGCCCTCGCCTTCTTCGCCGAAGCCGATCCCCGGCGCCAGGGCGACATTGGCGCGGTGCATCATTTCGATGGAGAAGTCCATGGACCCCATCTTGTCGAACGGTTCCGGTATGCGGGTCCAGACAAACATGCCGGCTTTTGGCGGTTCGGCCGGCCAGCCGATGCGTTCCAGCCCGTCGCACATCACGTTGCGGCGGCTTTCATAGAGGCTGGCCTGTTTGGTAATGTCTTCATCGCAGTGGCGCAGGGCCATGATGCCGGCAATCTGGATTGCAGAGAAGATGCCGTAATCATAGTACCCTTTAATCTTCCGCAACGCGGCCACGATCTCCCGATTGCCCACACAATAGCCCAGACGCCAGCCGGCCATGTTATAGGATTTGGAAAAGGAGCCGAATTCAACGCCCACATCCCGGGCGCCTTCGACCTCCATGAAACTGGGGGCCACGTATCCGTCGAAGGTGATTTTGGAATAGGCGAAGTCGTGGATAACCATGAAATTGTATTTTTTCGCCAGGACGATGATCTCCTTAAAGACCTCCAGGCTGCCCAGGATGCTGGTGGGGTTGTGGGGGTAGTTGAGGATCAGCACTTTGGGCCTCGGCTGAACATTTTCGCACATCATGGCGATGCGGCTGACGAAGGAGCTCTCTCCCTCCAGGGGGATGCGAATTACGCTGCCCCCGGCGATGATGGCGGCATAGACATGAATGGGAAAAGCCGGAGCCGGCACCAGCACCGTATCGCCGGGACCGATCAGGGCAAGGGCCAGATGGGAGATGCCTTCTTTGGAGCCGATGGTGCAGATCACCTCTTCGTCGGCATCCAGGTCGATATTATAATCCTTTTTATAGCTTTTCGAGATCTCCCGGCGCAGGTTGCGCAGGCCGTCGGCCACCGGATACCGATGGGTCCGAGGATCGTTGGCCACCTCGATCAGCTTGTCGATCACCAATTGAGGGGCGGGGTCCACCGGGTTTCCCATCCCCAGATCGATCACGTCATCACCATTCCAGCGTTTTTCCATTTTCATATGGTTGATCATGCCGAAAAGATAGGGCGGTAGTTGGGACATGCGCCTGGCGAACTGGAATTTGCTCTCTGGTTCCATAAGATGCCCTCCTGTGCAAAATGAAGCCCCGAACCGTTGGTTTCGATCCGGGGCTTGAAGCAAATTGCCACAGACCGGAAGCTACAGCCCGTGGCAGTTACAATCGAAATGGCGTTTCAGCCGCCTTCCGCCGCCAGAGCTGTCCTGCTCGCGGCGGCCGCGGCTTTCATCTGAAAGCGTCTCATCTGTCGTGTCCTCGCAAAGATGACTCCAACTATATAAAAGCAAGAATAAGGTGTCAATCGGCAAGCGCAAGGGGTTCCGGCAACACAAGGTGCTGCCGTCGAAAAACGATTTCACTCCCTTTCAGGCTGTTTGGTGGCCAGCCGGGAAAATCTGTGGTACACCCCCATCTATGACCGCAAACAACGATACCATCATCCACCTGAGAAAGATATGCTTTTCCTATCCGGGCCGGACGCCCGTCCTGAGCGACCTGGAGTTTACCATGCGCCGGGGGGAGCGCATCGGCTGGGTGGCGCCCAACGGCAGCGGCAAGACGACCCTTTTTCATATCATCATGGGGTTGCTGCCACCGGATGACGGAGAAATCGAAATTTTCGGTCAACCGGTGCGGGAAGAAAAGGATTTCGAAGTCGTGCGTCGGCGCATCGGCCTGCTCTTTCAGGACGCCGACGACCAGCTTTTTTCACCCACGGTCCTCGAGGATGTGGCCTTCGGTCCTTTGAACATGGGAAAAACCAAAGAAGAGGCCATCGAGATCTCCCGCGCCACCCTGGAACGTCTCGGCCTCCAAGGATTCGAGGAACGGGTAACATTCAAACTCTCCGGTGGGGAAAAGCGCCTGGTGGCCCTGGCCACGGTCCTGGCCATGCAGCCCGAGGTTTTGTTGCTGGATGAGCCCACCAGCGGACTCGATGAGCAGACCAAGGAGCGGCTCAAGGAGGTTCTCGCCAGCCTGAATCTCTCCATCGTGCTCATCTCCCATGAATTCGATTTCATGGCCGATGTGGTGAACGGGTACCAAACCCTGAAGGGCGGCAAGCTGATCAAGGACCCGGAACACCACCCCCACGTGCACGAGCACGCGCACCCCATGGGAAAGCACCCCCACCAGCACTGAAATACGGATATCGCGATATGAAGGCCTCGGCAGATCAACAGCATGGCGGCGTTTCCAATAAGTCGCCTTCCAGACCGCAAAAATTATTCGTCGAAACGACGACCCGATGCAACCTGCGCTGCACCATGTGCGTCAAGCAAGCCGACGGCTGTCATATCCGTGATGACGACATGTCGATAGCCACCTTTGAACGGCTCAAACCGCTGCTTCCCGGCGCAAGGGCCCTGATCCTCAACGGCATCGGCGAACCCCTGCTCCATCCGGAACTGGAGCACATGGTCCGCCTGGCCAGGCGATACATGCCTTCCGATGCCAGCGTGGGGTTCCAGACCAACGGGTTGCTGATGGACACCGCCAGGGCTGTCGCATTGGTCGAGGCCGGGGTTAACCGGGTCTGCATTTCGGTGGATGGCGCGGAGGCGGATACTTTCCGACAAATTCGCGGCGGGGAGATCCAGGGCGTTCAACGCGCTTTTGACGCGCTGGCGCATGCCAAATCCCGCTCGCCGGACCTCAAACAGAACGTAAAGGTGGGCGTGGAGTTTGTGGTGAGCACCGCCAACATGGCCGAGCTGCCAAAGACACTCCGGTGGGCCGCCGGCCAGGGGGTTTGCTTTGCCATCGTCACCCATATGATTGCCTATCAGGCCGACGATTTGGACAAGGTGGCCTACGATCAAAATACCGACGCCGCTGTCCGGTTCTACCGCCAGATGCAAGCCCAAGCGCACAGCGAGGGGATCGATATCGACCGGTATCCGGCGATCCGCTGGAAGTATCACCACAACGCAGCGGAACGGCGGATCATCGATTTTGTCGATGACAAACTCCGCGTGGCGGCATCCCGGGATATCTTTTTCCACCTTCGGCGTTTGATGGAACGCAACCATCAAACAGCCGATCAGTTGAAGCAAATCTTCGTGGAAGCGCAAAGCGTCGCCCAGGAATACGGCATGGAACTCCTTCTGCCGGCCACGGCTCCCCAGGCCAACAAGCGGTGCGATTTTATGGAGTCGGGCAGCATGTTCATAGCGGTCAACGGCGATGTTCACCCGTGCTACTTTCTCTGGCACCGCTATACTTGCCACGTTGCCGGCTGGCAAAAACACGTCTCGCCAAAGATCTTCGGCAATGTGCGGCAGGATGATCCGCTGTCCATCTGGCGGGGCGCCGATTACACCGGCTTCAGAGATCAGGTGCTGACCTACGACTACCCGCTCTGTTCCAACTGCAGCCTGGCGCCTTGCGACTACGTCGAAATATTGCCTTTTGAGCAGGACTGCTACACCAACACCATTCCATGCTGTGACTGCCAATGGTGTCTGGGGGTTTTCCATTGCATGCAGTAACAGCCCGGCTTGGATCAAAAGCAACAACATCGAAGCATCTGTTGGATCTGCCTGAGGACAGCGTCTTCATGTCCCGTCGCAAGGTGCGATTCCAACGGGAAACGGAAGGAAGCGAGACTGTTCGATGAAGACCGGACCGATTCATATCCATCTGATCCGACATGGCGAAGTGCACAACCCGGAGCGGATATTGTACGGCCGGTTGCCCCGTTTCCGTCTGACGGAAAATGGACGACGACAAGCCATGGCGGCCGGAAAGCGCCTCATCGGTCTCCCAATTGATGTCGTCTTCAGCAGCCCCATGCTGCGGGCCCGGCAGACCGCCGGGGAGATGATCCGCTTCAACCCCCACCTGCGGCTGCGCATATCGAAATTGATCAATGAAGTGTGTACCTCGTACGAAGGACGGCCCGGGGCGGAAATCGATGCACTGGACGGGGATGTCTACACCGGTGCGGAGGCGTGCGACGAACAGCCGCAGGATATCGTGGACCGCACCCGTCGGTTCATCTTGCGAATGCGCCGACAATTTCCCGGAGGCCGGGTGGCGGCCGTTACCCATGGCGATGTGATCACCTTCACGGTGCTGTGGGCCAAAGGATTCGAGATCACCCCCCGGAACAAGACCCGCTTGCTGCAGGCAGGGTATCCGGAACCTTACCCGGCCTACGCATCCATCACCACCCTGACCTATGCGTCGAGCTTACCCGGAGAGATCCCGGTCATCGACTACACCGTTTGTAATATCGAATGATGAACAAGGAACCGCAGATTGACGAAGCGCGGTACTTTGCCATTTTATCAGACCGATTGAGCGAAGCGATACCTTACTTCGATATTCCTTGTTCGATATTCGAAATTCGATATTTCATCCGGGCCCCTATTCCAGGGGCAGGGTGGCGTTGAAGATGTTGAAGCAGCGCTCCAGGGATTCATAGGTCTGGGGGGTGGGGTCGACCAGCTTGCAGCCGATACCGTTTCCATCCTGATGGGTGATTTGCGCCTTGATTTTCAGTACATGCCTTTCGATGGGCAACCTCAATGCGAGGTTGATGCTGCGGCCCACGGCCAGTTCCCCGGGGGCGCTCATCTCGATGTAAAAACCCTCCGGGCTGAAGTCCAGGATCTGGGCTTTCTCATCGATGCCGAGGATCACGACCGGGTAGTGGAACTCGATGCGCTGATTGGTGCGGCGTTCGTTGTCCACGTTGATCCATTGTCTTCTGAAGTTGACCATACACCTCCATTTCGACATATCATTGCAAAAATATCAAGCTAAACAACGTCCTGTGCGCCGGCGCGCTGCTCTACTCCGGCAGCCGCACCCTGTGGAAGGCTTCGGCAAGCTGGTATGCACTGCCCTTGGCCAGCAATCGGCATCTATTTTCCAGCCACTTGCGCAGGTCTCCATTGCCCAGCTCACGCACCTGGCTTTCATGGCACTGCAAGGCCGCCAGTTTTTGGTCAAAGGTCTCTACGATATCGGTATGGTGGTTGATATCCTCGGAGCCGAAGAAAAGCAGCTCCTTCACCTTGTGGGGCTCCAGCCCCTGTTCCAGCAGATCGGGGTAGGCCATATGGTCTCTGGCAAAAGGAAAGACCGCATCCATGACCACCTGTCCGACGATGCGGTGGTCGCGATGCCATAAATAGCGACGATAGGGATCGAGGGTGATGAGGGTGGTGGGTCGATACTTCCGGATCATCTCCACAAGATGTTTGCGAAACGCCGGCGTATCCTCGAGGGTCTGATCCCCATATCCGAGAAAGACCACTTTGGAAACCCCCAGCTCTTTGCAAGCCTTGCGCTGTTCCTCCTTGCGAATGGCCACCAGCGCTTCGGGGGTCAGACTGCGGTCGCTGGTCCCTTTGTCGCCGTTGGTGCAAACGATGTACACCACGGATTTTCTCTCGCGGGTCCACCGGGCGACGGTTCCGGCCGCGCCGAACTCGGCATCGTCCGGATGGGCTGTAATGACCATTAAATCAAACGGTTCCTGCACAGATGACCTCGCTTTCTCACTTGGCATGGCTGATAAGATAACCACCTTTTTTTAAGGGGAAAGGGCTCGCGGGCAAACGCCGCCGTTTCAATGGAGCCCCGTGACGCCCGTCAGCCCCCTGTACACCTTGAGGATCGCTGCGGCCACCCGGCTCCAGCCGTAGGGTGCAACGCTCTGTCGTATATTGCGGGCGGTGAGCTCACCATGCCGCACCTGGTTGAGCACCTGCCCAATGGCCCGCGCCAGTCCGGAACCGTCCGGGTGATCGATCAGCGTCCCGTTGACCCCGTCTTTGACAACGGCGGCGGCACCCCCCACACGGGTGGCGACCACCGGCGTGCCGCAGGCCAGAGACTCCAGGGTGACCAATCCGAAGCTCTCGTAAAAGGAGGGCAGCACCAGCATATCCGCTGCGTTGTAATAGAGGGGCAGCCGACCGTGGTCGATGCGGCCGGCCAGGTGCAGCCGGCGGGCGATGCCCAGTTCACGGGCACGGCGCTCAACCGCCAGGGTGGTCCCGTCTTTTTCGCCGTCGCCGCCGACCACCACCAGCTTCACGGGGGTCTGGAAGCGGGCCAATTCGGCCACGGCATCCAGCAGGGCCGTCATGCCTTTTACCGGGGCAAACCGTCCGACGAACAACAGGACGGCAGCCAGCGGGTCGATGTTCAGGGTTGTTCTCGCCTCCCCTTGGTCGGCGGGTTGGAACCGGGTCATGTTGACACCGCAGGGGATGGTGTGCACTTTCCCGGACGGTGCGCGGTAGAGATCGAGCAGATATTGACGCTCCGGGTCAGAGGGAACCACCACGGCGTCAACCGCGCCCACCAGCCGGCCTTCCTGGGAGATCCGCGCATCCGGCTCATCCTCGTCTTCGGTGGTCGCGTTCTTGACGCGCCCGAGGGTGTGGAAGGTGATGGTGTGGGGGCAGCGCCATTTTCTCGATAGGATATCCCCCACACAGCCTGAAATCCAGTAATGGCTGTGAATCAGATCATAGGCCAGTCGGTGCCGGTGAGCGAAAGCGTCCAGCCGGCCGGCCATCTCGGTGATATGGCCGGCCAATGCCTCCTTGGAAACGGTCTTTTCATTTTCGTGGTTCAGCTGGATCAGTCGAACATTGCGATGAAGGCGGGTGACGGGGGCATCGCATGGAGCGTATGTGTAAATGTCGATCGAGTGCCCGCTGCGGGCCATCTCCCGGGCCACCTCGCGCACATAGACGCTCATGCCGCCGGTGTCCCGTGTTCCCAATGGTCCCAGAGGACTGGAGTGCAGGCTGAGCATGGCAATGCGCAGTGGTTGGATGTGCGCGGTGTCGATCGGACTCAACCCGTCCTCCTTGTGGTTTCATGGAGGTTCTGTCCGTGCAGGTTTCCACCGGACGCAGGACGCCCCCTGACGCACCGGCCGGTGATTAGATCTCAACCTGATAGCGGAAAAGGGGAACCTCCCGTCCTCCGATCCGCTTTTTGTAGATCTCCGCGCCTTTCAGGAAATCATAGGTCCGGCATCGGCATTCAATGGCTGCACGGATGCTCAGCACCTTGCTGAGGATGCCGACGCTCAAATCCTGAAAGGCGGCATCATAGCCGCTGTTGTAAAGGTAGCGGGTGCCTTGATAGTCGAAACAGAGCACCGTTGCGGCCGGTTGATCGGCCACCTCCAGAAAATAGAGCCGCAGCAGCGCATGCCGGTCCAGTTGCGTGATGAGCTCCCGAAAATACCCGCCCATGGTCTTGTCCATGAACCGGGATTTGTCCTCGCGGTTCAGATGAAAGAGGGCCAGGAAACGATCGACAGCCCTCTCCAGCCCGGAACCGGTTTCGGCCATGCGAAACCGATAAGCACCGTGTGCCTCCAAGCGGCGTATTTTGCGTCGTACCTCATGGCGCTGTTTACCCTTGAGCTGCATCAGGTAATCATCCCATGTGGCGGGCAGGCCTGCTTCGTAGGTGACATCGGCCGGCTGTGACGAAATGCCGGTTTTCGGGCTTGCTTCCAAAGTCGCCAGGGCCTTGAGGATTGCGGCATCCGGTCTCAATGTTTGAAGGTCGAGCCGGCGGACCCGCTGACCGGAAAGGTACGCCATCGCCTGCTCCACGGCGCCGCGCTCATGCCCGGGCGCCAGTATGGCATCCTGATAGTCACACACATCCGGTAAGCCCAGGAAACCGGCGCACCGGCCATCGACACACAGGGGGAAGATGCCCACCACCTCCCCATTGCAGGTCACGCGCAATATCATCGGCTCCCCAGCCGCGCCAAGGTGGTTCACCACGGTTTCAAGCCAGAACGGGGTGACGAACAGACAACGCCACGGCAACGACGTCCGGGTCTGCCGCCAGAGGTCTTCATATGCCTTTAACGAGATGCGGGTTAAGGAGTACTGTGCAGCCAGTGTAACGTTCCTCTCTGGTAATTCCGGGTACTTGGATCGACGCCGCCGTCAGTTCCCGGCCAGCGACCATTGAGTGCCGCCGGGGGTGTCCGACAGGACCACGCCGGCTTTGGAAAGGGCTTCGCGCAAGGCGTCTGCCGCCTCCCACGCCTTTTTTGACCGGAAATCCTTGCGCAGCTCGATCATGGCCTCGGCCAGCGGTTCGATGCAGGTTCGCCGGCCGGCCGGTCGGGAGGTCAACTCAGATGCCGCATGGGAGATGGCCTCTCGGAGCACTTCCCTGGCTGCGCCCATCTCGTTGATCTCGACGAGTTTCTCCTGGCTGTTCCATATGGTGCGCTCCAACTCCAACATCAGACCGCCGACTTTTTCGTCCCGCTGGTGGTCCAGTGCGTCCCGGAGCTCGCCGGCCAGGGTGTGAATGGCCTCCCAGACGCCGTCGTCTTTTTCGGGGGCGGCTGTCGGCTGGGCCTGGGGGGCCTCGGCGGCGGTTACCAGCCCTCCGGTATCCGCTTCGCCGCGCAGCAGGGAGAGGGGAATGGGATCACCCTTATGAAAGATGCGCTCCTGTCCCCGGTGCCGGAGGGTCACCCGCCCGACGCCACGAATGACGGCCTCGGCTTTATCGAGGTCGATGATCAGGGCCGTGTGTTCGTCCACCCCCAACATTCCCGCCCCTTCGGGAAGCATTTTTTCAAGCTGCCCCAGACGCGAGGCCCCCATGAAGCAATAGCGGGTATCGTGGTTTCCCCCTTCGGCATTGTTCCAATGGGGCACCACCGCCAGGTTGAAACCGAAGTGCCCGAGCAGATCCAGCCCGTCGGCCCATTGGACGGGTTGCCCGACCTTGTAAATCTCGTAAACCGGCAGGGTGACACAGCCCACGGTAAGGGCGGCTGCGCTGGCGGCCACAAGACAACCACCGCGCTCCACAAGATCGATCATCTGCCGGGGGATCGCGCTTTGCCGCCACTGCTGCAGCGCATAGGTAGGGCTTCCCGGACCGATCAGCATATAATCCGCCTGGCGCAAAGCCTCACCGGCCTGCTGCGCTAATGCCGGATCGCCCTCTTGCCCGCATTTGAAGGAGGCCAGATGAAGGGGGTGCTGAATGCGGTTTTCAAAGTATTCCGATGCTTTTTGATAGATATGATCCACATTGAGCTGGAATCCGGCCGGTGTATCCATGAAGATGGCCGTAGCAGACGGCCCCAGACGGTGCAGCAATGCTTTGTGCACCTCCACCATGGTGGCGGTCAATTCCCCCGATCCCATCAGAACGATGGTGCCTCTCTGGTTTGGCATATCAGCCTCTTTTCTCACCCTTCTTGTACGAGGAGTTTGCCGGCAATTCTGAATCAATCCGAGTCACCGCGTATCATTGGCTTTCGGTATCAACTAAAAAATATATACGGTTATCCAGAAAGCTCAAGCCGAAGGTATCCATCCGGTTTTCGTACTCGTACGCGTACTCGTAATCGGTTTTGTCCCTCGTGATCGAAATAAGGCATCGAGTACGAGTACGATGAAATGCCCCCAACTTGAGCTTTATAGAGAACCGTAAAAATATATTACCCTTATCTATAAAGCTCAAGACCGGTCGGTTTGGCGATATAGCCGGCATGCAGGGGTTGATATTCCCCTTCGGCCTTGGCTGCTTGAGCTTTTTGGATAAGCGTAGAATATATTTCGCCAATAGCTACACGACAACTAGGCCTTGTGCGGGCAGGCGGTCGGCGCAACGTAAGCAATGGCGTCTTAGTGCCCGTTGGATGCAGCGGAGGAATAGCGGCCCGGACTGTTTGAGCGAAGCGAGTTTCCGGGACGCCCGGAGCGCATCCTAC
>JBNLAV010000156.1:0-46729 GCA_050302315.1 Desulfobacteraceae bacterium
CCCCATCCTGTTCGATGGGCCCATGTGGCAGGTGGCCGAAACCACCGTCACCGCCCTGCTCGGACTGTTTACCATGGCCGCCGTCTTCGAAGGGTACCACCTCAAACGGCTGGCATGGATCGAACGCATCCTCATGCTGGCTGTCACCGTGCTTCTGTTGTGGCCAAGCCTGCCAGCGCATGGCGCCGGCATCGTGCTTTTCATCGCACTTTGCTTCTGGCAAAAAATGGGAACGAACTCAACGGTCATGACCGCCGGTAAAGAGAAGGAACAAACCTCCATCCTGTAATATTCAAAACCAAAGGCCCGGGAGAGGCGTCCAGACGAATTGGATGCCCATCTCCCCGGCCACATCGAAATAATAAAACCGGTTAACTTATGCGTGTAAACCTCTATCTGGAAACAACACAAGGCAAAGCATCAATGGCAAAACAGAAATTAGTATCTTTGGAGATCAACCCGGAGTGGTGCAAAGGGTGCGGTATTTGCGTGGCCTTTTGTCCTAAAAATGTATGGGAACTCGACCGAAAGGAAAAGGCGGTGCCGGCGCGTCCGCAGGACTGTATCTGCTGCAAAATGTGCGAGCTGCGTTGTCCTGATCTGGCCATCGAAGTGATCACTGACTCATCGAACCAACAACTCAACAAGGATTAGAAAGAATAACATGTCACACCTCAAATTCGTACAAGGCAACGAAGCGTGCGTGGAAGGAGCGCTATATGCCGGTCTGGATTTCTTTGCCGGCTATCCGATCACGCCGTCCACTGAGATTGCCGAACATCTGGCCTCCCGTTTGCCCCGAAATGGAGGCAAGTTTATCCAGATGGAAGATGAAATCGCCTCCATGTGCGCCATCATCGGTGCTTCGCTCACCGGACATAAAGTCCTCACGGCCACCAGCGGACCCGGCTTTTCACTAATGCAGGAGGCTTTGGGCTACGCCGTAATGGCCGAAATCCCCTGCGTGGTGGTCAATGTGCAGCGCGGCGGCCCTTCCACCGGCATCCCGACCCATGTGGCCCAGGGAGATGTCAATCAGGCCCGCTGGGGCACCCATGGCGATCACGCCATCGTGGCGCTGACCGCCTCCAACCACCAGGATGTCTTTTCGATGACGGTTGAAGCCTTCAATATCGCCGAAACCTTCAGAACGCCGGTGATTCTTCTGTTGGATGAAGTCGTGGGGCATATGCGGGAACAGCTCACCATTCCCGATGCTGGTCACATCGATCTGGTCAATCGCCTGCGCACATCCGTCAAGGAAGGGGTTGATTACCACCCTTATCTCCCCCGGGAGGACGGTCGGCTGCCCATGTCCGACTTCGGCGGTGCGCATCGGTACAATGTCACCGGTCTGTTTCATGACATGTGGGGGTTTCCGTCGGACAACCCGACGGTTGTGCATGAGCTGATGCGTCACCTTATCGATAAAATCGAAAACAATGTGCATCAGATGGCCCACTACAAAACCCATCACCTTGAGGGAGCCGACTGCGTGCTCATCTCCTATGGTTCATCCGCCCGTTCGGCGCGCCATGTAACCGAAAGCCTGCGCCTCAAAGGCCAGCGTGTCGGATTGCTGGAGCTCCAGACCCTGTGGCCTTTCCCCGGCGATATCGTCCGTCATGCCTGCAAAGATGCCCAGACCGTTGTCGTCGTCGAGATGAACACCGGCCAAATCTGCCAAATGGTAAGGCAGTCAGTGGATCATCCGGAGAAAGTCTTCCTGGCCAACCGCATCGACGGTGTTCTGGTCACCCCCACCGATATCCGTAAGCTCCTGCGAGTGATCTACGGAAAAGGCGTATAGGAGAGAACAACCCATGATCAAGAATTATATTCGCGAACGTTTCTTCCCCCATCTATGGTGTCCGGGTTGCGGGCACGGCATCGTACTCAACAACCTGGTCCGCAGCGTCGAAGACTTGGGACTGGAAAAAAAAGAGATCGTCATGGTCTCCGGCATCGGCTGCTCCTCGCGCATTTCCGGCTATGTGGATTTTCACAGCCTGCACACCTTGCACGGCAGGGCTCTGGCATTTGCCACCGGTGTCAAGCTCAGCCGGCCGGAACTGCACGTCGTCGTACCCATGGGAGACGGAGACGCACTGGCCATTGGCGGCAACCACTTCATCCATGCCGCCCGACGCAATATCAACATGACAGCCGTTGTGATGAACAACCGCATCTATGGCATGACCGGCGGGCAGTATTCTCCGCTGTCCGGCGCCGGCGTCAAAGCCACCACCGCCCCCATGGGATGTGTGGACCGGGATTTCGACGTCGTTAAGCTGGCAACGGCGGCAGGCGCCAGTTTCGTAGCGCGCACCACCTCGTTCCATGTCAACGAAATCCGGAAGATCCTGGTCCAGGCCATCTCCCATCCCGGATTTTCGGTCGTCGAAATCCTTTCACAATGCCCCACATACTTCGGCCGCAAGAATAAGCAGGGGGGCGCAGTGGAAATGATGCAGTGGATGAAAGAACAAACGGTTCGCGTCGGGAAAAAGACAGAAGATGACGCGAGAATCGAGCGCGGCGTCTTTGTGCAGGATGACAGGCCTGAATACTGCGACCAGTATGCCGAAGTGGTCAAACGGGCCTGTAACCAGTGAAAAAAACAGGATGCCTTAACTTAAAACTTGTTTGAAGCACGCTACTGAGCGTCATCAACACCGAAGACAATGCAAAGTTCGGACTTTAAGGACAGTACTATGACAGAAAGATCTCGACTCGTTTTTTCCGGATCAGGCGGACAAGGGGTGATTACAGCAGCCATTATCCTGGCCGAATCGGCAGTGACCCATGAACATCAAAATGCCGTCCAGACCCAGGTTTACGGAGCGGCGGCGCGGGGTGGTTCCACCCGCTCGGACGTGATCATCTCCGACGCGCCCATCAACTATCCAAAGGTAGATCAACCCAATGTTCTGGTCTGCCTGACCCAGGCCGCCTACAATGCCTATTCGGGCATTGTCCGACCGGGCGGACTGCTGCTGGCCGATCCCCGCTTCGTCGACATTCATCACAAGGTCGATGCGGTGCAGCATGAAATCCCCATGTTCCGGAATGTGATGGAGAATATCGGCAAGCCCATTGTTTTTAACATTTGCATGCTGGGCGCCGTCATCGGACTCACATCCATCGTCAAGCCAGAGTCGGTGATGAACACTCTGGCGGCGCGCATTCCCAAAAATTTTCTATCCATGAACAAGGAGGCGCTGGATCTGGGGCTGTCGCTGACCGGCGAAGGATTGGCGTGAAAACTGTTTTGAGACAGCTTGCCATACCCGGTCCCCTCAAGTGATATGAAAGGATATTAACAAAATGAACATCCACGAATTTCAAGCCAAAGCACTGCTTAAAAAATACAATATCCCCATTCCCGCCGGGAAGGTGGCCACCAGCGGTCTTAAGGCGCGTATGGCGGCCGTCGAACTGGGGCTATCTACCTGCCTGATCAAGGCGCAGGTCCATGCCGGTGCCCGTGGCAAAGGCGGCGGTATTCGAATGGCGTCTACGGTCGCCGAAACCGAATCTATAGCAAATGAAATGCTCGGTTGCAGACTGGTGACGCCTCAGACCGGTAGCGAAGGAAAACCGGTGAACTCGGTGCTGGTGGAAGAAGGGTTGAACATCACCGGGGAGCTCTATCTGAGCATCATGCCGGATCGGCGCAATGCCGAATTTGTAATCATCGCCAGCCGCGCCGGCGGGATGGATATCGAAGCAGTGGCAGCCGAGCGCCCCGATGATATTCACAGCGTATCGGTATCCGCCGTAACCGGCCTTCGGAGTTTTCACTGCCGCGACCTTGCCATGGGTCTTCAACTGCCGCCCAGCCTGGCGAAAGCCTTCGGCAATGTCGTCAATGGCATATTCCGGTTGTGCCGGGATCATGACGCATCTCTGGTGGAGATCAACCCCCTGGCCATCATCGACGATGAGCGCATCGTCGCGCTGGATGCCAAGGTCAACATCGACGACAATGCCCTGTTCCGGCAGCCATCCATCCGCGAGATGCGGGATCCGCATCAGGAGGATCCTTTGGAAGTAGAGGCGCAAAAGCATGACCTGAGCTATATCAAGCTGGACGGCAACATCGGCAACATGGTCAACGGTGCGGGCCTGGCCATGGCCACCATGGACCTGATTCAACAGGTGGGCGCCGCGCCGGCTAATTTCCTGGATGTGGGCGGCGGCGCCAGCGCCGAAAAGGTGGCCAGCGGTTTGAAAATCATTCTCTCCGATCCCAACGTTAAAGCCATCCTTATCAATATCTTCGGTGGGATCCTGCGTTGCGACGTCCTGGCCGAAGGGGTGGTCTGCGCGGCAAAAGCCACCGGCGTTTCCATACCGGTGGTAGTCCGGCTCGAAGGCACCCGGGCGGAAGAGGGGCGTAAAATACTGTCCGGTTCGGGGATGAAAATTATTCCGGCCGCGGATTTGGCCGAGGCGGCTGCCAAAGTGGCGCAATTGACAGATTAACTTCCCGGCGTCGCGTGCCGGAAATTCAAATTAGAATTGAATCCAGGAAGGAGTTGTATTGTGAGTATCTTTGTGGACGACAACACCCGGGTCATCGTTCAGGGCATTACCGGCAAAGAGGGACAATTTCACACCCAGCAGTGTTTGGACTACGGTACGCGGATTGTCGCCGGTGTCACACCGGGTAAAGGCGGCCGAAAGGTGAACGGTGTCCCTGTCTTCGACACCGTGCGCCAGGCCGTATCATGCACCGATGCCAACGCCAGTTTGATTTTCGTTCCTCCCCCGTTTGCGGCCGAGGCCATCATCGAAGCGGCAGATGCAGGCATTGAATTGATTGTGGCCATCACGGAAGGCATCCCGGTGCAGGACATGATGGTCGTAAAAAAACACCTTTCAGGCAAAGCCTCCCGCCTGATCGGTCCCAACTGTCCCGGCATCATTACGCCGGGACAGGCCAAACTGGGGATCATGCCCGGCGCCATCCATCTTCCGGGGGGACCGATCGGTGTGCTTTCGCGTTCCGGCACCTTGACCTATGAAGTAGTATCCCAGTTGACACGGGTCGGATTGGGACAGTCGACCTGTATCGGCATCGGCGGCGATCCCATCATCGGCACCAACTTCATCGATTGCCTGAAGGCGTTTCAGGACGATCCGGCTACCCGGGGCATTGTAATGGTGGGCGAAATCGGTGGAGATGCCGAGGAGAGCGCTGCAGCTTTCATTAGCGCATATGTCGATAAACCCGTGGTCGGTTTCATCGCCGGCAGCAGCGCTCCTCCGGGACGCCGGATGGGGCATGCCGGCGCCATCGTCAGCGGCCGTCAAGGAACTGCTTCCGCCAAGATCGAAGCATTGTGCGACAACGGCATCCATGTATGCAAAGACTTGAGCACCATGGGCCGGGTCTGTGCCGACCTGTTCCAAAACAATAAATGATCGACGAAAAATGGACCATGAGACATACCGGCATTTAGTCACCGACGAGGCGGTCGCCAGGGCATATTTTTTATCCCGGTGCGGTTCCGGCGAGCGGATGGTCTGCCCGCGCTGCCACCGGAAAAAACACTATCTTCTGGCATCCGGGAAAAGGAGATGCGCTAAATGCAAGTATACGTTCCATGAATTCACAGGCAAATGGATCAACCGGGGAAGGCTATCCTTCGTTCAGTGGCTGAAAGTGCTGCAGGCCTTCACCCGCGAGCATTCCGTAGAGACGGCATCGAAAAGCAGTGCTATGGCCTACAATACGGCCTACCACTGCTTCCAGACCATCCGGTACGCCATCTGTTCCAGTACGGATGACGGCCTGAATTATCTGCTCCACTACACAACTATCGACGAACCCTATTTCAATCCGCGCCAAAGGAAACCCGAGCATCAGAACTCCGCCAAACCAATCTTCGGTATCCGATTGTCCGGAGAGAACGTGCAAGTTACCTTTCTGCCCAATATGAACCTGGCGTTAATTGACCAGATGGACCTGCGTTTCGGGAGAATCGGTCCTTTTAAAATTACCGGTCAAATGGGTTACTTTAACCATCTCATTTTCTACGCTCCGACCGCCGATGAAACATGGTTGGATGCAGCTACAAGTCTAAACAGGCGTGTGGGTTTTGAATGGCATTGGGCCGAGGCCCGGCTGGTAAGTCACCGGGGGTTGTCCCCTCAAAAACTGCCCCTTTATTTAAAGGAGCTGGAGTTTCGCTATAATCGCCTGAAAGGGGACCTCTTCGACGACCTCAGCGGCGCCCTGTGCGTATGGGATGTCAGTAAAAATCGTTTGTCGAATTAGGCGGTTTATATCTGAGCATCATCCACCGGCGGCAAACCGTCCGGCATGGCTGCAGCAATATCGGTGCAATTACTTAAGTAGCTAAAATATTTAAGTTATTCATTAAAGGTGGAAGAGCGAGCGCCGATACTGTTTTCATGGACCCACCTGCCCTCTGCAATTTGAATGCATTGCAGGGTAGAAAAGGACGACTTAAAAGGAGATTGATTATGAAACATCTTACCCATGTTGCCTGCAAATGCTTACTGATGGCCGGCTTTATTATATTCGGTTTGCAGGCCGTCGGAGAAGCCTCCACGACCAAAGCCTTGTTCATGTACTGGCGCGGGGAAACACCCTGCGGTGAAGGCCTCAAAGCCGGATTGACCGCCAGGGGAATTAAAGCCTCCATCACTGAATTCAATGCCGACAAGGACAAGTCCAGGCTCAATGAATTCATCTCTACGCTGGATGAAAAGCAGTATGATTTCATCTATACTTTCGGTACGACCGTCAGCCTGGCCGTGGCCGCAAAAGTCAAGAAAACGCCCATCGTTTTCGGAATTGTGGCCTCACCGGTGAAATCAGGACTGATTGCCAACTGGACATCTTCCGGACGCAATATTACCGGCGTCAGCCACATCATTCCCTACCAGGATCAATACAAATTGCTCTTTCAGCTTGGGGGTGTCAAAAAAGTCGGCTTTCTTTATAATGACAAAGAAAAGAACGCATTGATCGCCAAGGCCGAACTGGAAAAAGGCCTCGCCTCCAATAATGCCGTTCTGCATCCGGTGGCCGTTTCGTCGGAAGATGCCATCCCGGCAGCCGTCAACCGGATTATTGCCGCAAAACCCGATATGGTCTACCTACCGTCCGACAGCTTTATCATCGCCAATGCCGATAAAATTCTGCCCAAATTAAACGCCGCAAAACTGCGTACCTACGGCGCCGTCAACAAATTGGTCGTGAACGGCGCCATGATCGGCATCGTCGCAGGCTACGATAAAGTCGGGCTCATGCTGGCAGAGAAAGTCAAACAGATAATTGCAGGAAATTCGCCGGATCAAATTCCTTCCGATAAGCTGCCCGTCGATCTGCAGACCATTGTCGTGAACGCGAAAACCGTAGAACAGCTTGGTGCGGAACTTCCATATGATATTTTAAGCCTTGCAAAAATTTTAGAGTAAACCGCTCCAACTGTCAGTATTGGAGAAATTAGAAATGAAGATGAGATTGACAATCCGCTATAAATTCATGATACCCACCATCCTGCTGATTTTAGCCGGAATGGGATTCTCCTCCGCGTTTTCCTACCACAAATCCAGCCAATCACTCCAATCCAGCCTCATGGAGCAGATGGTCAGCCGCGCTGTCGCTACCAGCACCAGTATGCAGTCCTGGTTCAAAGACCGCAGATTGGACTTGAGCAACTGGAGCAGGGATCGCGTGTTTCTATCCTCGCTGGACAAATCCTTCATGGGAAAAGCCTCCCGCAAGGCGGCCGCCATCAAGATGACCAAACTTAAAGAAGACTATGGATATTATGAAAATATCTTCGTGGCCGGATCCGACGGCGTGCCGTTGGCCGGTGCGGTGGAAGAACCCGCTACCGCCATCAACTTGAAGGGTGAACCATTTTTTGACAAGGCTTTGAGCGGTGAGTTGGCCGTCTCAAAGGTGATGCGAAGCTCCGTATCCAATGCGCCCATCATGATGATTGCCGCGCCTCTGGTCCATCAACAGACCCCCAGGGGAGTGATGGTCGGCGTGGTCGATGTCTCGGCATTGTCCAGCCAGTTTATCGCACCCATCACTGTCGCCGAAACCGGTTACGGACTCCTCTTTGACGAACGGGGCCTGGTTCTGGCCCATCCGGACGACGCCCAAATCCTGAAGCTCAACATGGCCGAGAGCGAATACGGGCGGGAGATGATCACCCGGGGCAATGGCTCCCTCTCCTATCAATTTGATGAAGAACAGCACACTGCCGCTTTTCATCGACTCGAGGGGCTGGGTTGGACCATCGCCATCACTGCACCGGAAAAAGAGATCATGGCGCCGATTCACGCCCTGGGCCGTGTCTCCATCCTTGTCGCTGTCGTCGTCATCCTGGTGGCGGTGGCGCTGATCATTATGATCTCCGGATCTGTCTCCAACCCCATAAACCGTGTGGTCGCCGGGCTTAAAGATGCCGCCCAGGGAGACGGTGATCTGACCAAGCGGCTGAAGGTCGTGGGCAATGACGAAGTCGGGGATCTGGCCCATTGGTTCAATGTCTTTATCGAAAAAATCCAGGATATCATCTCCGATCTTTCGCGCAACGCCCTTCAGCTCAACGACGCTTCAAAAGATCTGTCCGCCATTTCGGAGGTCATGTCCAACGGCGCGGATCAGACCTCATCAAAGGCAAACACGGTGGCAACCGCCAGCGAAAAAATGAGCTCCAACCTTGCCATGGTTGCCGGCGCCATGACCGATGCATCCGACAACATCAACATGGTCGCTTCCGCATCAGAAGAGATGACGGCCACCATCAACGAAATCGCCGGCAATACGGAGAAAGCGCGCGCCATAACGTCCGATGCCGTACACCAGGCCAATTCAGCCTCCGCGCAGATGGCCAATCTGGAGAAAGCGGCCCAGGAGATCGGCGTCGTGCTTGAGACCATCACCGACATCTCCGAACAGGTGAATCTTCTGGCGCTCAATGCCACCATCGAAGCTGCCCGGGCCGGTGAAGCCGGCCGAGGGTTCGCAGTGGTCGCGCATGAAATTAAGGAGCTCGCCAAACAAACCGCCAGCGCCACAGGAGAGATACAGCAGAAAATTAACCGGATCCAGGGCTCCTCCAAGGAATCCCTGTCGGGTATCGAAAGCATCACTTCAGTGGTCCATGATGTCGATCACATTGTCTCCACCATCGCCACGGCCATCGAGGAGCAGTCCGTTGCCACCCGGGAGATCGCCAACAATGTGGCCCAGGCCTCCCGCGGCATCGGTGAAGTGAATGTGAACATCCACCACAGTGATGAGGCGTCCACCGGAATTGCCGCCGATATCGGCGACGTAACCGCTGCTGCCGTCGAGATATCCACCAGCAGCAGCCAGGTTATGTTGAATTCGGATGACCTGTTCGCCCTGGCCCAGCAAATGAAGACCATTGTCGGACGTTTTAAAATTCAACCTCAATGATGCGGCCAACACACTATCCGCTAATCGCACCTCCATGTCGAAGAATTGCGAGCTGGCTGGGCAACCGATTGCTATTATGATAGTTTGAAAGAATCCGAACCCTTCAATCCCAAAGGAGCAGGTTATTCCATTGGACAGATTCGATTTTGTCGTCATCGGCGGAGGTATCGTGGGGGTGTCCACGGCCTGGCAGTTGCAGCAGCACTTCCGGGACGCCGCCATTTTGCTGGTTGAGAAAGAGGCCACCCTGGCCATGCACCAGACCGGTCACAACTCGGGGGTGATTCATGCCGGAGTTTACTACGCGCCGGGCAGTCTTAAAGCTGATTTTTGCAAACGCGGTGCCGCGGCGACCTATGCTTTCTGCCGGGAGCATGGTTTGCCTGTGCTCCAATGCGGCAAGTTGCTGGTGGCCACCAATGACGCGGAACACAACCGTATGAATGCTCTGGAGGAACGATGTGCTCAGAACAGCATCGAGACCCATCGATGGTCCGGGGCTGAGCTGGTCCGGCGGGAACCGCATATAAATGGTGCCGGGGCCCTGCTCGTCCCTGCCACCGGCATCACCGATTATCCAACCATCGTATCGAAGATGGCTTCGCTTTTCACGGAAATGGGGGGCAGGGTCAAACTGGGGCGGACGATAGCGGCGGTTCAGGAGGCAGACGACCACATTGATATCAGAGCGGGTAAAGAGCAAATACAGACGCGCTATCTTGTCGTCTGCGGCGGATTGATGGCCGACCGGCTGGCCGCCATGATGGGTATCGACATTGATTTCAGAATCATCCCTTTTCGGGGGGAGTATTATCAACTGCCGCCCAGGCACAACCGCATCGTGAACCACCTTATCTATCCCATCCCCGATCCGGATCTGCCTTTTCTAGGCGTCCATCTGACCCGCATGATCGACGGATCGGTGACGGTGGGTCCCAATGCCGTACTGGGTTGGAAACGAGAGGGCTACGGACGCATCAATCTCGGTTTTAAAGATATTCTGGATATGGTGACCTACAGAGGGTTCTGGAAAGTGATGCGGGCCAATTTCAGAACGGGTATGGATGAAATCCGCGACTCGCTTTTCAAAGGAGGGTACCTGCAGCGGGTGCAACGCTATTGTCCCGGTTTGACCATTCAAGATCTGCGCCCCTACCCTGCGGGCATTCGCGCACAGGCCGTGAAGAGCGACGGCAGCCTGGTCCATGATTTCCTCTTCGCCGAAACCGAGCGCTCCCTGCATGTGTGCAACGCCCCATCTCCTGCGGCCACGTCCGCCATCCCCATCGGGGCCTACCTGCTGGATAAGATCAAAAAGAAGTTCGATCTTTAGAATTCACAGTAAAGACTTCCACTTCCGTGCGCTTGCCTTTGATGGGAAAAGTCCCCACAGCTTTGACGATTTTGGCCGTTTCGGCCGTCAATCGATCACGGGTGGCGCGGGTGAACAGAATGTCGGTGCCGCACGTTTTGTTCAGCACCTGGACACGGGATGCGAGGTTGACCGTGTCGCCCACCAGGGCGTAGGAGAGGCGCTCGCGGCTGCCCACGTTGCCGGCCAGCACCAGACCGGTGTGGATTCCGATGCCGTGGCGCACGGGCGGCTCTGCCTTTCGCCGGCGCGTCTCGTTAAGCGTGTCAAGGACCGCCAGCATCTCAATGGCCGTACTTACGGCCTGGTCCGGGTGGTTCTCCAGCGGCGCGGGGGCGCCGAAAGCCGCTTCAATCTCGTCGCCGATAAACTGGATCACCACCCCGCCGTTTTTGCGGATGACCGGTTCCATGAGGGCGAAATATTCATTCATGAACGCCACCACCTCCTGTGGGTTGCGATCTTCGGCAAAGCTGGTGTAATCGCGCAGGTCGCAGAACAGAATGGTGGTGTCGATCATCTCGCCGGAGGCGTCGATCTCCTTCTCCAGAATCTTTTGGCTGACTTCGGGAGAGACATACTTCTCGAAGCTGGCGCGGCAGTAGTCCCGTTCCTGTAAGCCGACCATCATCTCGTTGGTTTTCTGGGCAAATCGGGCGAATTCATCCGTGGTAAGCACCGGCACCTGTTTGTCCAGGTTTCCCCTGCTGATATCCTCCATGGCGGACAACTGCAGATTCATGACCTGCCGGAGGTTGGCGGCAAAGCGCCTGATGATGACCACGCTCAGCCCCAGGAGCACGACCAGGGCGAATGCGATCTCCTTGAAGATGCCCCAGTAGACGTCCGGACGGGAAAAATCCTGATCCAGCAGATAGTAGACATCCAGCAGCACCATCATCAGGATGGTGAGCGCCATCATACCGAGCATCACCGCAATCAGTATGAAGATCTTCCGGCTGAGGGTCCATATTCGTTTGGGTTTCTGGGCAGCCTCATTGCGCTTGGCCAGTTCGTGGATCGTCCGCTTTTCCGTATGGAGGTAACTGAGCATGCCGCAAAAGATGCCCAGCGCAGTGCACCCGGCCATCACCTTGATGCTTGAAGCGGCATAGGGGAGAAAAAAGGCGTAATAGATGATCACCATGACCACCCCGGCACCGACCCAGGCCGCCACGTCGGCCTTGAAGGCCTGGAATGGGAGCTGCAACAGGTCAGGCCGGGCTTGTTGGTCTTTACCGTTCATTGCCGCTCTGGCCTTGCGGAAGGCGAGAAAGCGCAACGGCAAAATGCCGGCGATCGACCCATAGGACACCATTACGGCCTTTGCATACCCGAGGCCGTCAATGAAAGGTCAGACCTGTGCGCCGTAGACGACCAAAATGCCGGTTGCAATCATATATGTGAAGGTCAGTTCAATCATGACGCACCCTTCCTGTCGGTTGCGGGGTTGCCCGATGTAAATCGATCGGGCGCTAACCGTAATATACATCCGGATAAAAGTCCAGTGAGCGGCCAGGACGAACCGCATATCATCCTGGCGCACCGACATTGCCTCAAGTGGGCTGCAAAAGGACGCCGACTCTGTTTTTTACAGTCGCGGCGCATCCTTCCACACAAAGATGCCCCTATGCTGAACCGGGCCGTTTTTGGAAAGTGCGGGCCACGGAGAGGGCATGTTCAGACTGCCGCTTTCCCGCGGCGCACCCTCGACGGCTCGGAATAGGATATCGATACTGTCGGAGTCGCCGTGTTGGCCGGCCCGCTGGCGCTTTATGATGTGCGTTCCGTAGAAGCCCATGTCCATCAACTTCTTTTGCGTGCTCAAATCGTCAAGTTTCACCAGCTTGAAATCGGATGCACGGAAAGACAACGGCTTGCGCAAATCCTGGTAGGCGATGTAGCGTATTTTACCGCCGTACTTGGTTTTCACTTTCGTAATGGAAAAACCGCTGGCCAGCAGCACTGGAATGTTCCAGATATTGTCGGGCGAAACCGTTGCGCATATGTGATAGTATGTTTTTATCTCCCGGAGTATCTCTAGCGCCGCTTTGTTCATTTTCAATGCGATGCCGTTTCCTCTGAAATCCGGATGGACACACACCATTTGCAGATTGGCGACGTGGGGCAGTTCTTCTTCTGATAGCCCTACATCAATGCCCAGGTTCCACTCTTTTTCCGTGGGAGCCGGGAAATAGACATTGCGAAATGCGACGAGCCGGCCCTGAACCAACACGCCCAGTATGAAGCCGCGATCACCCAGGTGCTGTTTCATGAAATCGTAGGAAAATGTTTTGAGCAACTCTTTGGATGGAAGATGTTGCACGATCACCTCCTGGAGTTCCATGATCTGCGGCAGGTGGCGTTCCGAAAGACAGGTCAATTTGTAGGATAACCTGCGGGTTTTGGCGCCACCTAAACGTTGCCTCAGCGTTCCGGATGATGAATGGGTCCACATAATTTTTCCTTTCACATTGAGCGGTGCCGCGGTGCCCGGCATACAATAAAATACGGGCAATGATGCGGACAGTTGCCGGTATGGGGTGCATTGGTGTTATGGCCGAAGTGGAAATCAAGACGGTATGCCTCGACACACCCGCACAACTGTGCTTCCGCACGGCGCGTATACAAAAAGACAATCGGGGATCGGAAATCGGAGGGTGCTACCGTAGCATTGGGTAGGGAATGTCTTTCAGGTGACGGTCGATTTTACGCTATGGAATCTCAGGTATGGCGCAAACCGTTGAACAGATGCATTGTACTCCAGCGTAGTTTCCCCGACAATGGAGAAGCATTACAGCAAGCTTCGTGCCGGATTTGCCGCAAGGTCTACGGAACTGCCACAAAACCTTTTCTTCAATGCTCCGGCACCGTTTCCCTGGCCTGATCCTTTGGAATATTATCTATTGTTATTCAGGGAAGTTGTGCTTTTTACGACCGTGAGGGCAGTGCGGGATGGAAAATGACGGATCTGCTTTCTTTGATTCTCCAGACGCCATACGGGACTGCCGTATCCAATTGCTCCGTCCATTTGATCGACAATATTGTGACGGTGGTGGTGACACTTTCAGCGCCGCCTTTAATCGGCCGTGCCATCCAGCACCCTTCGTATCGCTTCAGCCATTTCCCTGATGGACACGGGCTTCATCAACAGGGCACTGACGCCGATTTCCTTCGCTTTCGCATCGGAGACTTTCTTGCTGTACCCGGTACAAAGAATGATCGGTATGTCCGGTCTCAGTTTTTTGGCTTCCACAGCCAGTTGATCTCCGGACAGATGCGGCATGGACATATCCGTTATGATCAGGTCAAATGCGTCCGGTTTTCCGGTCAGGCGGCGCAACGCGTTACTACTGCTATGAACGGAGGTGACATCGTATCCAAGCAAGCTCAGTCGCTGGCGGTTCATTTCAGCGATGGGCACTTCGTCATCCACGAACAATATCCGTTCCGTCCCCATCGGAAGTTTTCTGTAAATATCGACATCGGTTCTCGCTTTCCGGGCGGAAAGCGGTAAATAGACCGTGAATGTGGTGCCATACCCGACTTTGCTATTTACCGCGATTTCCCCGCTATGGCTGCGTACGATGCCGTGCACCACCGACAACCCCAGTCCGGTTCCTTCCCCTCCGCCCTTGGTGGTATAATAGGGGTCGAAAATTCTTTCAATTTCTTCCGGACGGATACCCTGGCCGGTATCGGAAACGGTAACCTTGAGATAATCTCCGGGCTTGAACGTCTTGTGCATGCTGTCCTTGAAGTCCTTAAGGTGGACCTGGTCGATCAGCACGCTCAGGACGCCGCCATCCCGGTCCAAGGCCTGGGCGGCATTGGTCATCAGGTTCATGAAAATCTGATGAATTTGTGCGGGTTCCGCCATGGCGAAAGCCTCGCTGTTGATGGTCAGATGCATTTCGATGGAGGTCGGGATGGTTGACCGGATTAATCTAAAAGTCTCTTCGGCGATGGCGGAGATCTGTGTCGGCTGGATATGGCTTTCATCATTGCGGGCAAAGGTGAGAATCTGCTGGACCAGTTCCTTGGCCCTCGTGCCGGCCTGGTATACCTCTTTTAAATTCTTTTCAAGTTGGCTGCCTGCATCCAGGTCCATCAGCGACAGCTCAACATATCCAAGGACCGAAGCGAGGATATTATTGAAATCGTGGGCAATTCCTCCCGCAAGGGTGCCGATCGCTTCCATCTTGCAGGTATGGCGCAGCTGGTTCGCCAGGCTCAGCTTCTCTTCTTCGTCGTGCTTGCGCCGGGTGATATCCTCATGCGATATCACCGCCATGCGCTTCTGGCCACTGGGAAATGGCGTAACCCGGCCGTGGAACCACATGTCCCCATTGGAATCCGGGATAGAATACTCCAACTCATACAGATCCGATTGATTTGCCAACACGGATTGAATCCCTTCGGCAAACGCTTTCGAGCAACCGGCCACTTCGATGATATCGTCTCCCAGCGACCGGCAGTTTTCGTAGTAGTTTGTATTTTCGCCGCACCGCATGACATGACCATGGATGCCGGCAAACGTTTTCCAGGCCTTATTGGCCGCCAGAACTTCACCGGATGCATTGATGATGGCGATGTGGGCCGGCAGGGCATCCAGGGTCGACCTGAGGAAACGCTCCGATTCGCGCATCTGCCGCTCGGCGCAATGACGTTCGACGGCATACCGTATGACCCTGGACAGATGGGAATGGTGGGTCTGTCCTTTGACGAGGAAATCCTGGGCGCCTCCCTGTACCGCTTCGATCCCCATTCGGTCGTCCTCGTTTCCGGTCAGGACGACAATGGGCATCTCCGGTGCGGCCTTGCGCGTCATTCGAACGGTGTCGATGCCCTGGCTGTCAGGCAGGTCCAGATCCAGCAAGGCGATGTCGGTTTCTGTTTTCTGCAGGTGGGAAACTGCTTCGGCGAGCCTCGTGACACAATGAACCGTGAACCCGTTCTCTTCATTGACAGGCAGCATTTCCCGGATCAAATCGGCATCGCCGGGATTGTCCTCTACCAACAAAATCCTCAGATTCCTAGCCATGATTATCACCGTTAGGCGGCAGCACCACGATGCTGAACCAGAAGTTTTCAATGGATTTCACGACTTTTGCGAATTGGCCCAGATCAATGGGTTTGGTAATGTAGCAGTTTGCGTGAAGATCATACGATTTGAGCACATCTTCTTCTGCATCGGACGTGGTCAGAACCACCACCGGAATGCGCTTGAGGTTGGGGTCGCTTTTGATATCAGCCAATACCTCGCGGCCGTCTTTTTTGGGAAGGTTCAGATCCAACAGGACTAAATCCGGCCGGGGGCTGCTGCTGAAGTCGTCTGTCTGGTGAAGGTACTGCATGGCGGCCTCACCGTCTTCGACGACATACAGACGGTTCTTGATTTTCGTACCTTCCAGAACCTCTCTGGCAAGGTCGGCATCACCAGGATTGTCTTCCACCAACAGGATGTCGATTGGTTTGTAAAGGAATTTTGGTGCCATCTGCGATCCCCTTTCCCTCTCCTTCTCTCCGGGCCTGCGGCGGGGAGTGCGTCGGAATTGTGAAAAAGAAGGTTGTCCCTTTACCGGGAGTTGACGTGAACCAGATCTTGCCCCCATGGCGCTCGATGATGCGCTTGCACAGCGACAACCCGATGCCGGTGCCGGGGTATTCACTGCGGGTGTGCAAACGCTGGAAGACGACAAAGATCTTTTCCTTGTACTTTGAATCGATACCGATGCCATTGTCTTTCACGCTGAAACGCCAGAACCCCGCCTTCCGCTTTACGGCGATATGAATCGTTGGGACTGTGGCGTCCCTTCGGTATTTTATCCCGTTGTTGATCAGATTCTGGAAGACTTGCGCCAGCTGAAGTTTATCCGCCCTGAGCTGGGGCAGATCTTCTGTTGTCAGCAGGGTGCCGGTCTCATCCAATGTGCTTTTCATATTGGCTATGGCGATGCCCAGAGCGCTATGGGCGTCCACATTTTCTAAATCACCGGCATGCGTTTCCACCCTGGAAAAAGCGAGCAGATCCCGTATCAATGCCTGCATGCGTGCCGCACCGTCCACGGCGTATTCAATGTATTTATGGGCTTTATCATCCAATTGCTGCTCATACCGCTCAGCCAGCAGCTGGGTGTAGCTGGCCACCATCCGCAGCGGCTCCTGCAGGTCATGGGAGGCGACATAGGCAAATTGCTTTAAGTCCTCATTGGACCGTTTGAGGGCATCGATGGCGTTTTCCCGCTCACGCTCTATTTTTTTGCGCTGGGTGATGTCGCGGACGATGGACCACACGCCGATCGGCGCCTGACCACCCCCGGTGATCAGGAAAGTGCGCAGCTCGGCCATAAAAGTACTTCCATCCGCCCGGGCATATTCCTTCTCATAAACATCTGAACGTCCTTTTGGGATAATCTGCTGTTCCATGATCCGGGCATCTTCGGCGTGCCATCGTTCCGGCGTCAGATCGGTCTCTCGCATCTGCAGCAGCCGCTCCTTGTCATAGCCGACCAGATTGCGGAACGCATGGTTGACGTCCACGATTCTGCCGGACAGGTCCATTTGCACAAACGCGTCCCACATGGTTTCATGCAGGCGCCTGTATCGCACTTCACTTTCCCGCAGGGCGGCGTCCCCTTCGAGCTGCTTGCGCAGCAGACGATATACCAGCACACCACCTGTCAGACAGGTCACCAGCAACGTCGTACGGGCGAACAGGTCAGGTGAAGAGACGTTGAACAGGATGGAATCCATCAGGCTCTCGGGGGACTTGAATATCAGGAACCGCAAATGCTCACGAAATTTATAGTAATCCACCAGTCCGTCAATGATCCAACACAACAGACCGAAAAGCATGGCGGCGCCGATCACGTATCCGGCCGTTCGCTGCCCGAGGCGGCGGTTTAGCCTGAAGATGCTGCGAACCGGGCTGAGATTGAGCAAAATGTCAGCCGCAAGCAAAGCGATATAGCCGTTTACCGCCTGTTCGGCTGCCTTGAGGTGAATCACGGTGAGCAAACTGGCTTCGGTTGCCGGATCGGTCAGCCAATCGGTCGGCCGCCACTGCATCGGATCGTTCAACACGGTATAGAGCAATGCCGTGCTGCACGCACGGAACAGCAATTCAGCCAAATATGGATTGAGTCTCGGGAAACGGGATTTCACCCACGGTGTCGAACGCAATCCGTGCCAGACCACCCACAGTACCAGCAGCGGGACGATCAGGTAGGGTTCCACGCTGCCTTGAGACGGGGAAATGAACCACAGGGTCTGGCACCCCAACCCCATGGTGGCTGACAATAGCCCCAAGCGCCATCCCCAGGCCAGCGAAATGATCATCGGAAAGACCAGACCGGGGTGAAGCCTGAACGCATAGGGCGGGAAATCAAAGGTGACAAACCAGAAATTGACGCCAAACCCTGCCAGCCCGAATAGAAGAGACAGGGACACGCGATATAGATCTAAGGCGCCGGGGCCGTATCTGTCCATCGGACCGCCGTTTTCCGAAGACGATGCCGGCATCGGGGATGGATTCCTTGCCGTCCCCGGATCGATCTCCTGTGTAGGGGAGGACGATGCATTGCGTGTTATTTCCATGGAGCGCTCCATATTGGTCCTATTGCCGATGCGTGTTAAAATTTTGATTTGGCAGGTACCTTTTCAGCTACGTTGAATGGTGCTTCCGACTGCCCGGGGCCATCCGGTCGACTGCGGGCCGGACCAAGCAACGCCTTATCAGCAGTACTTTCCTATTCGTAGATCTCGTCGGCCACCTTCAGCAGGCCTCTGGGCGGTTTGAACCCGATCGCTCTTGCGGTTTTCAGATTAATGGCAATTTTTTTGGGGTCTTCGAAGATCTGGTTTAATTCCCCGGGAGTTGCGCCATTAAATATATTGGCCATGATCTTAGCGTGATACATACCTATCGAATTGAATCCGCCCCTGGCGATGCTCAGCAGAACACCGCGGCGCACCTCCTGGGGACCGCGCTGGGACCAGGTCGGGATCTTGTGCCTGATCAGTGGTGCGATAATCTCGTCCATTTGATTCAGATCGATGCCGGTGTGCACGGTCATGTAAAGGGCATCGATTCTGGGTGCCAGATATTGGTGGCATGCCTTCATATGATCCAGGCTGACCTGGGCCGTGACGCCTGACCACGGCGCATCACAGGTCACCAGCTCAAAGCCGCGCCGCATGGCCACTGATGAAAGATCCTCGATGGCCGCGTAGTTTTTGCCGACATTCGAATTTTCATAAACGACGCCCAGGCGTTTGAAGTCGACGATCTCGTGAAAAAGCTTGATTTGCCGGATGTATCGGTTGGGATCGCACCTGGCATGGACATGGCGCAATCCCGAGTATGATGCGTTCTTGACGATTCCCGATTTCACCGGATCGCTGCTGGAGACCACCATGACAGGCACCGAATGCAGACGGTTGGCCAGATCCTGGCCGGCCCAGGTCCCCATGGCAATCATGAAATCCAGTTGATTCCCCTGGAGCGCCTTTATCGCTTGCGATCGTTTTTCAGCTCTAAGGCCATCATCCCATTGGGCGGTGCTGTACGCTTGTCTGACGAAGGTCAGGTAGTCGCTTTTTGTTTCCGAAAGAAGGGTCCAGACCGTCAGCGAATCCTGTGCTTCGGCCATCTTGGCGTCATCCGCCCTTTCCATCCATCCCAGCCGGGCCAGACCCCGTGCAATCGCCTTCAAGTTGGCCGGATAGTTGATAAAGGCACCGCCTTCATAATAACCGATGCGCCATTTTCTGCCGTCGTGGGTGGTCGGGGCCGTGGAAACCCTATCGCCGCTCAGGACCGGTGCGGCCAAACAGACGATCCAAGCCAGGCTGTAAAGGCCTGCCCGTATGATACGCGACAAGAGTCCCACCACTGCTGTATAGACTCCTTAAATTCAGCCCGGGCGATCATCGCCCGGCCGTATCGCTCGTGTGCGCGCACGCCGTGACTCAAATCAAAGTGCGGTCATCAAGCGTCTTTTCAGGATCACCGCGAAAATGGAGCACACGGCTGCGCTTCACGCCTCGCATCGCCTCTGCCGGGGTCGACATACCCCTTTAAAAGACCATCAACCTTTTAATTGTTCATGCCATTACAATCGACTGTGGATGGGCAGCTCTACGGGTTTTGGTAACCGTTCGGCTCGACTGCATCATGGAAGATGAGTTTGAAGAAGAGAAATTTCGAATATTTTTGTAGTGCTGTAAGAGAAATTATCAAAGCCTTTTTGATCTGTCAATTACTAGTGTGCGGTTGGAAGTGGGGTACTTTGGGGTGATTAACGTCTGCCGGCGCACGATCCAATCCATTTATTCCCATTTCGCCGCAAGGCGTCAAATTCCTTCCGGTGGGAGACTTCCCACGCGGAATATATCGCCATATGGGTTCGTCCGCCTGTTGTGACGCTTATTCTTCAACCAGGTCATAAGGTTGCGGGGATATGGTTCGGCATACCGGAGGCCGCCCCCATCGGGTCCAAAATATAACCAAAATGTATTTTAGATTGACAATAAGTACCTGCAGAGCTACCATAGAGGTCACACGCAGAAAGAATCAAGAGGAGGACGCCATGCAGTTGACCCTTCCAGAAATCATTCAATTGCTCCGTCGCAGAAAAGGCCTCAACCAGGCCGATCTCGGAGTTCAGGCCTTTGGACTTGCTCCGGATTCGGCGCGCACCAAGATCAAGAACATCGAGCTGGGCCGGCAGCGGCTCAGCAGTGACGACACCCGGAAACTCGCTCTGGCCCTGGATGTCCAGCCGGAAGAGATCGCGCCCGCAGAAGCGGACGGACCGCAGGCTAAAACGAACGGTACCGGATGCCTGCTCACCCATGAAACCCTGCAGCTTTTCCCCGGCCTTGAGGAGTATGTCGAAATGCTCAACAACGCCGTGCGCATTGGGGACCATGACCTGATCGGTTATATCGCCGGCAGACTGTCCAACCTTTTTGAAATGAATTACAAGGGAAAGGCCGCCGTCCAGAGCTGACGGCCGCCTCGCCTGTCCAAATCTTCCGCGGCGGAGGATGGCTCTATGGTCCGACAGCTCAGCGAGCATCGCCAAAAGACCGAGCTCTACCTCAAAATCATGCGCAAAGCGCTCGAGATCGGCGACAACCAACTGGCCTGCATGGTCAAGAACAGGCTCAAACACCACCATCATCAGGATTATTCAATTGCGACGCCCACGGGTGCCGTCATCATCCGATTTCCTAGTGAACGTACCTGCAATGCGGATTCGCCCTACCTGCCCTTGCGGCGGACCAACAAGATCTGGCTGGACTGGGCCATCGGGCTGAGCGTCTGCCCCGGCAGCTTTCTGGTCATTTTAGGTCTGGCCCTCGGGTTTTCCTGAACCATAGCCACCCTGAATCTTCCCCCTCCGAACCTTAAGGGTGCAGATACACGCGCCGCACCCGTTCTCTCGCCAAACACAGCGCCCCCTCCCCCGCATCCGGTTATCGCCGGGCCCGCGATATTGCCGGCCGGTCAATTCACGATACTGCGCCGACGATTAATTTGTACTTGACAAATGGTACATTTTATATATTCTAACCCATATATGTATGTACAATTTATATAAAGGGGCGGCCATCAAACGAATGAACGGCTTTCAGTCCCGACCTGAAAATGCCCCGAAGGAGGTAATCGCGGTCCGCCGTCATTGCGGGCAAGAACTTATAACACAAGGGTGAGGAGGCATTATGGGTGCACATCTTTACTGGCTATTGTTTTTTGTGCTCCTGTATTGGGGGTATTGCATCACCATCGGGGTCAAGGGATACCTAAAATCCAAGACAGGTGCAGATTATTTTATCGCAGGACGCCAGCTCAACATCTGGGTCTTCGTGCTGGCGGCAACGGCCACGTCGTTCAGCGGCTGGACCTTTGTGGGACATCCGGCGTTGATATGGAGGGATGGGCTGCCCTACACCTATGCCTCCTTTTATGTTTTGACCATCCCATTTACCGGGGTGCTCTTTCTGAAACGGCAGTGGCTGTTGGGCAAACGCTTCGGGTATGTCACACCGGGCGAGATGTACTCGCAATATTATAACTCGGAAGCCATGCGCATCCTTACGGTGATCGTGGCTCTCTTTTTCAGCATCCCCTATCTGGGCATCCAGCTCAGGGCATCGGGCATCCTCTTCAACGTGCTCACCGACGGCCTCTTCTCGGTCAATGTGGGCATGTGGCTGCTGGCGGTGGTGGTGCTGCTCTATGTGGCTTTAGGCGGGCTGCGCTCAGTGGCCTACGTGGACACCGCCCAGTGTATTCTGCTCTGGCTCGGCATTGTCTCATTGGGCATAATTGCCGTGACCTTTTGCGGCGGATGGGATGCCATGACGAGCCGTTTCGGCGACATCGTCAGTTTCGTCCACAGCGGCGGGCAGCAAGTGCCGGCCTGGGCCGACCCCCAGGCGGTCAAAGTCTTCATGGCCAATAAAGAGGCCATCATTCGGATCAGCGACCAGGGATACAGCCACCTGGTGGCCGCCCCCAACGTTATCCAGTGGGTACCTTCGGGCAGCACGGCCTACGGCGATACATGGACCGGCGTCATGATCCTTACGTACATGTTCGCCCTGATGGGCATTCAGTCATCGCCGGCCTTTTCCATGTGGGCCTTTGCCAACAAGAATCCCAGACCGTTTCCCCTGCAGCAGGTGTGGGCCTCATCGCTGGGCATCGGTTTCGCGCTCTTTATATTCTCGTGCATGCAGGGCATGGGGGGTTGGGTCCTCTCCATGTTCAGTCCCGAAGGCGCCGCACAAACCATACTGCCGCTGGACAAACTGGTGGGCGGCGGCCAGGGAAACCTGGTGCCCTACCTGATCCATCTGATGAAGGACACCGCCCCCTTCCTGGTGGGCCTGCTGGCCATCTGCGCGCTGGCCGCCATGCAGTCCACCGGCGCGGCCTACATGTCCACCGCAAGCGGCATGCTGACCCGGGACATCGTCAAACGTTACTTCAACAAAGAAATGACCGAAATTCAACAGACCTATTGGGGACGCGCCTCGGTTCTCCTTGTTGTGGCATTGGCCCTGATTTTCGCTTCAACGGTTCCCGGCGCCATCGTCATGCTGGGAGGTTTGGCGGTCTCTTACGGTTTTATGATGTATCCGGCGCTGATCGGCACCCTCTACTGGCCGTGGCTGACCCGCCAGGGGGTGGTGACCGGCCTGACCTGCGGCATCATCGCCGTCACCCTGACATTCAAGTTCAAGCTCGGCCTGCCGTGGGGCGCCTATCCGCTCACCATCCACTGTGCCGGCTGGGGCATCATCTTCAACCTGCCCATCGCCATCATCGTGAGCTACTTCACCCAGCCCGACAAAGAAGAAGCCGACCGGCGTTTCAAATTCCATGCGTTCCTGCGGCAACATACAAGCCTGCCCCCGGAAAAGCGGCCCCTGATCAAGGTCGGCTGGGTCATGACCATCATATGGTTTCTTTTTGCCATCGGCCCGCTTTGCGTGATCGGCAACACCATCTTCGGCGACCCCTTGACGCCGAAACAATGGTTTCTGGGCATCCCGTCCATTTGGCTGTGGCAGCTGCTCTGGTGGGGCCTGGGCATCTACATGATGTATTTTCTGGCCTACAAGCTGGAGATGTCCACCAATGTGGCATCGGATATCGAGCCGCTGAAACACGACATCTATGAAAAGGAGACGGCGGGCTGACCACCGGCCGTCGTACCTGAGGTGGGAGATTCCCCCCCGGGAAGTCCACCAGGGCAGGTCTTCCTTGTGCCTGAGCCCACGCATGGAAGACCTGCCCGCTGCAACCATCATAAAACGGACCTGTAACCCGAAACAAGGTGGCGGCAACTGGACCGAAATGATCTCCGTCCGCAGGTCACCGTGGCCGGCGACCATCAAAAAACCGTATATCGAATATGAACCCCTTCCTGTCCAAGCGCAAATTTCGTACTTCACCTCATCAAATCCGTAATTTTAACGGCCCCATTTACCCGGCAGCAATCGTATTTTTTCTTTATTTTCAGCATAATAGAATATTGGCACATCGCTTGCTTTTATAAATGGCAACAACCGGAACCACCTCATTGCGAGGCCGGTTGCCCCGTCACAAAAATCGAAACCGATTTCGGTGACGGCCGCATCGAATCTTCAACAGATTTCCGGTACACCCCCAGCGCCGGGAATCGATCAGATTCGATGGATCTCATATCCTGCCGGAAAAGGTATGCGTACCTACATCTTGGGTGCACCCAGCCTTTTCCAAATCGCTTTTCCACCCCTTCGTGACGGCCGGCGTAAAGCCAATGCTTATTGGCTCTGCGCCGGTTCTATTTTTGGACGGGACGAGTTTTCGGTACCGATCCAATGCCATCCAGCGCTTCTCGATGATGGGCAGATATGGTAACTTCCTGGTTCAATTCCGTAATCCCATTTCAGTATCTCTCGTGCGCCGAACTCGTATCGACCGCGAAATATCAGCGCTTTTCGGTTCTGGCACACCCATTGCTTTTGTATTGGCCATTGCGTCGGCCGTTTCTATTGAACAGGGGGAGGAAGGGCCGACATTACATCAAATACAAAAGCGAAATGAACACAGGAGGTAGCAAACATGAAAGGTAACATGATGAAATGGTTAGCAGTGATGTTGGTCTTTGGAATGTTGGCAGCCACCGGAGTGATTGCCGGGGACAACAGCATTACCGGCACTGTTGAAAAAAACGATAAAGGCGTAGTCGTCATCTCCGCAGACGATGGAGATCAATATATTGTCATGGGCAAAGATCTTTCCGAGATGATCGGCAAGACCGTCAAAGCCACCGGCACTCTGGCCGAGGGTAAAAGCGGCAAAATCCTCACCGTCGTAAGTGTGGAGCCCGTACAAGAATAAGACCCGGACGCGCCGTCCATCCGGTCACCCCCCAGCACCGCTTGGATGGTTGATTGACCGGTACAGCCCCCGCCAAGGCGAATCGGCGCAGCAATACCATAAACTCCACTGCTGCTCCAGCTAGCCTTGTTTCCTCGACATAAAAGCCGGTGCAGAGCCTATTCCCCATAGGTGCTGCACCGGCTATTCCCTGCCATCGATGCGCATCTGCTGCGAAATCTGCAAACTTCAATCAATGGGGTTCCTCGAAATATTGTACCTGGTAGGTTTCAACATCCAGGTCGCCGAGTCGCCATTCGTCGGCCGGCAATCCGGCCTTCATGCACAGGTGGGAAATAAATTTTGCCGGGTCCGGCAGCTGTTCCCAGACCTGGGGCAAAAAGGTGCCGGCGGCCATTCCTTTTCGAATGGTGACACCGTCGATACCGGGTCGCAATTTGGCGATCAGATCCTGGGCATCATCATATTCCAGCGGCCGGGGTGCGGTGAGCACGCTCACTTCGATGGAGACCCGGTCCAGTTCTTTATTGGTCAGCCGGCTGAAGCGCGGGTCGTTGAAGGCGGCATTGACGGCGTTGCTGCGAACCCCATCTGCCACGCGCTCACTGCCCACAAGGCTGCCGATACAGCCGCGCAGTTGCCCGCCGATCTTCAACGTAACGAAGGTACCGCTGTGGACTTGAAATGCCGCTTCTTTTAACCGCGCCTCCAGATCGGTTTTTTGCGCCCGCGGCACTTTTCGGTTGAAGCGCTCCATAAGGGTCTGACGCGCCAATTCAACCAGCTTGCGCCCTTGATCCGGGGTGAGTTTGGATGGTTGTTGTTCCATGGATGACATGCCTTTACAGTGGAGAAGCTTCGATGAACAGCAACTGAGTCCATATAACGCGGGGTGAACGCATGTCAAATCAATCGGGTTTCGTAAAGCAGGAAAACCCCGCCGAAGCGGGGTTTTCCTTAGGGGTATGGAGGTATTGCGACGCGGTACAAGCTATACGCGCTTCACGTTCGTCTCAGGGAATAGTTCCCTGTCTCGCTTAGTACGGTGCGGAGCTGATCACCGGACTGTATTTTTCGACCTTCCCGGTTTCCAGGCGCTGCTTGTAGATATTTTCCATGTCCTGGTAGCACTGGAAGAGTTGGAAGAATCCGTGCCAGTGGGCATAATCCGGCGCATTCATGGCGGCGCCCTGGCGCGCCCGGCGTCCCACGTGGTGCCACAGGTAGTACATCAACTCCTGGTATCCGTCTTGCCAGGGATCCGGTCCGAGGAGTTTTTTCTCGGCCAGTTCATTCTTCATCTTCACCGCACCATCCCAGTACTTGTTGTATAAGCCGACAGAGTTGTCCAGCATGTCGCGTTGCGCTTTCACGTGGGAGGGGCCGTGGCAGTTGGCGCAGACTTTGCGCATGTTCTGCTCGCCTTTGACGCCGTCACCGCGGTTACCGGTGCGGACAACTGATTTTTTGTGCATCAGGTCCCATTTTAAGCGCTCCTGGACGTTATGGGTGGTGGCCAGTTCGCCGATGCCGCTCATATGACAGGTGGCGCAGGTGGGCGCGGTGTAATCTCCAGGCTCCCATGCATCGGGCGGGCTGTCGAATTCCCATTCATCGCCTTGGGTCAGGAACATCTGGCCGTGTTTGGACTCATGGTAGATCTCGATGTTGGGATGATCCGGTCCCAGATGGCAGGCGCCGCAAGCTTCCGGTTTGCGGGCGTCGGCTTTGGAAAAGGTGTGCCGTTCGTGGCACACGGTGCAGGTGCCGATGGAGCCGTCCGGATAGCGGGTGCCCACGCCGCCGGGCCAGGATTCGTTCATAGGCTTGTTGTTCTCATCCAGTTCAACGGTGGTGCCGTGGCAGGGCTGGCAGCCGGAAGCGCGCGGTGCACGCTCTATGGCGCTGGCCTCTTTGGGCGTTCCATACTTCCAGGAGAACTTTTTGTTGGTCATGTAGCCGCCGCCTTCGTAAAAGAACTGAAGCTTGCTCAGACCGGCGCGATCCGGGCTGGTCACAGCTCCGGAGGCAAGATCGGCGTGGCCGCTCTTGAGGAATTGCTCCACTTCCTGGGGATGGCAGCGGGAACAGGTCTTCGAGGATACCATGGGGGAGATATAGATGCCCGTCCCCTTGGTGCCTTCACACTGGCTGGCCATGGGCGAGCTTTTCTCCACCACATGACAGTCGTAGCACGATACGCCGGCGTGGCTCATGCGGCTGGTTTTCCATCCTTCCACTGTACCGGCCATCTTCCGGGCATGACACTCGATACAGTTGAGCGCCTCTTTGGTAAATCCACGCTTGATTTTTATCTCTTTGGGGATATTGGGATACTCTTCTGCGCTGACCGCTGCGGCTGCTGCAAAGCACACCACGGCCAAGATGATGATCCCAAGTTTACCTGGCGACAGCTTCATACCATCCTCCTTTGACCTGTTACGCGTTCAATTCCATATCGTTTAAGGGTTAAAAAAATCATTCACATTTGTTGTTTAAAGTACCGTTCGACCATCTCGGCCATGTCTTTGTGTCCCACATGGGGGTGGCACTCGGCGCATTTCTTGTTGGTATCGCCCCGCAAGTAGGCCCGATGCGCCATGAATCCGCCCCTGGGCATTCCCGGCGCCGCATCCAGTTGATGATGGCAGCGGCGGCAGGCTGAATCGTAGGTGAACTTCAGGCGGTTCTTTTCAGCGTTGCCCATCCAATCAAAATTTGCCTTGTCAATGGTCATGTTCTGAATCACATCGCCGGTGCCGGTAACGGCCTTGGCCGTGATATACTCGACGAAATCACCATGGGGCAGGTGGCAATCCACGCATTGGGCGGCAAATCCCTGGGGGTTTTTCCCCCCATGAACGGCCTGCTTCCAAGAGTCGCGGAAAGGCGTCATGGCATGGCATGATACGCAGAAGGTGTCCGTGTTGGTGGTCTCGATCATAAACCCCGAAGCCAGTACGACGACGACGGTTAAGACGACCCCGACCGCCAGGCCGAACCACCACCCCTTCTTCTTTGCTGATTTCTTTGACGCTTGCGAACCTGTCATTGCATCTTTCCCTTTGAATTTGTGCTCGTCTATCTTTAGTTTCGAGACCACATCTCCACAAAGCGACCTTTCTTCACTTCGGTAGTTTGCTTATCCACCAGGTCACCAGGAAAGATCAAGGAACGGTTTTGTAAAAGATGTTACAGCTATCGCTCGTTTCTTTACACGCCATAACACATCTTTATTATTCATTTATTTTGCATATAAATGAATAAGGGGAGCCATTGGCCGATCGATGACCGCAAGGCGAATCGGTCCCTGGATGGTCTAATTGGGATTGAGGGTGAAGTGGTCCCGGAGGAAGGCGGCCACCGACGCGGCGTCACGGGACCCGAATCCTGGGCGGTTGGTCTTAAGCTGCTCGTCGCTGATGACCGCAATCAGACGGGGGTCATCAAGGCATAGGGGGGCTTTGTCGCCGGTTGCACGGGGGCGAAAGATCTCGATCTTGGCCTGGGATCCTTTTTTATAGCCCTCCACAATGATCAGATCCGCGAGGCCCAACAGACGCGACAGCTCATGGGGGGTGTGATCATGGTCCGCATCCAGCACCATTCCGATTTTGTCCGCCGATGAAATAATCGTGCCCACAGCACCGGCCTGTTTATGGCGCCAGGTGTCTTTTCCGGGCTTGTCCATCTCAAAGCCGTGGACGTCATGTTTGATCACGGCGACCTTGATGCCGGCCTGTTTCAACAACGGGATCAATTTCTCGATGAAGGTGGTCTTCCCACATCCGGAATGTCCCACGAATGATATCATCGGTATCGAAGCGTCTTCTTGCTTGGCCACTTCTTCATCGACCGGATCGAATTGGCGATCGAAGATGGCGTCGTCGGCGGCGATGCATTGCCGCTTCATCTGCTTGTACTTGGCCAGGAGTGCTTCTCCGGCAGCCGTCAACCGGGTGCCGCGCGCTTTGTTGCTGTCCACGATCTTGATCTTGAGATGGGCTTCGCTGGAGCGGATCTTACTCCAGGCCGATTTGTAGGACATGCCCATCTGCTTGGCGGCCTGGTTGATCGAGCCGGTGGAGACGATCGCCTCCAACAACTCCATACGCCCTTCGGCCATAATGATGCGGTTTCGATCATCGACGATGCGGTGGGAGGATTTGAGCTTGAGCTTCACGTCAGGCCTCTTCGGCCCCTTCAGCCATGTACTTGTACCCGACGCCGGCCACGGTCACGATAAATCGCGGATTGTTGGGATCGGCCTCCAATTTCTTGCGAAGCCGCTGGATATGGACGTCCACTGTTCGACTGTGCTTGTAGAGTTCCGAGTCCCGCCAGATCTGCTCCCGGATGAATTCCCGGGAGAGCACCTCGGCAGGGTAACTCACGAAGAGTTCCAGCAGTTCGTATTCGGTCTTGGTCAATTGTACAGTCTGGCCGTGCACTTCGACCTGGCGCGACTTGAAGTCGATGGTGATGCATTTGCCCTCGTAGCAACTCTTGACCATGCTGCGCTCGGTCCGCTTCAGCACGGCCTTGATGCGCGCCGACAGCTCCAGGGCATTGAAGGGTTTGACGATGTAGTCATCGGCGCCGCACTCCAACCCGAGCACCATGTCGGAAAGCCCGTCCCGCGCCGTGAGCATGATGATCGGAAAATCGAATTCGCGCCGAATGAACTGGCACGCCTTGATGCCATCGATATCCGGCAGGCCCAGATCCAGGACAATCAAATGGGGCCGATGCTCCCGGGCCATATCGATGCCGCTGCGGCCTTCATGGGCGCAGAGCACGGTGTACCCGTCCAGTTCCAGATTTCCCTTGATGGTCTGGACGATATCCTTGTCGTCGTCGATCACGAGGATCGTTTGATGAGGGCTTTCGGTCATCTGACTGCTTATTATTCCTCGTTTTTCGAACCTTAGCATGGTCCTGATTCAATCTGCCACTAAACCTGATTTTCTGCAACACTTGTATAACCGCCTTTACACTCCCGTAACACAATTAACAGCCTTCTTACACGGCATTGTGCTAATTGGTTTTCTTTAGGAGGAGCGATACCACGCGTAGCATTTACTCAATACTTTGTTCAATACCGCAAGGAGCATCATTGTGACTTCAAAACGTCCAACCACCCGGTTGAATCCAACCACCCGGTTGAAATGGATTCTCATTTCCGCAGGTGTCGTCACCGTCATGGCCTTTTTGATCTCCATTCCCATGGAGCGCACTTCCAGAACCGAATATTGCGTAAGCTGCCATGAGCTGAAAACCCATAAAACCGAACTCGAGAAATCCAGCCATGCGGTGGACAAGGACAAAAAGCCCATCGAGTGCAGCCAGTGCCACATCCCCGACGGCTTCGGTCCCAAATACCTGACCGTTAAATTGATGGGCATCAAGGATCTTTGGGTTCACAGCTTCGGCGCCCCCGAAAACCTGGACCGACGCCGGCTGCAGCACGCCGCCCGGCGTTTTATCCAGGACGACAACTGCCGCGCCTGCCATCAGGATCTGTTCAAAACCACCAAAGACGAAAAAATATCGGAAATCGGCCGCCTGGCCCATGAGGCCTACCTGGGTAAAAACGGAAAAACGCGCAAAGGCTGCGCCGGATGCCATCCCAACATGGCCCACCTGCCGGAGTTTGACCGCCGGTATCCGTTCAATGCCGAATTTGCCAAAAATCTACCCCTTGTCCAGGAGCAAGAATAATGGCCCAGACACCTCAACTTTCCAAAAAATTGAAACGGACCCATTGGGCGTTGATAACCGGCGCCGGTATAATTTTTCTCGGTATTCTTGCATATGCATATGTCAGCTTCGCCTTTCCCAAAGAGCGCTGCGAAGGATTCAAACATCTGGACGCACCGGAAGAGTTGACCGACTGCTATACGTGCCACCAGAAGACCAGTCCCAAGACCGCTCAGGATTGGCTGGAGAGCAAGCACGGCGTCAATCTGGTCAAATGCTTCGTTTGTCACGGGCAACCCGACGGCAAAGGGTCGGTGCCTTGGACGGTCAAACCCGACGTGGACACGACCTGTAGAAAATGCCACGACCCGAGCATTAAAAAGATGCAGGAAAAATATGGCGTAAACCGCGATTGCAGCGAATGCCACCCGTTTCACAACAATTCGCTGCACCACCAGGCGTATGAAAAAACAAAAGCCAAGAAATCCATAGATTAGCTGGCGTGCAATCAGTTGATCGTTACCTTTTCCCCCTTTAAGGAGGCATACCCATGAAACTTTCCCGACGTGATTTTATCAAGGCCACGGCCGCGTCCTCGGCACTGATGGCCGTAGGATCCCCTATGGCATTTGCCGCCGATGACAAGGCGGACAAATGGGTAAAAGGCGTTTGCCGCTTCTGCGGCACCGGTTGCGGTGTCATGGTCGGGGTCAAAAACGGCAAGGTGGTCCAGGTCAAAGGCGATCCCAACAACCACAACGAAGGTTTTCTCTGCCTCAAAGGGGCATTGATGGTTCCCATCATCTACGCCAAGGACCGCGTCACCCATCCCATGATCCGTAAAAACGGCGAATTGACCAAGGTCAGCTGGGACGAGGCCCTCAACTTTACGGCGAACAAGTTCAAATCGATTCTCAAAACCGACGGTCCCGGGGCGATCGCCTATTACGGCTCCGGTCAAGCCCTGACCGAAGAGACCTACCTGGCCAGCAAGATCTTCAAAGCCGGTCTGAAGAGCAACAACGTTGAAGGCAACCCGCGCCTGTGCATGGCATCCGCCGTGGGCGGCTATGTGACCACCTACGGTAAGGACGAACCCATGGGCAGCTACGACGATATCGATGCCGCCAGCTGCTTCTTCATCATCGGTTCCAACACTTCCGAGTGCCACCCCATCATCTTCAAACGCATCGCCAAGCGCAAACAGGCCGATCCCAACGTGAAGATCATCGTGGTCGACCCGCGCCGCACCAACACGGCGCGCATCGCCGATCTGCACGTGCCGTTCAAGCCCGGTACCGACCTGGCCATCCTCAACGCCATGGCCTACCACATCATCGATGAAGAATTGGACAACGCCCGCTTTCACGGCAAATATGTCAACTTCATGACCGTGGAAGACAAAAAACCGAAGAAGGCCGACTTTGACGCCTATCGCAAGTTCCTGGAAGACTACACACCGGAAAAAGCCGAGAAGATTTCCGGCGTCAAGGCCTCCACCATCCGCAAGATGGCCACCTGGTTCGCCGAGTCCCCGGCCACCATGTCCCTCTGGTGCATGGGCATCAACCAGCGTATCCGCGGCGTATGGGCCAACAATCTGATCAGCAACCTGCACCTGCTCACCGGCCACATCGGCAAACCGGGCGCCACTCCCTTCTCGCTCACCGGCCAGCCCAATGCCTGCGGCGGCGTGCGCGACACCGGCGGTCTCTCCCATCTGCTTCCGGCCGGCCGGCTGATCAAGAAGAAAGAGCACCGCAACGAAATGGAAAAACTCTGGGGCCTGCCCCAGGATTCCCTCAATCCCAAACCAGGTCTGCACACCGTGGCCCTGTACAACGCCATCGGAGAAGGCAAGGTCAAGGCGGTCCTGATGCTCTGCACCAACCCGGCCCACTCCCTGCCCAACGCCGGCAAGCATCGCAAGGCCCTGGGACGCAAGGATACCTTCCTCTGCCTCATCGAAGCATTCGCCGATGCCGAAACCATGAAGTTCGCCGACGTGGTGCTGCCGCCGGCCTTCTGGTGCGAACGTGAAGGCGTCTACGGCTGCTCCGAACGCCGCTACGCCCTGGTGAGCAAAGCTATCGAGCCCCCTGGAGAGTGCCGCGAGACCGTCCACGTCCTGGTGGACCTGGCCAAACGCATGGGAGTGGATCCCCAGCTGGTGCCCTACAAAAGCGCCGAGGATGTCTGGAACGAATGGCGCAATGTCGGCCGCCCCACGCCATACAACTTCTACGGCATGACCCGCGAGCGCCTGCGCAAAGCATCCGGCATCAAGTGGCCCTGCCCCACGGAAGACCATCCGGGAACCCAGATCCGCTACGTGCGCGGCAAAGATCCCAATGTTCCGACCGACCATCCCGACAAGTACTTCTTCTACGGCAAACCGGACGGCAAGGCGATGATCTGGATGCGGCCCTACAAGGGCGCAGCCGAAGAGCCGGATGCGCAATATCCCATGGTGCTGACCACCGGGCGTGTCATCGACCACTGGCACACCGGCACCATGACCATGAAAGTGCCCGAGCTGAAGAAGTCATTTCCGTCCGCCTACGTGGAAGTCAATACCCAGGATGCCAAGGCCAAAGGCATCAACAACGGCGACACCATCAAGCTGACCACCCGCCGCGGCACCATGGTCCTGCCGGCCCGGGTCAGCGACGTCTGCCTGCCGGGGCTTGTCTTCGTGCCGTTCCACTACGCCGACAAGCTGATCAACATGCTGACCCTGGATGCTTTTGACCCCGGGTCCAAACAGCCCGAGTACAAGATTTGCGCGGCCAGGATAGAGAAGGCATAACCATGGCGATTGCAGGACTGCTCATCCATTCGTTAACAGAGGATCTCGCCCGGATTGAAGGAGAGATCCGGAACATGGAACCCATGACGACCTACGGCTGTCACCAGGATCAATATATCGTGGTGGTGGCCGAAGCACCGGCCGACCGGCTGGAGGCGGAAGTCAAAAAAATCGAGGCCATCGACGGCGTTCTTACCATCTATACCACCTATGTAACCGTGGAAGATGAGATGCCTGACGATGATGGCCTGACGATGATGGAAAGATAACATGCAACTGTCGAGGCCATTGCGCTTTTGATATGAAACCGGTGCGGCAGACGGGCTGCACCGGTTTCAACCGTTTGCCGCCATGCCGGCCATCCGGGTCGGGATGGCGGCCGACATAGAGCGATAACGCCATGCCCTTCCTTCGCCCCCCGGGCGCACGACCGGAAAAAGAGTTTTTGGCCCGTTGTCTCCAATGCGGCCAATGCGCCCAGGTCTGCATCTTCGACTGCATCTCCATGCGAACCGGATTTAACTTCTTTCAATCCGGCACTCCCCAGATCAATCCCAGGAAAGCGGCCTGTTTTCTCTGCATGCGGTGCAGCGCCATCTGCCCGTCGGACGCCCTGGAAGATGTGCCCATCGAAGCGGTGCGCATGGGATTCGCCAGGCTGGACCGTAACAAATGCTACACCTGGTCCAGCGGGATCGTCTGCCGAAGCTGTTACGAACGCTGCCCCATCAAGTCCACCGCCATGCGACTGGAGAACGGCGAATTCCCGGTGATCACCGATCGATGCGCCGGCTGCGGTGTCTGTGAACACGTCTGCCCCAAAGACGCCATCACCGTTTACCCGACGCGGTATGTGGAAAAATGAAGCGACCGACCCTGAAAACCTGTCGTCGAACGATTCAAATCGGCGTCGCCGCCGCCTTTATCATCATCCCTTGGCTGAACCACCTGCGCATCAGTTTTGTGTACGGCAACTTCCTGTCGTTTCACTTCCATAAATTCCCTCTGGCCGATCCCCTGGCAGTGCTGCAGGTCACCCTTAAAAACGGCTATCTTTCCGCAGACTTGCTCATCGGCGCCGGAATCGCCCTGGCACTGGCCGCCCTTCTCGGCACGGTCTTTTGTTCATGGATCTGCCCCTTCGGCCTGCTCTCCGAATGGGCGAGCGTCATCTCCGGACGCATTCGGAAACGAAAAGGCCGCAAAGGCGCCAAACCCCATCTATGGGGTTTTCGCATCAAATTGCTGCTCTTCGCCTCAGGCCTGATCGGTTTCTTCGTCTTCTCAACCACGCCTATCCTCAACCAGCTCTCCCTGCCGGCATGGTACTCACGCATCTTTCAATTCTGGTTCGAGCAAAGGCATGTCTCACTGGGAATTGTGGCCTTGTCAGCGGTCGTGGCTGCTGACATTGCCGCCGGTAAACGGCTGTGGTGCCGCTATGTCTGTCCCCAGTCCGTCATGATCTCACTGGCAAAACAGCTCAACCCAAACCGCCTCAACGTGGCTTTCAACCCCAAGGCCTGCATCTGCAAAAGGCGGCACGACGACCCGTGCACCCGCGCGTGCAGCCTCGACCTGGACCCCAAAGGGCTCAAATGCCTGCCGGAAACGGAATGCACCAACTGCGGCGATTGTGTGGTGGCCTGCAAGAAAAGGGGGAAGGCATTGACTTTCAAACTCGGCCGTACCAGGAAGCCTTGACACGGTCTGCGCATCCTGACCAGTCGGAATCCGATCGTCAGCGGGACCTGCAACGCACCTTAATGCCGTTGTTTTGCTTCGTTAAAAAAGCCAAACCTGATAACCTTGAATTCACAGCCATCAATGCATGTGCCACAGAGAATGCATTCAGCATTTTCCATTTGATTGTTCTTTACCATCAATTCAACTGGAAGACTCATCGGGCAGTTCTTTGTACATGTATGACAATGGCTGCAATTCTCAGAATCCGCTTTCAGTTGTAATGATGCCAGCCTGGCGCTATTCCCTATTTTCCTTCCTAATATCATGAAGGGGGCCATCCAGCACAAATGATGACAAAAGGATCTTTTTCCAAAAATGAATGATGGTATTACGATCAGAAAGAATAGGACACTCAGATATGCTATAAAAGAGCTTAGATCACTTATGGATAAACCATATTGGGTCTGATAAAAAAAATCTACTTCTTTATACCCCCCGTTATGGATAGCCAGCAGGACAATTACACCAATCCATGGAATCCAAATTATCCATTTAATAAAATCACCCTTCGTTACTTTCTTATTTCTGGCAGAGAAAATTGCCTCCTGGCATCCTGCACCTGGGCAAACCCATCCACAGTAAGCCCTGCCAAGGACAAGAGCACTTATAAACATGAGCAAGAACATAACAAAGCTACCATTTACAATACCCTTCAGAGTGGATTGAATAATGACAACCGGTGATAGATAATAAAATATTGCAGGAAATAGAAAAAATGAGATTAAAATAATCCCTTTTCTCAACTTTTGCCTATTTTTCATATTGATTTCCTAATTAGTTTGATTTCCTTCATGTATTTTTCAGTCTCGAGTGAACCGATTCGAATGAGGAAAAATGGATGTATAAAAAACTGCTGCTTCAGCCTCTTTGTCAAACCATAAAAATGGTGTTATTTTTTGCGTGATGTTGGGCATCATTTCCCATCATTTCGACTTGTGATCTGCTGAAGTTGGCGCAATACACTTAGACGATCGGCTATTTGCCAATGCCCTGTGATTCGCTCATTATCAAAATAATAAACAGTAGCTCCAGACATTATGATTTTCTTGCCAGACGCTGGAAAGCCGGCGATATCTCCCAAATGCGTCCCCCTCCATAGCCACGTAATGGCTATACTGGTCTCATTTTCAAAAATTTCCTGCAAATCAAAATGTTGATCAGGAACAGGAGCCCGAGATTTTCTGACTCTATCTTTGAACCCCTCCAAATCAAGCGTCTTACCTTCCCAAGGATCACCTGGATCATGATGAATCGTGTATGTTGATCCAATGAAGTCTGCTGCAGCATCAATATCGCCTTCGTTCCAAACTTTCTGGATAAATTCTTTCAAAATATTCTTTTTCATTGTTTTCCCAAATTGATAAGCATTAGTTTAACTTGATGCCCAACGACTTGCTGTGAGGCGCGGATGTTTTGCACGTCCTTACCAGCAAAGGGTTAGGGCGAATGAGCATTCAGATGCCTTTCAGTAGCGCCTCGATAGCCGCCTTACTGCCCGATAGTGGGAAAGTGGCTGATAGAACAATCGCGTGATCCTTGCCGTCGATAACGGCGACTTCAAGTCTTTCCGCACCTTGTATCACTTGATCCAACACCTTTCGGACTTGTCCTTGCTTGTTACGGGTTAGATTATTCGCAGCAAAGACAAAGCCATCATCTACATGTTCGGAGCTCAAAAAACCGACCAACCTCAATTCGTGAACGAAGATCCTGCCACCCTTGGTGACCGTGACCCTCATGAGCTTTTGGCCTCCTGCCGGCGCGCCTGGACCTTCGAAATACTCAAAATCGAAACCTTTGATGGAGCTCATTGGGGACACCGTGAACTCCAAGGCGAGCATTCCAGTTCTGTCTTTGCCGTGATCTTGGGTCGCATTGAATTGAAGGCGTGTCGAGCAAGTCGAGCCAAGAACAATTGAGTTCTGTTCAATGAAAGCTTGTCTCATGCCATCAGGGTTTGATTGATAGAGCTCGTACCGCCACTGCGACTGAGCGAATGATGCTGGTACAGCCGCAAAGAACAGAAACAAGGCGATCCCGCTGAGCTTGAAGTAATGGGTCATTCTGTCCCCCATCCGCATGATTCGTTGAAGTGATTCGCCTTAACGCGGCCTTCACCGGTGGCAATAAAGCATGGTATGGCTATAGACTCATAGTTGGAAAATATAGCGTCTTCTAACCATTTAAAATTTTCTCCAAGAAATTCTACAATTGCGTTCCAGTCTATATAAATTTTACTCTTATTTTGCATTTCTGATCATAAAAAGTTTATTATATGACCGGCTCGATTGGAACCACATTGGTTAGAAAAACCGTTTTCAGTATTTTTAGCCTCTAACAGCTCCACTTTCAATCTAAAATAATTAATTATAATCTCAAGTGGTTATTGATCAACAACATTCAGCGGACATATTAGCGCCACTAATATGTGCCGATTGACTACTGCTTCTAGCTTTTCCATACAAAATACGATTAATTTCAGTCTGATTTAGCAGGAAAGCTTTCAGCGCCGTATATAGTGTTTATATATCAAATTATACGCAACATATAGAGTGTTGCGCATTTTGGGGGCCATGCCTTCGATGACGTTGGTAACTCCCTAAAAGCTAAGCATATTGTTAGTGCGGTACGGGTGACGCACGACATAAATTGGGTAGCATGGTGCCTGAAATACTCAAGAAAATGCTCCGGAGATGAGCTGACCACATCACAGATAGACCAGTTTTCTTAATAAACTGTCTAAAACAATTGGAGCTGGCAACCGGGCGTAACTATCTATCCTGGCTCAGACGGTTTTATAAAATGGTAATTTGGTCAATCTAAAATGAAAATCCGGCAGCCTTCCCTGGTAGCCGAAATGGGCGGCCTGTCATCACGAATTTGATGCCGGCTTGACTTAAGTCAATGAATTAAGCATTGTTTCATAAGATGATGGCCATTGGAACGCCTGCAGCCAAAACAGCATCACGATTTCCGCCGTCAGGGGGCAAGAGAACCCCACTCTCAAAACCATTGCACCGTAGACGCCATAGGAGGAGGTCCACCATGCTGCTCGATCGATTTTTTGAAAAAGGCCGTGAATTTCTGGGTTGCCGATATCCGATCATGTGCGGCGCCATGACCTGGGTAAGCGATCCCAACCTGGTTACCGCCGTTGGCAACGCGGGAGGTTTCGGATTGCTGGCCGGCGGAAACGCACCTGTTGATATCCTGAAAGAGCAGATTGATGACACTGCCCGTATGTCCGACCATCCCTTCGGCGTCAATGTCATCACCCTGGCGCCGGTCTATAAAGACCAACTGGATATGATCTGCGACCTGGGGTGCCAATTTATCGTATTCGCCGGGGGGATACCTAAAAAGAAGGAGATCGAGCAGGCCAAGTCGTGCGGCGCCAAGGTGATCTGCTTCGCTCCTACCGCCCTTCTGGCCCTGCAGCTGGTGGATCGCGGCGCGGACGCCCTGATGCTGGAAGGTAGTGAAGCCGGCGGGCACATTGGTCCGGTGTCCCTGTCGGTTCTTCTGCAGCAGATTCTGTTTGAAGTGGACAGCGTGCCGGTCTTCATCGCCGGCGGCATCGCCACCGGCCGCATGATGGCCCACCTGCTGCTCATGGGCGCCGCCGGCATCCAGATGGGCACCCGGTTCGTCATGGCCGAGGAGTGCATCGCCCATCCAAATTTCAAGGAGGTCTTCCGCAAAGCCAAGGCGCGTGACGCCATGGCCACGCCCCAGTTCGACAGTCGGTTGCCCATCATTCCCGTCCGGTCGCTTAAAAACGCCGGCACCCTCGAGTTTGCAAAACTGCAGTTGGAGCTGCTCTACAAACTGGACAACCAGATTATCGACCGCCAGGCCGCCCAGTTTGAAGCCGAACGCTTCTGGGTGGGCGCACTAAAGAACGCCGTAATCGACGGCGATGTGGAAAAGGGCTCACTGATGGCCGGCCAATCGGTCGGACTGGTGGACAAGGTCATGCCGCTCCAGGAGATCATGGATGAGTTCGTCGAAGATGGTGAGAACGAATTGCTCAAATTGAAAAAGCAACTAGACGTCTAGTACCCATTGCCATGGTACGCGGCAAAATACGATCAGGATTTGTGCAGTCCCAGTTTGTCCAGACGATATCGCAAGGTGGGCCTGGACAATCCGAGCAACCGGGCAGCTTTCGACACATTGTGGTTAACCGCGGCCATGGCCTCGCGGACCAGTCTTTTTTCCAAGTCTTCGATATCGATCCCGGCATCCCCGATCAAGAAAGACACGATCTGGTCGATGGACATATCATCCAGGTGGGCTTCGGGCGATTCGTTGAGAATGAGATGCCGGTGGGTGATTTGATCCTCTCTGCAGAGTATCATGGCGCGCTCGATGACATTTTTTAGTTCCCGAATGTTGCCGCCCCATTTATGCTCTTTAAGCTTTGCCAGGGAGGACCTTGTCAGCGTTGGGGTCTTGCGTCCGAAAGCCTGGCTGAAATTGTGAACGAAATAATTGCACAACAGCGGTATATCATCGGCGTGTTCCCGAAGCGGCGGTATCTGTATGGGAAATACGCTGATGCGGAAAAACAGATCGTTGCGGAATTTCTTCTCCTCCACCATCTTTTTCAGGTTTCGATTTGTAGCGGCAATGAGTCGTACATCGGTCTGGATCGACTTTGAGCTTCCCAGGCGTTCAAATTGTTGGCCCTCTAAAATGCGCAGCAGCTTTGCCTGAACTTCCATACCCATATCGCCGATTTCATCCAGAAACAGGGTCCCGCCCGACGCCATTTCAAATTTGCCTTTCTGTTGACGGTCGGCCCCGGTAAAGGCGCCTTTCTCGTACCCGAATAGTTCGGCTTCAAGCAGTGTCGAAGGTATGGCGGCGCAATTGACCGGTAAAAACGGCCCGCTGCCGCGATGGCTGTTGTAATGAATCGCACGGCTGAGAAGTTCTTTGCCGGTACCGCTCTCCCCGGTAATCAGGACGCTGGTGTCTGTCCCGGCCACTTCGCCGGCCAGATGGAGGACTTGGCAAATCTGGGGAGAGTTGCCGATGATGTTATCGAATTTGTATTTGCCTTCAACCTCCTGCCGAAGGTGCCGCACTTCCGAAGTCAATTGGCTGATGCGCAGCGCTTTTATGACGCATGCCTTCAAACGCTCTTCCTTAAAGGGTTTGGTGACATAGTCGAAGGCCCCATGCCGGATTGCCTTTACGGCGTTGTCAATGGTGCCGAATGCGGTGATCACGATGACCGGCAGATCCGGGTCCTTCTCCTTGACGTGGGACAACACTTCCATGCCGTTTGACTTGGGCAGTTTTATATCGGTAATGACCAGATCAAACCGGTCCCCATCGAAGGTTTCGACGGCCTGATGACCATCTTCGGCTTCTACAAACTCCAGCTCCAAATCACTGAGCAGCATAATGATGACGCGGCGCATGCGCGCCTCGTCTTCCACGATAAGCGCCTTAGCTTTCTTTGCTTTCATGATCTCCCACACAAGGAAAAATTAAGGTGAAGGCAGATCCCCTGTCTACGTCGCTCTCAACGTCTATCCGCGCATGATGCAGTTTCAGGATCTGATGCACGATGGACAATCCCAGGCCAATACCGCCAATGCGATAACTCATAAAGGGATCGAAGATCTTATTGATTTGATCGGCCGTTATGCCGACACCGCTGTCCGCTATCCTGATGACCAATTCGCGGGTGGGCCCCATCTGGATGCACTGTGCTTCGTCTTCTTCCCTGCAGCCTTCAATTGGACGATAATCGGATGAAATGCTCAGAAGGCCGCCATCCGGCATGGCCTGAACCGCGTTGATCAATATATTCCAGAAGACCTGACGAATCTGATCTTTGTCCGCATTACACAACCGGTTTTCGGACGTCAGGTGCTTTTCTATGTCGATACCCCTTTCCTTCAACTGCGCTTCTGTGGCCGCCAGGGTCTCTTCCAGCACCTGATTGAGATCGGCGGCAGAGAGATCCGGCGGTGCCGGTTTGGAGAATGTAAGAAAGGAATTCAACGTTTTATTCAAACGTTCTATCTCATGAATGATAAAATGGGCGGCTTCTTCACGCATGGGCATCGGTCGATCGGTATTGGCAACGACCTGGGCCGACCCCTGGATAACGCCAAGCGGATTTTTCAGCTCATGGGCAATACCGGCGGTCATTTGCCCAAGCGCCGCCATCTTCTCCTTTTCCGCCAATTCGATATAGGTTTGCTTTAGCTTTCCCTGACTTATCCGCAATGATGCCGCCATCTGGTTGAAAGCATGGGCCAGGGCATCGGCGATATCCAGACCGGGTGGATCGACATGATAGTTCAGGTCCCCGCTGCTGACACGCTGTATACCTTGTCTCAAGAGATTGAGCGGATGATATATCGTCAACGACAACAGATAGCTGAGCATGGAGCACAGCACCATGCCGACAATCACCAGACTGATGGTCGTTTTTTTGATGGCTTGGATATGGCTTAAAAACTCGGTCATGGGGAATGTCACTCCCACGGTCCAGTTGTTTTCCTGGTAGTCGGTATACGCGGTGAGATAATACTCGCCATGAAATTCCGTCAGGCCTGACTGCTTACCGGCCGCCTTCAGATCCGCCATGCAGGCGCTGAGCAACTCGATGTGCAAAGGATCCCAGGAACGCTGCGCCAGATCGGGATGGGCAATCACACGGCCAAGCCTGTTCTCGATCACATAGGCGTAACCCTGGTTTTCAATTTTAATCCCCTCGAGAAATTTTGAAAATGTGGACAGATCGATATCAATTCCGCATACGCCCTGAATGACGCGGGTTTTATCGTAGATCGGCATGGAAGCGGTGATGCCCGGATTTTGTGTGGAAGCAAAAAGATAGACATTGGTCCAGTTTTCGCCCTTGGATTTCAGTGCGCCTTCATACCACGGCCTGCTGCGGGGATCGAAAATTTTATGCACTTCGGGTGATTGGGGCGGCACCATGGTAAAATCCCCCTGTTCGCTGCCGTAGTAAATATTGACGAACTCGGGGTGGTCCCCTTTCACCAGGTAAAAATAATTGATGAGTTCTGTCCGGTTGTAATGGTCGATCATGTTGTTTTCGACAAACGCTTTGATCAACCGGGTACTGTCCATGTGCTGTGATAAGAATTGCCGTATTCGCTCGGCAATTTGCGAAGCGGTTCCAACGGCATAATGCTGCATCTGGTTTTCGACCGCCTTGCGCGCTTGTAAGTATGATACGTAGCCCGTTCCGGGTATAAAAATAAGGATGATGGTCGTCAATACCAGAAATAGGCGTATCTGGAACGATTTTATGAACCTTGGGAATATCATCGCGGCGCCTCCTGAGGGGATGCCGGAGGCAAATCAGCACCGGTACGATCCATATCTTCGATCAATCGTGATATTTCCCTGGCGATGGCTCTATGGAAAAGTACTGATTCAAGATGGCTTTTTGCATAGGGCACCGTCCTTCGCACCATCTCAGGGGATCCTTTGAGCAAGTCACGTATGGCATACTCTGTGGCCAGGCTGCTCCGATAATCGGAATAGAGCATTTCGAAAGCCGACCACTTTTTAGTCTCATCGTCATGGATGCGGACCAGCTCGAGCAGCGCGATAGAGGCCCAGTAATAGTTGCGTCTTGCATATACGGCTTTGGGACGATCTTCTATTTGCGGCAGCACCAGACTCACCCAGGGCACCGGGGGCTTAATGCTCAATGTGACCTTTGGGTATTCATCCACTACCTTTTGATAATATACGGCCGCCTGCTGCCGATCGTTGAGCAAATCCGAGAATATCCAGCCGATGTACCAGATGGCCTTGGCTCGAATGCCGGGCATGTCCGAATAGCGCTCCATCACCTTTTTATAGTGATCAATCGCGAGGCCGCATTCGCGCCGGGATGCAAAGCGGTAATCCGCCCCGAGGGCAAGGTAAGCCAATTCGAGTTCAGCCTCGGCCCGCACGCCGATATCACCGGTGAAATTCTCGATGAGGGTCTCCAGCGCCGCTTTTTTTTCCTTTGGATCGGAAAACCATCTCTTGGCATACCGCAGCTGCTCTTCTGGGGAGGAAAAAAGTGGGATGGTGTACCCTTTTTTGACCAGCGATCGCTGGATTTGCACCATCGGTTCAGGCGTGGCTGAATCCTGTTTTTCGCAGTGCAAGAACAAAAAACAGCAGGCGGTCACAAGCCCTGTGAAGACCGTGGCTTGGAAAGCTGATGATCGGCCTGACATATATCGCACCCTGATATCAAACATGGTTCACGATCAATTCCTTTTGAGGCCATTCGCCTGATCTCATTTGAGCAATAGCGCAAATTTGACCATATCCTCAAATTTTTTATTACTCAAGATCTTTAAATCCTATCAGCGGTGACGGGCCTTAGCCTTTCTAACGGCAACCGTTTTCAACACGTTTGGTTCAGCACCACCCACTCTAAGTATCTGATATCAGCAATTGACGTGCCATTTAAGGTCCGCCGCAAAGAGAATCACGCCCCACAAATCGATTGCCCATGCGATCGGATCGGTTCCGGTGGCATGTACTTTGCTATTTTTCAGGATTCAATCACGCAAGGGCCCCGCGGTTTGAGACTCGTTTTGAACGGAAGTATTTGCTCGGACTTCGATGGACAACTATTGCTGCATGTCGGCGGACGGTGAAGTGCGTGACCTCATTATCTCCACCTCGCATCAATTGTGACCAAAAAGAGCAAATCCCTGAAGAACATTTAAATCGTCAATAGGAGGATTGTATGAAAAAGGTATTCACGATAACAACATCTGTGATCTTTGCACTGGTAATGCTATTGGGCGTCAATCCGCCCGCATGTTTCGCAAAAATGACGTTTGTAACCTTTGGCACCGGCGGTATCACCGGCGTTTACTATCCCACAGGCGGCGCGATCGCCAAAATGGTCAACAAGAAGAAAAAAGAATACGGCATCCGCGCAACTGTGGAGTCGACCGGAGGATCTGTTTTCAACATCAACGCCGTCATGAACGGTGACCTCGAATTCGGCATAGCGCAGTCGGACCGTCAATACCAGGCCACAAAAGGATTGGCCGAATGGAAAGACAAAGGCCCTCAAAAAGATTTACGAGCGGTTTTCAGCATCCATCCTGAGTTGGTCACCCTGGTTGCTGCCGTCGATGCCAGCATCAACAGCATTGAAGATCTTAAAGGCAAGCGCGTGAATATCTGCAATCCCGGCTCCGGAGCACGCGGAAACGCCATCGATGCCCTGAAAACCGTCGGACTTGATTACGAAAATGATCTGATGGCCGAGGGGGTCAAGGCCGCAGAGGCGCCCAGTCTGCTGCAAGACGGCCGCATCGACGCTTTTTTCTACACCGTTGGCCATCCGAGTGGAGCCTTCAAGGAAGCCACCGCCGGCGCTCGCAAAGTAAAATTTATCCCCATTACTTCCGCGAAAAACCTCATCAAATCTTCTCCATACTATGCCGAATCCTATATTCCTGCCGGCATGTACCCCAACGCCGCCAACAAGGAAAGTGTCGCAACTTTCGGCGTAAAGGCAACATTGATCACCTCCGCCAAAGTTTCGGATGAGGTGGTGTACGCCATCACCAAAGAAGTATTTGAAAACTTCGAAGACTTCAAAAAACTGCATCCGGCTTATGCCGTACTGACCAAAGAGAGCATGCTCAACGGCTTGTCGGCTCCGATTCACCCCGGCGCCATGAAGTACTACAAGGAAGCCGGTCTGAAGTAACCGGTTAAATGTCATGAATACGCCGCCGGTTGTCTGTTTCCTGAAAGATGCCGGCGGCGCTTGTTCTTTTGGAGGTATTGATGAAGGAAAGTACACCAACGCGTAACGATGAGGGGCTGGATCTTGCGTTACAATTGGCCGAGGAAGAGGAGGGCGTCAATCGAAGGCCCAAAGGTCTGGCCGGATACGTCATCCCCACGGTGGCCGTGCTCTGGTCCCTGTTTCAACTGACCATCGCAAGTTTCTGGGTATTGGACTCGACCTTTACCCGGGCTATCCATCTCGGTTTTGCCATGACCATTATTTATCTTAGCTACCCCATGTTCAAAAAACCCCGACTAGGCCTGGACTGCTTATCCACTAGAACGCGCATCCCCATGGTCGATTATATCATCGCCGGATTCGCCTGCATCGCCGCTTTGTATATTGCTCTGGATTATACCGGCATGACGGAGCGTTACGGTTCCCCCATCGTTCGTGATTTATTTATCGGCTTGTCCCTTGTCATTCTATTGATCGAGGGAGCCCGCCGCGTGATCGGCCCGGCACTTCCCACCATCGCCACCGTATTTATCATCTACTCATTTTTAGGGCCCTACATGCCCGACCTGATCGCCTTCAAGGGTGTCTCATTGGACCGCTTCGTCGGCCAGATGACCATGTCCACCGAAGGCATCTACGGCGTCCCACTGCATGTCTCCGCCACCATAGTCTTCCTGTTCGTACTGTTTGGCGCCATGCTGGAAAAGGCGGGCGCCGGCATGTATTTCATTCAACTGGCCCTGAGCCTGCTGGGCGGATTCCGCGGCGGCCCGGCTAAGGCCGCGGTTCTCGGCAGCGGATTGACCGGTATGGTCTCCGGCTCCAGCGTGGCCAATGTCGTCACCACCGGTACCTTTACAATACCCATGATGAAGAAAGTGGGGTATCCACCCAAAAAAGCCGCGGCAGTGGAAGTGGCCGCCAGCACCAACGGTCAGTTGATGCCGCCGATCATGGGCGCCGCCGCGTTCATCATCGCCGAATATGTCAACGTCCCCTATGTGGAAGTCATCAAAGCCGCGGCCATCCCTGCATTTGCCTCCTACTTCGCCCTGTTCTACATCACCCACCTCGAAGCGTGCAAGCTGGGGCTCACGGGAATACCGCGCAAAGAGCTGCCGCCCTTTTTCAAAACCCTTATAGGCGGCTGTCACTACCTGGTACCGCTGTCCATATTGTTGTACGAACTGGTGGTGGTTCGCCACTCCCCCGAACTGGCGGCATTTAATGCGGTCTGCATGATGTCCGTCATCATGATTTTTCAACACGCCGTGAAAGCCCATATTCGGAAGGAGCCGCTAAAACCGGCATTTAAGCAAGGTATTACCGAGTTATTCGGCGCTTTGGCCAGCGGGGGCCGCAATATGGTCACTGTGGCCGTGGCCACCGCGACCGCCGGTATTGTCGTGGGAGTTGTCGCCATGGGATTGGGACAGCTGGTGACCACCATCATCGACACGCTCTCCATGGGCAACATCTATCTCATGCTCCTCATCACCGCATTTATAAGCTTGGTTCTGGGTATGGGGTTGCCGACCACGGCCAACTATATCGTCATGGCTTCATTGACGGCCCCTGCCATTGTCGCCATCGGCGGTATGAACGATTTCATTGTGCCGCTAATGGCCGCCCACCTGTATTGCCTCTATTTCGGTATTCTGGCGGACGATACGCCACCGGTGGGGCTGGCGGCCTACGCAGCAGCCGCCATTGCCAAGGCACCACCCGTTCCCACAGGCATTCAAGGGTTCACCTACGATATCCGCACGGCCATCTTGCCGCTGATGTTCATCTTCAACAGCGATCTGATTTTGCACAACATCAACTCATGGCCGGTCGCCCTGCTGATATTCTCCATGACATGCGTCGGCAGTTTCGCCTTTGCTTCGGCCACCCAGGGATGGTTCATCACCAGGAACCGGATCTATGAACTGCCCTTGTTTATTGCCGTCACCCTGATT
>JBNLAV010000157.1:0-12244 GCA_050302315.1 Desulfobacteraceae bacterium
CACCTTGTCGGACTCCTAGCGCACTTAACTTATAAAATCAATGATAAAGAGATGTTATATCAATAGTAAATCACCCTTGCGTTTAGCCGCGACGCCGTATCGTTGCCCGGGAATTATTTCATACCCTTTCAGTATACTTTATGCTATAGGGCTTGATTTGTTGCGCTGATCCCAGTAGAGACAGTGGCTCAGCGACCAGATGAATGCTAAAAATTGCGCTACGAACAGAGGATAAATTATGCGACCCGAACCTTTAAGCTTGAAAGATGCGATTAAACAGTTCCGCCACGACCAGGAGAAGGTGATCACCCCGGAACAAACCATTGATCGGTTTAGAGAGCGCCTGAGCAAAAGCGGTCTCGACATTTTGGACGATGTGGTCCGCATCGATAACGGCCGGTTGAATATTCCCGTGTACTTCAGCGTTTGCGGCGCCGATGCGCGGGCGGCCATCGGCAACTATAAACAAATGGGCAAAGGGGCCACTCCGGCACAATCCATGGCCAGCGCGGTGATGGAACTGGCGGAGCGGTTCAGCCTCTTCAGTTTTTATCGCGATACCAATAATTTCGTCACCGCCACGGCCCGAGAGGTCGAAGAACCGAAGATGCCATTTGACCAGATCGCCCGTTCGGTGCAGGACGACTCCGAGGATCTGGCGATCGCCGCAAAATTTTATGAGGAACTGCCCCTGAAATGGACATGGGCACAGGATTTGTGCAGCGGCGAGGCGGTGAGGGTTCCCTTTGACTGGTTCTGGACGATCAATGAATTTAACGGTTCCTCTGCAGGCAATTGCAACGAAGAAGCCCTGTGCCAGGGCATCTGCGAAATTGTCGAACGCCATGTCTGCGCTTTGATCAGCCGTAATGACATTAAAACACCGCGCATCGATCTCGCTTCGATTACGGATCCGGTGGCCGTCGAGTTGATCGATAAATACCGTTCGAACGGGATCGAGCTGGTGTTGTCCGATTTCACCCTCGATATGGGCATCCCCAGCGTGGGGGCAATGGCATGGGATCCGACAACCTTTCCCGAAAAGAGCGAAATCGTCTGGACGGCGGGCACCATGCCCAGTGCCTCCAAGGCGTTATGCCGCGCCCTGACCGAGGTCGCACAGCTGGCCGGGGATTTTAACAGCAATGCCAATTATGTGGCCAGCGGACTGCCGAAGTTCCAAGAATTGAAAGCGGCCGATTATGTGCTCCATCCGGGTAAAACCGTCTCCCTGGCCGATCTGCCGGAAGTCGGTGACGACAACATCCGCGTGGAAGTGGAGCGCTGCATCGCCGAATTGGCCCGGCGAGACATGAATGTGTACGTAGTCGACGTGCGCCATTCAAGCCTGGGGATACCGGCCTTCTACACCATCGTCCCGGGCGCCCATTTTCGGGAGCGGGCGGCCCATTCAAGCGTGGGTATGATCATCGCCAAGATCATTGCCAACACCTTTGCACCGCAACAGGCCGTAGCCAGGTTAAAGGCGTTTGATCAGGCCTTACCCGGCAAGTACTACCTTAAATTCTACCTTGGGCAACTCCACCTTGACGATGGAGACCATGCAGCCGCCCTGGATTACTTCTCACGCGCTTTGGCGCTTGAACCACCAGCCGAAGATTTGGCCAGCGTTTATACCTATATGGGGATTTGTTACAAAGAATTGTCGCAATTCAACAATGCGGAGGCTGTTTTGGACAAAGGCCATCGCACCGATCCCGAACGGACCGATACGCTGAATTTACTCGGGTTCAGCCACTACAAGCTGGGCAACCATGAGGAAGCCATCGCTTGTTTTAAAAAACTCATTGCGCTGGATCCCAGTTCAGCCATTGATTATGCCAATATCGCCTCCAATTACCGGGCACTTGGAAACAAGACCAAGGCAATCAAGTATTATCAGTTGGCCCTGGCCCTGGATGAAAGCATTGCATTTGCCAAGGAGCACCTGGCGCAGCTTGGCGTCGACATTCAATGAACCGAATCCTTACACAGCGAGTCTAGCTGAACGCCCTTGTGAAATAATCGAAATCGGGATCGGGATCGGGATCGAATCCTTATTAGTGGCTTTTCGATTTCGATAGCGATTTCGATTTCGATTTCGATTTCGAGTCATGCCGGCACAAATGCAGGTCTTCGCGAAAAAATTTATATAGAATATACGTAACCTGCACCTGCTGTGGCGAATAGAATCCAGTCAGGATTGCTGAGCATTACATTACGCTATCCTCTCCAACAACTCTTCGGCCAACGCATTGTAGTCGATGGCGCCAAAACTGCCTCTGCGGTAGAACACCACCGGTTTTCCGACGGCAGCGCTTTCGGCAATGGTGATATTGGCGCGCACAACGGTCTTGAACAGCAGTTTGCGATAGCGATCATCGTTGCGCAGATCGTTCAACACTTTCTGGCTGACACGGGTACGTGCGTCGAAGAAGGTGGGAACGATGCCCAATATATCGATGCCGGAATTGATCTCTTCTTTAACCGCATCGACCGTATCGCAAAGCTCGGCCAGCGCCCCGTATGCGTATGGATGGGTCTGACACGGAATCAGCACCTGCCGGGCATAAGAAAAGACGTTGACGGTAAGCAGCGATAGACTTGGCGGCGTATCGAGCAGAACAAAATCATAACCGTCAGGCAAACCTTCCATTGCATCTTTGAGCCGATTCTCCCGCCCTTCCACATCCGCCCATTCCACTTCCGCACCGGCCAGATCGACATCTCCGGGTATCACATCCAGCCCTTCCCACGGCGTTGCGGTTATGGCATCTGCCGCATCCAGGGCGCCCGGGCGCTCAACGAGGCTGTAGATCGACGGCTGATCTCCGTTCGTATCGATGCCAAGCCCCCTGGTCGCATTGGCCTGGGGGTCCATATCAACCACCAGGACCCTTTTGTTTTCGCGGGTCAGCGCGGCAGCCAGGTTGATAACCGTTACGGTCTTTCCCACTCCACCCTTCTCATTGGCGACGGCAATGGTTTTCGTCTTCATGTTCTTCTCTCCCGGTCATGATAAGTCACAAAAATACTGGCCCCCTCATTTTTCGGTGCGCTTGCAAATTCGTACGCGTACGCGCAATCGAATCGGCTCACAATCGATATATCCCACTGACGGCCGAGGTCTAAACCAACATGCTTACAATCCGCGATCGAACTCCCCCTGTAATTTTGTCCGACTACGAGTACGAGAACGGGTACAAAAACAACCAACGTAAAATATTGAGTATATTACGACGACACAGAGGCCGCGCTGGAAAGGGGCTCCCCGTCCAGGTCCGCTCCATGACCACGCATCAGGCGGATATCGTTACGCAAGCTTTGAATGCGCTTTTTTAAAGGCGCGATGGTGTTTTCGATCTGCGCCAGCGCCTCATCCATCGCTTGCCGGTCATCGCGTTCACTGCCCATCGAGGATATCACCCCGTCCAAATCGGAAACATAGATCTGGAAGTGATCGGTCAATCCTTCATAGAGCCGACTGCTGGTTTCCTTGACCAGACGCAACATATATTGAAATTTGATGTTCTCCTGGTAGTCCTTGAAGTGCTCAAAAACCGAGCGTTCCGTTTCTCTTTTCATGCGACGAATGCCCCCTTTGAGAGCCTGCAACGCTTCTACGCTTTTTTCTTCGGTCTGCTTTTTAAGCACTTTGCGCACCAACCGCAACAAGGCGTAAGCTCCAAAGCGCAGGACGGCCTCCGTCTTGATATGGGCTGAGTACCGCATGGTGGCGGCGGCAGGCGGCAATTTCAGATCGATGGCCTGCTTGATGCTCTCCATGTCGGGTACGGTCTCCATCGCCCAATGCCCGGTCACCTGCTCCAGCCCGTATTGCGTCAGCGCCTTTTCATACTGCTCCACCGCATCTCTGACCATGGCCTCGAAGGGTTCCACGATGGATTGGTAATACGCCACGACACGATCTTCCTGTCCGCCGATAAAACCGATGATCTCGGGATTGACCTTCTCCGCCATGTAGGCGTCAACCGCCTGCTTAAATTCCTGGTAGACCAGATAGAGGGTCTGGTTGAAGCCAACCTCGACAACCGGCTCCTTGTATTGGGTCAGATCGACATGGTAATTGCGGATGAATCCCACAACCGATTTCAACACCTGCCCGCTGTGACGATCGAAGAATCGATCGATCTCCCGCTTCAACTCCGTCGAGATTTTCTGCAGGCTGCCGTCCAGTGTGCCGCGAATCATTGTCTGCACCTGGACCATATAGCCCTGATGACTCTTGATGCGTTCCGCCAGTTGCTTGGCGCCCTCGACGTCCTGGTTAAGCATATTGCGGTTCAACCGCACCCAGTTCAAGAGTGCGGTTTGCACCACCCCCACCCTTTCCAACTGGTTTTGAAGCATCAGGGCGGATCGCTCCCGGGTCAGTTTTGTTTCCAGTTCATGTTTAAGGGCATCCATCTGCGCATGGGAAGCAGTTGTCAGATCGGAAAAGTCCTCCCATTGATCCAGCCGGGCCTTTTCCCGTTCCGGAAGATCGCCATCCATGGTCTTGAACAAATGGTAGAGCGCCGAAAGGACGTATATCCTTGGCTCCGGGAGCACCAGCGAAAGTTCCTCCTTGATTTTACCGACCAAGCGCTCCAGATCTGACAGCGTTTCGTGCTCGTTAAAATCGCAATTACAGACAAAGAGCATATTCTCGGCAATGCCCATTTGCTTTATGATGGATAAAAACTGAATGTCGGCCTGCCGCAGACCGGTTCGGCTGCTGATCACATAGACGATCAGGTGAGCTTTAAGCAGATAGTCCTGAATCATGGCCATGTGAAGCGGGTTGGGCGAATCGCTGCCCTGGCAATCGGCCATTTCAATATTGGTTTTAATCGCATTGCCCGTTATGTCCAGCTGAATGTCCTTCAGGTAGACGGCCAGCGCGTCCGCGCCGACGAATTTGCGATGCGAACCGAAATCATCGCCTTCGAACGTCCGCGTGGTGCTGTCGGCGCTGACGAAGTCCTGAACCGATTCAAACCCCTTCAGGTAGGAAGACAGCAGGACACTGTTGGCGTTGAGGCTGTCCCTGGCGATTTTCAATTCACTGTCCAGGGCATCCAGTGCGTCCGCCAAATCCTCGCGGTCCTTGCTGCGGCGGATGTCGAACCGCCGTTCCTCGTTCTGCCATTCATCGGCCGGAAACAGGACCAGCGCCTGTTCAATGTCATCGTTGACCTCATCCCATGACTTGAAATACAGGCGCGCTCCAAGCTGCTCCCCGCGGCGGACCCGGGTCACGATTGAGGTGATGACCCCGGCGCCGCGTTTCAGATAATCGTTGCGCAGCAAAGCATTGACCAGCGTGCTTTTACCTGATTTGATGGCACCGACCACCGCGATACGCATCACATGATCGCTTAAGCTTTGACCGATATGAGCGCTGAATTGCTTCCACTGATCGAACGCGGAGACGGTCTTATTCTGAACCGTTTCTGCGCGCTGGATCAATTCAAGGTTTTCGGCGTTTAGTCCCAGTATGGCTTCTCTGGTGGTATGAAATTTATCCATGAGATCAAATCTTCCGGCAAATCGGTTATCCATATTCCAGCCCGAAGAATCGCGAAGGAGTTGCGATTGCGGTTTTTTCGGTCTTACAATGCCTCCGTACAATTGTCAAAACTTTCCATATGGTTCGTCGATCTAATGCGACCGGAAATACAATAGCTTGTAAATTTTGGTATTTTGTGCTAGGTAGGAGCGCACTTAGTGGCCAGTCGGGCACTTCGGCCGCTCAAACGGCAGAAGATACAATGCTATTTAAACTGCCAAAACGGTCGCTGCAGAACCATACGCCATGTGCGCCGGCTGGCCCCATTTATCAACCGGGTGTTTGACAGCAAGGACGGGCCTGCGAATTGATAAATGCATTAAACTCGAGGGAGATGCTACATATATGTCTGACAAGAATCCGGAATGCCCGCTTTACAATCCGCTCAACTGCAAGGAGTATTACAATCCAAAGCTATGCGCGTTTGTACGCAAAGATAAAGACTGTCTTAAAAAGAAAAAGCCGAAACCCAAGGCGAACAAAGCTCAGGGGTAGACCCAGTCGGATTGATAAGGGGCGCCATGCGGCGCCCTTTTTTTTTCGTTTTCGACACGGCAGAATATTTTGTATGCAGAATCCAATACCCGTATTTCTCGTATTTTAACCTGACACCCGACGCCGAGGCTGGGTTCAAAGCAAGGTTTTGAAGCCATTTTTATGCATTGCCGGCCGTTCCGCTCAGAAGGTCCGGATCGATGCCGAGCCGATTGATCGCCGACTCCCATCGCGTTTCAATGGGCAGTTCAAATATGATCTCCGACACGCACGGCGTGGAGAGCCATGCATTTTCCTTCATCTCCCATTCCAATTGACCTGCGCCCCAACCGGCACACCCCAAAGCAATGAGAAACTGAGAGGGCCCAGTCCCCATGGCGATATCCTCCAGTACCTGCCTGGAGTTGTTCAACGCCAACTCATCATTGACGATCAGAATTCCGTCGCCGTCCAGCGGTGCTCCATGGAGCACGAACAATTCATTGCCATGAACCGGACCACCAAAATGGACGGGTATTTCCGCGGCAGCCGCATTGGATTCGATTTTCAACTCGTCGAAGATGTGCTGAGCACTCAATCCTTCGAAGACGCGATTGACCACAACACCCAGGGCACCTTCCGGGGTATGCTCGGAGATGCAGGTTACCGAATTTTGGAAATTCGGGTCGGACATGCCGGGCATGGCCATTAAAAAATGTCCTTTGAGTGACGAAAACGTGTTCGATGTGATCATATCGGTGTTAACCATCCTGCCAGGTAAAATTGAACTAATTATTTGGCGCTTATGGGGCAAAAATGCGATTCCTAAGATAATCGATATAAAACCATCTGTAAATATGCTTGGCGCAAACTCGGCAAATTCAGCTGAACGTTTTTAGGGTATTTTCGAAATCGTTATCGAAATCGCGATCGAAAAACGAGAATGAAGGATTCGATCACGATTTCGATAGCGATTTCGATTTGGAGTTGCACCGGAACAGAGGTGTTATGATCTATATTTTTTCTCACCGGTTCGGTAGAACCTATCCGGGTCCTTCACCAGAGGTGGCGGGTTTAGTGCAACACTGAGACGCCGTTGCTCACGTGTCGCCGACCACCTGCCCGCACAAGACCCGGTCGTCATCATCCTTGGGACAGCGTGCGGATGGGCCGGATGGTAAGCTCCTGCCCTTGCGATACGGCCGAACGCAAATCATAGATGCAGCCATTGTCGAAGCCGCCGGCCGCATCCAGCGAAATGATCGCCTTTGCCGCCTGCCCGGGCGTCAACAGGTCTCCATTGGCTTTGGCCAAGACGAAATCGGGCTGAGCCGGAAATTTTTCGGGATCGGCGTGGCGGACGGCGCGCTGCATTCCGGTCTCCACCTTTCCCGGGTACACGGCACAGACCGCCACAGGATTGGGCTTTTCTCTCTGCTCGGCGGCAATGCAGAGGGTCATCATGTCGATGGCCGCTTTGGAGGCGCAATACATCGCCCATCCGGCATATGGATGAACGGCAGCCCCTGAGGAAATATTGACGATTCGCCTGCTGCGCTGGAATCCCGAAGTCAACCCGATGAACAGCGACATCAGGATGGCGGGCGCAGCCTGGTTGACCATCAGGTGCCCGACAATCTTCGCGCCGCCGGCCTCCTCCACCGGGCCCATCGGCTCCAATACGCCGGCATTGTTGATCAGCACGAGATCGCTCAACCTTTCCAAGGGGACCTTGCGCATCAATCGTTCAAACACCGGTCTGATGCTTTCAGGCCGGCGCAAGTCACATGCAAAGTTGTGCCATCCCGGCGTTACCCGATCCGGGGCCCTGGAAAGTGAATACAATTGTGCTTTGCGTTCTATGACCGCATCAGCCATGGCGCGGCCGATTCCCCGCGTTGTACCGGTAACGATGTACGCTCTCATTGCCATAGTTCGTTGATCCTCAAAAAGCGTTGATTCGGCAGAGTGAAGCAGAACAGAGCCCGCACACCCTTCGAAAATGTTCAGAACCGTCCGGTGTGGCAGCCGATGTTTGCCGCAAAAGCCCAAATTATTGATAAAATATAAACATAATGCTTGACAGGGCAAAGGGTGGTTGTTAATACCTGATCAAACTTTAATAGGTCCTGATTTTAATGAAAAGCCTTATCGTCCTTAACCTTATCAACCTAGTACTTCTTGTCGTCGGTGTCATTGCCGATACCGGGCACAGGGGGCGATAATGGTATAAGATACATCCCCGGTAAATAAACAATCCGTTATCAGCCCCAAACCCGGTTGATAACGGTTTTTTTTTGGGAAGGAGTGACCCTATATGAAAAGCGACCAAGTGAAAACCGGAATTGAACGTGCACCACACCGCGCTCTGCTCAAATCGTGCGGGTACACCCAGGATGAGATTGACCGGCCACTAATTGGCGTTGCCAATTCGGCCAATACCGTCATACCGGGACATGTCCATCTGAACACGCTGGCGGAGGCAGTCAAGGCCGGCATTTACATGGCCGGCGGCACCCCGGTGGAGTTCGGCGTCATTGGTGTATGCGACGGCATTGCCATGAACCACCAGGGGATGAAATACTCCCTGGGAAGCCGCGAGTTGATCGCGGACTCCGTTGAAATCATGGCCATCGCACATGGGCTCGACGCCATGGTGATGATTCCCAACTGTGACAAGATCGTTCCCGGCATGCTGATGGCAGCGGCACGGGTGGACCTGCCCACTATTTTTATCAGCGGCGGCCCCATGCTGGCCGGCGAGCGCCAGACGCCTTCCGGTCAGCAGCGCATTGACCTGATCACGGTTTTCGAAGCGGTCGGCGCCGTCAAATCCGGCAAGATGAGCGAAGATGAACTGACGTCCATCGAAAACGAGGCCTGCCCCACCTGCGGCTCCTGTGCCGGTATGTTTACTGCCAACTCCATGAACTGCCTCACCGAGGCAATCGGACTTGGACTCCCCGGCAACGGCACCATTCCGGCGGTGATGTCGGCCCGCACCCGGCTGGCAAAAACAGCCGGCATGAAAATCATGGAACTGATCGAGAAAGAGATTACGCCGAGCAAGATCTTGACCCAGGCGGCGTTCGAGAATGCACTGACGGTCGACATGGCCCTGGGATGTTCCACCAACACAGTTTTGCATATGGCGGCCATCGCAAGTGAAGCCGGTATCGAATTCGACCTGGACCTGATCAACAAGGCCAGCAAGGTGACCCCCCATCTTTGCTCCATGAGCCCCGGCGGACGCCACCACATTCAGGATCTCAACCGCGCCGGCGGCATCCAGGCCGTGATGAGGACGCTCTCCGAAGCGGGACGCATCAATACCGACTGTATCACCGTCACCGGTCAAAATGTCGGAGAGAACCTGAAAGCCGCACATGTCAGTGATCCGGACGTGATCCGCCCAATGGACCAGGCATACCACGCACAAGGCGGACTGGCCGTGCTTTTTGGCAACCTGGCACCCGACGGATGCGTCGTGAAACAGTCCGCCGTCTGTGATGAAATGCTGCAACATGAAGGCCCGGCCAGGGTTTTCGACAGCGAAGAGGCGGCGTCCGGCGCCATCATGGACGGTAAGATCAACAAAGGCGATGTGATTGTCGTGCGCTACGAAGGCCCCAAAGGCGGACCCGGTATGCGGGAGATGCTCACCCCGACGTCCACCATTGCCGGCATGGGACTCGATGCCCATGTGGCCCTGATCACCGACGGAAGATTTTCAGGAGGCACCCGGGGAGCGGCCATCGGCCATGTCTCGCCCGAAGCCATGGATGGGGGCCCCATCGGACTTGTTCAGGAAGGCGACATCATCGCCATCGACATTCCGAACCAAGCCATTACATTGAAGGTCGATGACGGCGAGATGGCAGTCCGAAGGGAAAAATGGACGCCGCCCTCCCCCAAGATCACCAAGGGCTACATGGCACGTTATGCCAAGAACGTATCGTCCGCCAACACCGGTGCCGTGGTGAAGTAATTCAAAGACCCTCAAGTCAGGAGCAGTATAAAATGAAAATGACCGGCGCACAAATCTTACTGACCATGCTGAAGCAGGAAGGCGTGGACACCATATTCGGATTCCCCGGTGGTGTGGTGCTGGATATTTATGATGAACTTTTCAAATCCGACATCCGTCATGTGCTGGTTCGCCACGAACAGGGCGCCGTACACGCCGCAGACGGCTATGCACGGGCCTCCGGAAAGGTCGGTGTCTGCCTGGTCACCTCCGGTCCCGGCGCCACCAACACGGTCACCGGTATCGCCACGGCCCATATGGACTCCATCCCCCTGGTGGTCTTCACCGGACAGGTGCCGACCCAGTTGATCGGCAACGATGCCTTCCAGGAGGTGGATATCGTCGGTATAACCCGCCCCTGTACCAAGCACAACTATCTGGTCAAAGATACCAAGGAGCTGGCAAAAACCATCCGCGAAGCCTTTCATATCGCCAGATCCGGACGCCCCGGCCCGGTGCTCATCGACATTCCCAAGAATGTGGCCAATGGTGAGGTCGATTTTGATCCCGATCAGAACGGCAAGAAGATTCAAATCCGTTCTTATAACCCCACTTACGAGCCCAATTTGCGCCAGTTGAAAAAAGTGGTGAAGATGATCCGGTCCGCTAAGAAACCGGTCATGTTCGGCGGAGGCGGCATCATCCTTTCACGCGCAGCAGATGCGTTCACCAAGCTGGCCCGGCGTGCCCAGATTCCGGTTACCGCGTCGCTGATGGGGTTGGGCGGATTTCCCGGAACCGATCCTTTATGGCTGGGCATGCCCGGCATGCACGGCACCTATCGCGCCAATATGTCATTGGGAGACTGTGACCTGCTGATCGGCGTGGGGGTCCGGTTCGACGACCGGGTTACCGGCAAAACCGATACATTTTGTTCAAACGCCAAAATCGTACACATCGATATCGATCCCACCTCCATTCGCAAAAATGTCGGCGTGGCGGTTCCGGTGGTGGGTGATTGCCGGTTGAGCCTGGAGGCGCTCAACGAGATGCTGGATGCGGTTGACCTGTCGGATGTGGCGGCCAAGCACAAACCATGGCTCGATCAAATTGAAGAGTGGAAGAGCACCCAGCCGCTGGCCTACAAGCAGGACGATGAAAAGATCAAGCCGCAGTTTGTCGTGGAAAAACTGTTTGAGTTGTCCGGCGGCGACGCCATCATCACCACCGAAGTCGGGCAGAACCAGATGTGGGCCGCCCAGTACTACCAGTTTGACAAGCCCAACCATTTCATCAGCTCCGGTGGACTGGGGACCATGGGGTTCGGCCTGCCGGCCGCCATCGGCGCCCAGATCGCCTACCCGGACAAGCTGGTGGTCGATGTGGCCGGTGACGGCAGCATCCAGATGAACATCCAGGAGATGGCGACAGCCGTCCAGCACTGCCTGCCGGTCAAAGTGGCTATCCTGAACAATGGTTTTTTGGGCATGGTGCGCCAATGGCAGCAGTTGTTCTACGATCGACGCTACTCGTGTACCACCATGGATTTTGCACCCGACTTTGCCAAGCTGGCTGAAGCGTTCGGCGCTGTGGGCTTGCGCGCCACCAAACCATCGGAGGTGGAACCGGTGCTGCGAGAAGCCATTTCCACCCCCAGACCCGTAATCATGGATTTTGTGGTCGAACAGGAGGAGAACGTCTGGCCCATGGTGCCGGCGGGTAAGAATATCACCGAAATGCTGCTGACCTAGACCGTGCAATTCGATTTGAGAGAGATAAAGGGATGATTGAAAATGAACAACAGTAAACGGCACATTCTGACGCTTTTGGTCGACAACGAGCCGGGTGTGCTCTCCAGGATCTCCGGATTGTTCAGCGGCCGCGGTTTCAATATCGAGAGCCTGTGCGTGGCGCCCACCATGGACGCAGCCGTCTCCCGCATCACGGTGACCACCAAAGCCAACCCGCCGCTGATCGAGCAGATAGAGAAGCAAATCAACAAACTGATCAACGTCATCAAGGTCCGCGACCTGAGCGGGCAGGAAGCCGTAAAGCGTGAAATGGCGCTGATCCGGGTAAAAGCGAATGCGCAGACCCGGGCCGAAGTGCTTCGCATCGTCGATATTTTCCGCTGCAAAGTGGTCGACGTCGGCGCCGAACAGTATACCATCGAAGTAACCGGCGACCGGGGCAAGATCGAAGCGCTTTTGCGGCTGCTCAAACCCATCGGC
>JBNLAV010000158.1:0-12975 GCA_050302315.1 Desulfobacteraceae bacterium
GCCAGTTCGGTCTTGCCCACGCCGGTAGGGCCCATGAAGATAAAGGAGCCGATGGGACGGTTGGGATCCTGCAGGCCCGAGCGTGCCCGCCGCACGGCGTCGGAGACCGCCCTGATGGCCAATTGCTGGCCCACCACCCGCTTGGCCAGGCGTTCCTCCATGTGGACCAGCTTCTCTTTTTCGCCCTCCAGCATCCTGGAGACCGGGATCCCGGTCCATCGTGAGACCACCTGGGCGATGTCTTCGTCGTCCACTTCTTCTTTTAGCATTTTGCGTTCGACCTGAAGTGCTTCCAGCTCATTGCGGGCCAGCTCCATCTGCTGTTTCAGTTCGGCAGCGCGGCCGTAGCGCAGTTCGGCCACCTTGGCCAGGTCGCCCTCGCGTTCGGCTTTCTGTTCTTCGATGCCCATCCGCTCCTGGTCTTCTTTGATGGTGCGGATCTTCTGGATAAGTTGTTTCTCCTCATCCCAGTGGGTCTTCATCTGCGCCAGTTGCGCGCGAAGCCCTTCCAACTCGTTTTCGATGCGCTCCAGCCGCTCGGCCGAGGCGTTGTCGCTCTCTTTTTTCAGCGCCTGGCGTTCGATCTCCGCCTGGGTGATGCGGCGCTGCACCTCGTCGATCTCCTGGGGCATGGAATCGATTTCGATGCGCAGCTTGGAGGCGCTCTCATCGATGAGGTCGATGGCCTTGTCCGGCAGAAAGCGGTCGGCAATGTAGCGGTGGGAGAGGGTGGCGGCCGCCACGATGGCCGAGTCCTTGATGCGCACGCCGTGATGCACCTCGTACTTCTCCTTCAACCCGCGCAGGATGGAGATCGTGTCTTCCACCGTCGGCTCTGCGGTAAGCACCGGCTGAAAGCGGCGTTCCAGCGCGGCGTCTTTTTCGATGTGTTTGCGAAATTCATTGATGGTAGTGGCGCCCACGCAGCGCAGTGTGCCCCTGGCCAGTGCCGGCTTGAGCATGTTGGAGGCGTCCATGGCGCCTTCCGCGGCGCCGGCGCCCACCAGGGTGTGCAACTCGTCGATAAAGAGGATGATTTCGCCTTCCGCTTTTTCCACCTCCTGCAGCACCGCTTTGAGCCGGTCCTCGAATTCGCCGCGGTATTTGGCGCCTGCAATCAGGGCTCCCATGTCCAGCGAGACAAGACGGCGGTTCTTCAGCGATTCGGAGACATCTCCGGCGACGATACGCTGGGCCAACCCTTCGACAATGGCGGTTTTGCCCACGCCGGGTTCACCGATCAGCACCGGATTGTTTTTGGTGCGCCTGGAGAGCACCTGGACGATACGGCGGATTTCGTCGTCCCGGCCGATCACCGGATCCAGTTTGCCCAATCTCGCCAGTTCGGTCAGATCGCGGCTGAACTTTTCCAGGGCCTGGTATTTCTCTTCGGGATTGGGGTCGGTGATCCGCTGGTTCCCCCGAATATCCATCAACACTTTCAGGATCGCTTCTCTTGTGACGCCGTGGCGCTGGAGGATGCGGCTTGCTTCACCGGCCAACTCGTCGGTCATCGCGATAAAGAGGTGTTCGATGCTGACGTACTCGTCTTTCATCTTGGAGGCTTCCGCAAATGCGGCGTCCAGAACTTTCTGGGTTTGGGACGAGGCATAACGATCTCCGCCGCCGGTGACTTTGGGCAACCGCTGTACGGCGTCAATCGTTTCCCGGTGGACGGCATCGCGGGAGACACCCAGCTTCTGCAGGATGGCCGCAGCGACCCCGTCTTTTTCTTCCAGCATGGCCGATAGCAGGTGCAACGGCTCGATCCGTTGATGGTTCAGCTGGACGGCAAGGGATTGAGCGTTTTGAATAAGTGCCTGAGATTTTACGGTAAACTTATCGAATCGCATTTGGTCTCCTCTATGGTTGCCTCCAAGGTGTTTGGTGTTGGTCTAATTTTTGCAAAAAATGTAAACACACTCTATTTGTTGTCAAACCAGTCGATTGGGTTTTCCCGCTGAAGCGGCTTCAATTATAGGGTGGCGGCATATATGATCCATCATCATCCCGAAGTGTGGTGGACAAAATTTGTCAACATCGGCGATTTACCGGCACGGTTGGCTTGACACCACGCCAAAAGGATGATTTTTATTGCATTAACAATACATTGTCGCCACTGGTCCGAAGGAGTCCGGATAGCTCGATGTATGCCTGGGTTGTTATCGCCGCCTTGCCGAAAACCCTCTGGCAGTTGTACAATGCGAAGCCTTCGGCAATCCGCTTACAATTATTGGCATCAGACGTAACGTGTGAATGAATAGACTTCCCTATTTGCTTTTGGCCGTAGTAGTCGTCGCGGTGTGGATGCACGCCCCGGTACCGGGGGAGCTGCCGCATCTCGCCTATGCCGGCGATCACACGGTTGCGGAAGCCTCGTCTGGGGCGGTCTTGTCGAATGACAAACCTGCTTCGATCTATGCCAGGTTCAAAACAGCACTGATTCAGCTCCTGAACAAGCTGGGGATCGATTACGAATTCGCCAAGCTGTATGCCACATGGATCGTGGGGGCGCCAACTCTGGTGGTGGTCATGCTGATCAGCATGATGTTGTTTCCCCGCCGAAAAAAGAAAACGCCATCCAAGATCTTGCGGCCCATTCAGCTTGCACCGCGGAAAAAATTGAAACCAAGGGCTGTGGATATCAAAATACCGGCTCCGGCCACTGACAAAGACCGGGTGTTGGATCTTTTCGTTCGGTTGTACAAGGCCCAGGTGGGCGCGGCCCCGGATGCGCCATCCGAGGTCGTTCTGGTCGAAAGCCGCCCCACCTGCCCGAACGATACCTACGAAATGCGTGTCAGAACCGAAAATGAATGGGCTTCCAGGCGGATGTCCATCGGCCTGCTCGGACAAGGCGGCGGCAGCCGCAGCAAATGCTTCTATGTGATCTACGACTCGCACATGGTGATGAAAATACCGACCAAACCCATCTCCGATTTTAGCGTCTACCGGGAAAGAATCAAGGCCGAGGCCAGGATCGTTGAACGCCTTTACCCACGCGAGTGCATCGTGCCGCGCATCGGCGTGATCCTCAAAGCGGTCTACCCCATGGCCGCCTGGGAGAACCTTTCCGAAGACGAGCAGGAGGACAAATATGTCCACCTCCTGGAAGTCAACCCGGAGTACCAGGATTACCTAAAAATCGGGTCATCATTTGTCTTTTTCATGGACCTGTCCAGACACTTTTTTCTGAGCACCACACTGGAGGAGATCCATCGCGGGGATCAGCGCATCGTCACCGAAGCGCTCAAGCAACAGGAACTGCTCTGGGACCAGCATGGCTTCGTCTGCCGTTATGGCGAAGACGCCGGAGCCGTCTGCCATGACCTGCAAGACGCCTATTACCGATGCGAAAGCCGGCTGCGCAAGATTGTGGATGAAACGCAAATCGCAGATAATATTCAGACCTTCCAGCTCAAACAATGGTATTTGACCCATCTGTCGGGTGAAATGATCGATGCCGGCTCCGAAGACCTTCCGGAAGAACTGATCGACCGGTTGAACCGCCTGTTGTACAAGGTGGTCCGGGAAAACCACCGCCAGGTCGAACAATACCGTCAGAGTGTCCGGGAATACATCAAGGAGATGCGCTTTTCCCAGCATCGTATCCAACTGGAAAACCTGGCCTCCAACACCCTGAACCTCCTTGCATGGATCGACCGGAAGGGGCTGTCCATGCGCGATCTGAAACCGGAAAATCTCTTCGTTGCCGGTCAGCCGGAAGCCTACCCCGTCTTTCTCAATGACAAGCTGAAATTCTCCATTGGTTTGATCGATGTGGAAACGGCGGTGGTGATGGACGACAGCTCTTCGTCCGATATCCCCCAGCCGCAGCTCGCCGGTACGCCGTTGTACGCAACGCCCACCCATTTACTGACGAACACCATTATAGAAGCGGTTTACGGAGATGTGCGCACCATTCTCCACATGCAGGACTGGTATGCCACCATCGCCATCATCTTCAAAATCATATCCGGCCGAAACCTTTTCCCTTCCACCGCGATGCTGTTTCCGGATCTGGTCAAACAGATCAGGATGCTGGATCCGGCCGGGCCGGAAATGGAACGGGAGATGGCCCTTGTCAACCAGATGTTCTGGGGCAGGGCCAAAGCCGAATTCGAGAAATGCCTGAAAGCCGATAAAGATATATTCGAACGCGTGGAGGTCATTGTCCCCGAGTCGATGGTCCCCAAAATCGTCAAGGCCCTTCACAGCGGGACCGACGATATCTCTTCCGCATTGGCCAGGATCATCTCCGGGCAATCCATATTCAGCGGAAGGGAGAAACGGCAATATCTTCTGGATGCCCCGGTTGAAAAAATCCGCGCGATGACAAAGAAACTGACCAGCGAAAAATCCGCCAGCAGTCGCAGAAGCCGGCAAAAGGAGAGAGCGCTGGAGGTCCTTGGCCGGATCGAGGAGATGAAGTTGCATCTGCAGCTAAAACTCGAGGCCGCCGCCGCCCTGAAAGCCAACATGGGGACCATTTCGGCGGACCAACTCCTGGAAGCGATGTTCCAACATGTCTACCGCAACCTCTATCTGTCCCACTGGCCGGCGTTGGTGAAGGTTCGGTGGAAAGAGCAGCGGGACGCCGAGGTCGATATTGCGACCTATCAGGCGACGATTGCATAGAAGTGGTTTCAAACGATAGCCCACCCGTCACACTGCGCCTAAAATTTTTCTTCGATTTGAAAATTGACCAGATCGTCGGGGTGGACGTGTTCTTCTGAAATGGCGCGCCTTCGAACGGAATTCCCGCTGGCGTGCACCGATTCCGGATCTCCGGTGCATAGCGGATGCCACTCGGGCAGGTCTTTGCCTTCGGCCACCCGCCGGTAGGCGCATGATCTGGGAAGCCAGCGCAGTTTGAGGATGTTCCGCGGCTTGAGTTTGAGGCAGTCGGGCACCAGCACATGGCGCAGGTCGTAGTCGCTGCATCGGCAGGTTTGGGTGTCGAGCAGAAAGCACGAGACCCAGGTGTAGCTCACCTTGCCGGTGGTGGGATGTTTGAGCTTCTGCAGGCAGCAGCGGCCGCAACCATCGCACAACGCTTCCCACTGACCGGGGGTTAGTTCTTCCAGTGTTTTACCGATCCAGAATCGTTCCATGTTTGCCTCTATCGGGACTGTTTACCAGAAGCGCATCGGCGTGGCAATGGGGGTATTTTGACTTTGGAGCAGCAGCCCCTACCTTACCCTATAGTCGCGACGATCGGGCTTATGCACGGTCAGGACGGAGCAACCGGACACGAGAGGGCAGCAAATGGGTAGGTGTTTGAAATTATGCAGCATCTTGATCACTCTGATCCTCGGCATGGCCGACATGGGCTCGGCAATGACGCCGGCGGTGATCGCGCACGACTTATTCGTGCGCCTTGAACCCTCTCAACACCGGCTGATGGTTGTCGACCGGGTGTCGGTTCGGGATGTTCGAGCGGACCGGCTGGCGTTCAGCCTGGCCGGGCATCTGGCGGTGGGCAGGGTAGACGTCGATGACAAGCCGGCCGAATTTACTTTCGACGGGGGGCGTTTGCATATCTTGCTTCCGTCCCGCGGTAAGGCCCAGTCGATTCGAATCGAATACGGCGGCGTTTTCGATGACGAGATTCCGGTCGATCCGGTCAATACGGACAACCCGGGATTCGGGGTGACAGGGACCATCGACGCCAGGGGAACCATGCTGCTGGCCGGGGCCCTTTGGTATCCCCACAGCCGTGAATTTGGTTCCGTTTACGAAATCACCGTCGACGCCCCGGAGGGTGTTGCGGCGATCACTTCGGGAGCGCCACTGGGCCATACCACCGAAAACGGCCGCTCCCGATCCCGATGGCGGGTGGATACCCCTTTGCGCGGCATTCCGCTGGTGGCGGGCACTTACACTGTGGCCAGCCAGCGGTTCGGCGATGTGGTTGCCGCCACCTACTTTACGGCCCCCCTTGAGCATCTGAGCAAAGATTATCTGAGCGCCATAGGACGCTATCTCAAGCTCTACCAGGAGTTGTTCGGGCCCTATCCCTTTGAGCAGTTTGCCGTAGTGGAAAACGCTTTTCCCACCGGATACGGCTTTCCATCCTTCACCTTGATGGGACGCCGGGTGCTGCGGCTGCCGTTTATCATCCACACCAGCCTGGGCCATGAGATCGCCCACTGCTGGTGGGGCAACGGCGTTCTGGTCGATCCCTCCCAGGGAAACTGGAGCGAGGGCCTGACGACTTATGTCGCCGATTACCTCTACAAAGAGCGGCGCGGCGAGGGGATTTCCCACCGGCGCCAATGGCTGCGCAATTATGCCAGCCTGGTCAGCGGCGACAAGGATTTCGCCCCGTCCGGCTTTATCGGTCGGACCGATCCCGCCACCAAGGTGGTGGGGTACGACAAGGTCGCCATGGTATTTCACATGTTGCGGCAAAAGCTCGGGGAAGAGGCCTTCTGGCAGTCGCTCCGGGAGATCTACATGCGCCACAGATTCGAGGCCATCGCCTGGCTGGATTTCCGCAAGGTGTTCGAAGCGCGTTCGGGCATCGACTTGGGGCCATATTTCGCCCAATGGATTTTTCGGCCGGGGGCGCCTGAACTGGCCTTGTCCAAAGTCCGGGTAACGGATAACGGGCAGGGATTCAAGGTCAGCGGGACCATTCGGCAGGAATCTCCATATTTCGCGGTCACGCTGGAGCTCTCCCTTGAAACCGGGCAGGACACCGCAACCCAGCGCATCGAGATATCCGGCGCACAGACCCCGTTTGTTTTCAACGTATCCGCACAGCCGAAAAGATTGACGGCGGACCCGGATGTACATTTGTTTAGACGGCTGGCGCCCCAGGAGATTCCACCCACCGTCAATGCCATCAAAGGGGCGTCGTCGGTGAGCGTGGTGGTGGCCGATAACCTCGATCCGGCGGCCATGGCACTTGCCCGGCGCTTGGCTGCGGCCATGGGGCTTTCCAGGGCCCGCATTGCGACAGAGGCATCGTTTACCTCCCGGCAGCTCAAGGGCAGCGATCTGCTGTTTGTCGGCACGCCCACCCGAACGCAGGGGTGGCCATTGGGCGGCGATTCGTTTGCCATAACGCCGGAAGGCTTTATTTTAAACGGAGAGACTTTCGATGGTGAAGGAATGAGCTTTTTCGGTGTATTCCGGCACCCGGACAACCCGGAGCGGGCGGCCGCCGTATTCATCCCCGGCCGCCTGGATGCGGCCGCATCGGTGAGCACCAAGATTCCCCACTATGGAAAATACAGCTACCTGGTTTTCAACGAGGCCGGCAACCAGGTGAAGGGAACCTGGAACGCAGTGAATTCTCCCTTGTCGGTGACATGGCCGGCGGACAAGCATTAGGCAGGAGGCGGCAATAATGAAAAAGAGCTTATTGGCCGTGTTGACGGCCTTAATATTGGTGGCGGGGAGCGGCAGCGTTGCGGCCCATCCCCATCCGGACGTTCAGTTGTACGACCTGAAAACCCGCGAGCTGCTATCTGAATCCCAATCCATCCAACGTCTCAGCGAAGCCCGTATGGTGCTGGTGGGCGAGCACCACGACAATACCGCCCACCACCAGGCCCAGCTCAAAGTGATCGAAACCCTGCACAAGGCAGGGCGCAAAGTCGTCGTCGGCCTGGAGATGTTTCGAAAGGACAGCCAGCTGGCGTTGGACCAATGGATCGGCGGGCAGACCAGCGAAAAAGCGTTCAAGCCGATCTATCTGAATAATTGGAATTTCGAATGGGAGCTGTACGGCCCGATCTTCAACTACGCAAGGGAAAACCGCATCCCCATGGTGGGGCTCAACGTCTCCCGAAAGATCACAGCCCAGGTGGCTTACAAGGGGTTTGATTCATTGGATGAGGACCAGCGGGGTTCACTGGAGGGCATCACGTGTAATGTCACCCAGGAGTACCGCGATTTCATCGGCAGGGCCTACGGCGCCCACGGACACGGCAACATGAATTTCGAGCGCTTTTGCGAGGCGCAGCTTGTCTGGGATACGGCCATGGCGGTATATGCCATTGAGTATCTGAAAGATCATCCCGATTCGGCGATGGTCATATTGGCGGGCAGCGGTCATGTCCGCAAATTGGGGATCCCCGCCCAGTTGGACAAGCGGGTTTCCTGGCCGTATGCGGTCGTGCTGCCGGAGACCAAGGGGATCTTGGACCCGATGTCGATTACGGCGGATGACGCCGACTACATACTCATCGACGCATATGATTGATTGGGAGGCGACCATGAATTTCCTTCAGCGGCGGTTCACCATTGCAACGTTGTATGGCCTGATCGTAGCGGCGGTTTTGCTGGCGGTACCGGCAAACTGGGTCGTTGCCGCCGATGATCCGCCCAGCCGGATTATCGAGGTGGAGTTGACCGAGTCCTTTTACAAGGCCCTGCGTGCCGAGGACGGCAAAACGTACAGCACCAACAAATCCGAGGAGTACCTGCGGCAGATCGCCGTATCCACGCGTTATGCCGTGGAGTCCAATCTCAAGATCATCCAGCAGCAGGAACGGATCATCGAACTGCTGGAAAGGTTGAATAACAAGAGGTAATCGTCGATTTTATTTCTTCTTACGAGGTAAGATGGGTTTGATCCAGCGGTTAGTGGCGCCCTGGTAGAGCCATTTGTCCGGAAAGCCCCTTTGGCGGATGAAGGTGGGGCGCTTGGCCCACTCGCTCAGCTTCTCGTAAGCCTCCTGGATTTTCAGGAAGGTCTCCGGACTGCCGCCGATGTCGGGATGGTGTTTTTTCGCCTGCCGGCGGTAAGCGTTCTTAATGCAATTTTCCAGATTGGCCGGCGCCAGATCATCGGCGTGAAGCTCCAGGCGGATCAGACTGCTGGCTTTGACCGAGGGAATGGTCAGCGCCGCCGGCATGACCGAATTGACCGGTTTCTTGCCCTTTTGAGCCTGCTCCAGAACCTGCCGGGAAGCAAGATAGCGCTTCTTGGTGCGGTTTCTCTCATTCCACCACAAAGTCCCCAGGATATTGGACAGCACGCAAAAATCCTCCACCGGTTTTCGACCCTGTGTACGCGGCAGCATATAGCTGTGAATCTGGTCGACGCCGTAGAGCAAAATATCCATTACGATGACAAAATCGGTAAAATAAAAGGTCGCATAGCGGGTGCTAAGGGCCTGCAGCAGCCCGGTCCGCCGGTTCAGCGAGGCGAGCAGGTACTGTTGACACGACATGGAACAGTATCGCCGATGGCGAGGCGGCAGGTTGTCGCCGCAGGCCAGGCAGCGGCGCTCGCTCCTGGGCTTGACGGACGGTATATATGAGTTGGCGCGGTCTTGCATCGCTCTCTACCATAACAGGAATTTTTGTAGAATTAAATCGGCCTCTGATGGTCTTAACTTAACGCCGAATCGGAAGATGCCAACAAACCGCAAGGAGAAACCCGCCAATCCCAATTACCGCCATTCCAGCGGACATTCATAGCACGCAACGGTTTCCGGTTTACGTCCAAAGGTCGACCTCCTGAAACAGCCCCCGTCCAATAGCGGCCGAAACCCGGCCCACCGGAACAACCGCTCAACCCCGAACGCAGGCCCGACGGCCGCCCGTGCCCGACATGTCGGTTGGGGCTTGATTTTTCAGCAACAATATTGTGATATACCCACTGTATCAGCGCAAACAACAGATCGCGCCCGGATGTCGGCTGCAGGTTTTCCAACACGGGCCACCGACGACGGGAGTTCGGAGAATCAATTAGCATGAGTACCGATCCAGACCGCTTTCATACCCTGTTCAGTCAGGACAAACTGGATGCCCTCTTTCCGCCGGAGCGCACCGTTCAATTTTTCGAGGCCCTGTTCGGGGACAACGACGAAGGGGCCTATGACATCCGCCTGGCTTTCAAGAGGGCCACGGACAACCAGTTGCATTTCGACTTTGAACTGCATCAGCGCCCGGGCCGCTGCCTGGCCTGCAACCTGACCTACGGACTTCCCCAGGTCTTCCAGCGGCATCCCGTCATCGACACCCAGGGCGTCGTCACCAAGCTGAACGCGATGATGAACGGAGAGGGGCGATGCGGCCAGTGGAAGCTTGGACGATCCAAGGAGATCAGCCGTCAGCTTCACGCCGTACCGCTGATTATCGAACTGGATCCGGCATAGTCCATCGCAGCCCCATTGACACCGGCCGACCCGGACCGGGGCCGGGTGTCGCACCCTGATGAGGGGCCATGAGCAAAGCCGCGCGCAGTGTTTACCTGTTTTCCATCTACCTGGTGGCGATGGGTGCCGTCATCTCCATTGCGCCCAATTTTTTGTTGGGATTGCTAAGGGTCCCCGCCACCGATGAGATCTGGATACGGATCGTGGGAATGTTGGCCTTTATCCTCGGGTTCTATTACTTCAAAGCCGCTCAAAAAAACCTCATCCCGTTTATCCGGTGGACCGTTTACGGTCGATTGGTCGGTTTTTTGATGTTCTGCATTCTGGGCATCGGCGGCTTTGGACCGCCGGCACTGATTCTGTTCGGCATCGTAGACGGCGCCGGTGCCGTTTGGACCCACGTCTGTCTGAAATTGCCTGAGGACCACGGAACCGGCAGAGTAAAGGGGTCACAGTAGTTTGATGCGGCTTCACCTTTGATGCTAAGATCTGCGGAAGTCAGTACCATTGAAGCGCCCGGTGCGGGAAAGCTGCACGCCACGGTCTGTGCGGGGTACCGGGTCACCGGCAGCCCTGCCGCAACGGCCAACTATCCGCCCTTTCAGAGGTCGAAATAAAATGGATCTTCCTGATAACGTCCTTGATGCCTTGCGTCGGGGACGAAAAATTGAAGCCATAAAGTTACTGCGCAAGCAGCGTGGTATAGGCCTTAAAGAAGCCAAGGATGCAGTGGATCAGTCCTTTACCGCTGGCTGCTCTATTGTTTGTTGCCGCTTGTTGGCGCCATGTTGTTTGCACGTGTTAAATAATTATCGTGCCATGATGCCAATATCAAAACCAATTGAGAGATGAAACATGCCAATAAGAATGGGTTGCATTCGCTTGCATGTCGCTATGGACCGTTCGGTATGTTCATTAGAAACCTTCATTGACAGTGTTAACCTGGCGGCACGATTGCCGCCGGTTCATGGAAAAGCTACACTTTCTTTAAGGGTGCTCAATCATTTGGTCGAAAGAATAAAATTAAACCTGTATCGGCTGTTTCACCTGCTGGACCAAAACCCCGGACCGGATGAAAAAATTGTTTGTCGTCAGAAACTTTTTTGAAATTATTACGTCTAAGTACGAGTACGCAAAAGCAAGAGGCGATTAATGTTTGACATGGAAATACCACCTGAAGCGAGTCCTGTGGAGGACATCATATTGGAGCATCAGGATTACATCTACAGCTTGGCCTACAGCCTCTGCGGCAATGCAGATGATGCCGACGATATTGTGCAGGAGACTTTTTTAAAGACGATCGGAAGCATCGCGGATTATCGGGGTGAATCGGGTATCCGAACCTGGCTGAGCCGGATCGCTATCAATACCTATATCGACGCAAAGAGAAAGGAAAGACCGCATATATCGCTCGATCTTGGGCACATGGCATGTCCCTCGGGCGGACCGGAAAGGGTGATTATCCGGAAGGAGATGCAGTGGTGCGTGCACCATGTCCTTCTTCATCATGTTACCGAGGAACATAAGGTCGTATTGGTGCTGCGGGACATGTACGGGTACAGTTACCGGGAAATTGGGGATATCCTTAAAATTTCGCTTTCCGCGGTCAAGTCGCGGCTGCATCGCGGCAGAGCTGCTTTTTATCAACACCTGGTTAAGTCCAGTTGCGTGAGCTTTGTACGGGACTATACCTGCTATTGCGAAGGGGCCTCAAAATATGAAATGTACGCATGATGCAGTGATGCTCAGTCGATATTTGGAAAAGGACCTTTCGACCGCAAAAATGAATATGACCTCCGCGCATCTCGAAAATTGCGCTGTTTGCAGGAAAGAACTTGAGCGACTCCGAACGGCTATGGCCATGATGAAATCGGTGCATGGGGTGGCGGCTCCGAGAAATTATGCGGAACTTATGAATAGGAATCTGAAGCTGAATCAGGACAGGAAATGAACGAGTGGAAATGGAATCTCTTAATCGGTTGCTGATGAAACAGGGGGTACTTCATGAAAAAAGAGAAGCGTGACGAGGAACTCGAAAAAAGGCTGCTGAAGTTCGATGGATGGGTGAAGCAAGGGAAAATCCCCAGTTCATCGAAGGTCATACCTGTGCGGCAATCGCTTGGCGGGTTGCAATGGGTTTTGCCGACGCAGCAGGCTCTGGATATTTTGCGGAATTCGCGTTCGTTCGCTCTGGCAAACTGCGTGTGCAGAACCAAGCATAAGCGATGCGATAATCCGCTGGAGGTATGTTTCTATACAAACGATGTGGCAGATCAAAAGGTTGAAAAAGGCCTCGCCAGGCGTGTCGACCTGCAGGAAGCCACGCAAGTATTGACGCTGGCGAACGAGTATGGCCTGATACACCTGACGATCTATAATCCGGAGCAGCATGTATATGCCCTCTGCAGCTGTTGCGAGTGTTGTTGTCACGACATTGAGTTCATGAAAAAGCTCGGCCGACCCGATTTGGTGGCCCATGCCGATTATGTCGCCGCGGTCGATAAGGAATCCTGCAGTGAATGCGGAAAATGTGCAGACCGGTGTGTTTTCGGCGCTCAGGTGATGCAGGATGAAATGGCGGTCTTCCATAAGGAACGCTGTTATGGATGCGGACTCTGCGTCTCCACCTGCCCGTCGAATGCCATTCGCATGGTGCTTAGAAAGAATGAAAAATAGGGGCGTAACCCGGCGCTGGTCGGGGCGGAAAGGTCCTTGCCGCCCGACTTTTACCTGAAATGGGGCAACAGGGACGTTCCCGGTAAATGCTGGTTGTATTTTTGACGTTCCTTTCAGCAGCTGAAGGACTGGGCACGTCTATAAGCGTAAACGGGTGTCTATTTACAGACGTACCCAGTTC
>JBNLAV010000159.1:0-14303 GCA_050302315.1 Desulfobacteraceae bacterium
GCCGAAGATGACACTCTGGCGGAACTGGTCAAAAACAACCCCAATACACAGCTTGCGCGCCGACGCATTTTGGACGCACTTACCAACTTTGATCGTGCCGCCATTTTCACGATCCACGGATTTTGTCAACGCCTCCTGCAACAATACGCATTTGAAACCGGACATCTCTTTCAATCCGAGCTGCTTCAGGATCGCGACCATCTGGTTCATGAAATGGTGGCGGATTTCTGGCGGCGATACGTCTCCAACGCACCTTACGAGTTGGCGCGATTTGCGCTGCAAAAACTTAAGGGCCCCGATCAGCTGGGCCGCATCCTCACTTACTTCACGGCCCCTCATATCCATATCGCGCCGGAGGCGGTCAAACCCGCCTTGAGCGCCATCTTACCGTGGCGCGCGGAAGCGGATCAACTTCAACGCGAGTGGGCCCAATGCGGCGCACAGGTCATGCATCTGCTGAAGGATCCCGGGTTGAACGCACGCTTCTACGGAAAATGCGAACCCGATCCCGAGCAGGCACCCCATACCTATCGTCAGCTTCGCCTGCTGGCGTTTTCCGTTTACCTGGACAACTGGAACGGCAAATATCCGGTGGATGAAAAGCGGCTCAAGTATTTGGGCGCCGCACTGCTCAAACGCTACACCAAAAAGGGGCACGCAGCACCTGAGCATCCCTTTTTTGAACGGTGCGACAGGGTTCTCGATGCCCAATCCGCGATGGAACATCAGCTGGAACGCTATCTTCGGTATTTGAAGATCAGATTCCTCGAACAGGCGAAAAAGGCGCTGGACCGTAAAAAGAAGCGGCGCAGCACGCTGTTTTTCGATGATCTGCTGCTGCTCGTGCATTCAGCGCTGCAGGGAAAACAGGGCGACGGCCTGGTTCGCGCGGTCGGGCGTCAATACCGGGCTGCCTTGGTGGATGAATTCCAGGATACCGACCTGGTGCAGTATGAGATTTTCGATCGGCTTTTCAACCATTCCGCCCGGCTGTTGTTCATGATCGGGGACCCCAAACAAGCCATCTACAGCTTTCGTGGCGCCGATCTTTTTTCCTATCTCAAAGCGGCGCGCAATGCCGATCGAAGTGCGACACTGCTCCGAAACTGGCGTTCCGCCCCGCGGATGATTCAAGCGGTGAATACGTTGTTCGACACACATCCACGGCCGTTTGGGTTCGAGCAGATCCGCTTCAGTCCAGCCGTGGCGGCCCGTCCGGATGGGGCGTCAATGCCGCAGCCCATGACCATCTGGACCGCTACTCGGACCGTCGGAAGGGCGCCATCCAAACCAATCAGCCAGAAAGACGCAACCGACGCCATCGCTGCTGCCGTCGCCGAAGAGGCAGTGCTGCTCTTGAACTCGGCGCAGGAGAAGATTTTTCCATGGCAGATCGCCGTATTGACGCGCACCCATGCCCAATCCCAGATGATCAAATCGGCACTTTCTAAAAAGCAGGTGCCGGCCGTACTGCACAGCGCTGGATCCGTCTTTCATACCGATCAGGCCGAGGCCATGCTCAGGGTGCTAGAAGCGGCGGCAGATCCCCACGACCCGGTGAAAATCCGGGCAGCGCTGGCCCAGGACATGTTTGGCGTGGGGGCCTTGGATTTTTTCCGTGCCATGGAAGGAGACGATCAACGCTGGCAGGGGCGCTGGGCAGGTTTCTACCATGATCACCGGCTATGGTTGCGTCGAGGTGTTTATCCCATGCTGCGCGACATGCTGGCGCGGGAAAAGGTCAAGTCCCGACTGCTCTCTTTGCCCAATGGGGAGCGAGCCCTGGCCAACATCCTGCACCTGGCCGAATTGCTGCACGAAGCCGAGAGCGAGCATGGCCTGGGACCTGAAGGGGTGGTCAACTGGTTCCTGGATCAGCGAAGAACCGTCCAGCAGGGAGAAGAACAACAGCTGCGACTGGAGAGCGATGCCGACGCCGTCCGGATCATCACCATGCACAAAAGCAAGGGGCTCCAGTTCAGGGTGGTTTTCTGTCCCTTCACCTGGAGCGGTGTGCGTACGGACGCGCAGGCCGCTGTCTTTCACGACGCTCGAAATCACGATCGGTTGACCCTCGTTCTGGGACCGGATATCCCTCAGGAACAGCAACTTGAAGCACGCAAGGAACTGTTGGCCGAAAATTTGCGCATGCTATATGTGGCCATGACCCGGGCCGAAGAACGCTGTTATCTGGTGTGGGGCCGGATAAACGGCACCGAACTTTCGGCGCCGGCTTACCTGTTCCACGGTACCAAGCCCCCGCCGGATACAGGCGATTGGTTGACGCCTCTGGAACAGCAGATGAAAAACATGACCGATGCGCGTCTGATCGAAACGCTTCAGCACATCGCCGGGCGATCGAACGACACGATCCGGATTGCACCCTTGCCCGTTCGCACGGATGGCGTGTTTCACAATCCAGAGCAAGAGCGGGTACCGGGGCGTCACCGCATCATGCAGCGGCGGATCGCCGGTCAATGGCCCATGGCGAGTTTCTCATCGCTTACGGCGCCCCTTCCCGGAGAATCCGATGCATGGCCGGATCACGATATCGCGGCGGCAGGCCGTCTCTCTGAAGAGGGAATGGCAGGCGGGGCCGGTCGCCTGTTCGATTTTCCCAAGGGCGCACGCGCCGGAATCTTTTTCCATGACGTGCTGGAGAATTGGGATCATACTGATGGCCCATCCGAGCACCGGTCTGAACTGATCCTGTCCAAACTTCAGGCGCACGGATTCGATGCGCAATGGCAGCCGGTGGTCGATCGGCTGCTCCAACACCTGGCGAGCAAGCAACTGCGCGTTTCGGGCATTGAATTCAGCCTTTCCAAGGTGGAGACCCGTCATCGCATCAACGAAATGGAATTCTACTTTCCATTGCAGCGCTTTTCGTCGGAGCAGATCATTAACTGCTTTGAAAGCCATGCGGAAGGTCGACTGCGCGAAGCCGCAGGCGCGCGATTGGAACGGATCCGCTTCGCACCTGAACACGGCTTTATGAAAGGCTTTATCGATGCCGTCATCCAGTTTGGAGGGCGCTATTATCTCATCGACTGGAAATCGAACCATCTCGGCAATGGTTTAGAAGCTTACGCACCCGATGCGCTGGCCTACCGCATGGTGGAGGATGACTATTTCCTTCAGTATCATCTTTATACCTTGGCATTGAACCGGCTGCTCATGCAAAAGATTGACGGATACCGGTATGAACGCCATTTCGGTGGGGTTTTCTACATTTACTTAAGGGGCATCACCTCCGATCCGACGCAACCGTCCGGCCTGTTTTTTGACAAGCCGGATGGAGCGCTCGTTGCGTCTTTGGATCGGCTCATGATCGCGTCGGGCGGGGAATAAAATGGATCCGGATACACTGGTGCAGCATGGGATTTTGAGCAGCATCGATCTTGCTTTCGCTGCGATGATACAGCGCATCGACGGTGGTGATGATCCCTGGGTGGCCATTGCCGCGGGACTGGTCAGTCGAACAGCGGCCGACGGCCACGTCTGCCTTGATCTGGAAGCTGTCGTCCGGGACGGTTTTCCGGTCGCAGACGGTGGTCGACGCATACCGGTGGACATATCCCTGGAAAGGTGGCGCCAGGCACTGACCGAATCGTCTGTCGTCGGAGTTGAAGGACAGAATTACCCTATGATATTGGATGGTAATAATCTTTACCTCCAGCGATACTGGAACTATGAAACCTCGGTCGCCGATTCGATATTGACGCGTTGCCAAAGCGATTCGGCCATCGGAGGGCACCTGGAAGATGATGCAATGCCCGATGTGGGTATGCCAGGAGAGCACCGTGATCCGGACCAGGTCAGGGCAGTCCTTGCAGCCCTGAACAGCAAATTTACGGTCATTTCAGGTGGTCCGGGTACCGGCAAGACCACCACTATCGCCCGGATCATTGTTGCGCTGAGACGCATGGAACCTAACAAAGCGCCTCGCATCATGCTGGCGGCGCCCACCGGGAAAGCGGCCGCCCGGATGCACGAAGCCCTTGTACAGAGTATGGATCATGTGATGAAAGGGCAAAATCCCGAGAAGCAGAACGACCCCATCGAGGCCAAGACCCTCCATCGGCTGTTGAAAATTGTGCCCGGGCAAAATTCGTATCGATACGCATCCCAGCGCCCTCTGGCTGCGGACGTGATTATCGTGGATGAAGCGTCCATGATCGATCTTGCCCTGATGGCAAAGTTGATCGAAGCCGCTGCACCGCATGCAAAGCTGATTCTGGTTGGTGACAAGGATCAGCTCTCCTCTGTGGAAGCTGGTTCGGTGATGGGCGATATCTGCGCAGGCGTTTCAACTGAAAAGGCAAATGATGCCAGCAGCAAGCACGGGGCTGGAAATGCGGCCGGTTTGTCGGAGCATATCGTGGTGCTGAACAAGAACTATCGGTTCAGTGCCGACAGCGGCATTGATGAACTGGGACGTGCCATCAACAGTGGAGACAGCGGCGAGGTGATGACCTTGCTGCAGGAACCTGGCAAACGCCATATCGATTTCAGGCCCTTGACCAGCTTCAGCGATATGGAAGACAATTTGTCGCGGCTGGTGATGGAGGGCATCGCACCGATATTCAGTACAGAAGACCCGCTGGAGGGAATGGCTGCGCTGGGTCGGATCAAAATTCTAACGCCCTTGCGCAAAGGGCCGTTTGGTGTCGAAACCATCAACCGTATGGTGGAAGCCGTGCTGCGGCGCAACCGCGTCATCGTGTCTGTACCGGGGTGGGGGACGCAATGGTATGCCGGCCGGCCGGTGATCATGAACCGGAACGATTACTTTCACCACTTGTTTAACGGGGATGTCGGGATTACAATAGTTGAGCGAATCGACGGCATGCAGCAAGTTCGAGTCGGCTTTGCCGATGGCCGCGGAAAAATTCGATATCTTGCTCCTGAGCAACTTCCTGATCATCAGACCGTATATGCCATGTCCGTACATAAGAGCCAGGGCACTGAGTTTCAAAAAGTCGTATTGATTCTCCCGGACAGGGATTTGCCGTTGATGACCCGCGAATTGATCTACACAGCGGTGACACGTGCTCGACAGCGGGTCGAAATCTGGGGGCGGCAAGAGATTCTTTCCGCTGCTGTAGAGCGTCGCCTTCACCGCGTCTCCGGGTTGAAAAAGAAATTGTGGCCGCAGAATTGATGATGGATCGAGTATAGCGTTTGCATTACAAGTTTAGGAGGTAAGTCGATGGCGTCGAATTCGGATCAGTCGCTGGCATTGTTCAATGGATTGAAAGCGTTGTCCGATGCATCCTTTCCGAAGAAGTGCTCATTTTGCGGAATGGAATATGCGAGCGTTGAAGAGTATGTTCAAAAGACCGAAGACGTATCCGGCAAGAGCGGATTGAAAAAAGGCTATGACGATGATGACAAACCGATCGTGGAACTGTTTCGCAATTGTGTCTGCGGTTCAACCCTGATGGACTGTTTTAACGATCGGCGGGATGTCACCGATGCAGGTCTGAAGCGCAGAGAACTCTTTGGGAAACTCATGGAGATACTGACCGAAAAGGGTGTGGCACATGAGGCCGCCCGCGCTGAACTCCTGAAGGTCATCAGGGGTGAATCCAGTCAGCTTCTGCAGAAGATGGGCATCGACACCCAAGTCCGCTAGAACCGGGTCGTGCTTCGGCTCAACTTCGGAACCTGGAACGAAAGGAAAAATGCAGTGGGTCGACGTGAGGACATTCTAGACGCCTTGGCGGAAGATCTGGAACAATCGGTGGCCTTCTTTGAGACCCTCGGTCCGGATCAGCTCTCCCGGAGAATCTACCAGGATGGTGCGCAATGGACCGCCAAACAGGTGGTGGCGCATTTCATCACCATCGAACGATCGATGCAGTGGCTCTTCAATGATATTCTCTCCGGCGGAGAAGGCTCTCCGAAGGATTTTGACGTCGATCGGTACAACGCATCTCAAACCCGTAAGCTCGACGATGTTCCCCTGGATCGGTTGCTCATTCAACTTCGGCAGGTGCGCCAGGAGACCATCGATATTGTTTCGTCCATGTCGGACAGCGATCTGGACCGCGAAGGGCGCCACGCCTTTCACGGCCGCGGCCGGTTGGAGCGCTTTATCCGCTGGGCCTACGAGCATGCCCGGATTCATGTGGATGAAATTCGGCAAGCGCTGAAACGATAGCCGAATTTCGAAAGATTGAAAAAGAGCGGCGCCTATTTCCCCGACAGCAAGAGGCCATGCACATAAAGGCATTACGGTTTGTGCAACAACCTGTTTTTCTCCATAGTTTTACGACCAGCTCGGCCGGAACCTCATCACGGCCGTCGCCGACGATCAGTGCCTCCTTGTGCACGGCCAATACCCTGGCGATCTCAAATTCCGGATGAGATTCTTCCATCCCATCGAGATAGGAGCGATTAAAGCCCAGTCGTTCGAGGTGTTGAAATGATGATAACATCGCCTCGATGCTCTACTACATCACTTATTTGAATTCAAGCTTCAGCGGTTCAGAATTGTAGCTGTTGTGTTCATGCGCATTGTCAAATACGGCCAGACCAAAAGGATACCGCTTGCGGGTGTTGAACTGAAGATCGTCGTCATATCCGGTGTCAAGTTTTCGCGACATCATGACCGTCCATCGGCCGTCTTGCCATACTCCCTGTGTAATGACATCTGCAAAGCTGCCCTTCCAGTCGGTGAAAAGCATATACCCCGGTATTTCGTCACCCTCTTTGAATATGGAAGAGTCCTTGATCTCAACCGACTCGGAAACCAGCAGCGAATCCGGGATCGAGGCCGATTTCGATGGGTCCTGCATGTAAGCGGGCTTTGATTTGTCCTTGGTCCGGTTGCTCTTGGCCTTGGTTTCGTTGCCGGCGTCTCTTTTTCTGCCCTGTTCGGGTTTTTTCGTCGGATTGGTGGTGACATACCCGTCTTCAGTATAGCCGACAGGATTGGACCTCACGGCTTTCCAATGCCACATTTCGGCCTTTTCCTTGGATTTGGCGACCGCATAATACCACTCTTCCTGTATTTTGGATTCGTTATGGCAAAGGACCGTACAGCCTTTGGTGGCAAACTTGTCGATACGGTTGATTTCAAAGACCACCCCGAGACGGTCTTCATCTCCCTTGATTTTGGTCCATTGATCGCCGCTGAATCGCCACCTGTTCTTATTCATGCTTTTATCCTTGTCGGGCCATTCAAAGCGGAAAAAGATGTGATCCTTCGTGTAAACCGACTTTGTCTTGATTTCGATGGCTTTGCCTTCCACGGACCCGTTTCCCGTTAGAGCAATCTTGGCTTCAGCAGCCCGGCTCCAGACGGGACTGCCGGCATTTTCGGGTGCTGCTTTGACCTTTTGTGAAGTCAATACCATGTCGCCTTTAGACTCGGACTGTGCGCCAGTGTACTGCAAAACTGCAAATACGCCAAGCAGCGCAGCAATCATAACTACTATTATTCTTTTCATTGCGGCCTCCTTTTATACTCATTCATGAAAATATTTGATGCCTTCCTGAATGGACCAAAGCCGGTTCTCAAGACAGCATCCCCAAAATGGTGAGGGCGATGATTGCGGCTACGCTGAATAACATCAGGATCATGGCAAGCGGTCTTTTAGCCGGTCGTTTTTCAGGGTTTTTATCTATAAATGGAACCAGAAACAGAATAACGATACCGCCTGCAGGAATAACAGCCGTCGCGATGAATTCCAGCTTTCCCGGGAAGAACTTTAAGAGTTGATAAAGCGACATGAAATACCATTCGGGTTTGGGTACGAAAAGATTATCCGTCGGATCGGCCGGGTCACCCAGGCCAACAGGAAAAACCAACGCCAATATAGTCGCGACCAGAATAAAAATCAGCATCATGACGACAATCTCCTTGAAGAGAAAAGATGGGTAGAATATCTCTTCTGCTTGTTCCGATTTGTCGTCCCGTGGATGCGGTTCCATATCCATGACTTTCTTCTCCTATGTTACAGCGGGGGTGAGATTCCCTGCTTGCGGATCATGACAAAATGCGCGATCAGAAAAACCAGGGTTAACAGCGGAAGGAATAAGACGTGCAAGGTGTAAAAGCGTGTCAGTGTCAAGGCCCCCAGATCGGATCCGCCACGCATGACTCGCAATATGTGGTCACCCACCACCGGAACGGTGCCCATTACACTGGTCCCCACTTTCGTTGCCCAGTAAGCTTTCTGGTCCCAGGGCAGCAGATATCCTGTAAATCCAAACCCCATCACGAGGCATAACAGGCATACGCCGCTTATCCAGTTAATTTCACGCGGCTTCTTGTAGGCGCCGTAAATAAAAACTCTGAGCATATGTAAAAAAATGGTCACCATCATCAGGTTGGCGGACCAGTGATGAACGCCGCGGATCACCTGTCCCATGGGGACCTGGAAGGTCAGATAGTCCACCGCATCATAGGCCTGCTCGGGTGAAGGAACATAATACAGGGTCATAAAACTCCCGGTCACCGCCAGCATCACGAACAAGAAGAAGGTGATGCCGCCGAAACAGAATGACAGATTGAGGCCCTTGGGGATGGGCTTGTCCAGTATGTCCCGTTTGATGTAGGCATGCATTTCAAGGCGTTCATCGACCCAGAAATAAATACGTTTAAGAACGTTCATGCGAGGTTCCCCCAAAAGGCACCGTTTCGGTGGCCAGAAGTATCCGGTTGTCTTCAATTTTGGTTCGATGCCGTCTCAGCGGTTTGGGAGGCGGACCGCTGATGACCTCTCCCTCGGCGTTATAGCGGCCGTTATGGCAGGGGCATTTGAAAAATTGCTGATCTTCGTCCCAAGTTACGATACACCCCAAGTGAGTGCAGGCAGCAGAGATCGCGACCACTTCATCCTGACTTTTGCGCTTCACATAAGCCAGCGATCTGGCGTTTGCGGTGAGCCATCCGTCCTTTTTCTCATATTCCAGTATGACCCGCGTAAAGTTTGAATTGCGAGCGGCGGCATCATCGAGTTCAACCTCAATCCATTTCACTCTCTCAGGACGAAAAGAGGGACCGATGGCAAACCGAACCAAAGCAATACCGCTGACCACGGTAATCGCACCGGTGATGGTATAAATTCCAGCTTCCATGAATCTCCGTCGATCCATCCCGGATTCGTCGCCCATAAACGCCTCCTGTTTTCAATTCGAATTAAATTCAACGATGCTGCACCATCGTCGGTTGGACGGTATTGGCACTTTCAAAGATTGCGCAGCAACACATTCTGAAAGCGTAGGTCAATTGAGGATCGGGGTCAGCAGGATCTTCTGTGTGGAGTTTTAAGCTTCAAACAAATTCTTCCGATTAACAACACCATCTGGGCCACTGTCGGAATTCAGGCCTCACATACGCCCATAGGAATATTTTAAGGCAACCATATTGTCGATTGTCAATAGTTAATAGCGAAATTCCTTTTCAAAAAGGGAATACGGTTATCCAGAAAGCTCAAGCCGAAGGTAGCCATCCGGTTTTCGTACTCGTACGCGTACTCGTAATCGGTTTTGTCCCGCGTGATCGAAATAAGGCATCGAGTACGATTACGAGTACGAGTACGATGAAATGCCCCCAACTTGAGCTTTATAGAGAACCGTAAAAGGGAATATTTTTCATTTATCTATATTCTCGATAAAGTTAAGATATACGAATTATCATTCGGCAATGTTTTGGGCACGGCTATGCCAGATGGAGTTTGAGCTGCTGAACATGAACCGCGAACACCCGTCGGTATCGAACGTGAGAAAAACAAAGCAAAACGACAGCTATTTTTTAAGAACAGTAAGAAAAAGTCCCTACGTCGGAACGAAAAGATCATAGATGCCATAAGGAGAAACCCATGATCCAATTTGAAACCCTGGCATTGACCCTGGAAGATCATGTTGCCCGCCTGGACTTGAATCGACCGCAAAAAGCCAACAGCTTCGACAAAACCATGTGGCGTGAGTTGGGAGAGGCATTTGAGCAACTGGATCAGATGGACGATGTCCATGTGGTGATATTGGGCGGAGCGGGAAAACACTTTTCCGCCGGGATCGACCTGGCATTTCTGGCGAACCTTCAGCATCAAGTGAACCAGTTGGCCGAAGGCTTGCGGCAGGAGCATCTCTACCATCTGATCATCGACCTTCAAGATTCGATCTGCGCCGTTGAAAGATGTCGCAAGCCGGTCCTGGCGGCCATCGAGGGGTATTGTCTGGGCGCTGGATTGGACCTGGCGGCAGCTTGTGACATGCGGTATGCAACAGGCACCACTCGGTTTTCCATCCGAGAGGTCGATCTGGCCATCGTGGCGGATCTGGGGGTGCTGCAGCGGCTTCCCGGGATAGTGGGAGAGGGGGTCGCCAGAGAGCTTGCTTTCACCGGTCGCACTTTCAAAGGAGATGAGGCCCGGGAAATCGGCCTGGTCAACCGGCTTTACGAAAATAGCGATGCATTGCGGTCAGGTGTCATGGCGGTGGCCAGGGAGTTGTCCCGCAAATCGCCGCTGACCCTGCGCGGCATCAAAGAGACCATGAACTTCAGCCGGGATCACAATGTCTCTGATGGGCTGCGCTATGTGGCGATGCGAAATGCAGGCATGCTGCTCTCCGAAGACATGATCGAGGCGGCAGCGGCTGTTATCGAAAAGAGGGTGCCCAAGTTTGGTGGGTGATGCCCCTACCGCAATTTTCCGTCGTACAACATGTCGAGATAGCGTGCGCCAATAGCATCTATCGCGTCGAAAGCATGACCGGGGTTTTGGTTTCGTTGGGCCATCTCTCCTCGCAAACCGGAAGCCAGTGTCTTGCCGAGCTGGACACCGAACTGATCGAAAGAGTTGATACCCCAGATAAAGCCCTCGAAAACCGTGCGTGCTTCATAAAAACTGAGCAATCGGCCGACATTTGCTGGCGAGAGATCCTCCATCACCAGGGTGGAAGAGGGCCGATTGCCCGCAAAGTGACGCGCGCCGTCCGGATTGTCTTCGCCGATGGCCAGGGCTTTGGCCTGGGCGAGCATGTTGGCCCAGAGTTCCTGGTGGTTGGTGACCCCTTTGGAACGCGTTTCGTATTGGGGGTACTGGGGCTTCAGTACACCGATAAAATCGATGGGAAAGGCCGGTCCCTGGTGGGCTAGCTGAAAAAAAGAGTGCTGCGCGTTGGTGCCAGGTTCGCCGAAGACAACGGCGCCGGCCGGGCTGGGTAGAAATTGGCCTGCGATATCGACTGATTTACCGTTGCTCTCCATATTGAGCTGTTGCACATGGGGGGCCAGCTTGGCCAATGGGGAGGCATAGGGAATGATGGCTTGCTGCCCATATCCCAGATAGGTCGTGTTCCAGACGGAGATCAAGGCCGCCAGCATGGGAAGATTCTGTTCAGGCGGCGCCGTTCGGGCATGGGTGTCCATCTCATTTGCCCCTTTGAGGAACGCCTCCACGGTTTCATCGCCAAGGTAGAGGCTGAGCGGTGCAGTTCCTACCGCGGAAGTGACGCTGTAACGTCCGCCAATGAAGTCGAACATATGAAAGGTTGCCAGCGCCGGTTGGTCCGGGTCGTCTCCCGGGCTGCCTTTGGCGGTCACGGTCACCATGTGGCGGGAGGGCTCCAATCCGCGTTCGCGCATATAATGCGTCACCAGGTTGGTGTTGGCCATGGTCTCGGCCGTGGTGTAGCTTTTGGAGATGATGATCCACAAGGTGGATGGCGCATCGATCTTTTCAGCAATGTTTCCGAAATTGTGAATGTCCACATTGGCCAGGTAATGGAGTTTTATCTGCTTTTTAGCATATGCCGCCAATGCGGTTGAGACGAATTCGGTGCCGAGATAAGAGCCGCCGATGCCCACCACCACTACATGTCGAAAGGGCTTTCCGGTTGAGCCTTTTACAGTGCCATCGAGAACCGCCCGGCTGAATTGCTTGACTTCCTCGCGAACGCTTCGAATCTCCGGCATCACGTCAGTTCCGTCCACAAGGACGGCATCCTTGTTGAACTGGCGGGTGGCCGTGTGAAGGACGGCCCGCTTTTCGGTGACATTGATCTTCTCTCCCCTGCACATGCGTTCGAAACGATCGAGAAGTTGAAGCGTCTCTGCGGCTTTGAGCAGGTGGCTGCGCGCGGTGCGTGTCAGGCGTTGATGAGAGTAATCCAGGAACAATCCGCCGCCCGGGACCATAAAATCGGCAAATCGCCGCGGATCGCCGAGCAAATGTTTCAGATGTTTTGAAGGGCGTGCCAGTTCCCGTGTCTGTTCCATCAGGTCGTCATTGCAGGCCAATTGGTCGATGCGTGGGATGGGCATGTCTGAATCCTAATATTTGAGAGTGCCGGCGGACGACAACCGGTGATGAATGTCTCTTGCGATATCGGAAGAGATACCGGCCACCGCCTTGCTCATCGATTCAGCCAGGGCGGATGGTGTCTTGGAACTGCACTGTGAGCTGGCTTGATACCGCTTTTGGAGCATGACCTTGGCTGTGGGATCGGATTTCATATTGTCGATCAGGGAGATGTGGATGGTCGCCTCTGCCGTGCAGTTCTTCGAACCGTCCCTTTCGACAAATTCTTCCACCCATCCATGGAGGCTGTGGGTGGCGTAAAGGGACGAACCGGGCGTCAGCACCGCTTTGAATCCGTTGGTATCGCGCAGGTCGCGGGACAGAAAATAGGGCAACAGCTCTCCCGGTGCGGCAATCCATTGATGGTAAGCATAATGGTTGCGATGGTTGCCTTTGCCGGCATAGATGATGCGTTGGGTGTGAAACGGCGGGCTGACGGCAAATCTTTCGACCCGTAGAACCGCCGGCAGTTGATGTTCGATCTGCACGGACGGAGGAGGGTAGTCCAGGGTGTAGTAGTAGGTTGGTTTGGGAGCAGTGGTATTTCCCATGCAGGCCGAGAGCGCCAATGCAAACACCACAGGGAACCAGCAGCTTATTCGTGTGTGTCCATTATGGCTGAGCAACAGTTTTGCGATCGGTCTCAATTTCATCCATTTCCCCATGAAATCTCTCTTAAGGCTTTTCCACAGCCGGTGAGCTGAAGATCACCTGGGACGGCTGGTTGGCCAGCTGATCGAGAAATCGATTCAGCGTGTCGGTGGCGCGATCGATGCGGTTCAGGGTCAACAATACCTGGCGCTGGATGGTATCCACCTGGCGGTCCGTGTTTTCCAGCAGTGCGGTGGCGGTTGTCATGGCCCGTTTGATTTCCGTAGCGGATGCTTTCAGGTCAGCCGTTATCCCCTCCAGGTTGCCGCCGCTGCCGTCGATCACCTGCCCGAGACGATCGACCGTCCGACGAATTTCGGTGATGCCGCCGTCGGCGTTCACCGCCACCCGGTTGAAGTTCCCCGAGGTCTTCTCCAATGATACCAGCACACGATCCATTTGCTTCGTGTCCACCAGACGCTGGAGGGCTTTGACCGTGGTGCGGACATCGCCTACCAATTGGGCCAGTTGGGCATCATCGATGGTCTTGTTGATCTTTTTCAGGGCCGAGGTCAATTGTTCGGATATGGTATCGGCATCCAGGGCGCGAAACATATTGAAGATATCTTCGATTCCCTGGCGAATTTTCGATATTTGGGATGGCCGGGTGGCGATCACCGGATATTGGGGCTTGAAGGTGAAAGACGGTTTGGCCGACGTATCGCTCTCTTTTTGCTCCAGTTCCAGAAACATCAGGCCGGTAATGCCCACCGATTTCAACTGCGCCACCAGATCATTGATGCCGCCGTCGGGTGAGACCTCCGACTCTATTTTCAAAATGACCTCGATCAGCTTTCCGTCCGGTGCGACCCGGATGGTGTGCACCCGGCCGATGTGGACACCGCGATATTTCACTGGCGAGTCCACATCCAGCCCCTGGACCGATTCGTCAAAATAGGCGACGAACAGGCGTCCTTTTTCAAAGTAATTGGACATGCCGAGCCAGATCACCCCGACGATGATGACGGCGATGCCGACGATCAGAAAAAGTCCAACACTGAATTTCGTTTTAAGTGTAGCCATAGTCACCTTTTATGCAAAGCGACCTGCCGATTAAAAAATTGCCGGACAACGGGATTCGGGCTTTTGGTCTTCAGTGTGCTGGGATCGCCTTCAGCGACGATGCCCTTAGCTGTTTTATCCAGCATAATCACCCTGTGTGCAACCTTAAAGATGATGTTAAGGGAGTGGGTGATGATCACCATGGTGGTTCCCAGGCTGTGGTTGATGCGAAGAATGAGTTCTTCTATTTCAGCGGAGATGACCGGATCGAGACCGGCCGTGGGTTCGTCCAGGAAGAGAATCTCCGGATTCAGGGCCAGCGCCCTGGCCAGG
>JBNLAV010000160.1:0-26291 GCA_050302315.1 Desulfobacteraceae bacterium
TGCTTGCCGGCTTCGATGGCTTCCACCACCGTGGCCGGTCCGGTAACCGCGTCTCCGCCGGCGAAGATGTCCTTGTCGTCGGTCTGAAGGGTGACCGGGTCCACGTTCATGGTACCCCAGTCGCTCAGGGTGCAGGCGCACTCATCGGTGAGGCACGCCCAGTCGCTCTCCTGACCGATGGCCGGCACGAGGGCGTCGATTTCGATGGTGAACTCGCTGCCGGCCACCGGTTCGGGACGGCGGCGTCCGCTCTTGTCCGGCTCGCCCAGCTCCATTTTGATGCACTCGATGCCGGTGACCTTGCCGTTGTCTTCGATCACCCGGACGGGGTTGGTCAGGGTCATGATCTCGATGCCCTCTTCCCGGCATTCGGCAATCTCTTCCGCGCTGGCCGGCATTTCGGCTTCGCTGCGGCGGTAGATGATGAACGGTTCGGCCGATCCGCAGCGCAGGGCGGTGCGCACGGCGTCCATGGCCACGTTGCCGCCGCCGATCACCGCCACGCGGTCGCCCAGTTTGACTTCTTTGCCCAGGTTGAAATCGCGCAGAAAATCCACGCCCGGGACGACGCCTTCGAAGCCTTCGCCTTCAATGCCTAATGATTTGCACTCCTGTGAGCCGATGCCCATGAAGAATGCTTTGAACCCCTTTTCCCGCAGCTCGCCGATGGTGATATCCTTGCCGATCTCCACGCCCGTCCTGAAAGTGACGCCCAGATCGCGGATCGTCTGGATTTCGGCGTCGATGATGTTGCGCGGCAGGCGATATTGCGGGATGCCCAGGGTGAGCATACCGCCGAGCACTCCGTATTTTTCGAAGACCGTGACGTCGTATCCCTCTATGGCCAGAAAATAGGCGCAGGTCAGTCCGGCCGGTCCGGACCCGATGATGGCGACCTTTTCGTTCCTGGCTTCCTTTTTTTTCGGGGCAAAGGGATTGCCAGACTTCATGTCCACATCGGCCAGGTAGCGGTGCAGGGCCATGATGCTCAACGAGTCGTCCAGCTTATGGCGGGTGCAGGCGCCTTCGCACGGATGGTGGCATACCCGGCCGCAGATGCCCGGAAAGGGGTGGTCCTGCTTGAAAAGGGCGATGGCCTCTTCATACTTGCCCTGGTTCATCAGGGCGATCCATCCCTGTACGCTCACATGGGCCGGGCAGGTGGCCTTGCACGGTGCGGTGCCTTTTTTCTCGATGGCGTAGGCGCCGGGCATGGCCTGGGGGTAAAGTTTGTAGGCCGCTTTCTTGTCGCGCAGGCCCATGTCGAAGAGGTTGGGGATTTCGATGGGGCACACCTTGGCGCACTCGCCGCACGCCGTGCACTTGTCCAGGTCGATAAAACGCGGTTTCTCCCTCAGCTTTACCTGAAAGTTGCCGGCCTCGCCGGTCACTTCCTGGACTTCGGTGAGGGTGAGCAATTCCACATTGAGGTGACGGCCGGCCTCCACCAGTTTGGGGGAGATGATACACATGGAGCAGTCGTTGGTGGGGAAGGTCTTGTCCAGTTGGGCCATCTTGCCGCCGATGGCTGAATCGCTCTCCACCATGTAGACCTTGTATCCGGATTCCGCCAGGTCCAAGGAGGCCTGTATACCGGCGATGCCGCCGCCGACCACCATCACAGCTCCGGTGGTTGATTGTGCCATGGTTGTTCCTCCCTTCTAAAGGCCGAAATTCTGAAGATCCGGTCCCAGGTAAGCGCGTTCGTTTTCACCCAGGACGCCCATGGCCAGGCACATGAAAGTCCAGATGTGGGCCACATGGTAATTGCCGCCGTAATGCTCGCAGATATCTTCGATCTGGGCGTGGCAGTTGTGGCAGGGCGCCAGCACGTATTGGGCGCCGGTGGCCACCACCTGGTCGAATTTGACCTTGCCGTATGCACGGCGCTGCTCCGGATAGCCGCCTTGCAGCGCGCCGCCGCCACCGCCGCAGCAGTAGTTGTTGGTGCCGCAGGGCACCATGTCGATGAAATTCTCTTCACCCACCACGGTTTTGATCACGAACCGCATGTCGTTGGCCATCTCTTCGCCCCAGGTTTTGCGGACGATGTTGCACGGGTCCTGACAGGTGAACTTGATGCCCAGATCCTTGTTCCAGTCGGAATTGACTTTGAGCTTGCCCTCGCGGATCCACTGGGCGTAAAGGGTGATGATGCTGGTGAACTCGAACTTGTGAGGGATGTTGAATTTTTTCAATCCTTCCAGGATTGCAAAGAAGGAGTGCCCTCACTCCGTGTTGACCACCTGCTTGCACCCCAGGTTGTTGTCGATATGGTAGACGAACTCCTCCAGGATGTAGCGCCAGCCCTCCTCGTCCGCCAGGAAGAGGCAGTAGTTCTCGCCGGCCCACATCACCGACGGGTAAGTCCAGTCTGCGCCGACCATGTGCAGAATCTTCCACAACGGCGCCAGCTCGTCGGGCTCGGTCACCGGCTCGCGGGAGTTCTGGTTGATGGCCATGTAGGCGCCTTTGCGGTCCACGGTCACCTTCATATCTTTGAACATGGGCTGGGTTTCGGCGATCTCTTCGGCCACATCCGTTACCGTCCAGGTGAAGTCGTCGGTGGGCACGCCCATGGCGTTGCCTGCGCGGATGTGCTGATCGCAGGAGTTGCGGATGCCCTTGGGGCGTTTTTCCCGCGGCCAACTGTTGCGCATGTTGTAGACCAGTTTGGGAATGTCGATTCCCATGGGGCACTGCTTGATGCAGCGTGCACACATGGTACAGACCCAGGCCCAGGGTGTTTTCTTTACCTCCTCATCCAGTCCGAGGACCAGCATGCGCACAAGTTTGCGCGGGTCCATCTCGAACAGGTCCGATGCCGGGCAACCGCCGGTACAAGTTCCGCAGGTCAGGCAAAGATCGAACTTTGCCGCCGGGACTTTTTCCAGTACGGCCGCTTTAAACTCGCTGTCCAGTTCGTCGAGTTCAATGGGCACAGTCATTGGACTATCCTCCTCTGTTTTGGGGGGTTGATCTGTACATCGCACGATCGCCCCGGCAATGCTGCTGGCATCAGCAAGTGCGGCCGTGCGAGTGGGAACAAGGGTTCAGGTGTAGCCGTTCGTCCGGCTTTCAATTGCCTGAAACGTACAAGGTGAGTAGCGCTTGAAATGAGTTTCGCTCCGGTTTTGGGCCGGAGCGGGTAGAGCTGAAATGTAAGTCTAAGCCGGATAAACCGATTCTATTTGTCTACGTGCATTCATGGTGCGCAGGGTTCTGCCGCCTGCGCAGGTCAGAATGCACGCTATCGAAGCCCGGCCGCATCGAGATAGGGCTGCAGTTTGTCCTCGCCACCCATGGTGATGATGTGAACGCCCTGGCAGAGCTCCTTCAACCCTTTGACCAGGTCCGCGAACAGCTCGATGCTGGCACGTTTTTTATCGACTGCTTTGTCCAGTTTTTCAACGACCCAATCGGGCACCAGCCCGGATTTAAAGTGGCGGTTGATAAATCGCGCCATGGCCGGATTTCTCAGCAGCAGCACTTCGGCGATGACTGGAACGCCGAAGGTGTTGACCTGGCCGACAAATTTGCGGAACTGATCAAGATCGAAAATGGGAGTAGTCAGAAAGTAGCCGGCGCCGATATTCCGCATGGCCTCCATCTCCTCCATACCCTTTTTGGGGACGTTTTTGCCCCACAGGGACTCGACCCCTGACCCCAGTGTAAAATCAACCGGTTTGACCAGGTCCTCACCCTCCACAGTCCGGCCTTCGCGGATGTGTTCGAGCACCGAGGCCAGCTTGCCTGAGTCCACGTGAAAGAACATGGTCTCTTGCAGGCTGTCGCCGGATATGCGGTAGTCTTCGGTGAAGACCAGCAGGTTTTCCACTCCGGCATCGTGGGCGTTGGTCAGATCTTTTTGCAGCTGGACCCGGTTTTTGTCCCGCGTAGTGGTCTGGTAGATGGAGTTGAAGCGGTTTTGCTGCAGCAGCTCGCACGTCTGGATGGTGTCGCCCACCACCCCTTGAAGTTCGACGTCGGTGACCGCCACGCCGTCCACGCGGCCGCGGATGCGCTTCAGACATTCCACCAGATCTTCCGGTTGTGCATCGAACAGAGGCGCCTGCACTTCCGAGGTGACCACAAACTGCTTGTTCCCCAGCGCTTCTTTCAATTTCATGAATTGCCTCCTTTCATGGAAACTCAAGACCAGAGCCGTTATTCCAGCTCAAGCAGTCGAGCGACCTCCTCTTTGAGTTGGGGAAGCGGCAGCGGCTTGGAAAAGCACATGTCTGCGCCGTAGGATTTCATCTCCTCGAACTTGTCATCATCAAGGTAGGCGGAGAGCACGATGATCTTCGTGTGGGTGGTGTCGGCGTTGGATTTGATCCGCCTGCACACCTCGTTGCCCTTGATGTCCGGCATCATGATATCGAGGATCAACAGATCCGGGCAGAAGTGATTGACCTGCAAGCCGGCCTCGAATCCGTCGGCCGCTGAAATCACCTCGTAATCATGTTCATCCTCTTCCAGGGCTTGGACGATGGTTTCCACGATAATGGGATCGTCATCGACCACCAATATCTTTTTGCGACCGTTGTCAGGCGTTTCATCGGGTATGGGGATACCCTGCCGCTGCATGAACGACACCAGATCCTCGCGCTTGATGCGGCGGTGCCCCCCCACTGTTTTGTATGCCTTGATATGGCCCGCTTCGATCCAGTTGATGATCGATTTGGAGGAGACGTTACACATCTGGCTGGCCTTGTAGACCGTAAGTGTGTCTTCCATTACAGATCCCCCCTTTCTAATAATTAACTGCCTGATTATCACATAGGGCTATTCGCGCACGAATGTCAACAGAAAAAATAGAAAAAACAGAAAAAACAGAAACAAAATTAAAATAAAAGTACAGAAATTACATTTATTATAGAAATTACATTTAAAATAAGTCCCGGAATGGCTGCCTTTTAGATAAAGGTCCTTCGGGTCCTCAAGTTCAAGTATGTAATAAATTACAGAATCGTGGCCCCAAGGGGAGAGGCACAAGCGCGGCGGCAAATCGGACGAATGGGTGGTGTCGGGGTGTATTCTCGAAAATAATGAGTGATTATAGCCAGATATAAGGTTGTCGGTCCGGCTTTGATCCGCCGGTGTTTGGCGCTTTCTTCCCATTGATTCCAGGTTGTGAAGATCATTACATAGCGAATTGGGTACATAGCTTCCTATTGGGCGGTGTGTCTCGGCGTAATGTTATTTAACTATCTGAATATATAGTAATAATAAAAATATAAAATTTGGGCCTGCTTTTTGCATTGCAGACGGACAGTTTGGCGATTCCGGCAGTATAAAGACTTCATTATATAGGGAGAACGAATAGATGAAAATCAGATGGCTTGTTGTTCTAATTGGTTTGGCGGTTTTTGGATATGTATCTTCGGCTTCTGCGCTCACCTTGATGACCGATATTGTTGAAGAACGTGCTGCGGTTTCTGAAATGAATTACGTCGGCCCCGGCGGATATGTAAACAGCGGTGATTTCATTGCCGCTTTTGAAGGAAATGACAGCAACCAACTGCCGGAACTGCAGGACTGGCTGATAACTTACGGTGGGTACGATAGCAGTCTGGTGCTTTCTGAAAGTTTCAATGATGAATATGGTGACTCGCAGGCTACGAAGTCAGGCACGTGGGACACCGGTAGCGTACCCATCATGTTCTACGCGGTAAAGGCTGCGGACGCTTTTGCCATTTACAGCGTCAACCCCATGGCAAGTTCCGGTACCTGGAGCACCTATGATCTCTGGATCAGGGGGGCAAACGGGGTAGGAGAAGGTGCTGGAGCACTGGTCGTCTCTCATATCAACGGCTACACCGGTTCGGCCCCCGTACCTGAGCCGGCAACCTTGTTGCTGATGGGAGCAGGGTTGTTCGGTCTGGCCGGCATGGGCAGGAAAAAATTGAAAAAACAATAAGCGAAACCCGACATCGATTCGAATTTCACAGGCAGGTGGCTATGCCACCTGCCTGCTTGGTTTTTGAGTAGAGTCTAAACCCATCCTTAAATTTTTCCGATCACAACCCGATATCTAAAAGTCCCCGACGACACGGGATATGGGCCGCTTACTCGTTTTCAACAGGGCAGGCGATGGGGGTGTGGTCTTCCGTCGGCAAAATCACATTGAATGTCGTACCCTCCCCGGGGCTGCTTGCCACCGTTATATCGCCGCCGTGATCCTTGATGAAGCCATAGCAAACTGAAAGACCCAATCCCACGCCTTTTACCGTGTCGGTTTTGGTGGTGAAGAAAGTCTCGAAGATCTTGTCCAGGTTCTCCGGTTTGATGCCCAGACCGGTGTCGGTGACCCGAACCTGGATCTGCTCTCCATTGCCCTGGGTGGCGATGGTCAATTCGCCGCCATCGGGCATGGCGTCCTTGGCATTGGAAATCAGGTTGAGAAAGACCTGGCGAAGCTGGTTCTTGGAGGCCAGGACCGGCTTGAGGCCTTCGGCAAGGTCGGTGTGCAGTTTGATATCGATCTCCCGCAACTGCTTTTCGTGCAGCAGAAGGATCTCGTCCAGGATGGTGTTGATGTCCACGGTGCAGCGCATCTCCTGGTCCGGTCTCGAAAAGGAGAGCGTCTTTCGCAGCATATCGGTCAGCCGGTCGCACTCGGACAGCGCCATCTCCAGCAGCTTGCGGCGCTTGTTGGTGGGCGGGATTTCGGTCTTCATCAGTTCCAGGGTGTTCATGATGCCGTAGAGCGGGTTGTTGAGCTCGTGGGCCAGTTGGGAGGTGAGCCGCCCCATGGCGGCCAGCTTTTCCGACTGCAGCAGCTGCTCCTGTGTGCGGTGGAGCTTGCGTTCCATCTCCAGCCGCTCACCCAGGTCGACGAAAAAGCCCACCGACGCCACCTCCTCTTCGGCATCGTTGTAGATCAGGTTGGCAGAAAGGTTGCCTTCAACCAGGTTGCCCCGCCGGTCCTTGAATGTCATGGGGTAGGAGCGCAGTTTGCCGGGGCCGCCATACTCCGGGCCACGCAATTTCTTCATCACCTCATAGGCCTGCTGGTCGTTGTAAAGTTCGCGGACGTCCATCTTGCCGACCACATCCGGTTCACTGTATCCTAAAGTTTCCTCAGCCCCCTGGTTCCAGGCGAAGATGATGCCCTTCATGTTGGCGCCGATGATGGCGTTGGGCGAGCTGCGGATCACGTTGTTCAGAAAGTCGTTGGCCTCCTTGAGCTCCTTTTGCATGGCCATGATCTGGGACTGGTCGATGCAGATACCCTCATAACCTGCGATCTGGCGGGCGTGGTTGCGGTAGGCCGTGGCGGTGAGCAGTACGGGAATCGTGGAGCCGTCCTTGTTCTTGAACTCCAGCGGATGGTTGACCACACGGCCGTCCTTTTCCATCATATTCTGAAATGTCACGCGGTCCTGGGGATGCTTGTATAGGTCTTTCTGGATGTCGATCTCCAGAAACTCCTCTTTGCTTTCGTAGCCGAGCATCTCCAGCAGGGCCCTGTTGGCGTCGACAAAACGTCCTTCGGTGGTGCTGATATACACCCCCACCCCCACATGCTCGAAAAGTCGCCTGTAGCTCTGCTCGGTGGCGCGCAGTTTCAATTCCTGGTCGCGGCGTTTGGTGATGTCCCGGTAGATATTGAGCTTGAGCTTGGAGCCGTCCGCGTTTGTGATGGGGACCTCCGTGATGCGGTAGGTACGGTCCTTTTGGGGCATATAGATTTCGGAGTGGGTGCCCTCGCCCTTGGCGAACACTTCCTGGGCCTGGCACCAGGGGCACATCACTTCGCTGGCATTGACCACTTCGTAGCACTTTTTGCCCACGCCTTTGCCGAAGTGCTCGATCATCGCCTTGTTCATGAACTCGACGGTGTAGTCCTCTCGGGTAATATAGATGCCGTCATCGATGGCATCGAGAATCTCTCTGAATCTGAGGGAGTCCTGCTGGTTCATAAACGCCTCGCACATTGGAAAGGTTAAGAAGATATGCGAATGAAGCCGATTATTAGATCGCCGGGTATCACCTTTGAGTTAAAGCAAAATATGGAAATCTGTCAAGATTGTTCAGCGTTGGGACGATCTTGGCGTACCGCAACGACCTCGAACAGGGTCAGCGCGGCACAGGGCGGGTAAAGAGTCCCGCCCTGCGAAACCCCATGCATGCCGGTTCGGATCCTGTCGGGCCGACCTCCGCAGCGACCTGTTCATACAAATGGAATCAGGATCTACGATGCTGCATTGATATGGACTATTGGCGCGAATAAATTCACGGCGCCCCCCTGATTTTGAGCTTGCAAACCGACAAGGCATTTGCTAACAATCCGCTTTTCTTATGGTGGGTGTAGCTCAGTTGGTAGAGCCCCTGGTTGTGGCCCAGGTGGTCGTGGGTTCAAGTCCCATCACTCACCCCATCAGACTTAAAAGGCCAATGTGATCGGCGCATCACATTGGCCTTGTATTCTTGAATCATGGATGGACACTCCCTAATATAGCAGCCCCATTGCATCCGAACGGCACCGCTTGCAATGCTGCATCTGCGGCACCCATTCGCTCGCTTTATCTCTTAGTATTTTGAGGGAAGCGGCTTTTGGCGGCCTGTGGCCAGCCAACTCGGTGCCGGTCACGGGGATCAGCGGTATGAGGTTCATCAGATCCACCCCGAGACGTCCCATCTGTTTGGCTAGAAACAACATGTGGTCATCGTTGACCCCCGCTATGACCACCGCGTTCACCTTCACGATGATACCGGCCGCCTTCAGGGCCACCAGCGCTTCAAGCTGACGGTCAATCAATATTGCGGCAGCCGGGCGTCCTTCCGCCCCGTTCCCGTCCAGGCATATCCGCCTGCAGAGCATGGCACCGATGCCGGGATCGACGGTGTTAACGGTGACCGTGACGAAACGAACACCGAGCTCTTTCAACGCCGGGATGGAACCGGTCAGGTTCAAACCGTTTGATGAGACGCAAAGGGGGAGATCGGGGTGGTTCCGGCGGAGCAGTTCGAAGGTCTGAAGGGTAACCTCCGGTTTGCAGAACGGGTCGCCGGGGCCGGCGATGCCCGCTACGGAGATCTGCGGCATCCGTTGCAATGCGGTCTTCACGCGCAGGGCAGCGGCCTGCGGCGAGATCACTTCGCTAGAGACGCCGGGTCGGTTTTCGTGCAGGCAGTCGCTATCGCGACGGCAGTAAGCACATTGGATGTTGCATTCGGCCGCCACCGGCAGGTGGATGCGGCCGAAGCGCCCTCTCGATTCCGAGAAGAAGCACGGATGTTGTCTCTCCGTGGCGGAAATCGTTTGAAGCGCCATGGACTATCTCCTGCCCCGACCGATGCGGATGGCATTCTGCGGGCATGCGTCTAAACAATCACCGCAGTTGGTGCAGTCGGTCTCCAGGGGCCGCGTTTGCATGCCGCAAACCCTCAGGCACTTGCCGCAGTCGTTGCACTGAGCGGTTTTGGAGACCCTGAAAAGGGAAAAGGACCGGGTCGCGTTCAAAAGGCCGCCGGTTGGGCAGGCGCAGCGGCACCAGAAATTGGCCGAAAGCAGTCCCAGCGCTAAAAATACCAGCACCATACCCGTGCGCGCCAGCCAGAGCAGATTAGCATGCTCAAAGGTCAGGCCCACCGAAGCAAAAAAGTCCCCCACCCGGATGGGCACCGCCGACCGAGGCTGTCCCCACTCCAGCCAGACGAATAGTGCCAGCGCCAACCCCAGGTATTTGAGACCCGATATATTTGAAGCGATGAAGGACCGCTTGAACGGCTTGAGCCCTCCGATCCAGGACATGAGTCGGTGGACGGTGCCGCCGGGACAGGCCCAGGCGCAGAACGCTCTGCCGAAAAGCACCGCGGAGAGCGGCAGCAGCAGCCAAAAGCCCCAGAATATGGTGAAAAGCCGGCCGTGGCAGGTAATCACAGGGCAGTTCTGGCAGCTCACATAGGGAACGATGAAGGGACAACGGAAAATGCCGTAAAAAGACCACTGCCCCAATATCGCGGCGCCGGCCGTCTGGGTCACCCAACGCCAGCGTTTCAGCACCGCTGATTTGGGTTTTGCCGTCGACTGTTGTTCCTCCAGAACGGTTGCGGCTTTAGCTCCTTGAATCATCTTTTACCTCCAGTGCTTCGGTCAGCCGCCGCCCGTCGGCGTTAATTGCGGGAATGAATCCGGCGGAAGCGAAGCAGCCCTGCGCCTCTTCCGAGCGGATGAAATCCACATAGCGATCGGCCAACGCCGGTTCCAAAGCGGCCGACATGACCCCGATGGTGAAGGTCAGTGGCGGCGGCGGGAAGTACTTTTCAGAGATGGGGATGATCTCGACCCGTTCTCTGAACAGGGGCATGCGCGTCAGGCGGTATTCCACCACCGATACATCGCCTTTGCCGTTCGCCAGTTCGTTCATGGTGCGCTGGACACAGCTGCCGCGGATCACGGTGTTGCGTGTCGCGCCCTCAAGCACGCCGGCCTTTTTGAGCAGGGCGCCGACCGCTTTTCCGCCGGGCGGCGAGGCATCGGGTGCCTGGATGACCCGGAGACCCGGTCTTGACAGATCGCGGATATGGGTCACCCCTGCCGGATTTCCTTTGGGCGTGGCCAGTACGTAACGGGTGAAACACAACGGTTTGAAGTAGGTCATCTTGCCGGCGGCGCGCAGCTTTTTAGCCAGGCCCAGCCCCCTGCCGGCGAAGACTTCGGTTGTGGCGCTGCCCAGGAGCGATTTCCCCAGCGCAGCGGCAAAGGCGCCGGTGTAGGCGACCTTTATACCGGTGGCCTCCTCGAAAAGCCGGTTTGCCGGCCTGAATGCTTCGGCCAGACCACCGCATGACCAGACCTGGAGCACCTTTCGGTCGAGCGTACGGGCGGCCCCTGCCTGTGCTGGCACGGCGGCGCCGACGGCCAGCCCGGCCGCAGACTTGATGAACAATCGTCGGCTCACACCTTTTCCTTGGGGATCGTTTTTTCGATGCATCGCTTTTCTCCTTGCCGAGGATGATATTGGAAAGTGGAGTAGGCCAATGGCCGGGCCGTTGAGGAACGAAGGAGCCCGATTACCATATGAAAACTCGATATGGCAAATAGGAAATACCTATCAAATAAGCGGAGGCCATCGGAGATTTTGATGGCTGCAGGGCAATGCAGGTTATTCTTCGCAAGGAAAGCGTTCAGCATCCGTTCGGTGCTGCGGATCGCTACACCGGAAGCGCTGCGTTGGCCATCTTTACCGGCGCAGCGATAAATCAGGGAACATGGGGAGGAGGTTAATAATGAGTATATGCTAATTATATTGACAAAGGGGGCGCCACGGACTATTTATGAGCATATGCTCATATAGGGAGATTTCGCATGCCACAGAAAATACTCATCATCGGTGCCGTTGCCCTCGGCCCCAAGGTTGCCTGTCGGGTGAAACGGCTCGATCCGGACGCCGAGGTGATCATGATCGATCGGGACGACAGGATTTCTTATGGCGGCTGCGGAATTCCGTATTTTATCGGCGGCGACGTGGCCGACATCGACGGCCTACAGACCACCAGCGCCCATGTGGTCCGGGATGCGCAGTTTTTTAAAGACGCCAAAGGGGTGCAGGTGCTGACCCGCTGCGAAGCAATGTCCATCGACCGTGCCGACAAATCCGTACACGTTCGTTATCTCGATACCGGCTGCAGGGAGATCATCTCCTACGATAAGCTGGTGATAGCCACCGGCGCCACCCCTGTGGTGCCGTCCATTCCTGGTAGAGAGCTGCCCGGCGTCACCCCGGTGGCGGACCTGCACCATGCCCAGCGCATCAAGGAACGCATTACCGGCGGCCGGGTCAACCGGGCCGTGGTGATCGGCGGCGGAGCCATCGGTATCGAGATGGCCGAAGCGCTCACCGACCTGTGGGGCGTGGAGACAACGCTGGTGGAGATGCAGTCCCATGTGCTTCCCGTGGCGATCGGGGCGGACATGGCACGCATCCTCGAACGGCACATGGAAGCCAAGGGCGTTCGCCTGATGCTCTCACAATCGGTGCAACGCATCATCGGCGACCCCGATACCGGCGTCACGGCGGTCGAAACCGCTGCCGGAACGATACCGTGCGATCTGGTGGTCCAGGCGGTGGGCGTGCGGCCCAATGCAACGTTGGCAAGGACGGCCGGCCTTGCCGTCGGGGAAATGGACGGCATTCTCGTGGACGACTATCTCCGAACCACCGATCCCCATATTTACGCAGGCGGCGATTGCATCGAGGTGCGTCACCTGATCGCCGGTCATCACTGCCACTTCTCTCTGGGGTCTCTGGCCAACCGGCAGGGACGCGTCATCGGCACCAACCTGGCCGGCGGACAGGCCCGCTTCTCCGGGGCTGTGGGCAATTTCTGCCTGAAGGTTTTCGACTTGGGAATGTTCCGGGCGGGCCTCACGGAGATGCGCGCGCGCGCAGCCGGCTTTGACCCGGTGGCCGTTGTGGTGGCCCAGGCGGACCGCGCCCATTTCTATCCCGACCAGGAGATGATGGTCATGAAGATGATCGCAGACCGGCGCCACCGCCAGGTGATCGGGATCGAGGCCGTGGGACCGGAAGGCGACGCGGTCAAAGCGCGTGTGGATGCGGTGGCTGCCTTGCTGCCCCACCGGCCCACGGTGGACGACATCGCCAACCTGGAAGTCTCCTATTCGCCGCCCTATGCCTCGGCCATGGACATCGTCAATTCGGTGGCCAATGCCCTGGAAAACACCATGGACGGCCTGCATGTCCCCATGGATGCGGTCGAGTTCACAGCCGCCTTTATTGCCGATCCCGCCACCCGCGTGCTCGATGTGCGCAGCCGCACCCAGGCCGCACCTTTCATGGAAGCATTTGGCGACCGATGGCAAAACATTCCCCAGGAAGAACTGGTGGATCGAATGGCGGAAGTAAACGGCCGCGGCCCGCTGTGGCTGATCTGCGGATCGGGGCCGCGCGCCTATGAAGCCCAGCTCGTGTTGCGGCATCACGGCATTACCGATACCTGCAACGTTCAAGGTGGCATCAAGATGGTGATGCTCTCCGATCCGGAGTTTATGAAGCAGGTGGCTGCAGACGAAGTGGCAGAAGCGGCGGAAAGTTGATACCCGGCATTGGATCGACCGGCAAACCCATCATATCTATTCCGCATTGTTTATGAACCAGGATATTTTCTATCGGGACAGGTCGCTCTCCATGGGGACATCCTGAAAGTCGAGTTTCAGTAAAGGCCTTCTTTACACGGGCGGGATCAGCCGTACACGCATGCCCTGTTTGCGCTTGCAATTAGAGATGCATCCCTTATATGCTGTCCGCAAGCGGCAATACAACACCATACACATCAGCAGATCAGTTCTCTCCTTCTGAATGGCAAGGAGCATATCGTCATGGACTTTGCTCATGCGACGCGTAAAGTACTAGATCTTCTTCGCCGGAAGGGCAGGGTCACCGAGAGCACGATGATGGCGGCCCTGGACAATGATCACGCGCTATTCGAGCGGGTCCGTCTCCATCTTATCCAAAAGCGCCATATCCAGGAACACAAACAGGTCGACCTGGTTTACATCAAAGGACCATCCGCCGATCCGGATGAGGGGGAACCGGCGGCGGCCGATGCGACGCTTGGCGCAAAGCCGGAGAGACAACTCTATATCTTTTTGAGCTACGGGCACGACATGCATGCCGATATCGCCTTTCAGCTCAAGGACGATCTCATCCGCCGCGGCCATGAGGTGTGGATCGATCAGCAGGAACTGGTATCCGGAACACAGTGGGAGCAAAGAATCGAAGATGGGTTGGAATGGGCGGCCGGCCACGAAAACGGGCGGGTGGTTCTGCTGATGACACCACACTCCGTGCGGCGGCCGGATGGCTACTGCCTGAACGAGGTGGCGCGGGCGATTGAGAAGTCGATCCGCATCGTACCGGTCATGCTCGTGCAGGTGGAGCCGCCGCTGTCCATCTGCCGCATTCAATGGTTGGATCTGCGCGACTGCGTCCCTTTTGAAGAGCGACGGCAGAGCTTGAAGAACAAGCTGCCGCTGTTGATCAGAGCCCTGGAGACCGATGGGCTGGATTGCGAAGGCAGTCAATCGCGCCTTCTGAGCATTCTTAAACCGGTTTCGTTCGAAGCCGATCTGTCTCAGCACCTGCGGCGTTTTACCGGCCGACAATGGCTGATCGACCGGATTGATGCGTGGATCAAAGCAACCCGCGGTCCACAGCTTTTATGGATCACCGGGGGCCCCGGCGTGGGAAAAACCGCCATCTCCTGCTGGTTGAGCACCCACCGCCGGGAGATCGCCGCCTTTCACATCTGCCGCCATGGACACAAGCAAAAAGGCGATCCGCGCAGCATCGTGCGGTCAATCGCCTGGCAGCTTTCAAGCCAGTTGCCCGATTACTTCAACCTGCTGAATGCCATGGTGGACCTGCGGGAAATATGCGAAGAAGCCGATGCCGGCACGCTTTTCGACCGTTTGATAGTGGAGCCCTTCAATTATAAGGTCCCCAGGCCGGACCGGCCCATCGTGGTCCTCATCGACGCCCTGGACGAAGTTGCCCTGGAGGGGCAGAACCAACTGGCCATGTTCCTGGCACAAGGCATCGTCCGTCTGCCGCCCTGGATGCGGTTAATCGTGACCAGTCGGCCGGATGAAAGGATTCGACTGTCCCTGCAAGGCTATGACCCCATCTTTATCGCGCCGGATTCGGAGCAGAACGAATCCGATATCAAGGCGTTTCTGGTAACCCATCTGCGGCGTCATGCACCCGACCGGGAACGGTTGAACGAAGCCGTGGAAACCATCGCGGCCGCCAGCGAAGGTTGCTTCCTCTACGCCGAATGGATCCGAAGAGAGCTGGACACCGGAACGCTGTCGCTGTCGCGCCTGGATGAATTCCCAAAAGGCCTGGGCGGGGTCTACGCCGAGTTCTTCCAGCGGCGGTTTCCCAATGCCGGGGTCTACAAGGAAACCTACCGACCGGTTCTGGAGTCGGTCTGTGCCGCCCAGGAGCCGATATCGCTGGAGCTGCTGAGGAGCATTTTCGGCTGGACGGTTTATGATGCAAAAGAAATTCCTGACGCGTTCGGTGCGTTATTCTCCGTCCACGAAGAGCTGTTTGAACCCTTTCACAGGTCGTTGGTTCAATGGCTGTCCGATCCGCAACGGGCGGGCAGCTATTTCGCCAGCATGGAAATGGGGCACCAGCGGCTTGCCCTGCACGGCTGGAAGGAATTCCAGGCCGGTATCGCGAGCATGTCGGTTTACATGAAGGCCCATCTGCCGCGGCACCTGAAAGAATCCGGCGAAATCGACAACCTGGAGACCTGTGTCACCGATGCTCTTTTTGTCTATCATTACGGCAAGGTTGGATTTCTGCACGGGGTGGCCGAGTTCTGGAAGCACATCGACCGAAAGACTTTGGAGCGCCGATGCCTCGAGTCCATAGACCGGCGCAAAGACAACCAATGTGAGGACCGGCCTTTCCTGGCCCTGTGCGCATTGTGCCTCGGCCGACTCTTCCAGCAGCGCGGTGAGTACGATACGGCCATCCGCTGTTACGGCAAATCCGTCGAACTGATACGGGTTGCCGAAGGCGAAAATACCATCGCTCGGGCCCAATTCCACATTGGCTGGTGTCTTCGCCACATGGAAAAATACGACAGGGCCATCAAACATCTGCGGCAGGCCAGTATCCAGTTCAGCGATTTGGGGGATGCGTCCCGGGAGGCCCGATCGCTTTCGGCCATCGGGATCTGTCACTGGCATTTCCACCGGGACGGCAAAGCCCTCGACGCCCTGGAAGAAGCGCTGCGCCTGTTTAGATCTGCCAATGATCAGCGGCACCATGCCGAGGCGATGAATCACATCGGAATCATCTACCGGAGCCTCGGCCAATATAAACGTGGATTGGCTTATTTCCGTCAGGCCGAGAAGATATTTTCGAAGATCCATGACCTCAAGGGACTTGGGAAGCTGTACAACAGCATGGGAACGGCCTGTTGGTGGAGAGGCCGTTTAAAAGATGCTTTCCGCTGGTATGAAAAAGCGGACACCATGAACAAGACCGTGGACCAGCCTTACGTGCTCGGTTTGACTGCCAACAACCGGGGCTATCTGTTTCTGGAAAGCGGCAATTATCTGAAAGCCTACAACGAATTCAAACGCGCCCGAACCATCCGCAGGAGATTGAAGTCCGCCGGCTATGAAATGATGGATTTGTCGGGGATGGCGCGCGCCGCTTTCCATGCCGGCCGCTTGAAGGATGCCAGACAGATGTCCCGGCAGGCCCTGCATACGCTTAAAAACTTTCGCAGCGTCGAAGATCTGAGACGCGCCTATTTCAATCATTACATCATCTTCCGCGGCGGCGGCGGGGCCAACCAAAGAGCGGCGCGCAGCGCACTGATCCAGGCCCGCCGGCTCGTGCTCGAGCGGTTGCAGACCCTCGACAGACCCGGTTACCGCACCACATTCATTGACAACGTTCCGCTGGTAAAAGAGATACTCTCGGCCAGCGCCCGAATGATCAAGGCCCGGAGCACCGCAAAAAGTCATGAAAAGGATGCCCAAGAAACGCCCATCTCTCCGGCCGGCGAATAGGCTCCACGTTCGCTAAGATTCCTGGTTTCAATAGCCCGAATGATGTGATAGCCTTGTTTGTAAGCGGGTTCTTTCATGTTAGGCATGCACTATCTAGTATCTGGAAAATTCTGAACATAGCGGTATCAAAAGAGGAGGCTTCCCATGAGATTCTCGACTCTATTGGTTTCTCTGTCCGTTCTTGTCCTGGCATGTGCCCTGGCCGCATGCGGCGGCGGGGGCGGCTCCGGCTCCGATACAGGCACCGGCAGCCTCAACATAAGCCTTGCGGACACTTCCACCTCCAAATTCCTGGCGGTCTACGTCACCATCGATGAAGTTCAGGTCAACCGGAACCACGCCGCTGCGCCCGGAAACTCAGGCTGGATCACCATCGCCGCGCCAAAAGAGACTTACAACCTGCTTGAATTGATCAACGGCCTTACCGCGGTTCTGGGCGGCGACGAACTCACCGCTGCGACCTACCATCAAGTCCGGCTGATCATCGGCAAAAAAGCGCAATCGGAAAACAATATCCTGGGGAACCCGCATCCTTTTGCCAACTATATCATTTTGAACGACGGACTGGACACCGTCGAACAGCTCAAAATCCCCAGCGGGTTCCAGACCGGGATAAAGCTGGTGCACAACTTTCAGGTATTGGAGAACCAGACGGTCGAGCTGGTTCTCGATTTTGATGCATGCCGCTCGGTGGTGGAAACCGGCGGCGGAAAATTCCTGATGAAGCCCACCATCAAGATCCTCGAAACCGAAGACAAGGTGGCTGTCTTCGGGGATGTCACCGAAGCGGGTTCCGGCACGCCCGTCCAAGGCGCCCTGGTGAGCGCCCAGGTATCCGACGGCCTGTCCGCCAGGGTGGAACGGGCCACATTGACCTCCGACGATGTGGGGTACGAGGGCGCCTACCGGCTGCTCTTGTCCCAGGGTCAGGATTACAGCATCGTCGTCTTTTCCGACCGGAAGGTGGGTGCTCCAGGAGCCGAAGAGATGTACGGCCCCGCGTGCACCAACATCACAGTGCCCGGAGCGGACACCAGAATCGATTTCACCCTGACCCCAACCGGATTCGGCACCATCAGCGGCGATGTCTTCGTGGACAACGCCGTAGATCCGGACAATCCGCCGGTGGTGTACGTCAACATCTACGCTGCGCTGGCCTGCGGCTATGTGGAGGTGGTCAGCCTGCCCATGAGCCCCGATCCAGACACCCAGACCTTCGCGTTCTCCGTGGATCTTCCCACGGGAACCTATGACGTGGTGGCCGCCAGCGAAGGTTTCGATCCCGACACCGCCGCCAATGTAAGCCTTGGCGGTACGGTCAACCTGACCATCGCTCCCCAGGGCATGTAAACCTCTCCCGAAGGGTCTACGGCCCGGGCGCGGCGCAGTTTACCGCCCGGGTTGTTTCCCCATCGGTCCGTTCCCGCAGTCGCCTTTTCCGGAAAAACGCTACCGCATCCGCCGATAGAGCGTGATCGCTTTTGGATCGCGCACCACATCGAACCCATCCATGAAAGCCGGTAGATAGGCGCTCTGTGTGGCGGTCCCATCGTTGATGGTCTCCACGGTGATGTGGCGGCGGGGCCGGAACCTGCGGTTGAGCAGGTGGTGCAGAAAACCGAGGCAAGCGCCTACATCCGGGTCGTCCGGCGGGATGTGAAACATGATCTTTCTTCCCTTGCGCCGGGAGGTCACCATCAGCTCGGCGCCGCGGTAGACCAGGTGATTGGGCGCGATGCGGCGGGGCAGGGGACGGGCCAGATCCGAAAGCCCCAGGCCGCACATGGAGGCCGGATCGATGGCGTTTAGCCAGTAGATCGGTTTGGATTCAGAGTCCTGCTGCAACAGGGAGAGGTACTTGGGGGAGATGAACTGCAATCCGGCAATGCCCTGAAAGAAGCAGCCGGCGTAAATCTCGCCCGAAAGGTCCATGAGACGCAGGGTGCGCACCAGGGAGGCCCATTGGAACATGGGCAGCTCGCGGGCCAGCAGTTCGCGGAAGAGGATGCCGTAGCGGCCGAGCAGCAGCCGGATGCGGTCTTTCTGGCGCTCCTGCCGGGAGAGCAGATCGTCGTCCAGCTCGGGATAGCGGATCTTGAACCAGTTGCCCGTATTGGGCAAGGTCGCCTTCCAGCGGGAGAAGCTGCCGCGTGACGCCCCACGCCGCGACCGGATCCCCGAACGCACCGCCGGCTTGGCCTGCGGCGGTTTGAACCCCGTGGCCAATCCCTGGCGGATGGCGGCAAAGGCGTCATTGGCATAGGTGCCCTGCCACACCCCCTCCCACAATTGGTTGCTCGCCGCTGCCGGGGTCAGGCCGGTCAATCGCAGCAATGAGGAGAAATCGTAGCGTCCGGCCGAGTCGAGCAGCTCATCCAATCGGGTGGCCGCCGGTTGCGGCTGCTTCCCGTCGGCATCCCCCGCATCGGACCGCTTCGCTTCGTCCTGCATCACCAGATCCAGGTCCGGCGCGAAGCAAAAAGTCAGCTGGTGGTTCTCCCGGCCGATCCAGGTCAGATCGGTGCTCTGCATCAGGGAATCGAGCCAGGCCGGATCGTAGGCCGGCATACGGGCTGGAAGTACTTCTTCCTCCCATAGATGGGCGGCCAGGCAATAGCCGCTCATCTGCTCGCTGATGTCCAGCAGCCGCTCCACCGGATCGCGGCGGTCGGCCGATCCGGGCATCAGTCCCTGGACGCGGGCCATAAAGGGCGCCAGCGACTCGCACGGTTGGGGTTCCACCACCGGCTGGGCGGCCCTCCGCTCCAGGCGGAGCAGCAATTCAAAGTTGCGGGCATCGCAGTAAAAACTCCCGCGCTCTTTTTTGATCAGCGCTCCCCGGATCAACCGCTGATCGTCCACCATCCGGTCCAGGCGGTTGACCAGCTGCGGGATGTCGATGCCCAAAGCCGCGGCAATGGCTTGCGATGAAATGGGGCCGTAAAATTGAAGCCACTCCCCAAGCAGCCATTCCAGGTCGAGGTCGGCCGGGTCCGGCGTGTCGGAACCCGCCGCCGTAACGGTTGCATCCCCTTGCCCGGTTGACGTCAGCCCGACAACTTCCATCGCATCATCGGCATGGGGCAGGGCCGCCATGATCGCGGGCAGCATTTCACGGGCGACGACAAGCGCTTCTTCTGCCCCGGCCAATTTAAGGCGCGCCACCCTGGGCGCCATCGCTTCCAACAGGCCGTCCATGGACGCATCGGTCTCCCGGCCGATCTGATCCAGCAGTTCCCGCCATTCCGTCGCCGGGATCAACAGGCGCTCTTTGACCCACTCCACCAGATCCAGGGCGTCGGTGGGCGCATAGCCGGGGACCAGCCGCAGGCTCTTTTGGGTGAACTGGTCGGCCACGGTCCGGGAGACGGACGGACGCAGGGACGGGCTGTGGACGATCTCGTGCAGGAGATCGCCGCTGAGCCGGGAGGGCTGGTCGTCTCCGGGGGTGTCGTCCATGTACATGTACCGGTTGATCTGGCTCCACGCCATCTGCCGGGCCATGGGGCCGGCCTGGCTGGTGTGGACCTCGCTCCAGGCGATGGCGCCGGTCTCCACCTCTTCCAGCAGGCTGCGCAAATGCGCCAGGTCGAATTCGTCCTGCAAACAGGTGCGCCACGTCTCCAGAAGGATGGGAAAGTCTTCGTACTGCCGCACCGCCTTGAAGAGCTTCTGGGAGCGCAGCCGGCTCATCCACAGCGGCATGCGCTTTTTAAAGCTTTGCCGGGTAAGCAAAAGCGCCCGTCCGGCACACTCCCGGAAACGGGCGCCGAAGATGCCGGACGTCTCCAGCCGCTTGCGCAGCAGTTCGTCAATGTTGCGGCTGTCCACCAGTGCCAGGATCTCCCGGGCGCTCATTTCATGGGGCAGCAAAAGGGCGATGGCATCGTTGCCGGCGAAGATCTCCAGGCGCTGGCCGTACTTTTCATACCAGGCCGCATCCAGGGCCAATGCCAGGGGCTGGTTGACCCGTCCGCCCCACAGGTTGAGCAGCACCACCTGGTTTCCCGGGGCCGAACCCGGCGCGGAGTGGACGAACTCCACCACCAGGTGATGGCGGTGGGGCAGGGGGGCGTTGGTCTCCTCCTTCTGACTTCTCAGAAACCCGATCAGGGAATTGGCGGCGGACGCCTCCATCCGGCAGCGCCGGCGCATCTCCTCGCGCCATTTCCCGTCCGCCAGCATCCGGTCCGCCTCCTGCAGGAAGTTCAAAATCTTTTCGGAGAAATGCCAGTCGCGCTGAAACGCCTCGCCCTTCCAGAAGGGCGTCTCCAGCGCCTGTGGGTGGCCGGGCGCCACCAGTACTTCTCCGGCGGTGATCTTTTCGATGCGCCACTTCTGGGCGCCAAGGTTGAACGTCTGGCCCACCCTGGCTTCCCAGACAAACTCTTCGTCCAGCTCGCCGATGCGCGCGCCGCTCCCGGCGTGGCGCAGATGGAAGTAGCCGCGGTCGGGGATCACGCCCCCGGAGAGGTAGACCGCCATCAGGGCCCCTTTGCGGGCCCGCACCGTGTTGGCCATGGCGTCGACGGCCACCCTGGGCTTCAGATCGCGCAGCCGCGACATGGCGTATTTGCCGGCCAGCATCTGCAGAACCAGGTCATACTGGCGGCGGGAGAGATCGCGGTAGGCGTAGCAGGTCCTGATCTGATCGTAGAGCGCGTCCACATCCCAGGTGTCCACGCCGGTCATGGCCACGATCACCTGGGCCAGCACGTCCAACGGCGCCTGCACCGGCTGTTTGGGCTCGATGGCCTGTTCCGGCAGATGCCGGGCCAGCACCGCCGCATCCAGAAAGTCGCGGGCGTGGGTGGGATAGAGGCCGGCGCGGCTGACCTCGCCCACCCTGTGGCCGGCGCGGCCGATGCGCTGGACGGCGGCCGAGAGCGAAGGCGGCGATTGCACCAGCAGCACCTCGTCCAGGGGGCCGATATCGATGCCCAACTCCAGGGAGTTGGTGGCCACGATGGCCTTGAGCCGGCCGCTTTTAAGATGGGACTCCACGGTCTGGCGGATTTCCCGGGACAGGGAGCCGTGGTGGGCATAGGCGATGGGCTCGGATTCGCCGCGGTTGAGCTTCAGCACGATCTTTTCGCACAACCGGCGGTTGTTGACGAACACCAGCGTTGATCGGTTTTCGCCGATCCGGGCCTTGAAAGCCGTCACCAGCGCATCCCAGAGCGATTCGCCGCTGGGGCGCGGCGCCGTCGGCGGCAGGGGGCAGCGCACCCGGATATCATACTGTTTGGACGTGCGCGAAGCCGCGACGACCACCTCTCTTTTCTCATATTGCGGCGACGCTGTCGCTCCCGAACGCCGGTACCCGCCCACGAAGTCGGCCACCGTCTCCAACGGATTGACCGTGGCCGAGATGGCGATGCGCTGAAACTCGCCGGCCAGCAGCACCAGCCGCTCCACCGCCGTCATCAGGTAGGTGCCGCGTTTGGAGTCGAAAACCGCATGGATCTCGTCCAGGATCAGGGTGCGCACCGTGCTCAAAATCGAGCGCGCCTGGGGGGAGGCCAGCAGCAGGTTCAGGCTCTCCGGTGTGGTGATCAGAATCTCCGGCGGACGCCGCAGCATCTGCCGCCGCTCGGCCATCGGCGTGTCCCCCGAACGGGTCAGCACGCGGATTCGGGGCATCTCCTGCCCGGCTTTTTCAAAACAAACCCGCAGCTCGTCCAGCGGTTCCAGCAGGTTGCGCCGGATGTCGTTGTTCAGGGCCTTGAGCGGAGAGACGTAGAGCACCCGGGTGTGGCCCGGCGGCTCTATGGCTGTGGCCAGTTCATTGATGGCCCACAAAAAAGCGGTCAGGGTCTTTCCCGAACCAGTGGGGGCGGTGACCAGCACATGCCGATGCGCCTGGATCCATTTCCACGCCTTGGCCTGAATTTCGGTGGGCGTTTGGTACCGGTCGCGAAACCACTTGGAGATCACCGGGTGAAACCGGTCCAGCGGATCGGTGGCGTTGTTCTCTGAGTCCATTATCGATCGCTCTGCGAAGGATCACCCCCGCTTGGTGTCGTTAAATTGCGTCCCTGGAAAATGAAATGCGGCCATACGCCGCATTTCGATCGAGGGTGCCTATGATGGCACAGATCATGGACGGCGTCTATGGATTCCCGTGGCACGGTATCCGCACCAAAAACTTCAACCATAGCCTCGCCGCAGCCATTGCAATGAACGATAGGTTGGGCTTCGTTCCTCAGCCCATCCGGCTGAAAAACCGGAAGGCTTCAGAGCCAAGGCGCCAAGGTCGCAGCCGCAGTCTTAATCTACTGCAAAACCTTGGCAACACCGGATCTGGAGTTCTCCGGTTTTGCAGGGCTATTTGGCGCCGTACAGGACAATTCCCACCGACCACACCGATTGATCCTCGGTCTGGGTGGGCAGGCGGCCGTGGGAATAGGCCACAAATACTTCCTGGACCAGACCGAAAATGCCGCTGGGCCACCACTCATAGGCCAGATCGACCTTGACGTAATCGAAGCTGCCCTGGCCGGCATCGTCCACCGCGTTGTCCAGATCAATCTGTCTGAAGTAGCGGTAATTGCCCGACAGCTTTAAATTCTTCACAAACGGGGCATCGGTCAGCCTTCTGAGGCGCAGCACAGCCAGCGTCTCCATTTCGACACGGTGGAAGTTATCGGTGTCATCTCCGCTCAAATCGTCCCGCTGATCGCTTTCGTAGGAATATACCCAGTCGTAATGTCCCAGCAGATAGAGCTTGAAGGTGGGAGAATTTTCGTACGCCACCCCCAGCGACAGACCGCCGGCGAATTCCTGCTCCTCGAAGCGGTCATCGGACAGAAAACCGGCATCCAGCAGCCCCATGAAATAGATGTCCCCTTCGGTCAGATCCGACAGGCTGTCGAAGGTCAGGTTCACTTTGGCTTCGATGGGATCGGTATTGGTGTCGTCCGCCGAAGCCCATTCCCCCTTCAGCTCATAGTTCAGGCTCATTTTTTCAAACGAATGGATCAAATTGTCATTGGCCTTGACGTCGAATTTGAGGCCCACGGCAAAATCGTCCTCGGAACTGTCCAGAAGTTCGGGCGTCAGCTTGATCCAATCCATTCCCGCCGCTTCCGCGCCAAGCGGAAGCAACCCCATGCAGATGACCACCGCAATCCAGCCCAACCAAATTCTCCTTCCCATAAATCCTCTCCCCTCAATGCTATGTTCGAAACGCCGATGTCGCAAAAGCCGGAGGCTCTAATTCCGGCGATAGCCTAAGATACCTTGAACTGAAACAAGTTGTCGCAAACAGCGCCCAGATCGGCCATGCATTTACTGCCGTCCTTCAAAGCCGGAACGAGCACCTTGATGGCATCGTCTTTTTTCAATTGCTTGCCATTCGTTTTGGTCAATGCCGCACCGTTTTGCTTGAAAGACTTGATCAGTTTCACCGAGCGCCGCCGCAGCATCATTTTCGCCATCTTTGCGCTGCCGAGCCTTAAATCCCGCCAATACGCCATGGCGCTGAGCTTTATACCACCGGAGCCATCGAAAGGCGTGGACTCCAGAAATTCGTTCTGATTGAAATCCTCATAAAGGGTGACGTGCGCCTTGTTGTTCAAGCTCCAGGCATGCCCCAGCGGCGTGGCGTGGAACACCACGCTCTCTCCCAGAACGCTGTTCACCGCCTTCTTCAGCCATGCCGGGGGAGGCGTTTCCACCAGTTGTGCATTGTCGCCGACGAATTTTGCATAATTGGTCATGGCCCACGACAGGTTGTCCGGATCGAGGCCGAGATATTGGGCCGGATTGGTGGTGGTGATCTGCTCGTAATGATCGGGATCGATCATCTTCTTCATATAGTTCCAGTGGTTCTTTTCCCTCAACCGGCGCCGTACCAGGAAGAAATCAGATCCCCACAATATGCGCTGCTTGAACTTGGGGTTCCCGATATGGCCGTTCAACGTCCCGAAATAAGTGCCTTCCACACCGCCGCCATCCATGGGCGCCGTGTGGTAGGAGATATCCCCGTACACATTGGGGTAGCGCTCCATCAATTTTAAAATCAGCGGGCCCCAGGCCGGCTGGGTATCCACTTCCGGAAGCCCGGCAAAAAACTGATCTCCCCCGAAATGCCCGAAGCAGATCTTCAAATCTTTGTGCTGGTCCAGAATCGCTTCCCAATGCTCGGGTGAAGAGTTGTTCGTAAACTGATCCGAATGCTTGAACCCCGTCTTGGTGCAATGCATGAGCACCGGCACCTGCCGCTCCGTGCAATAGGCGTAAACCTTGTCCATGGCGGGGCTGTTGATGTCGAAGCCCAGCGACGGATAGAGCTTGACGCCGACAAACCCCATGCCGTTAAGCGCACGCTCCATGATCTCAAAGTGGTCCGGCCGCTTGGGATTGACGGCCACAAACGGCAGAATCCGGCCCGGATAGGCCAGCACCATGGCCGACGTATCTTTCAACTGCCGCTCGAACTGGCCCTTGTCTTTTCCATCGTCGGTGATGTCCATCATCAGCGCCACCACGGCATCGGTCTTGTTGGGCAACTGCCGCATGATGATGTCCGTGACATTGCGGATGGAGGGCTGCAGGCCGATGCGCAGAAAATCGATAAAATCCATGATGTCCTGTTTTCTGACGTCATGGGAATCAAAGGCGGAGCACACCTTCGAGATCAGCCTGGTCAAAAATTCAGCCGAGGCCTCCTTGAGCTTTTCCGACCCGATGATCTCGAATTCGACCTTCAACGACGGTTTGATCTTCGTCAGAATATCTTTATACTCGTCGGTATCGGCCAGGTGGGACAAGATCTCTTCAAAGAACTTCTTCTCATCCACAAACTCGCCCGCCTGATCGAACACCTCCTTCAACTGCTTGGCGACCGCTTTCTCCAACTGCTCGGGTATCCCCATATCGGTAATACGGTTGAGCAGGATCTCCAGGGTAAACTTGTTAAAAACCGACTTTGCATTGAAGATGTGGGCATGGCAGTTGACGCGCATCGGATTTCCTCCATTAGCGTAAATGGCTTGAATTTAAGCAGCACCGGCGTATGCTGCGCGATCTTTTTTCGCAACGCCGCAGCCCCATGGCCTGGGCGCATATAATGATGGAAATGCTGCGTGAAGCTAACGTAATTCCCAAATCAGCAGGAGAAAATGTGTATCAAAGTTTGTTGTCAGGGCATTGGACGGAGTATAGCGAATTGATCGGGGAGCGTCAATTGAAATGTCCGCTCCCCGTCCTAAAATGAATGAAAATACAAAACGTTATGTAGCGCCTCAGCCTTCATGCGGAAACCAGTGCGGATCAAAAAACCTTCTTGTCCCCCGGCTGCATCACCACCACCTCACCGGAAAAACCGGACAATGCCTTCCTGAACGCCTCGGGCGTTCCCGTGAGCAGCCCAAAGGTGCCGTAATGCATGGGCATGACCTGCTTCACGTTTTTGAAATAGGTTGTCACTGCATAGGCCGCATGCACCGGGTCCATGGTAAAGTGCCCGCCGATGGGCAGCAGGGCCAGGTCGGGCTTGTAGTAGTCGGCGATAAAGGCCATGTCGGCAAACACCCCGGTGTCGCCTGCATGATAGATCGTAAACCCGTTTTCCAGCTGGATGATATAGCCGCACGGTTCGCCCCCCGGATGCACCGTCTTTTTCTTGTTCACCGGATCGGTGTGCACCAGCTCGGAGCTGTGTTCGGCCCGCACCATGGTAATGCGGATGCCGTCGCCCAGCGGCGTGATCGGC
>JBNLAV010000161.1:0-89207 GCA_050302315.1 Desulfobacteraceae bacterium
CCCCACACCACCGCCACCCGATGATGGGTTTCATTAGCGCAGCAGCGGTTGCTCAATACATTCCAGCTATTGTGTGGTCCCTTTTCACTCCGGGAATCCAATAGAGAACGGCTTAAAAGGGGACTTTCGAGGTGATCTCCAGAGGTTTGTCATCTTTCGGGTGGCGGAATCCGAGAACGCAGGCATGCAACCGCATGGGATCGCCCTCTTTGCCGTTTCCATAGAGCCTGTCGCCCACGATAGGGGCGCCGAGCCCTTTCTCATGGGCAGCATGCAGCCGCAGTTGATGGGTTCTGCCGGTGAGCGGCGTGAACGCGACACGGGTCGTGTTCTTCTCCACTCCCAGCCGCTTCCAGCGGGTCACTCCGATCTTTCCTTGGATGGGATCATACACTTGATAGGGACGGTTTTCCGGATCCAGTCGAAACGCCAGGCGGATTTCACCTTCGCTGCGTTCTATGATCCCCTCAACCAGGGCGACATACCGTTTCTTGACCGCGCCTCGCTCAAATTGGCGGCTGAGATGACGGTGGGCTTCGCGCGTTTTGGCCAGCAGCATCAAACCTGAAGTGAACATGTCCAGTCGATGGACCGCAGGTTGCCGGATCATGTCGGCATAGAGGCGCCTGACGCGGTTGACCACACAATCCTGTTTTTCAGGACCGCGTCCGGGAACGGAAAGGAGGCCGGATGGTTTGTTCACGACGACCAGTTCGGCATCATGGTACAGTATGCTAATCTCCATATCGGCGCCGCCCTTCCGCTGCGCCTATGGCAGCATTTACCCCGCACAGCATAAATCCCAGGATGGGGCGACATTTCTCCCGGCAAGGGGCGTAAAACCGGCGGTGATGTCTCGTCCCCCGTCTATTGGTCATGCCATAGTAGAATTCCGCCATTCCCAGGGGGACAAGCGCGTTGCGCGCGGCATAATCGAGCAGCTTGGGCGCACAACAGTCCGCTGTGCCGCTGGGAATACCGTTTCCGCCGGTATAGACCTCTGTTAATGGCCGGCTTTGGGATCTGAAATTATGGAGCCGATAGAGTCGGTGCAGCTCCCGCATCAACGCTTGTGAGCGTTGCTTGCGTTCTTCCGTCAATACCTTGCCCTGAGGAGTTGCGGGACCGGCGGCATCGATCTCCCTGCCCAGTTGCTTGATCGCTCTTTCCGGCGCATCATTCACCGCCTTCCATTCTGGCGGATCGAACAGGGGAGGCGTCCAGCCTTCAAGTTCCCACACCCCATTGTACTGGCCTGAAAAGGATTTAAGGGTCACCAACTGTCCATCGGCACCACGGCAAACCATGACGCCGAACATTTTTCCCCTTGCCGGACCGAAGAGGTAGTCAGTCGAAAACCGCGGATCCGCCAGGCTCCGGGGAAGGTGGAGATCGATCCGTTTTTCGCGGTCCAGCTGTGCCATCAGGTCGGCGGCGGCATCTCTTGCGGGTATTGCGGGCAAGTGATGCGACGTCCGGCATCGGGAGCAGAATCCGGAACTGATGTGTACTCGGTTGGTCATATGTGGCGCCGGCGGTTGTCTTCTTCTGTGCAACGTTAGCGAAGATCGGAAAATTAGTCGGGATTGGAGGAAATTTCAAGCGGTTTTCGAAGCGCTTCTATCATGCGTCGTTCGCCCGGTTCGAAGCGCATTTCTATGGTCAAGGCGTGAGGGGCGAGCGGTGCTCAGCAATACCACTGCAACGCACAGGGGCGGCGGCCCCATGACATGGCTCAGCAGGCAGCCAGGATGGCCGCACCGAAATCCTTGAGCGCTATTGCTCGTATGACAGCAGGTCGACTTCAGCCGCTTCTTTCCTCAGCGGTATCAGGGATTGGTACTCTGGTGAGGAGTGCCAGCTGTTCAGCGATTCCAAATCAGGAAAGCGAATGACGACCATGTCGGTATGACCGTGTTGACCTGAAAGTACGGAGCAAAGCCTGCCTCTGAAAATCAGATCCGCTCCCCAGGTCTCCAGTGTTGCGGGCACCTTGCTGCGGTATTCAGTCCACTTTTGCTGGTCTTTAACGGTTATATGGCCAATGACGTATGCCTTTTTCATGTGCAACCCCATTCGTTCGGTTGTGGATAGCCAATCTTTTGCGTCCCGGTGAATGCAAAGTGCGGCGGTTGCCGCAACATGTCAAGGCCACAACCCGCCGAGTATACAGTCCACGGCGTCCGCGCACAGATGCCATAAGCATCCAACGGCGACAGCGCGCCACTTCCAGGAGCGGACTGTCAGCAGCGCAATATAGATGCCCCCCGCCCATAGCGTGTGGAGGGGATGAAACCCTATGCTGCAGCGGGCGGGGTCGAATACCGGATCTGCCAGCAAATGGTCCAGGTCGATGGCAATGGCGCCGAACATGATGAAGCCGGCCTTCCGCCAGTTTTCCTTCCAAAACAACCTGCCCAGGCCGAACGGCACCATCCCGTGCAAGGCATAGTGGACGATATGCCTGAAAAAGTCTGTATCATCAATCATGGCCAAGACGACCTTTCATACCGGTTCATCATTAAAAGGCGATCGACCATTCGAGCAATTCGCACATTTGATGGTCATCTCCGGGATGGGCATCTTATCGGTCTGCTCAGGTCCATCGGTTGACGCATCTGGAATGCGCAAGGTAAGGCCTTTTCCTGTTATCATCTTGCCAGCGGTTGCTTTAAGCGATGTCAGAGGCTGCCCAACAGCAGAATTGAACCGAGCAGGGAGATACACAGCGCGCCAGCCAAGGAGACCACTGCGTAAAGACCGGTGCCGACACGATCATGCCCGTCAGCCAGAGATAAAAAGGTTTTGCGAAAGCCCATGGCGCCCAGGGCAAACATCGATGTGGTGATGGCCATTCCGGCGGCTATGCACACCATGGCCCAAAGACCTGCGCTCAGGATCCCCAAGGTGAGAGAGAAGAGCAGGATCAGGGCGGCGCCCGGGCATGGCACCATGCCCACGGCCAGTGATGTGACAACCAGGCTTTTCATGTCGGACCGGTCCGGGCAATCGTGGCGGTGGCCGCGGCCCGTGCGCACTTCATGGATGATTTTCCCGGCGATGAACAGACCGACGACGACCAGAAGCCCGTAGCTGATCCGTTCCAGGACTGCCCCCGAATTTTCGAGGGTCATGGCGCCGGAGGTCTTAAGGACCAGCGCGCCGAACAAGATCAAAAGGGTACCCGAGAGCACATGCATGAGCATGGTGAGATTGCCGAAGATGAGGACCTTTTTCAGCGTACCCGGCCGGCTGAGAAAATAGGAGCAGGTGTAGATTTTGCCGTGGCCAGGTCCCAAAGCATGTACCACCCCATAGACGAAAGAGAGCAGCATGAATGCCCAGAAGGCGCCGGCAAAGGGTTCCTGGCGAATCTCTTTGGCCATGCGGACCATCTGCTGCTTAATGGCGGCTTGCACCGCCGCCACTTTTTGCATCAGCGGATGAAGAAACGCGGGGTATCCGGTCAAAGGACGCTTCGGGGGGGCGGATTTTCCCTGTTCGGACGAGATGAACGGATTGCGGGCCGCCTGCACCTCGGTCGTCCCGGACAACAGGAGGGACCCGGCGATCGTCAGCAGGGCAAGGGCGCCAGCTAATACCAGACGGTTCATTTGGGTTCAAACGCCAGGACAAATGCCTGGGGAATGATTTGTTCGTAAAAATAGGCCATTTCAGGTTCATCCCGCACGGCGGCCGTCAGGGAAAACCGCCCGGCGTGCCCTTCAATGCGAACGTCACCTTCAAATTTTCCAAGCCCCACTGCGCTGGAGAACCGTTTGAAGTCTTCCGGACGGGCCGGTGCCTGCCGGTTGGCGAACAGCGGATCTTTGGTGGGGTCGACGGTCTTGCGGCCTTCTTCCACATAGGCCACGAAAGTGTAGAAGGAGTCGTCGTAGACCGCCACCTTCACCTCCTGCTGGTTGCCGGAGCTGGCTTCGACACGGCACGGCACCAGAAATTCATAGGTCAGTTTTCCCTGGTTCAGGTTGGCGGAAAAGTCCGTGATTTTCCGGACCGGGAAATCTTTTCCATTGATGCGGGCGACGGTGAAGTAGTGGTATGCAAGGAGGCTCTCCACCGAGAGGTCCCGGACGGCGATTTTTTCCTGGGCCGACAGTATTCCGTTCCGGTCCTTGTCCACCACGTCGAGAACCGATACCGTGGTCATTTCATCCAGGGTCCAGCGCTGTTTGAAACCGACAAGACCGTGCTGGTCCATTACGAAGGCAAGGGTGCATTCGACAAAAGCGTGGGGGTGGGCAAACGCCTGGCCTACGGGAACGACCAACCAGAGCAGCATGACAATAAGCCGTGTCAGCATCTTTTCTCCTTATCCGACCGCTGAACCTGCCGGGCGGGGGTTAAATCCGATGTATCGTAGCGGGTTCAAGATATTGATTTGCCGTCTGGGTGTCAATACGCGTCATAGCGCCGCGATGGTCGTTGACTCGTGTCGCCGTTCATGGCTATAGGTTCTTCCGTCGGAATCGATCATTTGCATACCATTGATTGAAAAGGGGAGGTACGGGAATGAAAGTAGTGGGATTTAACGGCAGCGCCCGGAAAGACGGCAACACTTCGATCCTCATCCAGAAGGTGTTCGAAGAGCTGGAGGCGGAGGGGATTGAGACCATGCGCGTGGACCTGGGGCCCAAATCCGTCAACGGATGTATCGCCTGTATGAAATGCATGAAGAACAAAGACGGGCATTGCATTCAAACCAAAGACGACCTCAATGGCTGGCTGGACGAGATGAAGCAGGCCGACGGGATTATCCTGGGCACGCCGGTTTACTTCGCCGATCTCAGCGGCCAGATCAAATGTTTCATGGACCGTACCGCCATGGTGGCCCGGGCCAACGGGAACATGTTCAAGCGCAAGGTTGGGGCCGGTGTTGTGGCGGTACGCAGGGCCGGGGCCGTGACCGCATTCCACAGCCTTAACGCGTACTTTTCCATCGCCGAGATGGTCACCATCGGTTCCAGCTACTGGAATATGGGGTTTGGCCGTGAAAAAGGGGAGGCGCTGAAGGACGGCGAAGGGCTGCAGACCATGGCCAACCTTGGAAAAAACATGGCCTGGCTGCTCAAGGCTATCGAAGCTTCAAAAGGCAGCGTCGCTTTGCCGGAGACGGATATGCGGGTGGTGACCAGTTTCATTCGCTGAACCATGCAGGTTTTTGACGCAGCGCCCCATTGTTTGCATGCCTCAGGCCCCGCAGAACCCTTGGGGCGTGTTTGACGAGCGTGGCACACTGCGCTAGATTTTGCCTATGGAATTTTTCGGAATCGGGTGACGGTTGGATTGATATTGAAGGGCGGGATGGCACCATGACCACATTGAAGGCAGCGTTATCTGAACAGCTTCAAAACGATATTCTGCGGATTAGATCTGCCGCGGCCGATTTTGGAGAGAAGCGGCCCGGTTGCGCGGTTGCGTCCCTGCATGGCGCCATCTCCAGCGCCGAAACGGCCCTCGACATGCTGGATGGGTGGCTGCTGGATGAGGAACAGAAGCAGTTGCTCCGACTGAATCCCTGGGATGTTTTTTTGCTGCATGCCTCGGCCTACATTTTTGCGGTGGCCGATATGGTGGTGTCCGGCAGCACATGCGACATAAAAACAGACCGCGAATCCGTGCCGGATACGCCGCCGCCTTTGGTGCAGGATCACCGGACATTCGTCCTGGATCACTGGAGCCTTCTCGGCCTGCGGGATGTCGCTGCAGCGGCTGCAATTGCCGATATCTGCCAAGACATCGGCGGCGATCTTTCCCCGGAAGTGGAGGGGGCCGCGGCGTCCGAGCATGTGTTCGACGGTATGGCGGCCAATTGCACCTTGTTGTCCGCGGCTGTGCGTCTGGCCCTGGCCCTCAATCCCGAAGCGGCCTCGACTCAGAGGGCCATCAAGGCGCTTGTGCCCGCCGGTGCAACCATTTCAGCCGATGCATACGAGACGGCCTTTTCCATAACGCAGTCGGGGCCCCATCCTTATTTGACCGCAACCATTCGGCTCAACATGCAATGCCGGGATGCTGAACTTCATCGGGCGTTTAAACAACATGAACGCAGGGTGCAGAAGTTGCTGCACCGGCTCAACCGGGTCGCCAGTCCGCGTTTTCTCTTCTCCGATGTGCTGTTCGAGATCGAAACTTCCGGTTACAGTCCCATGGATCTGAAATTTTCAGTGGATACATCGGCGGCGCTGAAATTGCTCACCGGAAACCGGCTCTACGCAGACAACAGGGTGTTTTTACGGGAACTGATTCAGAACGCGGTGGATGCCTGCAATCTGAGAAGGCGCCTGGAGCAGGATTATGCGCCGGCCATCTCGGTTCGTTTCAACGAAGATATCAGTCAGGTGACGGTGCGGGACAACGGCATCGGAATGGACCGCCAGTGGATCGAGAAGTACTTTCTGACCATCGGTATCTCCCTCTACCAGTCGGCCGAGGTGCGACGGGCCGGTCAGCGATCGCGCATCGATTTCAACTTCATCAGCCAGTTCGGTATCGGCTTTCTCTCGAGTTTTCTGGTGGCGGATAAGATTGTCATCAAGACCCGCAAGGAGGGGAGCACCGGTTTGATGATCTGCATCACCAACTTGCGGGATTATTTCGATGTCCGGGACCTGGAGGCCGATTTCGAGGCCGGCACCGAGGTCACCCTCCATCTCAAACCCTCCAAGATCAACTACTGCCGGAGCCTCGAATACGTCGGCTACCTGAAGACCAATATCCGCTTTCTGGACGTACCGGTGCAGTTGGAAGATCAAACCGGCAAGGTCACGACCCTTGGATGCGAAACGCTTTCCTACGCCAATCCAAAGACCCGCGATATCGATTTCGAGGCGCCCCTGGCGTTTAAGCATTCCAAGGGATATCTGCTGTTGAGGGCCAAGTTGAATGTCGATCATATCTTCACGGTCGAAACGGCCCGGGGAGGAGTGTCCGTATTCCAGGACGGCATCTTCATCACCCAACTCGACAGTTTGCTGCCGGAAGGTGCACGGCAGCACGTTGTGGGCCGCATCAACCTTCTCGGGAAGGAAAAATGCGCTCTGAGCATGGATCGAAACCGCATTTTCTGGACCGACACTCAACTGCGGGAGATTAAGCATACCCTTCTCCTGGGTCTTGCCGATGCCGTGGACCGGTTCATGACGGCCGTGGACGAACAAGGCACCGCATCCAATACCCGGCAGAGCATCGTCAATCAGTTGGCGACCTTTTTCGATTTCAACGAGGTGGACAATGCCGTTTACGCCAAGCTCAGCCAGCCGCTTCGTCAGGTGGTGGAGAAGCGGTTCAGGGACTTTTTGCGAATTCATTTCGCCCATACCTTCAGGTCCGAGGGCATACCCGAAGCTGACGGCTACAATCACGACTGGCAGCGACGTATCGTAAATTCGTTTCGAAAAAATTAACGGACATATAGCCCAAAACAAGGTGGATGTCATTGGACCGCTATCATCCTCGACGGGAGGTCTTCGGGCCGGCCCCTGACCGGCTTTAACGCGCAATTCCTTTGGCCTTTCATCATTTCATCCCCTATTCACGCGCCATTCATCATCCCTTCACGCGAGCAGCCCATGCTGTCTAATCGACAACTAACGAATTCGGCGAGAAAGGAGACATCATGCAAACTGGCGATGCCATCAAGGAGACCACCCGAAGGATCAGTCGATCCGCCACCTTCAAGCTGATCACCATCTGCGCGCTCATTTTGTTGTTGCTGATACCGGCCTCCATGGTCAAATCCTTGATATGGGAACGGGACAACCGCAAACAGGGGGTCATCAATGAAATCAACCACAAGTGGGGAGAGGCCCAGACCCTCATCGGGCCCGTTCTAACGGTTCCCTATCTCGTTCACATGGAAGATAAAAAAGGCAAGACCGCCACGGTGACCCGCTACCTTCATCTGCTGCCCGACCGTATTGACATCAAGAGCCGTATCAACCCCGAAGTGCGCTACCGCGGGATTTACGAGGCGGTGCTCTACAACACCATCCTCTCCATGGACGGCCTCTTTCCGCCGGTGCCGGCCAAGGATTTACGGATCGCTTCGGAGGACATCGTCTGGGCGGGGGCCTTTATCTCCGTCGGTATCTCGGACATGCGGGGTATCAAAGAGCGCATCCATGCGACCTTTGACGGGAAGAGCCTGGATATGGAGCCCGGGATCGAAACTGCGGAAGTGATCCAATCGGGGGTGAGCGCCGCGATTCAAATCGATGCCGTCCAAAAGGCGCACCCCTTTCATTTCGACATCAACTTGAACGGCAGCCGTCAGATCCAATTTGCGCCGGTGGGCAAAGTGACCACGGTCACCGCCCGGTCGGAATGGACCGATCCCAGTTTCGGCGGCGCGTTTCTGCCCGTTGAGCGCTCGATCACCGAAAAGGGATTTACCGCCAAATGGAAGGTCCTCCACCTCAACAGGAACTATCCCCAGGCCTGGAAGGGCGGTGGTCATGACCTCGGCCGCTCCACCTTCGGTTTGACCCTCTTCAGTCCTGTGGACATCTACCAGAAAACGATGCGCACCGCCAAATATGCCCTCATGTTCATCGTCTTTACCTTCATGGCCTTTTACATCTCCGAAGTGATGAACAAACTGCGGGTGCATCCCGTGCAATACCTGCTCATCGGTCTGGGCATCATCATCTTTTATTCCCTGCTGCTTTCCATCTCCGAACAAATCAATTTCGGTGCGGCCTATCTGATTTCGGCCAGCGCGGTCGTCTGCCTGATCACCGGATATGCCAAGACGATTCTGAAAAAGCCGCACGTCACCATGATGGTGGGGGGGATACTGGCGGCTCTGTATGTCTATCTATACATTCTGCTCCAGTTGGAGGACTACGCGTTGCTGATGGGCAGTGTTGGGCTTTTCGGCGTGTTGGGCATCATCATGTACCTGACCCGCAAAATCGACTGGTACGGCATGCATCCGGAAGCGGTCAAGGCGGTCGAAGCCAAATCCTTGCCGGAAGGGCCGGTTAGAGGCCCTGCCTGAGGAGCCCAACCACTGGAGCGCTCCATCGATGACGGGTGCCGATTCGGGACCTTTCGCATCTGTTTAGCCGCCGGGTCGATATGTCCATTGACGGACCAGTGGCGAATTGCCATACTGAAGGCCGATGCGAACCCTGTCACGGTAAGTGTATGAACTCCGGAGCTAATGGCACCATTCTGGTCGTCGATGACGACATGTTGACCGTCGAGATGTGCAAGCATCTGCTCGAGGTGGAAGACTATATGGTGATTACGGCCGCCAACGGAAAGGAGGCCCTGGAGCAGGCTCGCGGGGAGATGCCGGATCTGATCCTTCTCGACATCGTCATGCCCGAGATGGGCGGTTATAGGGCCTGTATGGAGCTTAAGCGCCAGGAGGAGACCAAGGATATCCCCGTTATTTTCATGTCGGGATTGACCGAGACGTTTGACAAGGTCAAAGCCTTTTCCGCGGGTGGGGCGGATTTCATCTCCAAACCGGTCGAGCCGCTGGAACTGCTGGCCAGGGTCAAGAACCAGATCGCTTTAGGGCGCCTTCAGCACGAGTTGAAGACGATCAACGCCGATCTGGAGCGCAGAGTGGCCGCCCGCAGCCGCGAACTCTCATTGGCCAACGAGGCGCTGACGGCCGAGGTCGAAGAGCGCAAGCAGACGGAACGGGCTTTGACCCTCTCCCAGCAACAGCTGCGTGCGCTGTATGGGCAATTGGCGGCGCTTGAGGAAGCCGAACGACGCCGCCTCGCCCGGGAGTTGCATGATCAGGTGGGGCAAAACCTGACAGCGCTGGGCATCAATCTCAACGTGGTGCTCAACCAATTGTCGGATGCCTCCAAGGCCAAAGTAAAGGCGCGCCTCAACGACTCCGTGGGAATTGCCGCCGAAACCGCCGGAGCGATCCGTGACGTGATGGCCGCGCTGCGTCCACAGGTGTTGGACGACTATGGTTTAAAGGCCGCACTTCAGATGGAGGCTGAGCGTTTCGCGCTGCGTACCGGGATCGCCACAGAGGTGGTCGGAGAAGAGGAACTGCCGCGCGCTTCGGATGGCCTGGAGACAGCTTTGTTCCGGATTGCCCAAGAGGCATTGACCAACATTTCAAAGCACGGACAGGCCCAAAAGGCAATGGTACGACTGGAGCAGACCAATGGACGGTTGCGGTTGAGCATCGAGGATGACGGAGTGGGATTCGATCCGGACGCGGTGAGCCCCGGCCGGCATTCCGGATGGGGACTCATGAACATGCGAGAACGCATTCAAGCACACAACGGATCGCTGGAGGTCGTATCGGCGCCGGGAGAGGGAACCCGGATCGTGGCGGACGCGATGCTGTAAGCCCATCGTCGTGTCGCTGTCGCATGTTGACAATCGCCGCTGCTGGTCGGGCGGTATTCTCATTTCAGGTGGTAACGTGACAATTTCCGTATTTCTGGCAGATGATCATGCAGTGGTCAGGGATGGACTGAAGACGCTCCTTGAAATCGAAGAGCGTATCAACGTCGTCGGTACCGCTTCCGATGGACGGGACGCTTTGCGGCAAGTCAACAAGATACATCCAGATGTGGTCATCATGGACATCTCAATGCCACAACTCAACGGGATCGACGCCACCCGTCAGATTATCGAAGCATCTCCGGATACCCGGGTCATCATGCTCTCCATGCATGCCACCAAAGAGCACATCCAGCGCGCCCTGCAGGCCGGTGCAAAGGGATACCTGCTCAAAGATTCGGCAGGCGCCGAAGTGGTTGCGGCGGTGCGCAGTGTCTATAAAGGGAGCCGGTACCTGAGCCAGCCGGTATCCGAAATTTTAATCGACGACTATCTCAACGGAAATCAAGCCGATCCGAGCTCCGATCCGCTCGATCAGCTGAGTACCCGGGAGCGCGAAATCCTTCAGTTGGTGGTCGAAGGAAATTCCAGCGCTAAAATCGCTGATACCCTCTGTCTTTCGCCCAAAACCGTGGAAACCTACCGCAGTCGGATCATGACCAAGATCAATGTCAAGGACATGCCGGGGCTCGTCAAATTTGCGATTCGTAACGGTATAATATCACTGGAAATATAGGAATTGATGAAAGGGAGCTGTACTTTGTGGTCAGCTGGCCGGAACAGGGCAGCGCCTGATAAAAATCGAACATTTTTCAAACAAAATCCTGTCAAAAGTCAAGGTTTCCCTACATACAAGGCGCCTTCGATCGTGTAGTGTCGGACCATAAAGTCGAAAAGGACGTTGCTTAATCGCTCTACAGATTTCGCACTGGCCTGAAGTTGTACGGATCGCGAACTGCTTTCGTTGCGCTGCCTCCCCCCTGTTCTCACTGTGCTCATTAACTTGGACTGAAGTGCTACGACCCTAGCTGACGAATGCTGCAGTTGTACGCGACCCGCGCTCGTTTACACGCTCACGCTCAAGCTCAAGCTCATGCCGAAGCGCTCACTGACGATCACCGCTGACGCAACTTCCTTTTCTGCTTAGCTTTCGGAAAGTTCCCAGCAACAGAACGAAAGCGCACCCACTCACCCGCAAGTCCTGTCAACAGGGCTTGCGGGTGTCTGCTTCAGGCCATCGGCTTATTGGAAAAGGGCGCTGATATAACGCCCGCCGCCGCAGGAGTGAACTTCCCGTCTACGACTGCCCATCGTCGCTCCCCTCATCCGGCTTGTCGTCTACAATGCGTTCGGTCGCATGAAAAACGTCAACCATGTTGCCCAAATGCGTCACCGAAGAGAGGATTTCTGGAAAGCGATCTGGGTAACCATCTGAAAATAAAGTTAATGGTTTCACGGCATGTTTATTGCTTCTTTGGAGGCATCCGTTCCAGCACTACAGTCGTTGAATGATGACAGTCCATCTTTCACCTTCAGGGGGAAGATCATTATGGGCAGGTTACGAGAGCTGATCGAAGTTCTATCGGACCAGACTGTGCAGGCGAGAACCTATCGGTCCAGGAGAAACCGCGTTTGTAAGATATGCCAGCGACCGGCAGAGGTATTCGATTCACCGACCTGTCGGGTGGAATACCAGTTGTCTACGATCTGTGAATCCTGTCAGAAGTATTACTGCATTCATTCAGATTGATGGCAGGTGTTCAAACCGGGAGGCTTCTTCGACAAACGCGGTCACCAGATCCCTTGTATGGGCAATATCCGTTTTCAGCGCCATGCTGATGGGGGCATGGATGTAACGCGTGGGCACGGCCACTGCGCCGACGATGATGCCGGAGGCCACCAGTTGTGCGGCGGCTGCGTCCGTCGCGCCGGTGTCCTTGGCAACCAGTTGGTGGGGCAGATTCCGTTCGTTTGCGATGAGGGAGAGAAAATCGGCCAAACGGCGATCGGCCACCATGCGCTTATCGCTCAATCGGATCTCCGGCCCTTTTGACTGTCGGGTCGGTGTGATATTGGCCGGCAGTTTGAGACCCGGCGTATCTGAAGCCACCGTTCCTTCAAGAATCAAGGCGATGTGCGGAGCGGCCTTGAACATTGCCGGACCAACGCCGCGAAGGCCGTACTCCTCCTGGGTGGAGGCGATCAAGACCAGCTCGCAAGCGACCTTCGTCATCTTTTCCAGCACGGTGAGCATGATAAAAAGCCCCAGCCGATCATCCAATGCCTTACCGAAGTAGGCGTTCGAAGTTTCCCAGCTTCTGGTGGCAAATGTCACCGGATCTCCGATGGAGACCTGGGCAGCCACTTCTTCAGCCGGCAGCCCCAGATCGATGAAGCCTTCGGCGATGGGCAGCGGCGCTTTGGCGCTGTTTTTATCTCCTTTTCGCAGGTGCGGCGGGACACTTCCCACGACGCCCGTCAGATCGCTGCGTCCGTGAACCGTGACTTTCTGCGCATAAAAAACCTGAGGATCGATGCCGCCCACCGGAAGCACCCGCAAGAATCCGTCTTTATCGATTTTGCTGACCATGAAGCCCACCTCGTCCATATGGGCGATCAATGCCACCCTCAACCCCTTGCCTGGTCTTGAGGCCACCAGATTTCCCATGGCGTCGATGGTGCTCTTGAGTCCCAATCGGGATAGATGTTCGGAGACGATGGCGCGGACCCGTTCTTCCCTGCCGCTGATGCCGGCGCAATTGGTCAGTTGTTTCAGCAGTGCGTAATCCATGGGCTTTCCTCTGCGTAAGGTTTTAGGCTGATCAGTCCATACGTTACGAGTTTGGCAGGCCCCTGTCAAAGTCCAAATTCGAAATCCTGAAGCGGGATCGAATGGCAACAAAATCGATAGGCGAAGGCGGATTGGCCGATTGCCGCCGACCGTCATCGCGGGTGACAATTAGCGGCAGTTTATCTCTGCAGGCGCATCCACAGACCGCGCCGGGCACAAGATATGGTGGCCTTGGGTCGGTCTGGCAGTGGCCTGATAGTTGCATCGCTAATTCGCTGAAACTCGTCTGTCGACAAACTCGTGCGAAATGCCCACATCTCGATTTCTGGAGGACGCAATGGGGTTCACATCAATCCCGGCCATCTTCATAGCGGCGCCGACCGGTATGGCATCGAAACTGTTCGGGGGACGAAGGCGTCCCTCCGCTGCGTAGGTTCGAGGTCGGAACATGCCCAATATCGCTGAAATTTTTTTATGGTACCTGGCATTTTTGTTCTCGGTGGTTGTTCATGAAGCTTCCCATGCTTTTGCTGCAATGAAACTGGGGGATCTTACGGCCTACGAGGGCGGGCAGGTAACCCTCGATCCGTTGCCCCATATTAAGCGTGAACCCCTGGGCACAGTGGTGGTGCCGCTGCTCTCCTACATGACGGGCGGGTGGATGATCGGATGGGCCAGTGCGCCATACGATCCCTTGTGGGCGAGAAACTATCCCCATCGATCCGCCATGATGGCCTTGGCCGGACCAGCGGCCAATCTGCTGGTTGTAGCAGCCGCCGGGCTGGCCATTCGAATAGGCATCGCAGCGGATCTCTTCATAGTGCCACAGAGTTTCAACCTCTCCCACATCGTGGGCGCCGATCAGGAAGGCGCCATGGCCGGTGTGGCAACGCTTTTGAGTATACTGTTCTCCCTGAATCTACTGTTGTTCATCTTCAATCTGATACCACTGCCGCCTTTGGACGGGAGCGGCGTCATTCCCCTGTTGCTGAACAGGGAACAAGCCGTGAAATATATGGACTTTGTTCACGGCAATCATCTTTCCTTTATCGGTCTGATCATTGCCTGGCAGTCGATCGGGTATCTCTTCAGTCCGATCTTTCGCGTATTTGTCATTTTGCTCTATCCGAGCTATCTTTGATCGGGTTGTTCGATTGCGATAAGCCGGTACAATAAACATAGTTCGCAAGGCGGTGAATCGATGCCTTCTCAGGTGCGACAACTGGTGGATGTCCATGCCCACCTGTGCGATGACGTGTTCGACCATGATCGAGCGGTTGTTCTGGACCGCGCCCGTGCGGCCGGCGTCGGCGCGGTGATTGCCGTGGGAGAAGATATGGCCGACGCCAGGAAGAACATCGCACTGGCGGGGGCCAATCCCATGATTAAAGCGGCTGCCGGGCTTTATCCCACCCATCTCGATCTGGATCTGGCGCAGCAGATGGTCGATTTTATTCGGGAGCACCAACACAACCTGGTGGCAATCGGTGAGGTGGGCCTGGACTATTGGGTGGTCAAAGATTCGAAAGACAGGGCGGTACAGCGGGAGATCTTCGGTGAATTTATCTCTTTATCCAATGCCCTCTCTCTGCCGTTGAACATCCATTCGAGATCGGCCGGCCGCCATGCCATCTCCATGCTGTTGGAACGCGACGCATCGCTGGTCCACCTGCACGCCTTTGACGGAAAATTCGGCACGGCCATGCCGGCAGTGGAGGCCGGCTACTGCTTTTCGATTCCCCCTTCGGTCGTCCGTTCTCGCCAGAAGCAAAAGCTTGTCAAGCAGCTGCCACTTTCGTGTATGTTGGTGGAAAGCGACAGTCCGGTTCTGGGACCTGTACCCGGCGAACGCAACGAGCCGTTCAACCTGCCGCTGGTAATTCAGACGATCTCCGGCATAAAGGGGATCGATGCTGAAGAAGTGATGGCGGCTGTGGTGGAGAACACGGCCCGCCTTTACGGCATCGGCAAAGCATGAAGTAGTAAAACTCCCGGTGGCGAATGACGTCCGGAGATGGCTCAAATGGATTTTTCGATCAAGGCACGGGGCGCTTTGAGGGTCGGCCGGATGCGAAGATATTGATGGCGGTCCGAAGAGTGCACCTTGATTTCCGTGATGCGGTTACCTTGCAAGAGGGTCAGCGGCACCTGCACACCGGCACTGCCCAGGGCCCATACTTTTCGATAGAAGTCCGCCAGCCCGTCGATCGGGGTACCATCGACATTGAGGACGATATCGCGCTCCTGCAGGCCGGCAGCCTGGGCCGGGCCTTCTCCGTACACCCGGCTGATAAAGACCCTTCCGTGACTCTCTTCCGCATGCACACCCAGCCAGGGCCTGGGCGTCGTGGCGGTACGGCCCTTGGCGATGAGGTCGACCAGAATCGGTTTGAGCAGGTCAATGGGCACAAACATATTACACGGTACGGCGCCGTATTGTGGCATCATGACCTGGGTATAGATGGAGCCGATGCCCATCAGGTGTCCTTCGGCGTCCAGCATCGCCGCGCCGGCGAATTCGGGATGGGGTGGTGATACGTAAAATGCTTCTTCGAGAAGATACTCCCAATATCCCGTGAACTCGCCGCGAGCGATCAAACTGGCCGGGCGGATGGAAGAGGAGCTGCCGTAGCCGACCAGCAAGACGGGATCACCCGCGCTCAACTCAGAACTACTACCCATGGTCGCCGGGACCAGTCCGGTGGTTTTTTCCGACCTGATAATCCCGAATCCCGTATCGTGGTCGTATCCCACATAAGCCGCCACGGCGCTGCGGCCGTCCGGAAAGATCACTTCTATGGATTCGGCTTCGAGGATCAGATAGCCGATGGTCAGGATATGTCCTTTGGGATCGATGACCACACCGTTACCGACGCGATGCCTGCCAAGCGCTGCTGCGGTTCTTGCATCCGCTCGAATTTCGGCCCGGATTTGAACGATGGAGGTCTGGGCTTGCGGGATGTCTGCAGCGGTCGCGATGGCAGTGAAGATGAATAACGACAGGAAAGCGTCGAACAGATACCGGCATTTCACGGGGCACCTCCCCGGGCATATGCCCGAATGTTTTGCAATGGTCATTCGGTGCCGATGGTGTGGCTTGGCGGACACACCACAGAAATCGAACCGGGGGGCGTGTATCGAGCAGGGAGAGATACAACTGAGCAACGGGTCGGTACAATAGTGGACAACAAAAGTGACACCTCTGCCTAGAATAGCCGCTAAAACCAGGATGTCAAACCGGCCCGCGGCAATCCGCCAGACAGCGTCACTGCTTCGCGCACGGCCACAGGCCGGAAAGACGGAAACATATCGGCGCTTCGGTCGTGGCAGTTGTGAACGGGTGCATAGCGCCTGGATGAAAACAACGCATCAAAGTGGAATCAGGGCCATCCCGCGCATCGGCCCGACTTTGGAATGCCCATACACGGCATGGTTTCAGCAGTAGCGCCGCGGCTTTGTCCTGCGGCCTGTCATCGACGGTGAGATCGCTGTCGACCGGTGTGGGTACGATGGGTTCTACCTCTTTGGTTGTGGCTGTTTCCAAACGACGACCGCCACCCCTGGCCATCGCGTTGTGATGGCCTTTCCTGAGGCGATATGGTCCTTTGGGGCGCTCTTCGTTCAGACGGCATTTGTGCGTCGAAACGGCCGGGACGTCTCGCAGGGGCCGACCGGTTCACCTGACGCTCCGCCGCCGCGTAGCCGGCTCCGTGGGTTCTTTCTTCTGAGAAGTTTCTGCGTACCATCCGATCCGCGTGCTGGCGGCGCACCTGCGAAGGCATCGGTCGGGATCTTATCTCCTTTTTGGTGCTGCCACTTACTGAGCTTCGAGATCTGTCCCCTTTCCACACTTTTGTCAGGCGGCGTTGGGTCTGTCCCTCCCTCACCATTCTGGAAGGCTTGCGGTCATATCGTCGTTGATCCGGAACATTTCTAATCTGCGGCGAAGGGGTGCGATCCTGTTGCCGTTCATATCGACGCCCCCTCGATGTCACCGGGGTGTCCGGGTTCGATGGCCGCATCGCTTCCGTCCGACGGACTTTGTTATCAGCGCTACCGCCGGTGGCATTAAGGCGATGCCGACGCTCTTCGATCTCCCTTGATGGGGACTTTCGATGCGCGCTTTGCACTCCATTGGCCCAGCGCTTTTTCACTGACTGGCGGGTGGCCTCCGGCGCTTGTACTGCCGGTGGAGAATCTTTCCGGGACCGGTGCTTTCCAATCGAATGGCGCTCGCCCGGCGATTGTGCGCCTCGATTGACCCTTGTGCGGTCTTCGATGCGGTTTGGGCGTTCCTTTTGTGCAAATTGCCGCGCATTATGCCGGCGGTCGCGTTTGTTTCGGATTTCCGTGAGGACGTTGCGGTCATGGCGACGCTTTTCGGGATAAAATCTATCGTGTTTTCGCTGATGGCGGCCGTCTTTCAGAACCTTTCGGTCCAACAGGGGTACTGAGCTGAATTCATTTCGGATCTTAGTGTGGGAGATATCCCTGATCCTGGTGTGTCGATAGTTGTCGGACCGGTAGAGATGGGTTCGGTGGATCACCACGGCGTGGCGGTGGTGTCTGAAAACATGATGCCGGTTGTGATGCCTCCATTTCGATGACGCGATGGACCTCCTGCCCCAATGGCGGTGGGTGTAATAGGGCTCATAGGGCGCCAGTGGAATCCAGCCCACATGGGCGCCGGAGTGAATCCAGGATACCCGACCCGGGTACCACCCAAATCCGATATGCAGCAGCGGCAGCCCGACCTGAACCATTACGCGTGTCACCGGAGGCGCCCAATACCAATACCCGGCCGTAAAAATCCAGTTACCGTAATGGTGGGTCACATAACCGAACGGTTCATGGGGTACCCAGACGTGGTCGCCGTGCCACACGATCCAGGCGCCCCATGAAAAAGGCGACCAGCTCGCGCTGACCTGGATCGGACGCCAGAATCGGTAGTACCGGCCTTCATAATAAATCCGTTCCCAATGGCCGTGCTTGTCCAGGGCATACGCTTCGCTGTGCAATTCGGGCGGCAGATAGGTGGCGGACTCCCCGCGGGAAGCCATGCGCTCGGCCCAGAGGTCATCCATGCTCTGGTTCCATGCGCTCCAGTCCGGGTCCCCGACGTCGGCTATCGCCGTCACCGCCTCCATATCCGCGGTGATGGCCGCCGAATTGGCGCTGACGTCATGCCGCTGCCGGGAGGCGTTGTGGTGAAAGAAAACAGTGTTTCGAACGGCGACAATGTCGATGCCGGTTTCACCGACATAAAGGTCGAATGCCGAATCCGGAGGGGCGGTGATGCGTCCGAAGGGCGTGGTGGCAATGATTTCGGTACGGGTGCTTTTGTTGTACAGGCGGCCGTTACCCAAAGGAAGGTCCACTTCGGTGAGTTCCGGGGCCAGCGATGTAAGCTGCAAGCGGGTATCGCCGTCGATGCGGATCCAGGTATTGTTGGGCAGAAGGATTTCAGCCCTGGTGTCCGGGTCCGAGCGCAGAAGATCGTCCATACCAAACGGTGCCTCGCGGGTGGTGGAGACCCACGTGTCCGACTCCGGATCGTATCGGGAGATCCGTCCTTCGACATGGGAGATGCGGCCCACCAATATAGGGGCTGTCTCTTCCCAATCGTTTGGGGTTTCGGCCTGCGCTGGAAGCGCCGCCATTGTAAAGCTGGTGATAACATATAGAAATACCAGTGGTATGAGATAGATTTTCATTTTTGCACCGCCCTGGTTTTTTTGAAGCCTTATAAGATCAGACGTTTCATTTGAGATTTAGTTTACAGGCGGTGACGAAAATTCGATATTTTCTGCTTGCCGGTGGACAGGGCAGCGGAATCCGATGTGGCGAATGATCAGCCGGGATGGGGCCGTAAACTTGGTGCGACCTATCTGGGCCCACGCCGGCTGTCAAAGCGCTTGACCGGTTCAATACGGGTGAAGGCCGTCTGTTTCATGCCATGATCATGATGCGACCTTCGGACCCTCCGGCTATGAATGTCCGAGTACCGGGTGGGGTTTGTAGGGCGCCTCCAGATCGGCCAGCTCTTCTTCGCTGAGCCTGACCGTTGTGGCGGCGGCGGCTTCTTCGATCTGTTCGACCTTGCTGGCTCCAACGATCGGACCGGCCACGCCCCGCTGGTGCAGCAGCCATGCATAGGCGATGCGCGCATTGCTTTCGCCGCGTTTGGCGGCGACTTTGGCAACCTGATCCACGACTGCAAAGTCATCCTCCCGGTAGTAGAGTTTCTGGGCGTACGTGTCGGTTTTCGCGCGGGCGGTTCGGCCGGCATCCGCGTCTTCGGGTGTCCGGTTCCCGGCCAAAAATCCTCTGGCCAACGGGCTCCAGGGGATCAGGGAAACGCCCGTGTCCCGGCAGAGCGGAATCATCTCGCGCTCTTCTTCGCGGTACACCAGGTTGTAGTGGTTCTGCATGGTGATAAACGGCGTCCATCCGTTTTCTTTCGCGATGTGTTGGGCTTTTGCAAACTGCCACGCCCACATGCTGGAAGCGCCGATGTAGCGGACTTTTCCAGATTTGACCAGATCGTGAAGGGCCTCCATGGTTTCCTCTATGGGGGTGTTGCAGTCCCATCGGTGGATCTGATAGAGGTCGATGTAATCGGTCCCCAGCCTTTTGAGAGAGGCTTCCACCGCCGTGAAAATACGCTTGCGAGACAAACCGCTGGTATTGGGGGGCTGCGGTTCGGAATTGTCGAACCCGCCGGTAAAGGCGAGATCCACCGGGAAAAAGACTTTGGTGGCGATGACCACTTCATCTCTTTTGGTGAATTCCCGCAGGAGTTTTCCGGTCAGTTCTTCCGAAACCCCGGCGGAATACATGTCTGCGGTATCGAAAAAATTGATGCCCAACGATACGGCGCGCTGGACAATGGGACGTGCTGCTGCTTCATCGAGAATCCAGGGGCGCCATTTGGCGGTTCCGTAAGTCATCATGCCAAGACAGATACGGGATACTTCAAGGCCGGATGGGCCCAAACGGACATATTTCATAATTGTTCTCCCTTGTGGCGTGTTGAGTGCCGGTATGGCCGGCTGTGTATGGATAGAACTTCCATTCCGCAAAGCTCTATTATTGTATACACTGGCCTTGCAGTTGCAACGATTTCTTTAAAAGCAATGAAATGGCTTTATTTTCAGTTGCGATATCTGATAAAGACCTTGGACACATCAACTTAGCGGAGGATTTCTTTTGCCCAGTGTCGTATCGACAATATTTCCGGTGGTCGCTTTCGTCGGGGTGATCCATCTGACGCTTTTTCTGATTGAATCACGCAAAAAGAAAACGAAGCGCCAAGCACAGATGGAAACCCGGACCTTGCGAGGGCCCGGTCATTCGCTGCTGGTCCGTCTCGACGATGTCACCGCCGATATGCATGCAGGCTATGCTTACCTGATTATCATACCGTTGGCCGTATTGGCGGCGCATCTCTTTGTCACCACCATTGTCGATATGCCGGACACATGGCTGAGAATCGCCGTATCGGCCGGTATTATTTTCGTTTACGGCGTTTATACTGTGGGGCGATTGGTGGTACTGGCCGCCAGGCGCAAAGCCTATCGGTATGCCTATGAAGGCGAGGTGGCGGTGGCAAAGGAACTGAACCGGCTCATTGACCAAGGCTATTATGTCTATCACGACTTTCCGGCGGATCAATTTTACATCGATCACATCGTCATCGGACCTACAGGGGTAATGACTGTCGCGACTAGAACCCGGTCCAAGGCGTCCAATCGGAATCGACTGGTCGATCCCGTGGTGACGTATGACGGGCGCATGCTCCATTTCCCAAAGTACAGCGACTATCAAATCATAGAAAAGGCCGAGCAACAGGCCGCCTGGCTTTCCGGATGGATCGCGTCTACGCTGGGCGAGGATATCGCGGCACGGGCCATGGTCGCGCTGCCCGGATGGTCTGTAAAGCGCACTTCGGCCGAAGGCATACCGGTGGTTAATCCGAGTCAGATCGAGACGCTGTTCAAACACATCAAGCCAAGACCGTTGACCGAAAGCCAGATGGCCGATATCGTCGGCCAGATTGACCGGCAGTGCCGCAATTCAAGCCTCGATGGCAACGCCTGCTACACCGTATCGGACTGATGCCGTTTTCATGACGGAAGAACCATTTGGCAGGGTACGCTCTGATGTTTCTTTTGTGACGTTGAACGGCGATCTATCGATCGATGGTCAAAGGGCAATCAGGTAAACGCACCCTTTTTCCTCCTCAGACGCAGGAGATATCCCCGGAAGTGATTTTGCGCTGGCGTTGTTGTGATTGAATCAGGAGATGTGCAGGTCCGGATTTCCTTTCCGGCGGCGAATGACTTTGGCACTGCTGGATGCGGTTCTGGTTTGAACCTTGGTTTTTTCAGGTTTGACCGTTTCGGCGATCAACTGGTTCCATTTGGCTTCGATCTCTTTTTTTCGGTTCTCTTTCATAAGTCCTTCATATTAATTGAATTCAGCGATCATCCATCTCCCATTGGGTCGCACTTCAGGGCCATGGTCATTCACAAGGCCAATGCCTGTCGGCAATTCTGTCCGGCCGATACAATGATCTGCCCGTTAACAGAAAACATACCCTTACAAATGGGGGGGATGAATCATGTGGTGAATACAGCCGTCGATGAGCGCTGTATTCTCGTATCTCGAGTTGACCTCCGTCAGCCCAAGGAAGCACATTTATACCAGAACAATCGTCTTGGCAAGTCAAAAATGTCCTTTATTCCCGCCTTATTTCAATTCCCTGAGCAGAGTGGCAGTGGCCATGCCGCTGATTACGATTTCACCGTCTTGATTAGTGATTCGGCCCTGCATTTCGATCAATTCATTCTGCTGATCGACACTGGTGATTTCCATGGTTGCCGTAAGCGTGTCCCCGGCATATACAGGCCGCAGAAAGTCCAGTGTCTGGGACCGGTAGATCGCTCCAATCCCGGGCATGATCATTCCCACCACATGCGAGAAAAGACCAGCCGAAAGCATGCCGTGGGCGATGGGCTTTTTGAAGAAGGTGCGTTCGGCGAATCCGGCATCCACATGCAACGGATTGACATCCGACGTGATGGAAATGAAGTGGGATATATCGGCTTGGGTGATGGTTTTAGTGAATTCGGCGCGCTGGCCGGGTGTCAGGTCGTCATAGGTGGTCAAATTGCTTGGCATTGGCTGTTTTCTCATCCCCCTGCCGATGTGTTGTGCCCCAGAATCACTTCAATACCGCGGGCCAATTTTGATCGGCTTTACGAATAAAGCCCGGAATATCCTTCAGCCATTTCTTCTGAACTTCTTTATTGTAGTTGAGATAGAGCTTGTTATCTACGATTTTCCATCCATTCACCGGGTCGATGTCGGCAGTGGTCCCCATTGCCACAGCCCAGGCTCAGTAACCGCCATACTGCGGTGCAAATCGTTCCGGCGTTGCTTTGAACAGATCCAGGTGTTTCTGGCTGGAAAATCGCCAGGTAGCGTCATTCCACTTATAGCTGAAGTCACTATTTCCTTTGACCGGTTTGCCCATGGTGAAGTAGGCGACCACATCGTATCCTTTTACGGCCAGCCCCCGCCAATTGGTGTTGGTGGCGCTTTTAGCCCATGCGGCTTGAACAGACACAAGCGTGAGCAGCGAGATGGCGGCGATGGCTGTTTTCAGAAATTTGGCTTGGGGCATATCAGACCTCCTCGAGAAATATGGCGTTCGTGATACTTGGTTTGAGAACGATATCTCAACCGGCTTCCGGGAGCATAGCACCATGTTATGAAGAGCGACCGCGATCGTCAACCCGGATCGGTTCATCCGTCATCCGCGTTGCCCGGGAGGACAATTTTATGAGAGCGCTTTTACCAGCTCCCGGCAGTAATCCGGAATGTCTTCGACCACACGGCCCCACACAAGGTTACCGTCCCTGAAGGCCGGTTCGTCCACCCATATGGCCCCTGCATTCTGCATGTCGTCCTTTATACCGGTACTGCCGGTGGCGCGCTTGCCGCTGCAGATGCCTGCACTGGCAGCCACCCAGCCGGCATGGCAGATCAGCCCGATCACTTTGTTACTGGCATGCATATCCCGTACAAGCTTCAGCACTGCCGGATCGCGCCGGAGCTTGTCCGGTGCCCATCCTCCCGGTATCAGCAATGCGTCCAGTTGGGGCGCGCTCACCGCCTTTGCTGCGGCCTCGCTCTTGGCAACCAGTCCGCCGCTTTTGCTGCGATAGGCGACGCCCTCTTCAGTGCCAATAATCAGGACCTTTGCACCTTCTTCGATCATGCGCATCCGCGGGACCCAAAATTCGAGATCTTCGTATCCAGGACCGACCAGGATACCAATGGTCCGGCTCTTCAAACGCATAGTTCCTCCTGATGGATGTGGGGGGTTACCGGTCGAGCCGGGCGCTATGGGATTAACATCGATAGCTGGCCGTTTTCGGCCGCCAATCTCGGATATGTGTCTCATTGCAAGATAGATCCGATATTTTCAACGTCAACCGGGCATGCCCAACATTGCAAGCACGATAATCGTACCTACTATAACGTCATGACGAGAAACCAAAGGCGCACATCCTTTGATACGGCGCCTGCCTGATCATGAAGGGAGGATCCCATGAATAAATTAAAATGTGCCGCAGAGAAAATGACGCTTAAAACACTTGGCTTAATCATAGCACCCTTTGTCTTGTTTTTCGTTGTGGTCGCCAATGTGGTGCTGCCGGTAATCGGCTTCTTTTTTGCCTTACCGTTGATTATACTCAATGTGCTGCTGGTGTCCGCACCGAAGAGCAGGACATGTCAGTTGCTTCTACCGTAAGGGTGCAATCGTGGCGTCCTTCTTCGAAAGGACGCGCATGACGCGGGCGGCAATGGCCGATTTGCAGGGGAGGAACAATCTGCCGGCGGTGAGAGCATTTCGACGCGTTCGAAATTCGGTTGAGAAAACGGGTACGACGGATGTGCGCCGCCATCCGCATCGTCTCACTGTAACCAATGCTGGTAAATGCCTGGGGTGCCGGCATTGCCTTCCAACCCCAAAATCGGTCCATCCTTATGGACTTTGATGTTGCCGACCCTTCCGGTCTCGTGTAAAATAATCCATAAAAAAGCAGTTCAAAATTCAGCGCCCAGGCCGATCGTAGACTTGGTGGCCAGACGTTGCACTGGTTTCCCATCGTGTTCAGATCAAGACGTTGGCATGCGTGGATGTAGAGCGTATGAAGATGACCGGAATGAAATGGTGCCTCGGGTTCATAACCGTTGTACGAGGCGGATTTGCTTCCGCCCAGCGGGGAGCGTATGAAAGCATTAAAGGTCCATTTCGATAAGGCCAGAGACGAAATCATTCCGGTCGATCCGGATAAAGAAGAGAATTGGATCGATATTTGCCAGCGGTTCGACGACGATGTCCACCGTGTCCGGGATGTCCGGGCACATGAGCCCTATACGGCGCTTTACGCCTGCTATGACGACAACAACCAGCCCACACATTTCCTCGTGGAAGAAGATCGGCAGCTAGACCGTATTCGTCATAAGGTCTTTTTGAATAAACTGGGTCGCAATTGACTTGCTCTTGTGATGCCACTGCCATCTGCGGTTCTTTCAGGCGTCTTCGGCATCCATGACGACTTCTCAGCATTGGGGCACATCATCCCGGCTGAATCCGCATGGTATATCATGGTCGCGGTGGTCAATTGGCAGATATTATCTTGATACCGCCCTGTTGGTTATTAGTTTATTGTTTAGCGGTTCTCCATGAAGCTCAATCTGTTTCGTAGTCGGGTGTGGGAACCTGAATGACAGGCCGGTCTAAAGTGTTGAGTAAAGGTATTTCCTCGATATTCATTTGAACAGATCCCGTCCATTGCCCGACACTTAGAACGTGCCCTATACGATTTCCGACTCAAAAATTCAGGAAAACCGTAGATTATTTTGGAGAAATGCGCGTACGGCATCGCTTCCACCAGCGGGAGACAGCAAAAGGAGGACCTATGGATAGAAAAAAAGTGATGGAGATGTTTAACCGTGAGACGCGGATAGGCGCTTTGGCAACAGCCAATGCGAACGGGGATGTCAATGCGGCGGTATTTGGTTCTCCGCGAATGATTGATGAAGAGACGGTAATAATGGCCATTGGTGACAATCGGTCTTTCAAGTACCTGCAGGAAAATCCCAAGGCCAGCTTTATCGTCATCGAACCCGGAAAAAATCCTGCGACCTGGAAAGGGATTCGGCTCTATTTGGAGGTTGACACTTTCGAGCGTTATGGGGAGGTGCTGGATTCTTTCCGGGAGAATATTCGGAAGATGGCCGGAAACAAATCGGCGGATGCCATCAAAGCCGCCATACGGTTTAAAGTGGTGGATATAAGGCCGTTGATTGCACCAACAGCTTAATTGCTTTTGTCTTTTGATTGACTTCCCAGGCAGCCGTTCTTACCCTTTGGGTGCGATACTGCAGTAACGGTTCTTTGCACCTATCAAGGGCATTCTCGCTTTGGCGGATGGCGTGCCGATTGCTCGACTATGAACCAGTCGCCGGCTCGCCTCCTGCAACAGGGAATCGTCGGTATCTGAAACATGCAACAGAGTGCTTTCCGTTGGGGGGCATGATGGCTGAACTGACCAATACACAATTCCTCACATTCATCGTCGAAGTTCTGGAGAAGAACGGCTGTCATCTGGCCGACATCGATTTTGACAAGAAGGTGATCCATATCGATGGGTCCGAGGAAGCCAAAATCGAATGCGCCATAGCCCTCCAGGATATCCTCGGTTAACATTCAGGAGGTGCCATGACAGTACCCATGCGCATATCCGCGGATCTGGCGCGGGAAAAAAGCATGTCCGGTAGCACGCTATTGGTCTGCGCGCATGAGGACGCCGATCAATTCCATACGCATCGCCTGGAGGGCGCCATCACCTGGCAGAGGTTTGAATCCCGGTTGGCGGAATTACCGAAGGACCAGCCCATCATTTTCTATTGTGCCAGCACGGCTGAAGCCAGTGCAGCCGGCCGGGCTGAAACAGTGATGGGCCAAGGTTTTTCAAATGTGAAGGTTCTCGGCGGGGGTGTAGACGCATGGAAGAGGGCGGGATTACCCCTCGTCATCGATTATCAGATATAGCACCTTTTTGTACCGGCGACGCCGGCGATGGCCATTTTCAATATTTCCCCACCTGCAAAAAAATCATTCCATTCCATACCCACTCTGTATTATACAGCGACAAAAATATCGGTAAGGAGAGATCAATCAATGGAAACATGCCCTTGCGGAAGCGGAACCAACTATGATCAATGCTGTGAACCACTGATCAACGGCAAGACGGAAGCGCAGACAGCGGAGGCGCTGATGCGCTCGCGCTACTGCGCCTACGTCAAAGCCGAGATCGATCATATCTTTAACACCACCCATAAAGACCAGCGCGGACAATTCAACCACAAGGAGAGCGAGGCATGGGCCAGGAAGACCGATTGGCACTCTCTGGAGATTTGCCGGACCGAAGCCGGCGACGACGGGGACCAGACCGGCCTTGTTGAATTCATCGCCCGCTATCGCAACAAAGGAAAGCTGGCGCACCACCATGAGGTGGCTGAGTTCAAGAGAGAAGACGGTAAATGGTATTTCTATGACGGCCATGCGCCCACATATGAACAGGTCGTCAGGAAGGGGACCAAAACCGGTCGCAACGATCCCTGCCCATGCGGGAGCGGCAAAAAATACAAGAAATGCTGCGGATAGCAATCTCCGCAGATTAAACGACAAAATCGGCAGGCGGTGATGCGAGACTTCCTATCCGCAGATCAGATGGTCGACTTCGACCGGAACCATCTATGGCACCCTTACACTTCCATGGTCGCCCCCCTCACGGTATTTCCGGTGGCGGAAGCCCATGGCACCACACTGGTCCTTGAGGACGGCCGACAACTGGTTGACGGCATGTCGTCATGGTGGGCTGCGATACATGGGTACAACGTGCCGGAGATCAACCGCGCCATCGAAGATCAGCTCCAAAAAATGGCCCATGTGATGTTCGGCGGTTTGACGCACCGACCGGCGGTGGAGCTCGCCCGGCACCTCGTGGAAATGACGCCTCCCACTTTGACCAAAGTCTTTTTGTGTGATTCCGGGTCCGTTTCGGTCGAGGTGGCCATCAAGATGGCCATCCAGTATTGGTACGCCAACGGCCAGCCGGGAAAACACAAGCTGGTGACGGTTCGTTCCGGCTACCATGGGGATACCTTTGGTGCCATGGCCGTCTGCGACCCGGAAAACGGCATGCACCACAAGTTCTCCGGTGTCCTCAGCCAGCACTTCTTCGCCGACGCGCCGCGATCGCCTTTCGACGGGCCGATGGATGCACAAGATATGGCCGGCCTTGCGTCCATACTCGAAACGCACCATAACACCATCGCCGCATTGATTCTGGAGCCGGTGGTGCAAGGTGCCGGGGGTATGCGGTTCTATTCGCCGGAATATTTGAACCGGGCAAGGGCGCTGTGCGATCAACACCAAGTGCTTTTGATCTTCGACGAAATCGCCACAGGGTTCGGCCGCACGGGTAAACTGTTCGCCACCCACCACACCGACATCGAACCCGACATCCTCTGTCTGGGCAAAGCCCTGACCGGTGGCTATATGACCCTTGCGGCCACCTTGGCCACGGATAAAGTAGCAGCGGGTTTGGCGGCCGACGGGCAAGGGGTGCTGATGCACGGCCCCACCTTCATGGGCAATCCGGTGGCGTGCGCGGCGGCCAATGCCAGTATCGAACGCCTGCTTTCCTCCCCCTGGCAGGATCGGGTGCACCGCATTGAAGCGTTATTGAGAAAGGGCCTGCTGCCCTGTCGATCCTATGATCAGGTCAAAGATGTGCGCGTGCTGGGTGCCATCGGGGTTGTCGAACTCCATCGGCCGGTTCAAATGGAAGTTGTTCAGCGCCGCTTCGTTGAGGAAGGCGTTTGGATCAGGCCCTTCGGCCGGCTGGTCTACTTGATGCCCCCCTTTGTCATTGACGAACCTTCACTGGAAAAGCTGACATCCGCCGTTCAACGCGTGGTCCAAGAGTGTGACGGATGAATGCCGATGGGAAGAAGCAGTATGATCGGCAGGCACAGATGCTGGCCAATCGGGTATGCAAGCGATATCAACATTTTCGAAAGCGCTTCTCGAAGCAGAACATCGATGTCTTTCGCCTCTATGACTGGGATATCCCCGAAATCCGTGCGGTGGTGGATTGGTATGCCGGGCATCTGGTGATCGGCGAATACACCCGCAAACAAACCATACCGCAATGGCTGCCGATGATGGCAAGGGCCACGGCAGAAGCCCTGGGCGTACCGGCGGATAAGGTGCACCTCAAAGATCGACGTTACGGGCTGTCGGCCGGCCGGCGATACAAGCGCCTGGACCATACCAACCGCTTCATCACCGTAAATGAACGCGATCTGAGATTCCTTGTCAACCCGTGGGATTATGTGGATACCGGACTTTTTTCCGACCACAGGGAGACCCGCCGGATGGTGCGGGCGCTCGCACACGGCAAGGATTTTCTGAACCTGTTTTGCTACACCGGCGCCTTTACCCTTTATGCCATCAAAGGCGGTGCGAGAACGACGGTGTCGGTGGACCGGTCCAGAACAGCCATCGCATGGGCGCAACGAAACCTGGATCTCAACGGCCTATCGGCCGATGGCCATCGATTTCTCCAGTCCCACGCATTCGATTTTCTTTCAAAGGCAAAAGCTCGCCGGGAGTTCTTCGACCTGGCGGTGGTCGATCCGCCATCCTTTTATGCAATTCGAAACCGTCAGGAGCATTTTGATATCGCCCAGGATCATCCACGGTTGCTCAATGCCGTATCGGCGGTGATGCGCAAAGGCGGCATCATTTTCTTCTCTACCAACCACCAGTATTTTATTCCCTTCATGGATGAACTGGACGTTCAGGAGATAGAAGAAATAACGTCCAGATCCATCCCGGAGGACTATCGCCATAAGCGCAAAAAGATCCACCGGTGTTGGCGGATAACGGTGTAGGGTTTACAGCGATCGAGGCGTTGTTAGAGTAGGGTAGGCGATCACACTCAGCAAAGGAGCCGCCCATGGCCGAAATCAAACCCCAGTTGGATACTTACCCTTTTAAAAAAGTCGATATCACGGTTTCCGATCCGAACCTGGACATGGCAACAGCCGGCGCACTGGCCAAAGAAAAAGCCCGCGGCCTGGACCCAAATGCCATGATGCTCTCATTTCACAGCCGCAAAACAGGGGAGTTCTGGCCCAACTACGAATGCGGCGGCGGCGGCCGCCCTCCGTGGGTCGTATTTGCCGAGGCCAGGGGCTACAATCTGCTCATCGATATCAATGACGGTCAGTTCGAATTCTATTATCTGCGGATGTAACGGCCGGTTTGTGGCCTGTGGATCATTCGGTCTTTGTTTCAAAGCTTCCGGGGGCATGCCAACACGCACCACCGCGGCCCGAAAGCGCCATTAAAGCAATCCCCCATACTTGCCGCCGTCGACCAGCAGGTTCTGGCCGGTGATGTAGCGCGCCTGTGCGCTGGCCAGAAAGGCGGCCGCGGCTCCGAAATCACGCGGATCTCCAATGGATTGGCTGGGGATCGCCGCCAGCAATTCCTGTTCGACGGTCTCATGCGACTTGCCCTCCCGCTGAGCCGTGTCATGGATGAGCTGATCAATGCGGGAGGTCTTGTGGGTGCCCGGCAAAAGCGCGTTTACCGTGATGCCGTACGGCGCCAGTTCCGTAGCAATGGTTTTGAGGAATCCGGTCAACCCCGCCCTTGCCATATTGGAGAGCAGCAGGTTGCCAATCGGCTGTTTGACCGAAATGGATGTGATCGCAATGATGCGGCCCCACCCCTTTCGCTTCATGGCAGGGTAACAGTGGCGGATGAGATGGACGGCACTCATCAGGTTGAGGTCCAGGGCTTTGGAATAGGCCGACACGGCGGTCGATTCAAACGTCCCGGGCGGTGGGCCTCCGGCGTTTGCCACGACAATGTCCGGTTCTCCGAGATGGGATTCGACCTGCCGGACCAAGCGTTCGATCTCTTCCTTATGGCCCATATCGGCGGCAGTTCCCATAGCGTCAACGCCGTATTGACGCGCAATCTCCCCGGCGGCCTTTTCAGCCGAGGTCCTGTCGCGGGAGCAGATGGCCAGCCGACACCCCTCGGCGGCCAGCGCCTCCGCGCAACCGCGTCCCAATCCTCGCGTAGCCGCTGTCACGATGGCTATTTTTGATTCGATGCCGAAATCCATGCGAACATATTAACGTCTTGACCACCGAAGGATCAACGAAAATCGAAGCGCACCGCTTTGGCGCTTATTCAGGCCTGCAGCAACTGCGCGGACACAACCCTGGCGCACAACGGGGGTGATGCCGAATTATGGGAGGGCGGATGTCCGCACAGCATCTTTCGAGGGGTGTCGGGGAGTTATCCTGAAATGTTGGGGACGCGGCGTGAGGTCCAGTAGGCATCTCTCCAGTAAGCCATATCGATGCGGGAGATGGTGACGCCTTTGGATGTGGAGGCATGGGCGAATTCGCCACTTCCCAGATAAATGCCAACGTGGCGGACCTTGTGGGGCGGTTTGAAGAAGACCAGATCTCCCGGGCGCAATTGATCGAATGGGACGGCTTCGCCGGCATGGACCTGTAATTCCGTTGAACGGGGAATCTTGATATGAAAGAGGTCATTGAAAATGCGCTGCACGAAACCTGAACAGTCTACGCCGCTGCGCCGCGTTCCCCCCATACGGTGCGGTGTTCCTTCCCACAGTCGCACTTGCTGGCGAATGCGCTGTTCGACGGTGACGGCGGAAGCGTGATTTTGTGTCGCGGGTTGGGGGGGCGATGCCTGTTTGGCAGCGGGCATCGGTATTTGTCGGGAAGCGGGTGTCGATGTGCATCCCCAAAAGGAGATCGCCAGCACGAGCACCAGCAACAACGGGAGTTTCGGTGCAGAGGGTGGCGTCAGGTGTATCGGGATATCAGGTTCCATATGATGGATATCGGCAATATGGGGATTTACCTTGAATGACGGGTTCATCATGATCGGCGCTTCACTCCGTGATACGATAAAGTTTTGCTTGTAGTTTGGGCGCTTCCCCGCCTCCTTGTCAACCTTTGCACAACCCTGGTGATCGAATGCGCCCGCCTTGCGACAGCCGTTAAGTTGGTATAACTGGCCGGTGATGCTGCCGTTTTTTAGTTTGCAGCCATCGGTGGCGGGGCCTCCACCGGCCCATCGAGGCGCCTGCCAATATGGCAAGAGATTTGCACGCCTATAGATTGAGTTTGGTCCAGCCATCTTGAATCCGGGATCGACAGAACCGCGCTCCGATGCAGGGGCTATTCTGATTGACGTTTTAAAGGCAGGCCCTTAGTATATTTGAAGGATGTTCACCTAAGTCACAGGGGGGCTGGTTTTCGAATCAGGCACCTTGCGGCAAACTTCTGGCAAGGTACGGAAATGCAACCCGAAGATACGAAAATGCAACCCGAAGAACCTGATGGCCTGCCACAAAAGAAGGTCAAAATTCTGGTGGTCGAAGATGTCGTCAACCTCGCCACAGTGCTACAGTCGAGACTCGAATCCTATGGTTACGAGATCTGTGACGTTGCCGGCACCGGCCCCAAGGCGATCGACAAGGCCGTTCAGCACCGACCCGATCTGATCCTCATGGACATCATGCTGGAGGGAGAGATGAACGGAATCGAGGCGGCCGGACACATCCAATCAAAGCTCGATGTTCCCATCATATATCTCAGTTGCCTGAACGATGAGAAAGTGATCGACCAGGCCATTGAAACCAACCCTTATGGATACATCCTCAAACCTTACGATGGCGCCGAGTTGCGGTTCGGTATCGAAAACGCTTTGAAAATGCACCGGGTTCACCGGCAGCATACCGCTCAAAGTGCAGCGACGGATAAGCCGGGTGCAGAGCCTCAGAGCTGAAAGCGAATCGGAGGCGATGCCAGCCCCCATTGGATACAGCGATCATCCCTTGCGAAATGAGATGCTACGCCTTCAGGCGTCCTTTGGAACCGCCGCCCGACTGATCGGACTGTGCGTGGCATTGTGTATCGGCATGGCAGCTGCCGTGCCGGAACCGGGAATTGCAGACATGAGGCGTTTTTTTCATAGCGGGGACGGCATCATCCATCTCAAAAGTGAGAAGAACGGTCACCTGTTCGAAGGCCGCTACCGCGAACAAGACCAGCGATACAATACTGCGGCGTATCGCAAGATCTGCGATGTATTCGATGCGCCATATGATCCCCAGCAGCGGTTTCTTTCCCTGCGACTGATCGAATTTCTCGACATGCTAGCAGATCAATTGGGATCAGGCGCTCTGCTGACCATCACATCCGGATACCGTGATCCTGAGTATAACAAGCGCCTGCGCAATGGCGGGGTGCTGGCAGCCAAAGCCAGCCTTCATCAATATGGCATGGCCGCCGATTTCATCATGGACGGTGTTTCTTCCGAAAGGATCTGGCAGCACGTGCGCAAATTGGGGTTCGGCGGTACCGGCTACTACCACGGCAGAACCGTCCACGTGGACGTGGGGCCGGCCAGATTCTGGGATGAGCAAAGTTCCGGGGTCGGGACTGGCCTGTCGGATGATAACAAACTCATTGGATTGGTGACGGATTACGACCGATATTCACCAGGGGATTGGATGGATTTGCGGTTTATCCGCATGACGGCCTTTCCTATTAAAGTCCGCCCGGCTTTTTTGATGATCCCTCAAAAAACGGATCGTCTCGCTCAATCCCCCATGACGTTGACACCGGAAATCAAACCGGGCGCCACCAATACGTGCCGGCAGTTCAACAGCATCCGACAGATGGCCTCCCTCCGGTGGCGTCTGCCCACCGATGTCCGTTCCGGTCGCTACCGCATTCAGGCGGCATTTTGTGGCGATGAATGGAAGCAGATGCCCGCCGAGGTTGCCACTCCTTATTTTGAGGTGGGGTTACCCTGATCGTTCGATCTACAGCTGCCTGTGGGCGGCGAGGATGATCGCTTCGGTCTCTTCCCATCCGATACAGGCATCCGTAATGGAGACGTAGGGATTCAGGTCCTCTTTGCGGGTCTCTCCGTAGACAAAGGGTTGCTTTCCCTCTTCCACATTGCTTTCCAGCATCATGCCGCAGATCGCCCTGTTGGGTTTGATGTGGACACCGTTGGTGTGGCCGATTCTCTGAATCAGTACGTGGTTGAAGACTTCACCCTGCTTGCGGTAATCTTTCCCGGAGTTTTTGTGGGAACAGTCTACGATGACCGACTGCAGCAGTGAGGGATGGGCAGAGAGCATCTCAATCGCCTCGCTTATGCTGACCGGGTCGTAGTTGGGACGTTTTCCTCCCCTCAATACAATGTGGCAATAGGGATTGCCCCTTGAGAAGACCCTTGAGGTGACGCCATACGGATCATTGCCTACAAAAACCTGCGGGGTGGATGCGGCCAAGAGCGCGTTTATCGCTGTATCCAGATTACCATCGGTTCCGTTTTTAAATCCCACCGGCATTGAAAATGCGCTGGCCCACTCCCGGTGATTCTGGGATTCCGTAGTGCGGGCACCGATACAGGCCCAGGAAATCAAGCCGGATATTCGCTCTGCTGCCGTCTGGCTTAAAATTTCTGTTCCAACGGCTACACCCATTTCATTGAGGCCCATCAGGATTCTTCTGGCCTTGCGCAACCCCTCGTCGATGTCAAAGGTCTCTTTGTCGATATGCGGATCGGAGATCAGGCCTTTGAATCCAACATTGGTCCTCGGTTTCTCGAAGTAAACCCGCATTACCAGCTTGATCCTCGTTTTGACCTTCTCCTGGAGACCGGCCAGCAATTCTCCATACCGCATCGCCTGTTGCTCGCTGATGATGGAGCACGGGCCGGTGATGATCAGGAGTCGATCGTCTTTCCCGTCCAGGATGTCTTTTATTTCTTGACGGCTCTCCAGAACGGTCCGGGTAGCCTTTTCGGTCATTGGAAATTCCTCCCGAAGCTGATCGGGAGTAATGATGGAGGTTCGCTTGAGGACATTTAAATCATATGTTTTTTGCATTTTCCGCTCTCACGAATGAAATCTTGATGGCTTTGCGCCGTTATGGTTGGCAATATACGTTGAATAAGATGTCCCCCTAACACATTCCAAACACCAACTCAATCCGGTTGTGCGAAATAGGGTAATCTTTCGGACCTGTAAGCCTGAGCAAGGCTGTGGAAAATATCATTTTCAACATGAGATCCGCGAGACCGGGCGGCCCCTATGACGTGTTTCAGCACGCATCGCCGTATTGCGGGTTCTGTGTCCGTGATCTTTCAAACGGCGGCAAGCCAAAGACGTGCTGATGGCTATACTCCTTCGGCGGACACCAGCTCACCGATAAAGTGTCCTATTTTGGCCTTGGCCTTTATCAGGATGGGGATACGTTTATCATCGTCGGTAACCCACACGCGCAGCTTTGCCTTTTCGTCGCTTTTCAATATACCGCCCAACAACCCGATATCCGGTTCCAAGATCAGCGTGTCATAGCGCCGCCCATTGAGCAGTGTCACCGATTCCCGGCCGACCAGCCGGGCATTGCCGATAAAGCTACGCTTGCCATCGGTCACCGGGCGTTTGACCTCCGGTCTTTGTGCCGTAATGGCCATGCGCGTGTAATAGAACGCCGAGAGCGGATCAAAGCTTCCCTGTTGCAGCGCAATTGGAGCCCGGGCCCTGGACAGGTCGCTGAACTGGACCTGCCCTTTGGCCCAATCGAAGCGAGTTTCTTCTTTGTGCATTCCTTTGCGGCCCCGTCGTTCCTTGAGGTACAGAACCGATCGGGTCATCTGGGTGTCCGCAAATGCATCGATTCTGTCCCGTATCTTGCAAAAGATATCCACGGTTGAATTTGATTTGGCCTTCATAACAAAGTGATAGGCTGGTTCCCCATTGACGGTGGTAATGGGCAGAACTTCAAGCTCAAGCTTCCCTGCGGGGATATTTCCCCATCGCAGGGCATATTTTAATTTTTCACCGGGGGAAAAGGGAAGTGGGGATGCGTCGGCGGTGGGAATCTGGGTGGGGGTGCCATACACGATGATGGCAGCGGCAACAATTAATTTGATCTTCTGGCGTATGGTTGAGACCATGTTCAAAGCCTCCCATGTTTGGTTTCATCAGGTCCGGACTGTCCCGAGTCAATACCGACCACCCGTGGGGAGGACGCCAATGCAAGTGAGAGCCCAGCATACCGTATCGGTCTCTTTCTCAGACGGTCGGTGAATGGTTTTTGTCTACATGCGTTGATTTCACTGTCATAATGGTTAAATTTTTTCGCAATTGAAGGTTTGACAGAAAGGGTGTTGTCACAGCAACCAGCAGCGCAGAGGAGGTAGGAATGTCCAATCCGGAGGAGATGTATCAATGCCAGACGGTAAACTGCGGGTGTATATATGACCCGGACCGCGGAGATCGAAAAGGCAAGATCGCTAAGGGGACCAAGTTTGAAGAGATGCCTGAAAATTGGTGCTGTCCGGTTTGCGGCGCAACCAAAAGGTGCTTCAAACCTTTGAGCGGACCGGGATCGGTTAAAGACGAGCAGTCGGGTTGAGCTTGATTTTGAGTGACGAAACGGTTTCCCTGAATGGGGCCAGAAGTCGATTACTCGGGCCTTCCCGCCTCTTTCTCAACCAATTCATTCAATAGCGGAATCCAGGAGGTATACATTCAGCGCCAAATACCGACGTCGCGGAACGCAGCCAATAGATCGGTTGGCGAATCTCGATTGATATTCAAATGTGTTGGACCAAGAAGGACCAATGGACGAACTAACGATTACAATAGCTGTGGGATTGATCCTATCGGGTGCCGTGGTCATGCTCCTGAACGTCATGCGTTTCAGAAAGACCCTCAGCGTGTTCGATCGCTTTGATCTTGCCCAGAAAAAACATCTTCAATTGCTGGGGCGATTGCATCGCGGATTGATGTTCTTTTTCCTTATCGGCTATTTGGCTGTGGCTTATGCCCTGATGAGCGATGTCAATCCGGTTAGCGAAATTTTCGTGGGTTTGATCTTCGCCATGGGTGCGGTTTTCGTGTGGTTGGGCATCATCCTGCAGGACCGGATGATAGACCTGATCCAAAGCCGCTACAAACAAGCCTCCAAGGCTAAAGCTGATCTGGAAGTCGAACGCGAACGGCTCGAATCCACCAATGATCAGCTGACCACAGAGATCGGTGAGCGTCGCCGCGCCGAATCCGCTCTGAGGGAAAGCGAACAGCGGCTAAAGTTCATTCTCGACCAGATACCATCGGGTATCTTAATCGTCGACGAGTCGAACATGATCATCACCAGCGCCAATCCTGCAGCGATGGACCTGCTCGGATTGCCCATGGAGGAGGTTATAGGGGTTTCTTATGAAGATGTGGTGCGTTCGGTTCAAGGCGGCATCGGTCCGGCAGGTGATATCGGCCCGCGGCCCGGCCAAATCAAAAGAAGAGTCATCGAGGCACGCGGGCAGAAAGTGCCGATTTTGACGACGTATTGCCGCATCCGGCTCGAGGGGCGGTCCCATCTGCTGGAGAGTTTGATCGACATATCCGACAAAGAGCGCCTCGAAATGGAACTTCAGCGCGCCCAGAAGATGGAAGCCCTTGGAACACTGGCCGGAGGGGTGGCGCACGATTTGAATAATATTCTATCAGGCATTGTCAGCTACCCTGACTTGCTGATGGAACGTCTGCCGCCGGACAGCCCCATGCACAGGCCGCTTCAAATCATTCAAAAATCGGGTAAAAAAGCAGCGACCATCGTACAGGATATGCTGACCCTGGCACGTCGCGGGGTCGTTGCGAAGGAGGTGGTCAACCTCGCCGCTGTGGTACGAGATTATCTCATGAGCCCTGAGCACGGACGGCTGAAGGCCTATCATCCTAACGTGACATTCAATTTTCAGGTGAGCGATGGCCTTCTGAACATTACGGGATCCGCCGTCCATCTGATCAAAACGGTTATGAACCTCACCTCCAATGCAGCAGAGGCCATGCCGACAGGCGGTAGCGTGCTGGTAAAGTTGGAGAACCGGTATGTTGACGCTCCTCTGGCCGGATACGATACGGTGGAGGAGGGCGACTATGTGGCGCTCTCGGTCAGCGATACAGGGGTTGGTATCGCACAGGAAGATCGGGATCGGATCTTCGAGCCCTTTTTCACCAAAAAGGATTTGGGGCGCAGCGGGACGGGTTTGGGCATGGCCGTGGTCTGGGGAACTGTTAAAGACCATCATGGGTATGTTCACGTCGAAAGCAAGCCGTCACACGGTACGACCATAACATTGTATCTCCCTGCGACCCGCAAGAAGGTGGATTCGGTGATGATGGGTGACTCCATCGAGGCGTTTCGCGGTAATGGGCAAACCATTCTCATCGTCGATGATGTCAGCGAGCAGCGGGATATTGCCTCGGACATGCTTACAGCGCTGAATTACACGCCGCTCGCCGTCAGCAGCGGGGAAGAGGCGGTTGCGTATCTTCGCCGGAATTCAATCGACCTGATGGTACTGGACATGATCATGGAACCGGGGATCGGCGGTTTGCAGACCTATCAGGAAGTGCTCAAGGTGCACCCGGACCAGCGTGCGGTCCTGGTAAGCGGCTACACCAAGACCGATGATGTGCGCGAAGCGCAAAAGTTGGGTGCCGGCGGTTATCTCAAAAAACCATATTCACTGGTGGGGCTGGCAAAAGCTGTCAAGGCTGAACTGGCGGAAGCGGTTCCACCGCCCAGATGATCTCGGCGGCGGCCGCCGGAGAATGAAGCCGGGACGGACCGCGCTTTTTATACCCAGTTGAAAAGTTGTCGAAGCTGGCGCGGGTAAAGACAGGCTTTTTCACCCAATTGTACACATTCGAGCCGGTTCTCCGAGGTGAGGCGTCGCATCTCGGTGGTCAGTACCCGCAACCGGTCGAAGCGCATCAGATCTATTCGTCGTCTGCGTTCGCCAATGCGGACGCCAGCACCCGGCGGCTTTGGAATGGGTGCACGCTGGTCACGTATGTAATGCCGCGCAACATCGCCTCTGTGCATCACCATCGTATTCAACCCCTTCCGGGTATCGTTCCCCGGCCGCCAAACCACGACGGATTCGCTCAATAAGGCAAACCAGCGTGACCGCCTGAGCATGAAACCGCAGTGGCGACACAGGGATTCAAGGTTACTGGCGACGGCATCCGGTGTCCATTCAAAAGGGGTCTGATCTTCGGCAGGTGTGCGGTCGGTGTCGGGGGGATCTGCCACTGCTTTAAGCGCCAGCTTTTCCATCCATGATCTTCGGCCGATATGCAGGATTGTATTCCCCATTTCCATGCGATCCAACGCCGTGCGATATTTTTCCCGGAATAACGCCAATCCTGCAATAAAAGTCGCCTCTTCCGGGACACGGTCCTGGGGCATGGCCATCATCCGCGGGATGTCCAAGGGCTGCCGGACTTGTCCGCTCAAATGCAAACCCAGCGCATGACAAGCGATAAAGGGCTTGGTACTGGCGACGGGGCCGAGAACGCACTTTGCATCCATTTCGGCGCTTTGGACGGCGAAGTCGCGTGATATGTAAAAGAGCTGTCGATGTCGATCGACCAGTGCGGTATTGTAAGGCGGATGATATGCTTTGATCGCATCGGACTCGTTGAGAGCCGCTTCCAGTGCTGAGCTGGTCACGGTAATATTCAACCCAACGGCTTGGGTCAACATCTCCAGAGTGGATTCGGAGTGACGTTTTTTTTGAAAATAGCTGTTGATGCGCTGTTTCAAAGAGGTTGCCTTGCCAATGTATAGCACATCGCCATTGGAGCGGAGCATGCGATAGATACCCGGCGCATCAGGAATCCCAAGGCGTTTTTCTCTGGACATGGGGTACCTTTTGGCCTTCGATGGAACCGGCGTATGCTTGAGCCAGTGCCTGAGTTGCCCCAAGGTCCGCACATCCGCGTGACTTTCGAGCCGTTGCACCAGATAGCGCCATATGTGGGCGGTTGCCGCAAGATGGTGAGCGCATCTTTTTGCAGCCGGCACGCTGTGTCCCAGGTAACCGGCCACCGCCCGGATACCCTTGCGGGGGAGTTGCGGCATGAGCCGTTGTACGATTTGATGGGTACAAATCACCTCAAACGGCAACTGCGCGCCGGGTTGGCGCTTTTCGTGGAGATGGATTAAAAATCCTGCTTCAAATCGGGCGTAGTGGATGACCAGCGGACAGGATGCAGCCCGGTTTGCGCGGGCAACCTCGGCCGCCTTTCTATAAAGCGCATCCATCGCGTTATGTACTGTCACCGCGTTTGACATGTGATCATTTTCGATTCCGGTAAGTTTCTGGATGCGTTTGGAAAGCGTCGCTTGGTGAGGCTGGCGGACGACAAAGGTGGTGGTGGTGGAACTGTCCGCCAAAGGCGTATCCATTGCATCACATTGGCACCATCCCATTTCCAATAAGTGACTGTTTTTAGGGTTGTTACCGGTTGTCTGGAAGTCGAGTGCCAGGATTTTCAAGCTTTTTAGGGGGATGTGCATTGCATTGACCTGCGGTGTGATGTAATATCCAAAGATATGCACTCTGAAACGGTAACCGTATTTTGAATCTCATCGCTCCGCTTTGCGAATGTCGATTCGAAACGAGATCCGTCACGTCAAGACGCCCGCTTATCGAAATGGCCTGTTGGCGAACATTTTTCAAGCATAATTCAAAATAGTGCTTAATTTACTGGATTGCATATTAAAAACGTTTAAAGTGAGACGGCGCACATGGCTGATGCCCCGAACGCCACCTGACCTTGCGGTGGCGTTAGACGGGGTGTTGTTGGTTTCCGGCGTATCCTGGCATCCATAAGCAGATTCAACCTGCGCTGCACGGTAAATGAAAAGGAGCCGTGCTGCGCGCAGACAGATGCACTGAAATGGCATGAACGAATCTCATGTGCCGGTGTGGCCACAAATCTTCAGCTTATTAATCGTTGCGCGTGAAAATTGACGTACACAGGAGGAATTATGGAACAAGATGGCCGATTCGAATTCATCGTGGATGAGAAATACGAAAATGAAAAAGGGATTTTTACCGTGCTCTCAATCCACAGAGACGAGATGGTGATTCGATGGGACAGCGGCGAGGAGATGCGAACCGATATCGAATTGCAGCGAAATATCCAGGCGCGACGCCAGTGGGAGATGGTGCAAGTCGAAAAAGAGGCCAAAGCTGCAATGAAAAAGCGCAAGGCCGGCGCAAAAAAGGCGGCATTCGAAGGGTTTGAGGAGAGCGATTTCAAAAACAGCGCAAGCGGCACCAAATGGCGCGGTCGCACGCAACTCGGAGGGGCCGTTACACATTCCCTGCCGGAAAGCCAATACAATATCAACTCCTGGGCTTTTGCCAATAAGCCGGAGATGCACTGGATGGATACTGCGCACCACAAACGCAACAGCGGCGAGAGCCGGGGTAGGTTTTTCGCACGGCTCGATCCGGATACGCTGCGCTATGGCTTCAGTGTCGGGCAGCCGGCAGGGGAGGACGATAAAAGCAATAACTGGGATAACTTCATGCATTGGCTGGCACAGGAGGATAATACTACCACCATGCATGCCGTTGCATTGGAGCAGGAGCTGACGGTAGGAGACAAATCCGATTCCGGAGAAAAGGTGCTTGTTGCGGTCAAAGGTGGATGGCATGTCGGGGACGCAAAGAAAAAGCATCCGGTTAAAAAGATAGCCGATCTGATCGGAGGGTTTGCGACAGACGGTGACCTGGTGCTGGAAGTTGCCAAAGAGATACCGAAAGAAGATGCGATCGCAAAAGGAAAAGGTATCGCAGCTAATCTTGCGGAGCTGTTCAAGCACCTTATGCCGCTATATGCGGGGGCCCTGAAAGGCATTTAGTCCGCCCCCTTGTGTGAATGCTTTGATATCGAGCGTTGCATCACCAGCGGGGGAGAGAGGGGGAGGTATGAGAGCGATGATCACAGGTAAAAAGGCTTCTATCCTTGTTCTGGGTATTCTTCTGGTTATGGTCCTGATTCTTTTCACCGGGGCCGGCACCATGCAATCCCAGGAGGTTGGCAGGTACCGTATGTCGGTTTCAATCCGAGGTAATTTTACGGATATCTATGTTATTGATACCACAACGGGGGTCGTCAAATACCTGGGAAAGGATGAAGGCAAACCCTTCGACCAAGTTGGAGGAAAGTGAATCCCAGTTCTGCAATTCTAATGCGAATTCCTTCTTTGCGACCAAACCAATTCGATGGCGCGATGGCGAGCCGGTTACGCCCGAGTGAACTCTTCACCCGCCTAATCGACGAAGGCAGAACCGTCCCCGGGCTGTCATGATATCGACGGCGGCCGGCAAAATATTCCCGCAGCATGCGGCCATGGCGCGGGAGCGAACCGTCGGTGCGTTGGCATAGTCGGATATAATATCCAAAAAAACAATATCTTAAATTAGTTCGGATACCTTCGGGAAAGCCGCGCTTCACAATATTACACCTGGAACGAAAATTGCTGTATTGTCTCTATCACTTTGGGAGGCCGGTTTGCGCACCAACATGCACATGACCATACAAGATTATTTCAATCGGAACCGATATCACCCGGTGTCCGGCCATGCGCAGAATGGTCGGACAGCAGATGTGACGGAGGGCGACGTGACGTTTGCCGGGATCCTGGACCGCAAACGGTCATCGGCGGTCGGCCGGCCTTGCGGTCTCACCATTCAGGACTATCTTGCCAGGCCGGTTCAAAGAGGCCTGCCGGCACCTTCCCAACGAGATGTGCCGGACCAACTGCATACCTTCACCGAGCCGGCCCCCATAGCGCCCGAAGCGGACCCCGTGGCGGCACCAGCCGTCCTTGCTGCAAGCCCGGCATCGGCCGGTGACCTGGATGCAGCCAACGGGCATTTGCCCCGTGTCGAGGATCGCATAGAAGCAAGCATCGAGAGGGCCGCCAACCGCCATCGTTTGCCCACATCATTGGTTCGCGCGGTGGTCAGGGCCGAATCCGGGTTCCAGGTGCGCGCCGTATCGCCTGCCGGGGCCCGGGGGTTGATGCAACTGATGCCGGCAACAGCCAGGGAGATGGGTGTGACGGACCCTTTTGATATCGATCAAAATATCAATGGCGGTGCGAAATATCTGCGCGTCATGATGGACCGCTTCAATGGTGACGTGAAACTGGCGCTCAGCGCCTACAATGCAGGGCCGGGTACAGTTGCCAAATACAACGGCAAGGTTCCCTACGTGGAAACCCGGAACTATGTCGACCGCGTTTTACGATTTGCCCGCCGATCCACATGACCGAATTTCACAGTCGTGTCTAGATTTCTTGACGAACCCCACATGCCGATGGTTATACTGTTGTTTCAGGCTGGACAGCACCTTCCCAACCTTTCCCGAGAGGAGAAACCATGGCTTACGACTATCTTATCGTCGATATCAACGACCGGTTCGTCGGTGCCATCACCCTAAACCGACCAGAACACCTCAACACCTTCAACACCCCGCTGGCAGGAGAACTGTTCGATGCGCTGCTTGCCCTGGACGAGGATCCGCGCGTGCGAGTTCTCCTGATCAAAGGCGCGGGCAAAGCTTTCTGTGCCGGCATCGACGTCAACGAGCTTGAAGGTAAAACGGCCAGCGAATACCGCGCCTGGGTGGAGCACATGTCTCGCCCTCTGGTCGCTATCTCAAAACTGAAAAAGCCGGTAATCGCCCAACTGCATGGTGTAGCGGCCGCCAACGGCGCCGGTCTGGTGGCAGCCGCCGATTTGGCCATTGCCGCAGAAAATGCGCGCTTGGGGCTTACGGCCATCAACGTCGGTCTGAACTGTGTCGGCCCGATCGTGCCGGTTTCGCGATCCGTGGGACGTAAAAAAGCACTGGAAATGCTCTTCTTCGGTGAGATGATCAAGGCGCCGGCCGCCGTTGAAATGGGGTTGATCAATCGCGTTGTTCCAAAAGAAACATTGGATGCAGAAGCAATGGATTGGGCCCAGAGTTTGGCCGGCAGAAGCCCGGTTGCCCTGCAAAACGCCAAACAGGCCTTTTACAGTTCAGAAGATATGAACTACCGGCAGCAATTCGATCATATGTACGAAGCCTTTGCCCGGTTGTGCACGACGCAGGATGCAAAAGAAGGCGTCGCCGCCTTCTTCGAGCGGCGCAAGCCGGCGTGGAAAGAAAAATAGGACGGCGATACACCGAACCATATCAATTGACAACACCATTGGGTAGAAAGTATACAACACAGTCAAAACCGCTCCGTCCGTAACGGGTCGCACGTGAAAGACAACTGGATTTCGCTTCCCGCTGACATGATGATCCAGTGGAAAAAGGATATGCACTGCCGTTTCGCCGAAAAATTCCTTGCGAATCTGAACCCCTTGGCCACTTTCTCCGGAAGAATTTTGATCCTGTGGTCATTGGCCGCCTGCATGTCCGCATGCATGGCGCCTGTTCCGGTTTCACCGCCTGCTGGCCCCGCCGTCATAGAGCAAGGGCCATCCTTATCGATACCGCCATCCGTTACAGCCAATTTACCCGCAATCAACTACACGATACAGGTCGGTGCATTTTCGACATCTGAGCGGGCGGCCCGGTTTGCCCTCAAGTTGAAGCATCAGGGAATGGACGCCTATTATTTCATAGACGGCGATGACCTCTACAAGGTCCGATTTGAACGGTTTCCAACAAAAGATACCGCGCGCCGGAGAGCGCAGGAGCTTCAGGCATTGGGGCACATCGACGGATTCTATATCGTTCAACCCGGCATCCCCAGGCCGGACATCAATCCGGAAACCGCCCTACGGCAAAATATCGTTAAAACTGCGAAACGGTTTATCGGGACACCGTATCGATGGGGAGGGGAATCCGCGGGCCGGGGATTTGACTGCAGCGGATTGACGATGACCGTCTACCGGCTTAATGGTCTGGATCTGCCGAGAAATTCCCGTTCGCAATTCAGAGCCGGAACGCCGATTCCCCTCGATGCCTTGCAAAGGGGGGATTTGGTTTTCTTTTCCACCAACGGCCCCAACCGGGTCTCACACGTCGGTGTGTACACCGGCCAGGGCAGGTTCATCCATGCGCCTGGAAGCGGAAAACGGATTCGCACTTCCTCCATGGCAAATGGCTACTTTAGCCGTAGGTACATGGGGGCACGGCGATATTTCTGAAATCGTGATTGATTTCATACGCCTATGAGATGCCTATATTTGCAGCTGCAGGTGCAAAAAAAGTAACAACTTCGCGAGGGAGATGGCCAGTAGAACTTGTAATATTTGCAATAACGGTATGTTATGGTGTTGGTATGTTGATTGCTTAAAGACCAATGCATAGCATGTGCCGGTTGGAATCGATTTCCATTATTAAGAACACCTATCAAAGAAAAGAGATTGCCATGCGAAAAATTCAGTTGATGATCCTGGTGCTGGTGTTTTGTTTGCTACAATTGGCATGGGCTGAGGATCCCGATGCCTTTACCGTACAGGGGCCGAAGAATGCCGCCCATTTGAGTTTTCAGGAGATCGAAGACGGTAAATTGCTGGTATCGGTTACCGATGCGGAAAAGAAGCCGATCATGGGCCTGAAAGTCAATGATTTCAGTATACGAAAGGGCCATAAAACAGCGAAGGTGATCGGCGTCGAACCCCTGGCAACCAGCAAGGACGTCGGTCTCAACATTGTGGTGGTGGTGGACAATTCCATTTCAATGCGCGATCGCAAGGCGATAGATCCTCTTCTCGAAGCGCTGGAAGCGCTCTACCAGATCATTCGCCCCATCGATAAAATAGCGGTCGTGGTTTATGATGACAACAAAACGATCGAGGTGAATGGAAAGGCACTGCATGCCCAAATATTGGAGTCCCAAGATGTGGGGACGCTACGGGGGATGGTCAGAAATCAGATGACAAAGGGGTTGACGGTTGGGACCTACCTCTACGACGCCATGGCGGTCGGTATCGATATTGCCCGAAATTGGCCCGAGAAGAGCAATAAATTTATGGTGGTGTTGACCGATGGGGAAGATATCAATTCGGGCATCAAAGAAGCAGTTGTGAGCGATACGGCGCAAACCATTCCCAATTTCAGTGCATTTAGCGTTGATTACATGCCTGTCAAAACGTTGAACCCATTCCTGACGTCGTTTGCCGGAGAGAACAGTGGCCAGATCTGGAAAGCCAGTTCGGCCGAAGAGCTGATTCCCATCTTCAAAAAGTTTTCTTCTACTTTGCTCCATCGATATGTGGTTTCTTATCGCTATTTGAACGCACCGGCGGGAGCCGTGCTGTTTGATCCGGTGCAGCTCACCATCGAAGAGATCTCCACCATCGATAGTGCACCGCTGCTCAACTACGTATTCTTCGAGACAGGTCAAAGTGAGCTTTCGAATCGGTATGTCCAGCTCAAGGGGCAAGCGGAAACTGACGCTTTTTCCGAGATGGCCCTGACATCGGTGATGGAGAAATACCTCAACCTGTTAAACATTATCGGGTACCGCATGCGCCAGTATCCGGAAGCTTCGATTACCCTAGTCGGTTGCAATTCGAATACAGGCGCTGAGGCAGGCCGAAAGGACCTGTCCGGAAGCCGAGCCCAAGCGGTCCGCGCCTACCTGCGATACGTATGGGGAATCTCGAGTGATCGGATGGCCGTCGAGGCCCGCAATCTGCCTGAAGCCCCGAGCACCAATCGAATTGCCGAGGGGCAGGCGGAAAACCAGCGTGTTGAGATACATTCCGACCATCAAGGGATGCTCGATACGGTCAAAAGTGAATACACGGAAAAGCGCTGCGATGTGCAACAGATCAACGTGATTCCCAAAATTTCTGCCGAAGCTGGTGTCAGGGATTGGAAAATGACCTTGAAAAGCGGTGACGTCATCATTGGCGCATTAAAAGGCACCGGCGATCTGGAGGCCTCGTATGCCGTCCCTGTCGAAAATCACCACCTCGACAAAATGGCTGAAGCCGGTCGCATCACCGCCAGTCTGGAGGTCACCGACAATGAGAACGAAGTTTTGAAGCTCGAAGATGCCGCCGTATTGCCCGTCAGGTTTATTCAGCGCAAAGAGCAACTCGCCCAGAAACAAGGATACACCGTACGCGAAAAATATGCTTTGATACTTTTCGATTATGACAGCGCCGCGATCAAATCCCGCAATAAAATTATCGTGGACCGCATCATCGCCCGCATGCAGGACGTCCCCGACGCTAAAGTGAATATTGTCGGGCACACCGATAATATCGGAAAAGAGGAATACAACATCAAATTGTCGGAAAGGCGCGCTGACGCGGTCAAAGCACAATTCACAACCATAATGTCCGATAACATGACAATGTCAGGAGACGGCCCTCACAATCCGCTGTATGACAACGGTACATCCGAAGGCCGGGCTTTGAATCGAACGGTTACCATCGATTTGGAGTATGAGAAGAAATAAAATCGCAATACATTCCATCAACCCACGGGTGTCCCCGATCTGAACCCGTGGGTTTTTTGTCTGAATCCGACGTTTCAGCTCGTTATCTTGTCACGGGGTCGGATTTTCGGTATAGCTTGAGCAGTCCTGTACATTGATACCAGGTGGCAACGGGAGGTTGAAGCCGTGCGTTTGTTACTCATCGAGGATGATCTGAAAATTGCCTCATTTGTGATGAAAGGGTTCAAAGCAGAAGGGTTTGCCGTAGATCATGCTGCCGACGGAGTCCGCGGACTTGATTTGGGACTCACCGAGCCCTACGACGTGATTATCGTCGATGTGATGCTGCCCAAATTGGATGGTTTGTCCGTAGTGGAGAACTTGCGCAGGCAAAAGATCGGTACAGCCATTCTAATTCTGAGCGCTAAGGATTCGGTGGAGGACCGGGTCAAAGGCCTGCAACTGGGCAGCGACGACTACCTGCCCAAACCCTTCGCCTTTGCCGAACTGCTGGCCCGGGTGCAGGCGCTCATGCGCAGGGGCGGTTCAGCATCTGAAACGACCGTGCTTACAGTAGGGGATTTGTCGCTGAATCTGATCAACCGTGAGGTCATTCGCTCCGGGCAGAAGATCGATCTTCAGCCCTTGGAATACTCCCTGTTGGCTTACCTGATGCGCAACCATGGCAAGGTGGTGTCCAAAACCATGATCATGGAGCACGTGTGGGATTACCATTTCGACCCTCAGACCAACGTGGTGGAAGCCAGAATATGTCGACTGCGCGACAAGATCGATAAGGGCTTCGGCAGCAAGATGATCCATACGGTCCGCGGAGTGGGATATGTTCTTCGACAAGATCAATAGGTTGCGCTTCACCCTGGCGTTCCGTTTGACCCTCTGGTATGCGACGCTCTTCGTCTTATCCGCAGGTATCGTTTTTTTTCTCTTTTACATGTTGATCGGAAAAGTGATCGAGCAGCGGACCGATGAAGAGTTGCTCCAGCGGCGCAACGCGTTTGCCGGTGTTTATGCCCTTCAGGGGGTGGATATACTCCAGCAGACGGCGGCATTCCAGACCCAGGCGGCGGGTGAAAAAAAGATGTTTTATCGTCTTTTTTACTCCAGCGGCGTGGTCTTCTCTTCCTCAAATATGCGCTACTGGAAGACCATCGGCATCGACTATGGGGCTGTGGAGGCCCTGCTTGACAGCGGCAGGAACCGCTTTGTTACGCAGCCCCTTGCAGACACCCCATACCATGCAAGGGTCATATATGCGCGTATCGGCGACGAGATCATGTTGCAGTTGGGCTATAACATGGAAGATGAAGAACGCCTGCTGCAGGTCTTTAAGCAATTGTTTCTGGTGACCATGACGGTGCTGCTCGTTCTTGCCGTGGCAGGCGGATGGTTTATGGCCCGCAGGGCCTTGTCCGGTGTCGCCATGGTGACCCATACGGCGCGCCGCATATCCGAAGATGATTTGCATACGCGCGTTCCGGTCCGCCATCGCCACAATGAAATTGATCGGCTGGCGGTCACCTTCAACCAGATGCTCGATCGGATTCAACAATTGGTCACCGGCACACGCCAGATGAATGACAATATCGCACACGATCTGCGCAGTCCCATCACGCGGATTCGAGGGCTTGCCGAGGTGACGCTGACCAACACGCAGTCCGTGGAAGAATTCCAACAGATGGCGGCCAGTACCATCGAAGAGTGTGATCGTCTGCTGGACATGATCAATACCATGTTGACCATCTCCCGGACCGAGGCCGGCATGCATCCGGATGCATGCACCAGCGTCGATCTGGCAGAAATTGTTTTTGACGCCTGTGAGCTGTTCCAACCGCTGGCGGAAGACAAATCCATTGCATTGCGCAGACGACTCGACGGCGCATGCTGCGTCCATGGCGACCAGCGCATGTTGCAGCGCATGGCAGCCAATCTCATCGACAACGCCATTAAGTACACCGGAGAAGGCGGCCACGTTTCGGTTGAATTGAAACGAAAGGGCGGCGACAACATCATTTTTTCCGTCTCTGATAATGGGATCGGCATTGCGGAAGAGGACCAATCCAAAATTTTTAGCCGCTTCTTTCGCGGCGATCAGAGCCGAAGTCTGGCCGGCGCCGGTTTGGGGCTCAGCCTCGTCCAAGCTGTGGTGCGCGCCCATGGCGGTACCATCAGTGTGCGCAGCGCATCCCGGGAAGGAGCCACTTTCTCGATAGTCCTTCCGGCTCATAAGCCTGATGACGATACGTAATCGATCGGCCAATCCATATCTTCATGCCAACATAACGAGATGGTAATGTTTGGATCATCTTAACGTCATGTTGCTGCCTTACAAATAGCCCAAGAAAATACGATTCAAGATACCCAGGAGGTAGAGTATGTACAAGTTGTCGCGCTATATCATAATTGCCGTTTTAAGCGCTTTTCTGATTGCGCCCGTCGGATGGGCCTCTTCGACGGCGCTGGCCGCTAAGGATATCCCCATGGTGCCGGCCAATTTCGCCGAACTGGCAGAGATGGCACGGCCCGGAGTGGTGAACATTCGCACCGTTCGCACCATCAAGGGCGGCGGGCCGGTCTTCCGCCATTTTTTCGGTGAACCTTTCGGTGATCGACGCCATCCCTTCGAGGATTTTTTCGGACCTTTTCGAGACACGCCGGAACGGGAACACAAGGAACGCAGCCTGGGATCCGGCTTTGTCATAGACCGCAAGGGGTATATCGTCACCAACAATCATGTCATCGCCGAAGCCGAAGAGATCAAGGTCAAGCTTTCAAACGGCGACGAATTTGACGCCGAAGTGGTTGGAAGAGACCCCAAAACGGATCTGGCGCTTATTCGCATAAAGGATGCCAAGGATCTGACGCCGCTTCCTTTGGGCGACTCGGAAAACCTCAAGGTCGGCACCTGGGTGGTGGCCATCGGGAGCCCGTTCGGTCTGGAGCAGACGGTTACCCAGGGTATCGTCAGTGCTAAAGGCCGATCCATCGGGTCCGGTCCTTATGACGATTACATTCAAACCGACGCCTCTATCAATCCCGGCAACAGCGGTGGGCCGCTGCTCAACCTTAAGGGACAGGTCGTGGGTATCAATACGGCCATCATTGCCAGGGGGCAGGGTATTGGTTTTGCCATTCCCATCCACTTGGCCCACGATATTGTGGAACAGCTGAAGGATAAGGGCGAGGTGACCCGCGGTTGGCTTGGGGTTCAAATTCGGGATTTGGATGAGAGCCTGGCCAGCTACTACCGGCTTAAGCCCTTCTCCGGCGTCTATGTGGAAAATGTGGTGCCGGGTGATCCCGCTGATCGCGCCGGCATCCGATCCGGTGATATCATAACTTCGGTGGACGGACAGCCGGTGACCTCCGGCAGGGAATTGGCCGGATTGATCGCGCAAATTCCTGTGGGCAAGAAATCCGGTATTTCCCTTCTGAGGGATGGCGAAAAGAAAAACATCTCCGTAAAAATCGCCAAACAATCCAGTGAGAAGATGAAGATCGCAAGCAAACGCACCGGCAAGGATGATCTGGGATTGAGGGTTACGGAACTCTCTCCGGAAAAGGCACAGCAATTCGGGCTCGATGCCGAAGAGCATGGTGTGTTGGTCATCGAAGTGGCGCCCGACGGACGCGCCGCAAAGGCCGGCGTCCGGGTGGGTGATATTATAAAAGGCGTGAATATGAAAAAAATCAAAGGGGTAAAGGATTATGAGTCCCTGCTCGCCGCAGCGGATCAGGACGAGCCGATCAATTTGTTGGTCCGTCGCAGGAACCAGGGATCCCGGGGGATTCAAATCGACCCTTGATGCGATCACAGTCGCACCCTGACGATTTCCAAAGCGTTCACGAGCCTGCCTCGCTGCACCCCGCCTGGGGGGAACGATTGTTTCATTCCATATCGTCCCGAAAGCAATCGTTCCCCCACTGCAGCATCGACAATTTGGATCATAACCTCGATAAACGGATTTTAAAACCGATTTTAAACGGATTATGCGGGTGCGGAAACTAAAATGGCCGACATCGGCGTAAAATCCAATGGGGATGTTGCCGGGCTACAGGCCGGCCCAAGGAACCACCTCATGGGGCGGCCGCGGCAGGCGCCGCATGCATGACTTGGTATCGGATCAAGCATTCTAGAAGGTTTGGACTTGACACCAGGTATGATGAAAATTAAGTTGGCATACAAGAATACACCCGCCAAGGGTCAATGGAGTGACAGAATCATGCCGGTATACGAATTCGAATGTAAATGTGGCCACCACTTTGAAGAACTTGTCAAAATGGATACCAAAGCCATGGCATGCCCCAAGTGCCAGAAAAAAGCGCCCAAAATAATGTCTCCCTGCACCTTTGAGCTCAAAGGCGGGGGATGGTACGCGGACGGTTACGCGTCCTCTTCCAAAAAATAAGACCCGTTTTCTGCGGTGGTTTTCCGGTCTATCCAATACCCCCAGCAACCCCAATCATCTGATCCGGTGCGCCCATCGGCCGGCAGCCGCTCGCACTTGGAAACGGTGTGTTTCGGTCGCAAAATTGTGGTCCGAATATGATCAAGTCCGGCGTGTTGATACAGGTCCGGCAACCCTGTTTTGACAGGCGTATCAGGCGCTAAACCATCTCAGCCACTGGCCGCATTGATATGAGAATCTGGATGTGCGGCTGCGCATAACCCAAAATTGGAGGCTCAATGAAAGCATCAGCTTCAACGGTGGATGTCGGTGAACTTTATGTGTTTGCGCAGGAAACCTTGCAAGCCATGGGCGACCAGGCGCTTAAGTTCTATGGCAAAGGACGTCATCGACCTCCGTTTGACCAGGATCTGGTCACACAGGCTGAACTCCATTTGAACAAAACATTTCAGGAAATTATCACCGATCGCTATCCCAACCACCAGCGCTATGGTCAAAACGAGCTGGACGAAGGCTATACCCATGGCGGGAAGCGTTACCTTTGGGTTTTCGATCCTTTGGACGGCGTCGATAATTTCCAATCCGGCATTCCCATCTGGGGTATGTCCCTGGCGCTATACGAGAACTATTGGCCGATTTTGGGGCTGTTTCTCATGCCGGTCACCCAGGATCTGTTTCGCGCCTGCGCAGGCGAGCAGGCTTACTGGAACGACCGGGCCATTCGGATTCAAGATCGCGGCGCCTTCTCCCAGGAGAGCCTGCTGTTGACCTATTCACGTTTTCACCAGTCCTACGAGTGTCGTTTCCCTGGTAAAATCAGAGATTTTGGAAGCACCGGAGCCCATGCCTGCTACGTGGCCATGGGGCGCGCCGATGCCGCCATGTTCTCCAATGAATCCTTCAAGGATCTGGCTGCCGTGTCTGTGATCGTCGAGGCGGCCGGCGGGCAGATGATGCGGACGGATGGGAAAAAATTCATGCTCGGCGACTATATGGAAGGTCAGCGTATCGACGGCCACCTGATGGCCATCGGTAAATCGAGCCAGCGGGCCCTGCTGGATTGTGTGCGGCCAATTTAGGATTTGACCGGCCGGCCGCTGATGCCGATCGCGCAGCAGTCCGGCACGGTTCCCGCTCCGTCCTGTGCTTCGGTGCGCTTCACATCACGGGAAAAGATCCGAAATGATTTAACGCATACCATTATTTGGTTTTTTTGTTGGATTTCTTAGGCTTGTTCTCGAGACCGTAGAAGAAGGAACAGATCGCCAGGACGGCGCTGTAAATGAGGCAGAACCGCCAGAAATCGTCGGCGGTTTGCCGCAGGGCAAAGTAAAATCCCCACACGAGCAGGATGAGCAGTTTGGTGTTCATGAAAGGGATATCGGCCAAATGCCGTCAACTCTTTAGATTTCGCGAAAACACCAATAGGGATAATCCAGCTGGTATTGCGCCACCTGGCCGGGATTGTTTTCACGGCTGGCCACCATCCAGAGATGATTCTTCCGCTCCCGGGTGGAACCAGGATCAAGCGGGTCCCAATCCGGCATCAGGATCAACGCATTATCAGCGCTGTACTCAATATCACCGGACTCTTTGAAAGACCCCATGTCCGGTTTCTCACCGTAACCGCCGCCTTTTCCCCTGGCAAGTTCGCTGATCACCAGAAAGCTGACATGATGTTCGTCCCGGATGGCCTCAATCTGGCGCAGCCAGAAATCGATGCCGGTTCGTCGTTCGGTCAGACTCTTGAATGGCAGCTTGTGTAGGCTGTCCAGCACGATCAGCAGATCGTCCTTTCGCGTTTCGTGCTTGAGAAAATCGATGTGCCGGCGCATCACTTCAGGAGTGAGTTGCCGATCGCTCACTACCCGGAAATAGGTCAGCATATCATGGAATTGGTTCATGGCGGTTTTCAATTGTGAGGATCCCTGGGCATCGAGCTCGGTGCTTCGGATTTTTTTTTCAGGCAGCCGGCTGGTGCGGACCAAGGTTCGCATGTATATTTTTTGGCGGCCGTTTTCGAAATCGTAGTAGATCACCGGAACTTTGCGGCGTGCAATTTGGGTGGAAATTTGCATGAAGAAACAAGATTTGCCGGCTTTTGGGGGGCCGCCCATGATGTTGATGCCACGCAAGCCGTCCATGGCGGCGTCCAGTTTGGCAAATCCGGTTTCGATGCCGAGCAGGGACTTCCCCTTATCCTTCTCAATGAATTCGACGAGATGTTGATGTTCCCGCCCGGGCGGTGCAAAAGGGGAGAACGCCCGGGATGCTCCGATCATGGCGGCCACGTTTTTTTTCAATCCCTGGGGATCTTCCTCCGCTAAATTAAGAAGCTGCCCCCCCTTTCCAAACGCGTCGGGCCATGGCACAATACGGGCCTTGAACCCCAGCTGGGTGGCCAGATTTCTGGCGGATTGCCGTGCCTCAGGGGTATTGGCAACGAGCAGGAAGAGGTGTTCGATCTGTGCCAGTCTTTCCGGCGCAATGTGGGACAGGTCGGCTGAGGAGGGGACCGAGATGGCCGGATAGCCGAGTGATTTCAGAATCAGCAGGTTAATCTCACCTTCGGTAAGAAAGAGCGCACCGCCGCGACAGCGTTCGATCTCCGGCAAATTGTAGGTTCTGAATTCCTCCCTGGCGAAATCTTCATTGCCGTGCCAGAAATGATCGTCCTCCCGATCGGGCATTACGCACCGACCGGCGTAAGCAAAACCGCTATCGAGAAAATAGGGATAGACGAAATAACGGCCGTTGAAACCGACGCGCAGCTCTTTGAGTGCATTCGGGGTCACGCCGAACCGATTGAAATAGGCGTTCTGGTCCTCGCCCATCAACGATTCGAACCGATCGATCTCCGCCGCCAGGTGACGCGGTGGAAAATGGACATCAAAAGCATACGGTTCAGCCTGGTCCTCGGCACCCGGTACGCCGGCGTCGCCAATGCCCATCAAACGGGCAAAATAGAAATGGAATCCGCCGGGGACGCATTGGCGGGTGCATCGGAAATAACCCCGGAAGTAGCTCTCCGGGTTGACCATGACCACTATCTTCCCGGTGTCAGGCTGATCTGCGCGTTGGCAAAAGGGGCAGGGCGCCAAGATTCGTTGGCCCTTCATCTCGGCGTCAGGGAGATGTTGCAGGTAGAAGCTTTGGATTGGCTCGAACGGTATCATCGCAAGATTCCGGCGTTAGGGTTGAATTTTCTCAGGAGATTTGAAATATAGCGGCTCTTTTAATAAATTGTCAAAACCTTTAGCCGGTTGGCCGGCGGCGACACGGATTGCGGATGTTTTCCCGGTCCGCACGGGCAGTCGGGAGCAATCCCGCAGATCGGATATACAGCCTTGTTGACGATCAGGTTCTATCGTATAGTAGAACAAAAGTCCGCCTTTCATCCAACTCCCGCTCTATACACGGCAGCGAAGCACACGGACAATCATATGACGGGCTATCGATCAACCCGGCGAATTCATCTATATTTGGTGACGAATATCCCGTAAGCCTTTATCGCGCTCAGCACCCTGAAGCGCTTAGATTAAAACAACTCGATCTACCAATAAAGACTGAACTGCGGCACAGGCGACCTTCCATAGCCGCTTGAGATTACGGCCTATGGTACAGGATGGAGCGTCTTTCAATTGTCCAAACGATGAGCACCAGTGCGGCAATCCCTTAATGACAGAGAGGAGTACAAGCATGACGAGAAATGCATTGAGGTCTCTAATCGTGGTTGTACTGGCGGCCATATTGATCACCGCATGTGCGACCCCCGGCGCGGTACCGCCCCCGATGGATGTTCAGCCCATTCCCAGCGGAAAGTATAGTCGAAAGGTCGACTATCTCTTTTTTATTTTGGATGCATCATCCTCCATGGATGCGGGCTACAATGGTCAGAACAAGTTTGAGACGGCCCGCGCCGTCATTGGCAACTTCAACAAGACCATGCCGTCCGTCAGCACAAGAGTGGCGCTGAGAAGTTTCGGTCATCACAGCAAGGTCTCCGGCAACTTGACCAACTTGGTGGCAGAACTCAAACCGTATGATCCGGTAGCACTCCAGGCCGGCTTGGGAAAAGTGTCCAATGCGGGCGGTACCAGCCCGTTGGCGCAGGCCATCGGAAGCGCGGCCAAAGACCTTGAGGGCGTCAATGCCCCCACTGCGATGGTCATCGTCAGTGATGGCAAGGATATGGGAAAGGCCCCGTTGGCGGCGGCCGATGCCATGAAGAAAGCCCATGGCAGCCGGCTATGCATTTACACCGTATTGGTTGGTGATGATCCGGGCGGTCAAAACCTGCTTTCGCGAATCTCCGGAGCTACCGGTTGCGGTAAAGCGGTGACGGCCGACAGCCTGGCCACCGGCTCGGCCATGAACGCTTTTGTCAGGGAGGTGTTGTTATCCGGCGAAGCGGACAGTGACGGGGACGGCGTTATCGATGCAAAGGACAAATGTCCCGACACCCCGCGCGGTGTGAAGGTCGATATGTCCGGTTGTCCACTGGACAGCGACAAAGACGGTGTTCCCGACGCTAAAGATCAGTGTCCGGGTACTCCCGAAGGCGTCCAGGTCGATGCCAAAGGATGTCCGCTGCCGGTGCCCACCAAGAGCGCAGAGGTCACGGCCGAGGGAACCTGGATCTATAAAGATATCCAGTTCGAGGTCAACAAAGCCGACCTGCGCCGGAGCTCCTATCCCGTTCTCGATGAAATCGCAGGAGCGCTTAAAGCCCAACCGGGTCTTAACATCGAGATCCAGGGGCACACCGACAGCACCGGTGCACATGATTACAATGTCGGTCTCTCCCGGCGACGCGCCCAGTCGGTGAAGGCCTATATGGTATCCAAGGGTATCGAGAGCGGGCGCATGACCACCAAGGGGTATGGGCCGGATCGCCCCATCGCTTCAAATACCACCAAGGAAGGGCGTGCAAGAAACCGCCGGGTGGAGGTCAAGCCGATCCGGTAGCGCTAAATCTAAACTGAGCCAAGCATGCAGTGCCGCTATCGTTGCAGTTGTAACCGGGTGTACAGCACCCGGTTTGAAAAAAACCAACCAATCGGGGCGGCAGCCACAGGCTGCTGCCCCGGCTTGTTCTATCCCCCTGGGTGTTGAAATGGACCGCGACGCGTTGGGGTGCGAATGATGGGATTACTGCGGTCTCAGCCTGCTTACGTCGCCGGAGAAGATCCGGCGGGTTTCACCCTGGTCATCCTTGAGGATCAAGACACCATCATCGTCCACCGTCTCCACAACACCGGTGAACCGATGCTCCATCACATCGACGTTGACACGCTGGCCGATGATGTCGGACATCTTCCGCCATTGCGCCATTACAGGGCCGAAGCCTTGCCGGTTCAGCAGGTCGTAGGCGGCTTCGTAGTTTTTTAACAGGTCGCACAGCAGGCGCGCGCGGGAGGTCTCGATCCCCTTCTCCTGATAGATCGATGTGGCGAGCGACGCGATCTCTTTCGGCACTTCGGCTTGAGGGAGGTTGACGTTGATACCGAAGCCCACCACCACGTAATCCACCGCATCCATATCTGCACTGATTTCGGTGAGAATGCCGGCGATCTTTTTTCCACCGACCATGATGTCGTTCGGCCACTTGATCTTTGCATCCAGGGCGGCTGAAACCTGCAAGGTTCTGGCCAGGGCCACCGCTGTCATCAGGGTGATTTGCGGCGCCTGGGATGGGGGCAGTTGCGGCCGAAGCACCAGAGAAGCGTAGAGGTTGCGGCCCGCTGGAGAGTGCCAGGATCGTCCCATGCGGCCGCGTCCATGGGTCTGGGTCTCGGCCACCACCAGGGTGCCTTCCGCCGCGCCTTGCCCGGCCATGGATTTGGCTTGCCGGTTGGTGGAGTCGGTCACATTCAGGATGTGGATGGCCGGGCGGCCCATGATTCTTGTCTCAAGGGTCGCTTCCATCTCTTCGACGGTGACCAGGTCGGCCATCTGCTCCAGCCGGTAGCCCTTCTTAGGGGCGGATGAAATGTGATGCCCCTCGGCCTTGAGATTGTTGATCTGTTTCCATACCGCCGTTCGGCTGATGCCCAGTTCCCGGCACAGTTCTTCACCGGAGATCCATTGGTGGGCGGCATCTCTGAGTTGAACCAGGAGCTTGGATTTGGTGGACATGTCCGCCTTCCTTTGGGTGGATTGTCAACCTGCTTTATCTTGTCTGGTTGACATATATTCCGGCGATCTGGTATAGGAACCCTCTACTAATGTCAACCGCACATTCGACCTTGGGTTGACCATTTTACGTATAGGAGGCGGCGTGTTTAATCAAGCGTTTATTCGCATGGCAGAAATGGTCATTCGTGGCGAAGGGGCCATCAGCGAGACCCAGGCGCTTAAACTGGCCAACGCGCATCCGGACGATACCCTGGATCTGATCGCATGCGCCGATAAGATCCGGAAGCATTTCATGCCGCGCACGGCTTTCAAATGCGCCATCATCAATGCCAAAAGCGGCATGTGTCCCGAGGATTGCGCTTTTTGTGCCCAGTCGTCGCACCACAACACCGGAGCGCAGGTTTACGATCTGCTCAGCGAGGAAGCGCTGGTGGCCAAAGGGCTGGAAATGGCGGCCAGCGGTGCAACCAATTATTCGGTGGTCACCAGCGGTACGAACCTGACCGGCGGGGAAGTGAAGACGGTCTGCAAGGCGGCCGCACGCTTAAGGTCCGAAACCGATTTGACGCTGTGCGCTTCGGTGGGATTGCTGACCGCCGGGGCGGCGCGACAACTCCGGGCGGCCGGCATCACCCGATATCACCACAACCTGGAAACCGCCCGCTCCCATTTCGAGACCATATGCTCCACCCATGATTACGACGACGATATCGAGACGGTTCGGGTCGCCAAGGCGGCCGGCATGGTGGTATGCAGCGGCGGCATTTTCGGCATGGGCGAATCCTGGGCCCAACGTGTGGAGCTGGCGTTTACCCTAAGAGAACTGGATGTGGATTCGGTGCCGATCAACTTCCTCAACCCAATCCAGGGAACGCGCCTGGCGGATCATCCCCTTTTACCCCCGATGGAGGCGTTGAAGGTGATCGCCCTCTACCGCTTTATCTTCCCGGACAAGGACATCACCATCTGCGGTGGACGTGAAGCGACCCTCAAGGATTTTCAATCCTGGGTGTTTGCCGCCGGTGCCAACGGGCTGATGGTGGGTAACTATCTTACCACCCAGGGCCGCAACCTCGAGGCGGACCTGGAAATGATCGCCGGAATGGGGATGGATGAAAGCATTTGATCAACAAAAGAACGGGTACTTTCACTTCGACCCTGAGGATCCCATCTACTCAGATCATTTTCCCGGAAACCCGGTCGTGCCCGGGAGCATGATCATCCATGCCTTTATCCAGGCCGCGGTGTCGCATAAAATGCGTGGAACCGCCTTTTCGGCGACGCGTTTCCGGTTCAAGCGCTTTCTGCCGCCGGGACGGTATGCTTTCCAGATGCGGCCCCGGGAGGACGGTCGCAGGGACTGTATTCTGTTTGACCGGGATGAAGCTGTGGTCACCGGGATCTTATGATGAGACGCTTTGCCGGCAAACGGACGCTCCTGCTGGGCGGCAGTTGTGATCTCTCCCTTCACCTGGCCAGGTCAGCTGCAGCCGGGGGTTTATTTCCCATTCTGACCTTTCGGAACGAAGCGGGAAGAGAGCGCATCGAAAAAGCATTGCTGGGTGAGGTTCAAGAATATGCCCTCTTGCATCTGGATTTGTGCAGACGGGAGACAATTGCGGGGCTGGCCTCGCTGTCGGACGACGGCATCGACTACATGGTGGATTTCGCGCAGGAGAATCTTGAAGGGCTGGTGGCATCGGCCGATGCCGAAGCCGTTGCCGCCTATATAGAGACCAATATCGCCAACCGCGCCGCCGCGGTTCAGCTGGTCGCGCGGGCCATGGTTTCCCGCCGACATGGACGCATGGTGTATATCTCCTCAGCGGCTGCCGGCAAGCCCAACGCCGGGCAAGGCTTCTACGCTGCCGCCAAACTGGCATCGGAAGCGCTCTACCGCAATGTGGGACTTGAGCTGGGCTCCCGCGGGGTCACCAGCGTCACCCTGCGGCCGGGATATGTGAATGCCGGACGGGGGCGACAGTATCTCAATCAAAACGCCGATGCCGCCCTGGCCAAAGTGCCGCTGGGCCGGGCGCTGGAAATCCATGAAGTGGTTGACACGATCCTGTTTCTGCTTACGGACAGCGCAGCAGGATTCAATGCCACCGTGCTTACAATGGACGGCGGCCAAAGCGCCGGCAAATAGATGGAAGTATGGGCATGCTTGACCATCCGGCATCTACGGCAACCGTGGAATAACGAATTTAGATAACCTTATATTTCAACTTTTGGTTTTCATGTAGGAGCGGCTTTTAGCCGCGAAGAGGGTCCAATCAGGCATTCGGGTCGCGGCTAAAAGCCGCTCCTACACAGCTTTTCAAACTGAATTTGAGTGAAACCCGAAAGTTGAGTTTATAACTTAGGTGTAGTTAACGGAGAAAACAGTGGCGACATTTGAAGAGATCAGCCGTGTCTTGACGGAGCTGTTGGATATCGGCGCCGAAGAGATCGCACCGCAAAGCTATCTGGTGCGGGATTTGGGGGTGGAGTCCATCGATTTTCTGGAGCTTGCCGTGGCGATAAACGGGCGATTTGGCGTCGAGGTGCACGACGATACCGTCTTTCTGCGCAACCTTCGGCTCCATCTCGCAGGGGCTCCTGAGGACCGGAAGAGTGCAAGCGCACATCTGAAGAGAGTCTACCCCCATTTATCTGATGAACGTCTCGCAGAGATCCTTACAGACCTGGAAGACGGGCCGGTTATCCAGGTCCGCGACTTGGGGAGCTATGTCCAGTGGCAGATGAACAGCGCCAAGGCGGCATAAACACATTGCCGGGCGAGATGCTGAACGACTTGGTCTCCCGGCGTCGAAGTATTCGCAAATACAAGCCCGATCCGTTGCCGGAGCAGTGGATCGAGGAGATGCTGTGGTGCGCGCACCAGGCGCCGTCTCCTTCCAACAGCCAGCCGGTTGTGTTTGTACGCATCGACTCCCGCCACCATCGGAACAACCTGCGCCAGGCGCTGATTGATGGCCATGCGCGCTTGATAGACCTGCACAAGGCCCGGAAAGGTCCGGCGCGACTGCGCAACTGGATCAATGCCTATCGGCGCTACGCTGATTTCATGTTTTCCGCCCCGGTGCTGTTGGCGGTGGGGGTACGGCACGGCGTCGAAGGCTTCGCCGCCAAACTTGCGGCCGCCGGATTGCGGGAAGACGACGGCCGGCAGCAGTGCGACCTGGACATCACCGTCGGGCTGGCCCTCAAAGGATTGCTGCTAAAGGCCCAGGCGTTGGGTGTCGGCAGCTGCGTCCTGACGGCGCCGCTCGTCTTTATCGACCGGGTCGAGCCTCTGCTCGGCCTGGAGAAGATTTCCATCCGGTCTTTTGTCACCATGGGACTGGCCGATGAATCCCCGCCGCCTCCCGGGCGCCGTCCCCTTACCGACGCGGTACGGTTGATCTGATGGACCGGCGTGTCGTCATAACGGCCATGGGTGCGGTGACCAGTCTGGGCGATAATGACATCTCCATCAATGACAGCATCCGACATGAACGGGTATGCTTTGAGCGCCATGCGTCTGATAATCCCATCTGTGTGGCGCCGATCGCCGATTTCGATGTTCGCGAGCACACCGGCCGGCACAAAAACCTGCGTTACCTCAATCGAGGGGCGTCCATGGCCGTGGCAGCCGCGGTAAGCGCTATCCGAAACGCCGGCCTTTCCCAGGAACAGCGTCAGCGGGCCGGTCTGTTTGTAGGGGGCGGTCCCAATCTCGATCTGGGAGGAGAGTGCCCCCGGATCGAAAATGGAAAGATCGCCGAAGAAGTATTGCCGGCGTTGTGGATTCTGCGCTTTCTACCCAACACCGCTGCTTCCGCCATTGCTCAGGTCAGCGGCATCCACGGCGAGAATTTATCCCTTGGAAACGCCTGCGCCGCGTCGTTGCAAGCCGTCGGTGAAGCCTATCGCAGAGTCAAAAACGGTGATCTCGACCTGGCGGTGGCCGGGGGAGGGGATTCGCGGCTGAGCAGCGGCGGCCTGCTGGCCTACCGCAAGGCCCAGGCCCTTTACAGCGGACAAGGGGATCCCGTGGCGGCCAGCCGACCTTTCGATGCCAAACGTCAGGGCTTCGTACCTGGTGAGGGGGGCGCCTTTTTCGTGCTGGAGTCGACCGAGCATGCCGGTGCGCGCGGGGCATCCGTCCTGGCCGAGATCTGCGGCTACGGCGCGTCAATGGACGGCCATGCCATGACCGCTCCTCAGCCGGACGCACAGTGGGCGCAGTGGGCTGTTAGCCGCGCCCTCGATCAAGCCGGTATCTTGCCGGCCGAAGTCGACCTGATATCCGCCCACGGGACCGGCACGCCGCTCAACGACGAGGTAGAGGCCGCGATGATGCACCGCATTTTTGACCCGCACCGGCCGGTGATCATCGCCCTCAAGTCCTGGATCGGCCATCTTGCATCGGCCTGTGGTGCGGCAGAGCTGGCCATTTGTTTAAGCGCCCTGAAAACCGGGCTGTGGCCGTACATTCGCAATCTGGAAACGCCGTGCAATGCCGGATTGAATTATCTTCGTCCCAAAACAGCGATAAACCCGTCGGTCATTTTGCTTCAAAATTTCGGCTTCGGCGGACAAAACGCCGCGGTGGTGGTGCGTCGATGGAAACCATAGATATCCACAGCCGGATGTCGCACTTCAGACTGCTCTCCAAGGTCCTTGCGGTCTCTTCCCGTCATTTGGAAGCCGAGGCGGTGTTCGGCAATGCGCCGTGTTTTGCCGGACTGGAGTTGATGGCGCAGACCGCTGCGTTGCACGTGCGCCGCCGACTGGATTTTGATCGCCACGCTTTCTTGCTCAGTGTCCGCCAGTGCACCATCCCGCCCATCGATTTTCTGAAAGGTCGTTACAGGGCTACGGCCATTTTGCGCCAACAGAGCAGTGAAGCTTTCATGTACCATGTGGCGGCCTGCGGCCATGACGGCATTGACCTGGACGGCGATCTGTTGATCGGCACCAGGGCATTTGATGACCATTTCCCAAAAGAGGTCCTGGGCGTCCACTACCAACAGCTGTGGAATCAAATGGTGGAAGGATAGACATGTTAACCCAACGCTACCGAAGCAAATTGGATCTCCAGAAAGAGAGCGATCTTTTTCGGGACCCGCTGCCCATCGACCGCCGGGAGGGAAAGCATGTTGTCAGCCGCGGTCGAAAGCTGCTCAACATGGCGTCCAACGACTACCTGGGGCTCGGCGCCGACAAAGCGCTGTGGCGCAAAATAGGGGAAAACTTCTCCCGCTATGGCGGTTCTTCATCATCGTCACGGTTGGTGTCCGCCAATTTCAAGCGGCTCAATGCTGCCGAGGAGGCCTACGCCCGATATTTCGGATACGAAGCGGCCCTGTTCTACCCCAGCGGTTATCAGGCCAACCTGGGGGTATTGTCCACCCTGTTTGAACCCGGCGATACCATCTTTTTCGACAAACATATTCATGCCAGCAGCGTCAAGGGCCTGGCGTTGAGCGGTGCCGACATCAGGGGGTTCAACCACAGCGCCATGGACCATCTGAAGAAGCGGCTGCATAAGGCCGACCGGCCGGCCGGTGTGGTGACCGAGTCGCTTTTCAGCATGGACGGTGACTGCCTCGACGTTGCCGGACTCAAAACCTTAAAAGACCGGCATGCGTTTATCTGCGTGGTGGACGAAGCACATGCCTTCGGTGCCCTGGGGCCAAAGGGGCGCGGACTGGCCGGGGAAGTGGCCGACGTGGCGGTGGGCACCTTCGGCAAGGCTTTGGGACTCTTCGGCGCCTTCGCCTTCATGACCCATGAGATCAAGTCCTATTTGCTCAACTTCTCTTCGCCGCAGATCTATACCACCTCACTGCCTGAAGCACATGCCGCTTCGGCGATGGATATATTGGAGGCGGTCGCCCGATGCGGAGCACAACGTCGGCATTTGGCGGCGTTGAGTCGATGGCTCGGAGAAGAATTGGCGGCGCTGGGGTACTCCGTCAGCGGGGATGCCCACATCCTGGCCGTGGAGATCGGCCAGGAGAAATCGGCCGTTGCACTGGCCCGCCACTTATTGGCAGAAGGGATCTTTGTACTTCCGGCGCGGTACCCCACCGTTCCGTTGAACCGGGCGATCCTCAGAATCAGCCTGACCGCCCTGCACACCCAGGATGACGGCAAGGCCCTGGTGCGGGCCATCAAGGAGTCCCATGAAGTCCATTGCTGATATATGTGTGGTGGGCACCGACACCGGGGCAGGCAAGACCGTCGTTTCCCTGTTGCTCATGCAATGGTTCCTCGCCAGGGGATATTCGCCCTTCTACCTCAAACCCTTCCAAACCGGGTGCTCCAATCCCTACGACACCGACAGCGATGCCGCCTTTATCTACCGATACACGCCGGCGCTCAGATCCTCGGACCCGGACCATTCGGTTATCTTCTGTTATCCCAATCCAAAGGCGCCGTTCTATGCGGCCCGTGATGCCGGTCAACGCATCGATGTGGAAGAGGTCATCCGGCGGATCAGAAAAAAGCGTGCGACCTACGCTCCATTGGTGATCGAAGCGGCCGGCGGCCTTCTCGTACCGGTGACCGAAGATAAGATGGTGGCCGATCTGATTCCTGCTTTCGATTGCCGCCCGATTCTGGTGGCCCGGGCCGGCCTGGGCACGATCAACCATACCTTGTTGTCCATTGAAGCATTGAAAAAAAGAGGCGCCGCTCCCACGGGGGTCATCCTGGTCCAGACAAACAGCACGGCTGACGATCCCGATCTTGCAGAGGAAAATATGGCGGCAATTGAAGCCTATGCAGGCATTCGGGTGGGCGGCGTGGTCCCTGCGATAGCTGATTTCAATGCGCCGCCTTCCGGTGCGTACCAACCCCTGGAAAAGCTTTTTCTATGAATGGCGTCGGGCTTATTTCGGGCCTATGGTGAAATTGTATGTTGCGGTATCCTGCTGCGTCGGTTCAGGTCTGGCCGGCGTCCATGTGATTTCGGTCATCCGGACGCGCTGACGGCGATCGATGGTGAGCAGCGTCGAGCACCGTGTTCCATAATTGGGGCTGGAAATGAACAATGGCGACAGGGTGCGCTCCCACTCGATGCCCACACCGGTATCGGGCAGTTGGTGGTCCGGCGGTCGCTTTTGATTTTGCAACAGGCTGAGGATGGTTTCTCTTGGGAGGTCGGTATTCGACTCTATCAATGCCGATAAGCGGGATTTGCCAAGATGGACTTTCGGCCATCGGGTGTCGAGCAGGCGGTTGCTCAGGCCGTAAACTCCCGGATCCAGGCGCAGGATGCCGTCCCTGCGGTTTGAATAATAAAAAAGGGATCGGGTGTTACCGACCAGCAGGTTGAAGCCATTATAATAGTGGGCCTTCTGCCTCAACTGTTCCAGGTATTCAGACGGCGGCAGATCGCCGATGAGATAGTCAGAGACCAGGTGGCCCCGGGAGGGGGCGTCGAGGATCTGCCTGCCGGGCTCACGATAGTTGGTGATGGCGGCAAACTTTCCCGTTCGATTGATCCCCATCCAGGTCCCCATGGATTTAAGGTCCCGGCCTGCCAGAATGCCCGGATGGTCCTGCCAGTAGGTCAATGCAGCCGTCGGGCGATCATAGAATTCATCCCGGTTGGCCGCCAGTATGAGACGGTGGTCTGGATGCTTTTCGTAAGCAAATAATATTAAACACATATCAGTTTCCGTGCCGTGCGCGTGAAGCATGAAGCAACCGGATCGAAATGGTTGCCGCCAGTGTACCGCATCCCATAGGGGTAATCAACCGGCCGCGCTTTCCTTTAGATTTTTCTTGAGCTTCCATGCTTTATCAGTTCGTATCTGCGGCCCGCAGATTACGAATTTTTGACATGATCAGTTAGCGGGCTTTTAACCCAAATCAATGTTGCTGGTAATTGGACCGACATCAACTACATCAATGGGTCTTTGGGGGCTGGCTTTTACGTACAATGCCTTCCTGCGGGTTATTGGTCCGTTAATTAGTAAACAAAATTTCAGTAGCTTATCTGCATAATGAAGCTGCCGCGAATTCTTTCGATCACGTTCTTTCGCAAAAAGGGAAAATCCGGATTTGATGGGCATCGAACAACGGGTGTCCGAGAGCTTTTTCGCTTTACATTTAAGACAGTTATTGCTAAATACGATCCACTATAAATGGTGGCAGGAGAGAAACAGGCAACTACCGGTGGTAGCCGCCATATATGACAGGCGCTCGTTGAAGTGTTCCACCGGAGTTATCATCTGAACTACTAAAATTATAATTAATTACGGGAACTTAAGATGGACATCAGCCGACGTTTGGGAATTCTGGTTTTCTGCGGTGTGCCGGCCATTATCGGCGGCGGCATCGTTTACGCTATTTTTGGCTCTCTGACGCCCATGTGGATTTATGAGGCATTGCTGCTGGTGGTGGCGGGCGCACTGGTCAGCCGTTAGCTCGCGGCGGGCAGGTCGTTTTTGCAATAGATTGCAGTTTGCTGCTGCGTACAAGGTAAAAATCCTTGTATGAAGTATCACGGGCTTCATGGGGCAGCGGTCGTCATAGATCCGGGGAAATCCCTCATCGTTCTCCGCTTTTAAGCCACGGAACGCATGTCGTTCGTAAAGAGAACTACGATCGGCACGCGCCTTCTGATTCCTTTAGGATACCTCGCCAATACCTGGAGGCGTAATGGGTGATTTGATTTCCAGAAATCCCATAGTGTGGTTTTTTCTGGCCTGCTTTCTGGGATCCATCATTCTACTTGGCTGGCTCTTGATGCCGTTTTTTTCGACTTTGATCCTTGGCGCGGTGGTCAGCGGCGTCTTCTATCCGATCTACCGGCTGTTCAACAACCAACCCAAAATCAGATCTTCTTTGGCTTCTCTGGTGACCTGCATCTTCATCTTCTTCATTCTGTTCGTTCCCATTGTATTTTTCGTTGGCAGTCTGACCCAGCAAGCGTACGGGCTTTACCAGATGGCCAGGGGGGCGGTGATCAATGACCAGATCAACATTCTGTTGCAGGATACCCATGTGTTGGAACGCGCCAATGCGGTGCTGTCCAAATTCAATTATGAATTGACCGGCGAGGAATTTAAAAACGCCGTTTCGGAGGTCATCAAGTTCGTGGGGTTTTTTCTTTACGAACAGGCGCGCGCCGTCGCCTCCAATACGCTTGCCTTCGTGGTCAGCTCCATCCTGATGCTGATGGTCACCTACTTTCTGCTGATCGACGGCGAGAGACTGGTGGCCTTTATCGTGGACCTGTCGCCCCTTCCAAACGACCAGGAATCGCTACTAATAGACAAGTTCAAGGAGATGGCCGGGGCGGTATTGATCGGCAATGGGTTGGGGGGCTTCATCCAGGGCACGCTGGGCGGGCTGCTCTTCTGGTTTTTCGGATTGCCCTCGGCCTTTCTATGGGGCGTGATCATGGGGTTGCTGGCTTTTCTACCCATTATCGGCATCGGCGTGGTCTTTGTCCCCACCGCCATTTATCTGGTTCTCAAAGGCAAGTTAGCGGCCGGCATCTTCTTTATCGTGTTTTATCTCCTTCTGTCCATGGGGGTTGAATATGTGTTCAAACCAAAACTGGTGGGCAAGAAGGTCAAAATGCACCCGCTGCTGGTCTTCTTCGCCATCATCGGGGGATTGAAACTTTTTGGCATTATCGGAATTATTTACGGCCCGTTGGTGGTGACGGGCTTTCTGACACTAGCGGAGATCTATCGAACCAACTATCAGAAATTTGTGGAGTCCGGCGAAGAATAGCGTTTGAGCCGAATGACAAGTTCTGGATTTGCAGAAAGGCTGGATGAATGACTGAATCCGATACAATGGCAGTGATCAGCATCGAGAAGGAGATGAAGAAATCCTATCTCGATTATGCCATGAGCGTAATCATCGGTCGCGCATTGCCCGATGTGCGGGATGGACTGAAACCCGTTCACCGCCGCGTGCTGTACGCCATGCGGGAACTTAAAAACGACTACAACAAACCCTACAAAAAATCGGCCCGTATCGTCGGTGATGTGATTGGTAAATACCATCCCCACGGAGATACGGCGGTATATGATACCATTGTGCGCCTGGCCCAGGATTTTTCAATGCGCTACACCCTGGTGGACGGGCAGGGCAACTTCGGCTCCATTGACGGCGACCCGCCGGCGGCCATGCGGTATACCGAAGTGCGCATGACGCGGCTGGCCCAGGAGATGTTGGAGGACCTGGACAAAGAGACCGTCGATCTGGCGCCCAACTATGATGAAACCCTCGAAGAGCCCACTGTGCTGCCGGCCAAGGTGCCGGCCCTGATTGTCAATGGATCATCAGGCATCGCCGTGGGCATGGCCACCAATATTCCGCCCCACAATTTGTCCGAGGTGGTGGATGCCACCTGTGCCCTCATCGACGATCCTGACATCAACCTGGAAGAGTTGATGGCGCACATGCCGGGGCCCGACTTTCCAACTGCCGGCATTATTTACGGTACCCGTGGTATCCGCGAAGCGTACAAGACCGGTCGCGGGATCATTCGGATGCGCGCCCGGGTGATTATCGAAAAGGATAAAAACGACCGCGAGACCATTCTGGTCACTGAGATACCCTATCAGGTCAACAAAGCCAGGATGATCGAAAAAATAGCCGAACTGGTGAAGAACAAGCAGATCGAAGGGATTGGTTTTGTTCGCGATGAGTCGGACAGAGAGGGGATGCGTATCGCCATCGGGCTCAAACGGGGCACCGTGTCGGGTGTGGTGGTCAACCAACTCTATAAACACACCCAGATGGAGAGCAGCTTCGGTATCATCTTCCTGGCGGTTGTCCGCCAGCGTCCCCAGGTGCTGAGCCTGAAAGAGATCCTGGAGAACTTTGTCGACCACCGCAAGGACGTGATCATTCGGCGCACGCGTTACGATCTCAATAAAGCCGAAGAGAAGGCCCATATTCTGGAGGGGTTGAAAATCGCCCTCGACAATCTGGATGCCGTGGTGAAGCTGATCCGGGAATCCAAATCTCCGGCCGAGGCAAAGGAGCGGTTGATCGAACGCTTCAGTCTGTCGCCCATTCAAGCCCAGGCGATACTGGACATGCGCCTGCAGCGTCTCACCGGGTTAGAGCGGGATAAAATTGTCAGCGACCTTGAGGCCGTACTCAAGGATATTGCTTATTTCAAAGAGATCCTCTCCAACGAGCAGATGGTGCTCGATCTGATCAAGGAAGAACTGACCACGGTTAAAGAGCAGTTTGGCGACGAACGGCGCACCGAAATCGTGACATCGACCCAGGAGTTGACCCTGGAAGATATGATTGTGGAAGAGGATATGGTGGTCACCATCACCAATTCCGGTTATATCAAGCGCAACCCCATCACCCTTTACCAAAGTCAACGTCGAGGCGGTAAAGGCAAGACAGCCATGGGGACCAAAGACGAGGATTTCGTCTCCCATCTTTTCGTAGCGTCAACCCATCATACCTTTCTCTTCTTTACCAACCGGGGAAAGGTCTACTGGTGCAAAGTATACGATATCCCGCAGGCGGGCCGCGCCAGCCGCGGTAAAGCGATCGTCAACCTGCTCGATTTCGAAGAGGGAGAGCGCATGACAACCGTTTTGGCCGTGCCCGATTTTGAACCCGGTTGCTACGTGCTGATGGGGACCAAGAACGGTACGGTGAAAAAGACCGATATCATGGCTTTTTCCCGACCGCGTGCCGGCGGTATTATCGCTCTCGATTTAGCGCCCGGTGACGAACTGATCGCCGCACGCATTACAGACGGCACACAGAATGTTTTCCTCGGGTCTGCCTCCGGAAAATCGATTCGCTTTCATGAATCGGACATCCGGCCCTCCAGCCGCATAGCACGCGGCGTGCGCGGCATGCGCCTGGATAGGGAAGAGCGTATCGTGGGAATGCAGGCCATCAGTCATGGCCAGACCCTCTTTGCCGTGACCGAACATGGTTTTGGCAAACGCACATCGATTGACGAATACCCGGTCCACAAGCGGGGGGGCAAGGGGGTGATCACCATCAAGACCAGTCAGCGCAACGGCATGGTGGTGGGAATCCTGGAAGTCTACGACGATCATGACATCATGCTGGTGACCGATCGCGGAAAAATCATTCGCATACCGGTCAGCAACATTTCCGTGATCAGCCGGAATACCCAAGGTGTGAAACTCATCGATATGGAGCCGGGGGAGCGGGTGGTCAGCGCCGCTTGTCTGGCGGAGGAGGATACCGATGGAGGGGAAGCCGATGGATGATAAAGATCTCGATGTAAGCCATCTGAAGGTCGGTGTCGTCGGTGCCGGGAGTTGGGGCACCGCCCTTGCCAATTTGTTGGCGACCAAGGGCTATCCCATCAACTGGTGGGTCTTTGAAAAGGACCTGTGCGAAGAGCTCAAGGAGACGAGGGAGAACTCCCTTTTTCTGCCTGGTGTCGCTTTGTCCGAAAATCTCATGCCCACAAACGATTTGAAAAGCGCGGTGTCGGACAAAGATATGGTGTTGATCGTCGTACCGTCCCATGTGATGCGGGATGTGGCCTGTCAGATGAGACCCCACATCAATGATACCGCCATTCTGGTGTCCGCCAGCAAGGGGATCGAAAATGACACCCAGTTGACCATGTCCGGTGTTATTGATGAATCCCTGGGGGGTATCAGTGGAAACCGGTTCGCCGTCCTGTCGGGCCCGAGTTTTGCCAAAGAGGTGGTCAAGGGATTTCCTACGGCCGTTACCGTGGCGTCGAAGGATCCGAAAAGTGCCAAATTGGTTCAGCACGTGTTCGCTACGCCGGCGTTTCGTGTTTACACCAATGAAGATGTGATCGGCGTGGAACTCGGCGGATCGGTGAAAAACGTGATCGCCATTGCCGCCGGCATGATTGACGGTCTAGGGTTGGGATTGAACACCCGGGCCGCCCTGATCACCAGGGGAATGACCGAGATGCGGCGGCTGGGTCTCGCAATGGGTGCCAAGCCGCGCACCTTTACCGGTTTGGCAGGCTTTGGCGATCTGGTATTGACCTGCACGGGTGATTTGAGCCGCAACCATACCGTCGGCAAAAAAATAGGCCAGGGCATGAAATTGAAAGATGTGCTGGCCGACATGCGAATGGTGGCGGAAGGGGTTAAAACGGCCCGCAGCCTCTACAACCTTTCCCGGCGGCTCGAGGTTGAAATGCCCATCGCCCATGCCATTTACCATATTTTGCATGAGGATCTGGATCCCAAAGACGCGGTGCACCAATTGATGACCCGTGACCTGAAGCATGAGTTGGATGATGAGTGACGATTCAAAAAAACGCCCTGCCTGCTACGGTGAGCTGGAAAAAGTATTCCCTTTGAGGGAAGACGGCTTCCGGGTCTCGCCCATCGAGTGCCTGCAATGCATTCACAAAACCGAATGCCTCAGGCGGGCCATTGGAGAGGCCAGCGGATTCAGCGTACGCGAGGAGATGATTGATCGGGCCTACCGCGGTGGTGTGCTCGGTTTCTTTCAACGCTGGTCTCAAAAGAAGAACATCCACCGCATGAAGCAAAAGAAGCATTAGGAATAGTTCTGACAGCGTTGCCGGGCCAGGCTGATGGGCGCCCCCTGCCTTAGACCCGGAGATGCAAGACATATGGCCCATTAAGGAGTTTTAAATGCGAAAACTGACGGTTCAGGACGTCGAATTTCAAGGTAAGCGAGTTTTGATGCGGGTGGATTTCAATGTGCCCGTCAAAGACGGTGTGGTGACCAATGACAAGCGCATCCGTGCGGCATTACCGACGATTCGTCACATACTGGACCGTGGCGGTAAGCTGATCCTCATGTCCCACCTGGGACGCCCCAAGGGCGAACGACGGCCCGGTATGTCGCTGCGACCCTGTGTCGACGCCTTGTCACAGCTCATCGGTCAACGGGTCTTTTTCGCGGAGGACTGTATCGGCGATGCCGCAGAAAAAGCGGCCGGGCTCCTCTCTACCGGTCAGGTGCTGTTGCTGGAAAATCTCCGGTTTTACTCCCAGGAGGAGCAGAACGAGGAAGTCTTTGCCAGATCCTTGGCCTCCTTGGGCGATATCTTTGTAAACGACGCCTTTGGCACAGCCCATCGCGCTCACGCTTCCACCGAAGGGGTCACCCGGTTTCTTCAACCCGCAGTGGCCGGATTTCTCATCATGAAAGAGATCGAATATTTGGGGGGGCTGCTCGACAAGCCGGTGCGTCCGTTTGTTGCAATCCTGGGTGGTGCCAAAATATCGGGAAAAATAGACGTGATTCAGGAGCTGCTGCCGAAAGTCGACCGGCTGCTGATCGGCGGCGGCATGGCTTATACGTTTCTGCATGCCAAAGGGCTCTCTGTAGGGCGCAGCCTGTTGGAGAAGGACAAGGTCGCTCTGGCAAAACGCCTGCTGGCGGAAGCCGGGGACAAGATTGTGTTGCCCGTGGATTGCATGGCCAGTTCCGATTTCGACCTGGGATCCGGTCAGGCCGGGCAGATCAAATCCTGTGAGGTGTCGCGCATCACCGATGAAGCGGCCGGTCTGGATATCGGGGCAGCAACCATCTCCATCTTCAAGTCCGTGCTCGCCGATGCGAAAACCATCATATGGAACGGCCCGATGGGCGTGTTCGAGATACCTGAAACTGCTGCGGGCACCTTCGAAATCGCCAAATTGCTGGCCGGTCTCAGCGACCGTGGGGCCAAGACAGTGATCGGCGGCGGTGATTCAGCCGCTGCTGCGGAAAAAGCCGGCGTTGCAGAACGTATCTCGCATATCTCGACAGGCGGCGGCGCTTCGCTGGAGTTTCTCGAGGGCAAGACCCTCCCGGGAATCGCGAGCCTGAGTGAAAAATAGGGCCGTTTCGTTGGCAGGCCGACGCCTTTGCGGCAAAATCCGATGAGGCGATGACGGGGAGGGCGGGTTGGTAAAGCATCAATTGTCTGCATTGTGGCAACGGCTGCTGCGGATGTGGCCATGGATGTTGGGTGTTGTCTGCATCGGCGTCCTGTTGGCCTACTGGTATCGGGACCCCCTTGCGGCCTGGCTGTCCTTCGGGTACGAGCTTCTCACCGACAGAGATCGCGTGACCGACTATGTGCGTTCTTACGGGCATGCGGCGCCGATGGTCTTTATGATCATACAGATTCTGCAGGTGATTTTTGCGCCCATCCCGGGTGAGGCCACAGGATTCATCGGGGGATACTTGTTCGGCGCTTTTGCCGGTTGTATTTACTCCACGGCCGCCTTGACCATCGGGTCGTGGATAAATTTTTGCATCGGCCGTTTTCTGGGAAAGCGGTGGGCGCGAAGCATCATCCCCCAGGCAAGGTTTGAAAAATTCGATTACCTGGTCCGCCATCAAGGCATTTTGGTCGTCTTCCTCTTGTTTCTCTTTCCCGGATTTCCAAAAGACTATTTATGCCTCTTTCTCGGCGTCAGCACCATTCCGATGCGGGTCTTTCTTATGATTGCGATGGTGGGGCGTATACCGGGAACGTTGATGTTAAGCCTTCAGGGCGGCCTGGTCTATGAGAAGAACTATTTGATATTTGTTCTGGTGGTAGCGGCCAATATCGTCCTCGTCTATCTGGGGTACCGCTATCGGGAGTCCATCTACCGTTGGGTTGAAAAAATTAACGGACCATCCCCGGCAACAATTGACGACGACGAACAATAGTGGTAAGGCATGAATATCTAATGAGATAATTATGTTCACGACAACACCCAATCCTGCGTCAGCAGATCAACCGTCTTGGGAGAATCGATTGGCCTTCTGGAGCGTTCGAGAAGAACTCAGCCAAGTGAATCGGCTGCGGCGATCATACTATGAGATGTTGCGGGATGAACTGGACCAGTTTATTTTGGACTATACCTTGGTCAATTCATACATGCAATTTCTGAGCAGTAAGGTCCCGTATCCTTTCGTTGAAAAAAGGGAACTCAAACCGCGGGCGCGCATTCCCGGTATTGAGCATGAATACCAAAACAGTTTTCTCGTTCTCTTTGTAGAAGATACCATCCCGGCCAGCTATAAAAAGTACATCCGATTTTTCAACGTCAACAAAACCACCAAGACCAATCTGCTGCAAGCCCGGGCACTGCCGCTGCCGGAGGATTACGATCGCAACCAGAAGTATGTGGAGTCTGCGCATTTTTTCAATTTTCTAAAGGTGCTGCTGCCGGTGGACTACGCGCTGCTGGTTCAAAGAGATCCGGCGAGCCGTTCAAAGAATCGATACAGCCTTTCCCATTTTCACGTTCGTGTGGATTGGCCGATTACCGAGGCGGCTGAGGACATGGCCCAGAGCTTGCGTTATATCTCCAAAGACCTTTATGAAAAGGGCGATAAATATGCCGAGACCGTCCAGAAAAAGTTCTTCGAGTACTACGGGCTGCCCGTGATGGTGGGGGGGCGGCGGACGGCTGCCATCGTGGCGGCCCAATATTTAAAACGCATTCCGTGTATTTCGACGGTTTATGTCGGCAGCAGCGAATCTCGTGCCCTCATTCGGATATCGGAGAGGGGGGTGTCCAAGGCGATCCTGATGCGTTTCAGCGAAGACGAGATGCAACAGATTGCCGACGCCAACAACCTCGTATTGAGGACCTTCAAGAAGAATTACGTGGTAGCCCGGCATCGCAAAAAGGGTATCTGCATTTTTCAGGTGACCTATGCCTATACCAACCACGCCAGGCCGCCTGATGATGGAAAGCTGCGTGAAATCAATCCGGATGTGAACTGGCTTACCGTCGGTCAGGAACACATTTTACCCAAGCCGGGCGTCAAAAAGTATCCGCCATTGCCCATAAATGTGGTCTATTCATAATTTCCGGGGCCGGATGGCCCCATATTGAACGTCAAACGTCCAACCTCGATATGCGGAGCGTCGCTTCGTTCCATTTTTGCATCATATGAGCGGAGGGATATCTGCTAGTAAGGCGCCCAGAAATAATCTACAAGTTGTAGGAGCGGCTTTCAGCCGCGATAAATCCAGTTCGTCACCGTCAGCACGATTCGCGGCTAAAAGCCGCTCCTATGAATCTTTCTTAACCTTATTAGTGGGACATAGCACCAGGTCGGGTGTTGAGCATTGGCCGTTCGATGGTCAAAAAAATGAGCCGGCCGGGTGTGGAATAAGAACCGTCGGCAGGGCTACAGGATCGACAGCCCCACCATATAATGGCCCTGAAAGCGTCCTTTTTCATTTTTGGTAATGTGTTTGATCTCGGTCCTCAGGTTCTCGTGGGCGCCTTGGCTGTCCGTCAGATAGTAGGTCATCTCGATGGTTTCTCCCACCTTGATATGCTCAAGCACCCGGGAGCCCTCCTTGACCAGTATGCACATCCCCTTCTTTGATATGTTCCACAATTTGAATTGATAAAACGATGCCAAACCTTCTGCGGTGAACTGTACGCTGTAATACCGCTCATCTTCAGCACGAACTTCCGATCTTCGTTCCGGCGTGTTTCCAGGCAATTCTTTGGCGCTCATGGCTATCACCCCGCTGGCCATTTCTGGGGTTTGAATCAGCATCTGATACACTGAAGTGACGTATAATCAGATAGATATCCTTTAAACCATGGAAAATGACTTGTCAATGATACGATAAATCGATATTTATAATTGAAATTGAACAGTCGTCATGGCGCAACCGGTCAATGCCATCAACGCGACGGCCAACCCGATACCCTGAGCAGGAGAGCCAACGAATGGATTTTATTAAGAAGAAGTGGATATCCCTTGTAAATCTGCTTTGCCTGATTGGCATCATCATCTACCTGATCGTGGTCAGTGCCCAGATCACCTCGTTGCAGCAGCAGAACGCCAAAATTATTTCTACTTTCGGCTCCATCGAAAGCGTTGCCCTCAGCACTGATTCAGGAGTGAACGCCATGTCAGGGCAGATCGATAAAATCCAGAACAATGTGACTTACATTGTAAGAAAGTTGAAACGTCGATAATACATCCATGAACCCACCAAATTTAACAAGTCATCAGCGTAAATATTTGAGGGCGTTGGCCCATTCCCTTAAGCCCCTTGTGCTGATTGGGGCCCGCGGTTATACCGCTATGGTCACCGAAGCATTGGAGGAGGCCTTGTTGAAGCACGAACTGGTCAAAATAAAGTTCAACGACGACAAAACAAGGGACTTCAAGTCGAAAACCACCGAGGCATTGGCCAGGGGCACCGGATCCAGTGTGGTCGGAATGATAGGGCACACGGCCATCTACTATCGGCCGCATCCGGAACCTGAAAAGCGCAGGATAAAGCTCCCCCCGTCAGCATCATGAGGAAGGCGTTGAAGGCGACCTGACAAGCACAGGCGTCGCCCGGGGGTTTGCTGCATCCAAAGGCTTCCCTGTCTTGGCGTTGATATGAATCCGCCGCACGCCTTCGGGATAATCGAAATATTCCTGAGGTTGATCCGCGAGTACCGCCTGCATGAAGGTGATCCATATGGGAAGCGCCGCCCGTGCGCCGGTCTCCTTTGGTCCCAATGTGGACGCGTCATCGTTGCCGACCCAGACGCCTGTCGCTATGGATGGGGTATAGCCGACAAAGAGCGCATCCCGATAATCGTTGGTGGTCCCGGTTTTACCGGCTACCGGCGGTGGCAGAACTTGGGCGCTTCGACCGGTTCCATTGCGCACCACAGCTTCAAGCATGTCCGTCATGATCGCCGCGGAGGCTCTGGAGACAGCCAGACGTTGTTTGGGTTTGGCTTTCCAGATGGGGTGCCCCGTGTTGTCCTGTACGGCCGTGACCCCATAAGGGGCGATGAACTTTCCTTTGTTGGCAAAAACTGCATAGGCGGCTGTCAGTTCAATCAGCGTTACTTCGGAGGTCCCCAAAGCCAATGATAGATTGGGATCGCCGATCGATTGTATTCCCAATGACTGACTGAAACGTATAACCGATGAGGGCCCTAATTTTTCCATGAGCCGGATGACAGGAATGTTCTTGGAATGGGCCAGGGCCCATCGCATGGTGACCTCGCCGTCATATCGCTGGCTGAAATTATCGGGCCGCCACTCTTGCCGACTGCCTGAAAGTTGAAAGACGATGGGCGCATCCAGCAATGTCTGATGCTGATTGAATTCCTGCTCTACTGCCAGGCCATAGACCATGGGTTTGAAGGCCGAACCCGGTTGACGTTTGGCCATGGTGGCGCGATTGAAGTCTCCCTTATCCCCGGGACGCCCTCCAATCATGGCCAGGATACCGCCCGTGGATATATCCACGGCCAGCAGGGCCGCCTGGGGTAAGGGGGCCAGAAGCTGATGGGAGGCCCTTCGGCTGTCCAATTGGGCCAGACCGTGCTCCACGGCATCGGCTGCTGCGTTCTGGAGTTTTGTGGACAGGGTGGTGTGGACGGTCAGGCCGCCTTTGTAAAGACGATCGGCCCCCACCGATGCCTCCAATTGTTGTTTGATATGATTGATGAAATGATGCGCATTGGCGCGGTTTCTTTCTGATTTGTGGAGCACCAGGGGTTCAGCCAACGCCGATTCGTAATCGCTTCTGGTGATCGCACCTGTGTCCACCATTTGTTTCAGGACCACATTGCGACGTTTGATGGCACGATCCGGGTTGACCAGCGGGGAATATCGTGATGGGCCTTTGGGCAGACCAGCGATCAGAGCACACTGGGCAAGGTTCATTTCTGTCGGTTCTTTGTCAAAATAGACCCGCGCGGCGGAAGAGACCCCATAGGCGCCGCTGCCGAGATAGATCTGGTTGAGATAGAGGGTTAGAATTTCATCTTTGGTGTAGCGACGCTCAAGTTGCAGCGCCAAAACAGCTTCCCTTAATTTCCTGAGGATGGATTTGCGCGGTGTGAGAAAAAGGGTCTTGGCCAATTGTTGCGTCAGGGTGCTTCCGCCCTGAGCATAGCGGCCTTTGCGTAAATTTTGTACGATGGCTCTCAGGATGCCTTTGAAATTTATCCCTCGATGCTGGTAAAAATGCCGGTCCTCGGTTGTCAACAGTGCTGCCACCAGCATGTCCGGTATATCGTCCAATGGCACGGGATCACGCTTTTCAGCGTAAAGCTCTGCGATCAAGACTTGATCTGAAGAGTAGACGCGGGTGATGGCCGACGGGCGGTAGTTTTCCAGGGCGATGATCTGGGGCAGATCCTTGGTCAACACCAGGAAAGCACCGGATGTGGCACCGCAGAGCAGTCCGGTGAGGGCGACCAGCCAGACCAGTTTTGTTGCAAAATTACGTTTCATAACAGAATTTTATGCCCCATTTTTCTTGCAACGCAGCAGATCGAAACGGTCGCAGTCGTTGGCGAGGCCGACCGTCACGCGGCTTCCGGGTTGGGCGACCTCAACCTGCTGGCCTTCGATATTCATGATGCTTCCGATCTTATCGGAAATGGCCGGTCCGCGGGGTTTGATAATCTCCACAGGGCCATCCAGACGGATCTGGTTTCGAACCTCGACATGGGCACGGTTCGTGCCAGCGGTTGACAACACTTTTGCTGCCAGTGCGTATGTCGGCGGTTGCGGGGGCGCATCGCTTTGGGAGGAGTGGCTCTGGTCATTAATGTAAAATCCCGTTCCATATCCCCGGCTGGTGATTTTGTCCAATTCCTCCAACCAATGGGGACGAACGCCAAAGCCCTCAGGGGCATCATAGTAGGCGTCGATGGCTTCACGGTATATTTTTACGGCTGTGGCCACATAGTGGATGCCTTTCATGCGGCCTTCTATTTTCAGCGATCGGATATTGGCTTCTATCATTTGGGGGAGATACGCCACCATGCAGAGGTCTTTTGAGTTGAATATGTAAGTGCCGCGTTGATCTTCCGCTATTGGAAAATGCTGGCCGGGTCGTGTCTCTTCCACAACGCTGTAGCTGAATCGGCATGGCTGGCAACACATGCCTTGATTTGAAGGGCGCCCGGCCATGTAATTGCTTAACAGGCAGCGCCCCGAATAAGAGATGCACATGGCGCCATGGACGAACGTTTCGATCTCCACCCTGTCGTTTTCGGCCATCCGCCGTATTTCATCCAGCGAGAGTTCACGTGCGGCGTTGATGCGGCGAATGTCGTGAGCCTGCCAGAAACGGACCGCTTCCGGATTGGTGGTGTTGGCCTGGGTGCTCAGGTGAAGGGGGATGTCCGGCGCAATGCGTTTGGCCATCGCGATGACTGCCGGGTCCGCCACAATCAAGCCGTCCGCAGGAAGCGATTTGAGCTTTTCGATGTACCCTGCGATGGGATCGAGATCACGCCCGCGGGCAAAAATATTCAGCGCCACATAGACTTTGGCGCTGTGCCGGTGGGACAGGTCGATGGCCGCTTTCATCTCCTGAAGGTCAAAGTTGTCGGAAAAGTTGCGCAGGCTGAAGTCTTTTCCGGCCAGGTATACGGCATCTGCACCATAGTGCAATGCCATCTCGAGTTTCTCGAAATTACCCGCCGGGGCTAAAAGTTCAATCTTTTTCATGATTACCGTTCAATGATCAAGTGTTACATTCTATTGGCATCGGTCTTGTCGGCATCATGCCTGCCATTGTTGGTTAAGAGGGTGTCGACGCGGCTGATAGATCCATGAGCCGGGGAAGGTATTCCAAGGATTCGCTCAGGCGCTTTAGGTCGAAGACCTCGATGGAAGCCGATCCCGCAAAGTCTTGCAAATAGCCTGCGATGGTTCTGCAGTGGGAGGGGTGCAGTTGTGTCAGGGCAAGGTGGTCTTTTCCTTCGGCAACACCATGCAGGTGGAGTATGGTCGTTCGACTTTTAAACGACTCTAACACCCGCTTGAGATCAAATCCATAGAGAATCACATGCCCCGCATCCACGCATACGGACAGGTCCACCGTTTCGACGACCGGATTGAGCCAGAAGGGATTGTAATCCAATGTTTCCACTGAGATGTTCCGCGACGGTGTGCCTGAAGTTTTCAGCAGTTCGGTGATGGATTCGATGGCAAAATCCTGCCACCGGCCTATCGCCTTCTCGTCCATATCAGAGGTGCTGCACATCAGGTGCAGGGTCTGAGTGGTCGGGCTCAAAGTAGCCACCTGTTCGATGGCGCGGGCAACCTTATCGATGGATTTTTGTCGTTTCGCGGCCGATTCGGCGGCCAGATCGATGTCCATGGGCAGGTGAACATTATAGGTAATATTCTGGTCTTTCGCCACTTCGGCCAGTTGCCTGATTTCGTCGCGATGCGGCAGTTGGCGGCTTTCAAAAAAGAGCAGTTCGATTTCGTCCACCAGCGGCGCCAATCGTCTGGCATTGGTGACGTAATCGGCCGGATAGATGAAAGAGGTGGTGGCCACGCGAAAGGCGCAGCGCGCTTTTATGGAGATGTTCATCAGAAGCCCCAGTGTGCGGCGGCCAGCATGAAGAGGCCGGTTTCGGTTATCTCGATCAGAGCTCCCAGCATATCTCCGGTAATCATGTTGATCTTGTGCCGGTACCACCAAACCACTGTCAGCACGATGAACGCGAAGCCGGCATTTACGGATATGCATTGCCAGGAGGCCAACATTGAAATGGGGATCATCAGCCCCAGTCCCCAGAAATCCATTATCTTGAGAGGGGGGTGAAAGAAATCGTGGGCAGTGCCCCCGCCGGGACGGCCGTACGGGAGGGCACGGGTACCGAAGAGCACTGCGGCGCGCGCATAGGCCGGCGTGATGAGCAACCAGATCTTATAATCAACGGTCATGTAAGTGATCCCCACCCATTTGAGGGCCAGGCAGCAGAACACCGCCACGACACCCATGGCACCGACGCGGCTGTCCTTCATGATGGAGAGAATTTTTTCCGGTTCTCGACGGCCGTATAGACCGTCAGCCGTATCGGCTAAGCCGTCCAGGTGCAGGGCACCCGTCATCGTGGCCAGGGCTACCACATCGATCATGGCGACCACCGGTCTTGGCCAGAACAGTGTCGCCAGCGCGTCGATGACCACCAGGATGACGCCGATGCCAAGTCCGCAGAGCGGGAAAAACGGCAGGGCGGCCCGTGCATCGAAAGCGTGACGCTCCGGACACGGTATAATTGTCAAAAATTGAATCGCGGACTGCAAGCCCCGACCGATGTGATCTCCCGACGACCTCAGCATGATGCGCCTTCCTGCGGTTTGATGGTCACCGGAATACCGGCAACCATCCAGATCACCCGGCTGCAGGCCTCGGCGATTTTCTGATTGCACCAGCCGGCCAGGTCCCTGTAGCGCCGGGCCAATGGATTCTCCGGAACGATACCGGTGCCGACTTCATTTGAAACCAGAATCACCGGGCACGGCGGTGAGGATAACACCTGCCGCAGGCGGTCGATCTCTGCGAGCACCTCCTTGTCGGCATCAAAATGCAACATGAGGTTGCTCGTCCACAGGGTAAGGCAATCGATGAGCATGATGTCCGAACCCGGACCTTCCAGCTCGATGGCGCTGACGATGTCCATTGGTGTTTCCAGCGTCCGCCAGCGATCGCCCCGCTCTCGTTTGTGGCGTTCGATGCGGGTTTTCATCTCCGGATCGTTGGCCTGTCCTGTGGCGACGAAGAAATTTCGTCTGCCGGCGGTCTTCTCTCCGAGGTACAGGGCGTGTCCGCTTTTACCGCTTCGACAGCCGCCAATGATCAATGTGGTATCCGGCATGGTGGTCAACACAAATCCTGTTTCATTAAGGGGCAAAGGCAAACGCGTTTTCCGGATCAGATCCATTCTCATCCTCAAGAAAACACCTTCACTATCGCCAGGTTGCGTCATATTCGAATTCGGCATCAAACGGCAATGACTTTTTCGGCCTGGACGGTGCCGGTGATTTTTTTCCGGTCCGGTTTGCGGTCCATTTATGCAAATCGTCAAATAGCCGATATTGATAGTGTACGTCAATGCTGTCGGTATTTGGAGGGTCGCGATCCATGGAACGCATGGTTGGAGAAAGTTGCGCCGGCATTGACGCTGTGGCGGTTCTATGCGGGCCGTCGTTGGATAAAGCATTTTGAATCCAGAGATAGAGGTGACCGATAGTGTCTGTCCAGCAAAAAATAGTTAAAAAAATTAAATTTTTAAAGCCGATTCCATCCATCATACATAAAATATTGGCCATCGCACAGGATCCGGAAAGTGCCCTTGCGGATCTGGTGCGTATCGTCGAATTCGACCCCGCCGCTACGGCGAATCTCTTAAAAACCTGTAATTCCGCTTTTATGGGACTGCCCGTGAAGGTTGATTCAGTTCAACAGGCCGTCACCATGCTGGGGACCCAGAAGGTGGTGGAAATGGTGATGGCACAAAATCTATCCTCCCATTTGATGCAGGCGCAGAAAGGATACCGACTCTCAGCGGGCGACCTCTGGAAACAAAGCGTGGCCTCGGCCATGGTGGCGCGAACCCTGGCCGAAAGGCGAGATCTGCTGGGACTGGCTGCCATCTATACTGCGGGTTTGCTCAAAGATATCGGCAAGGTCGTCCTGCATGAGTACTTGGAGCGTAAATGGGTTCACTTCGAACGATTTCTGGCGATCAAAGGCAACACCTTCATCGATGCGGAAAATGAGTATCTCGGTATTGATCATGCGGCTTTGGGTGGGATTATTGCCAAAGAGTGGAATTTTAGCGACCATATGGTTTATATGATCACCAATCACCACCTCACCAATCGGGATGCCCGAAACGATCCGGCCACGGCAACGCTATACCTGGCGGACATGGTGGCCATGATCGCCGGTACCTGCACGGGTGTCGACCGGTTGGCGTATGATGTCTATGAAGATATATTCGAGGATTTCTTTCTCGCCAAAGACGAACTCAAAGCCCTCGTTCTCTCATATGAGGGATATCTTACCGGTGCACAGCGATTGGCTGAATTGAACTGATATCGGCGTTCATATTTGCACTCAGATCGAGTGCCGACAATAAAAAAGGGGGCTCTAAAACAAGAGTTCCCTTTGATATGTCTGGTAGGCGGTACTGGATTTGAACCAGTGACTTCCACCGTGTGAAGGTGGCACTCTCCCGCTGAGTTAACCGCCCGTTATGTCGACATTGATTGTCTTCCGGCTTTTAAGAACCAACCACATATAGTGGGCGTTTCGCACCAAAGTCAAGGGATATTTCCCTTGGCGGCAATTGTTGCATCACCAGCCTTGGCGCCTGGCAGCGTGTTGGTCTTCCCCATGCGTAATGGAAAAAAACTCTGACAGATTCTTGGGCGCCCGGACGGTGTTGTCGAACGGCCCGGTGAAATGTGCGCTGTGCTGCTGCGTCTGACCAGCCATCTCTGCTGGCTGTGTGAGAAGGTATCCAACCTCCATCCGGCGTTTTGGAATAGTGCAGGCGGAGTCTCCATCGGCATGGTAAATCGCATTCTGGGCAAGTCCTGGTGCGTATCCGCTTCTTGCGACTCCCATGCTGCAAACAGGGGTTCATCTTGCCGTGTCGGTTCAGATGCTGCTTGAGCCTCCTCGGCGGCTGCGCTCATCTCTTCAATCTCCTTTGGAGATGGAAGATCTTTGAGGTCTTTAAGCTCAAAGAGTTCCAAAAACAGCTTCGTTGTGGCGTAGATCAGGGGGCGGCCCGGAATCTCCTTTCGTCCCAGAACCCGGACCAGTTTGCGCTCCAGCAGTTGGCGCAGGACACCGCCGCAATCCACACCGCGGATGTGTTCGATGTCGGCCCGGATTATGGGCTGGTTGTAGGCGACGATGGCCAGGGTCTCCAGTGCGGCCTTGCTCAGCCGTTGGGGCGGTGGCTGCAGCATGCGTTTGATCCATTCATTGAACTCCGGCCTTGACCGAAGCTGCCATCCGCCGGCCACCTCAGCCAGTTTGAACCCGCCGCCGCGGGTTTCGTATGCTTCCGCCAAGTTGCTCAGTGCCGATCGAATCTCTTTCGTGTCCACCGTTTCCAATATGTTCTTCAATTTATCGACGGTCAGGGGATCTTCGGCGACAAACAGCAGACTTTCAATAATGTTCTCGAGATTTTCTTGCATAGCCTTCTACTGATAAAATAGTCGAATGATTCCGCTCTGGGCGCTCTGTGCCGCGCGGATGAGGTTCATTTTCATCAACTCCAATAGCGAAAGAAAGGTGACGATGATGTAGCGCTTGGTATCGGAAGCCTGAAACAACTCCGTAAAGGTGATGGAGCCTTTCTCTTCGAGTACCGCGATAACATCATTCATGCGGTCCTTGACCGAGATTTCATCGGTGGGGATTTCCACCGTGTGATCTTTGCCAACCCTGTTCAGCACACGCTGGAAAGCGTCGATCAGCTCAAAAAGCCCGACTTGAATCATCTCGGGATCATCATCGGCATACGGCCTGGCCTTCGCTTTGCGGGTGAAAATCTTGTCCCCCAGCAAGTCACGATTGGCCAATACCTGGGCAGCCGATTTTATCCGGAGGTATTCGGCAAGCGGACGAACGAGTTCCATCCTGGGGTCTTCCTCATCGTCCTCGATACCGTGCTTCGGAAGGAGCATTCTTGATTTAATGTGGGCCAGGGTGGAGGCCATCACCAGAAAATCTCCCACATTGTCGATGTCGAGCAGTTTGATCCACTCCATGTAGATGAGATATTGTTCCGTGATCAAGGCGACGGGTATATCGTAGATATCCACTTCGTTCTTTTTGATCAGATGGATCAGAAGGTCCATGGGACCTTCGAAAACATTTTCAAGTTTGACTTTGTAGTTGTCCGCTAGCATGGTGGTCGCTGTCTTCGGTTCAATAGTTCATTTTGAGGGCCTCTTTGACCTGGGCCATGGTTTGTTTCGCGACCGCGCGCGCTTTGGCGCTGCCCTCGGCCATGATTTGATCCACAATGTCCGGATGGGATTCAAAATAGCGCCGTTTTTCCTGCAGGGGGGCCAAGGCGCTGATGAGGTTGGCCGCCATGATCTTCTTGCATTCCACGCACCCGATCTCGGCTTTGCGGCATTCGTGGTCGATTTTCTCAACAGTGGCCTGATCATTATATAATTTGTGAAATTCAAAGACATTGCATACGTCGGGGTTACCGGGATCGCTTCGTCTGGCGCGTTGCGGATCGGTCACCATCTGCATCACCTTTTTTTCAATCTCATCGGGTGAATCCGCCAGGTAAATGGCGTTGTTGTAGCTTTTGCTCATTTTGCGGCGATCCAGACCTAAGATTTTCGGGGTCTCGGTGAGGATGGCGTCCGGCTCAGGGAATATGTCGCCATAAAGAAAATTGAATCTGCGTGCGATCTCTCGCGTGATTTCAACATGGGGCACTTGATCTACGCCCACCGGAACCCCTTGCGCCTTGTACATGAGGATGTCGGCGGCCTGCAACACGGGGTATCCCAGAAACCCGAAAGTCGACAGATCCTTGTTCTGAAGTTGAACAATCTGGTCTTTGTAAGTGGGGTTCCGCTCCAGCCACGGCACAGGCGTTATCATAGAGAAGATCAGGTAGAGTTCTGTGTGTTCCGGAACGTGGGACTGGATGAAAATGGTGCTCTGGTCCGGCGACAGGCCTGCACTGAGCCAATCGATGAGAATCTGTCGGACGTATTCTCCGGTGGGGCCCGGATTTTCGTAATCACTGGTCAGCGCGTGCCAGTCCGCTACAAAAAAGAAACAATCGTATTGGTCTTGCATGGTGACCCAGTTGGCCAAAGCGCCCAGGTAATTGCCCATGTGCAAGGGGCCTGTTGGACGCATGCCGCTCAAGATTCTCTTTTTTACCGTCATTTCTCACTCCCGTCCTTACGGATGCGGTCATAAATATGAAAAGGACATCGAATTCAAATGTAAAATGGGTCAATCTACTGGCTTGGCGGTTTGGAATCAAGTAAATTGTGAGCTTTGTGGCGACCAATCCAGCGCTGCACATAATCCATTTCGTCTTCGCGGGTTTCGATTTCGCCGTTGAGCTTGGCATAGAGCACGGCATCGAGGATCTGGCGAAAGACCGGGCCAGGTTTGAGACCGGCGGCCAGTAGTTCGTGCCCGCCGATGGTAGGTTTGATGTCTTTTAAGTTATTATAATATTTGGAAATATACTTCTTTATGGATTGCCGGCCGGTTATGGCCATCATGTACAAGATCAGTTCCGTGCGGAATTCGTGCAGTCTGCGATACAAGGCGCTGTTGCTCACCGGCGGCCGATACTCCATGCGGTTTAAACATTTTAACGCGTTTAAACGTTCCTTGCAGAGAATTTTTCGATAGCGGGGCGCCAGCTCCATTTCATCGCATATCTGTTCGGAGGTGGCCAGGTCGCAATGGTGGATCAACGCCATAAAATAAACCGACCATCGCAGGCAGGGTGCTTCGATAAACAGCAGATCGTGCCAGGCAAGGGCGCTTTTGACGGCATTGAGCAATTTGATCAGCTTTGCGTCCAGATGGATGGACGGGTGGATGACTTTCAGCAAATCAAAATCGTTCATGCGCACAATGGCAGGGGTGGGGTTCTCCTCTTCCAGAATCAGGCGTATCTCAGAGAACATGCGACGTCCGCTCAGGCGCTTGAAGAAATCCATTTTTACCGCATTCTCGATTAAATTGGCGGTTAGTTTGCCGATGGTGAAATCAAAGCGCTGTTCAAACCGCATGGCCCTGAATACACGCGTAGGATCTTCAACAAAGCTCAGATTGTGCAACACGCGCACGACCTTGTCTTTGACATCCTTCTGGGCTTGAAAGAAGTCGATCAGGTATCCGAAATGCTTTGGGTTCAAATGAATGGAAAGCGTGTTGATCGTGAAATCGCGACGAAAGAGATCGAGTTTTATGGAGCTCATCTCAACATCCGGAAGCGCCGCAGGCGACCGATAGTACTCCAATCTGGCGGTGGCCACATCGATTTTATAGCCGTCTTCAAATATGATGACGGCCGTGCCAAATGCTTTGTGGGTATGAATCCTGGCGCCATATGCGGTGGCAAAATGGCGCGCGAAGTCGATGCCGTCACCTTCGATGACGATGTCGATGTCCTCATTGCGGCGATACAGAAACAGGTCTCTGACAAATCCACCCACAACATACGCCTGGTAATTCAAATGTTCCGCCACTCTGCCCACGTTGCGCAATGCATTGAGTATGCGGCGTGGGAGCCGTTCCTGCATCAGGCGCGAGATGTTGCGCGTGCGTGCCGGCATATCCGATGTGTCGGGATCCGGGGAGTTATTCCTTGTGAGTTGGGTCTGCTGGACCAGTACGTTCAGCAGATCGGTGCGGGTTATGACACCGTGCACCGTGTTGTTGGAGATTACAGGGAGAATGCGTTGTTTGTTGCCGATAATCTTATCCTGGATCTCCGTCAAATCAGCGTCCGGGGTGGTCACTGCGATTTCGGTGGTCATATAATCCGCAACAGGTGCATCCCCCAGATTGTGGTGGATGGCTTTTTCGATCACCTGTCGCGTGATGTAGCCCAACAGGGGGTGCTGTGTGTCATCTGCAGTGACAAGCAGGGCATTGATATTGTATCGTGTCAGCAATGCGTTGGCCTCGGCGCAGCTGACGTTTCTGCCGACACTGATCGGCGGGGATGACATGAGCTGGTGGGCCTGGCGCTGGGGCCTGATGCTTCGGGTCAGTTCCTGAAACAGACTGTTTTCGATTTGTGCCAATGTCCGGCCCTTTATCGAGGCTGCGGCTGCCGATGGGTGTCCCCCGCCGCCAAGGGCGCTCAGAATTGCCCCCGCATCCACCTCTGCTGTCCTGCTGCGGGCCACAATGTAAACTTTGCTTTCCATCATGGCCAATGCAAAAATGGCGTCCGTTTCTTCCATCTTGATCATTTTGTGAACGAGAAACGCAAAATCGGGAAGATAGTGGTCCATTGTGATACTGGTCACTATAATGTCCATGCCATTGATGGTGTAATGCACGGCGGCCTGGATCAGATCGTTGAGGTAGCCGACCTGTTCGGGGCTGATCTCCCGGGCGATCAAATTTGCGATGACGTTGATGTTGGCCCCAATCGACAAAAGGAAGGCGGTGGCCTGCAGATCCTCAGGCGTCGTGGACGAAAAGGTGAAAGAGCCGGTGTCCTCATAAATACCGAGGCAGATAATGGTGGCTTCCTCCGGCGACAAAGGGATTTGCTTCTGCTGTATGATTTCTGTCAAAAGGGTGGCGGTGGCGCCGGATTGGCGAAAGACTTCGTATTCGGCACGGATATCACCTTCCTTCTTGGTGTGGTGGTCATAGATGTGCACCGCGACCCCCGGGTTATCCAGTATCTTTGCCAATCGGCCGATGCGGTCGATGCGACGCGTGTCCACCAATACCAGGCGTTGAACCTCTGACAAGTTGATGTCTTTGACTTCTGCGAGGTTGAAGAGATAGACCATCGATTGGATGAAGAAATTGCGCATGCTTTTTTCCCTGGAGCCGGGGAAAACCACCAACGCATTGGGATAGAGCTTTTGAGCTGCCAGCATGGATGCCATGGCATCAAAATCCGCATTGATATGGGTAGTGATCACCGTGAAAGGCTCGGGATGGGAAGATGATGGGATGGTTGGTGCCGGCGCCATGTCTCTATTTTGTCCTCTTCAGTTGACGGTCGGTCCAGCATAGCCTCTTATGCGGTATTTTGGCAAGCGATATCCATTACTTAGGTGCAGTGGAGAAGATGGACCATAATCTGTATGCTGCTATGCCATGCATTCAGCCACAACTCCCTTAAGTATGAGCGTATATGACCGAAGATACAAGAAGCACCGTTGGTATCGATGGGTCGTTCTGAATCGGGCTGGGTTCCCAACATTTTTGGAAGTGGTGGCATGCGGCTTGCAAGAAAATTACGGTTGATCGATGGTGAGTTGGTAGGCTCCAAAATAAATCTGTTGTCGTTTGACGGAGTTTATGATACCAAAATCATAAAAAATTTTCGGAGAGTTACGCCATTATCACCACTTTTTATCAATATGCGTCACTGAAAAACCGTGGGAGATTGTAGTTCCAGTTTTGGCCGAGTTGGTCACGCGATGCCCGTAAGATCGGAATCAAGGCCTGAGATTTAGATCATGTTGTATATTGTTAGAAATTAGGGGGATAAATATGCCGGTTTATCTTTGGGAAGGTAAAAACAGGAACAATCAGATCCAGAAAGGCGAGTTGGAGGCTCCCAATGAAGAGGCCGTGCGGGCGCATTTAAACCGCGTTCGAATCATTCCCAGCAAAATCAAGAAAAAACCCAAGGATCTTTTCGAAGGTGTGGCTTTCCTGCAGCCCAAGGTCAAGGAGAAGGACGTCATTATCTTCGCCCGTCAGTTCTCCACCATGATCGATGCCGGCCTGCCGATTATCCAGTGCCTCGATATTCTCCAGTCACAGCAGGAGAACGCGACTTTCAAAAAAATGCTCAAAGAAATAAAAGAAGCGGTTGAAGGGGGTACGACCTTAGCGGACTCTTTGAAGCGCTACCCAAAGCAATTCGACAACCTGTTCGTCAATATGATCGCCGCCGGTGAGGCAGGCGGTATCCTTGACGTGATTCTCAAACGATTGGCCGGTTACATGGAAAAGGCTGCCAGACTGAAGCGCAAAGTCAAAGGCGCTATGGTCTATCCGGCCATCACCATCTTCGTGGCAGTCGTCGTTGTTGCTATTATACTGGTGTTTGTCATACCGGTATTTGAAAAGATGTTTTCTGAATCCGGCTCATCACTGCCCGCCCCGACGCTTGTTGTTATCGCCATCAGCAATTTTGTGAAATCCAAAATCCATTGGATTATCGTTGCGGTCATCCTGTTCGCTATCACATTTGCCAAGTATTACAAAACAGAAAAAGGGAAGCTGGCTGTTGATCGCATAGCACTTAAGGCGCCGGTGTTCGGCATCCTGATCCGCAAGGTGGCAGTGGCAAAGTTTACTAGAACCATGGGCACCATGCTCTCAAGCGGTGTGGCCATTTTGGAAGCCTTGGACATTGTCGCCAAAACCGCAGGTAACAAGGTCGTTGAGAACGCCATCTATAACGTTCGTACCGGTATTGCCGAAGGACGCACCATGGCCGACCCCTTGCAGGCCAGCGGCGTCTTTCCAGCCATGGTTTGTCAGATGATCGCTGTAG
>JBNLAV010000162.1:0-4633 GCA_050302315.1 Desulfobacteraceae bacterium
GCTGCCGGCCACGCCGGTCAGCCCCATGACCGTCGACACGGCGATGATGCGGCGCATATCCCAACGCACCGGACCGGGCTCGAGTCCGGTGCGGTCGTAGGCTATGGTCATGATGGGCACGTCGTTGAGAAAGGCCAGCAAAATGATCATGATGGCGGTGATGGGGTAAAAGTTGAATACGATCATCGCCAGGACCACGAAGATCATGATCCGGATGGTTTCGGTGATACGATAGACCGCATAGCTGTTCATGCGATCGAAGATTCGGCGGGCCTCCTCCACGGCCCGGACAATGACTGAAAGCCCCGGCGCGGTGAGCACCAGGTCGGCGGCGGCCCGGGCGGCGTCCGTGGCGCCGCTGACGGCAATGCCCATATCGGCCTGTTTCAGGGCCGGCGCATCGTTGACGCAGTCGCCGGTCATGCCGATGATATGTCCCTTGGCCTGCAGCGCCTGAACGATTCCGTACTTGTGTTCGGGAAACACCTGGGCGAAGCCGTCGGCCGCTTCCACCTGGGCAGCCGTACCGTGAGCCCCGGCATTGTCGGGCGGGCCGTCTCCAAACAGATCGTCCGCTGCGTGGATATTGCGCCCCAGCCCCAGCCGGTCGGAAATCTCCCGGGCGATGGCCAGGTTGTCGCCGGTCACCATCTTTACCTGGATGCCGTGGCTGCGGGCCTGGGCGATGGTGTCGGCGGAATCCTCCCGGGGCGGATCGAACAGCGGCAGGACCCCCAGATATTGCCATGAGCCGTCTTCACGGGTGCGGGCCACGGCCAGGGTGCGCTCACCCTTGGCGGCCAATTCGTCCACCGTGCGCTCGGCTTCCGCTCGGGCCTTTTTGTCCAGGCGGGCCAGGTCCATGACCACCTGGGGGGCCCCCTTGGTTACTTTGAACGTCCGGCCGCGGCTGTCCCGGATGGTCGCTTCGGTACGCTTGACGATGGGATCGAAGGGCACGAATGCCAGCGACTCGTATTGGTTCAGCACCTGGGGATCATCCACCCCGTCGAGTACCGCCAGATCGATGCTGTCGTTGTTTTCGGCCTTGGATGCCAGGGCACCCGCCAGGATCAGTTCCCGGGCATCGGCGGCATCCAGAACCTGCGGCGCCCCCAGGGTCAGCTTGTTCTGGGTGAGGGTGCCGGTCTTGTCGGAACACAGGATGTCCATGCCGGCCATCTCTTCGATGGCTTCCAGCCGCGAGACAATGGCTTTCATCTTGGACAGGGCCACGGCCCCCACGGCCATGGTTACGGAAAGCACGGCCGGCATGGCGACCGGTATGGAGGCCACCGTGAGAATCAGGGCAAACTGGAGCAATTCCGTAAACGGGCTTCCCCGGAACAACTGAACCAGCATGAGCACCACCACCAGGCCCAGGCTGAGATAGATGAGATAGTCGCCGATCTGAAGCACGGCTTTTTGAAAGTGCGAGGCTTTTCCGGCGCCGGCCACCAGCGTGGCGGTGCGCCCGAAATAGGTCTGGGAGCCGGTGGCGGTGACCAGGGCGATCATTTCACCCTGTTTGGCGACGGCGCCCGAGTAGACGATATCGCCGGTTTGCTTGTTGACCGGCAGGGACTCGCCGGTCAGGGCCGACTGGTCCACGCTGAGGTAGTCGCCGTCGATGAGTTTGGCATCGGCCGGAATGATGTCGCCCAGCCGCAGGCGAATGATGTCACCGGGCACCAACTCTTTGGCCTCGATGAGCCGCCAGGCGCCTGCGCGCCGCACCCGGCTTTTGAGTGCCAGGTTTTTTTTCAGGGCGGCCACGGCATTACCGGCCTGATGCTCCTGCCAGAATCCGATGGCGGCGTTAAACAGCAGCAGAATGACAATAATGATAAGGTCGATCCAATGGCGCACGGTCAGGGAAATGACCGCCGCCGCTTCGATCATCCAGGGGATCGGCCCCCACAAGAATCCCAAAAACTTTACCAGTGCGCTGGTGGTCTTCTCCGCGAGTTCATTGGCGCCGAACTGCGCCAGGCGACGCCCGGCCTCCTCTTCGGAAAGGCCCTGGGCGGTTGCGGCCAGTTGTTCCATTAACGCGTCTACACTTTCATCTTCAGCGGCCTGAGCCGGTATTTGCATCGTTTGCATGGTTTTACTCCTCTGCCTGAAAATTGCTGTTTTTGGCCTTGCAGTTCTACTGAAGCCTTTTCGGCTTGTGGGAGCGGCGTCCCGCCGCGACTTGTCTATTAATGGTACTGGCATCGCGGTGGGGCGCCGCTCCCGCAAATGGTCGACTCCTGCCCCTGTCGACACCCCTTACTTGAGCTCGGTGCAGGCCGTCGGACTGCCCAGTTCGCAAGCTTTGCGCAGGGCTTCGAGCATCCGTGCGGGACGGTGCTGCAAGCCGAGCGCCAAGGCCTTGAGATCGTAAATCTCCCACCAGTTAGGGTATTGAAGGGCCAGGCGGTCCAGGTAGATGATGGCCATGCGCAGTTCCTTTTTGTCGATCAGCCGGTAAACCTTGGCGATAGCCTGCCCCGGTCTTAAGGGAACCGGAACTTGAGGTTCCATTTCATCACGGTATCCGGACTCGTCTTCACTGGCGCCCAACCGCAGGCTGGCCAGCTGGGCATCGATAAAGTCGGAAAGCCGCACCACCGTGCGCGCCCGGGCCGTGCAGGTGACGATATCCCCTTTGGCCTTGCACTGGTCCTGCAGCACCTCGGAATCCAAACTGTCCGCCACCAGGTGAACCAGTTCGTTCTTGTCTCGATCGACGAATTGGATCAACCGCCGCCGGGCGAACAGGTCCGCCGCCTGGCCGGCCGCCTTGCGCCTGGCGCGGAACATGGCCAGCGTGCGGGCCAATGGTTTTGAATCGCCGGGCCCCAGGGTATAGGATGCTTCGGTTTTTAAGCTGTGGGTGACAGCGTCGTCAGCATTGACGGTCTTGACGGCCAGGACGCCCGTCACGATAAGCGCCGCAGCCACGGCCGAGGCTGTAAGCGTCCAATCTCCGGCAGGTCTTCCAGGTGGCTGTACTCGGCCTGACTTCATCATCGTCTTCTCCCTTCCACGTTCCTAAGTCGATGCCCGATCTCTTCAGTCCTGTTTCTTCCTTAATCGATGAATTCCGACAGCTTGCTGTGACTGGTCTTCAACTTGTTTATCAATCGATCGTAGCGATGAATATGCCGCAACGCCCGGAGGATCAGGTAGCTGCCCAGGACGATCAGGGCCAGAAGCATGAATCCCAGCGGAAGGATCAGCGGCAGTACATGCAACACGTCATAAAACTTGGAAGTTGCAATCAGCAGGCCCATCACGGACAGCGGTAAGGCGAACACGGCGATTCCGGTGCGCATGGCCGCCAGGGACGTGCGCTTTTCGGCCAGAATCAACTGGGCTTCGCCGATGATGAGCGTATCCGACTCTGTAGATTGCTCAGTTGACTGTTCAGGACAATCATCATCCTGCTCTTCCGAAGCTGTGATCATGCGGTACGGGGCTTTGACCATGGCATTCCTCCTTATTTGACCAGCATCAGGGTCGCCGGCAATCTGCGGATAATTTCGTCGTTTGTTTTGCCGAACAAAAAATGCTCGAAACGGCCCTCTTTATGGGCCAGTATAAGAATCAGGTCGATCTTTTCGCTTTCCACCATGCTCTGGATTTCATCCGCCGGCTCGCCATATTTTATCTGTTCGTCCACGGTCAATCCCTCTGCCTTTTCGGCCTGAACCATGCGATCCAGATCTTCGCGGGCTTTGGCAATCATTTTTTTGTATTCACTGTTGAAGGATGGTGCCGGAAGGTTCCACCCGTCGAGATTAAAGGGATCGTGAATGATATGCAGGATATGCAGTTTGGCGCCGTACTTGCGGGCCAGGGAGATGCCTTTGCGCAGCACCTTGACGCAACGCTGGGTGGAGCGACTGACCACGAGTATATTGTTGAATGTTTCCATGAAGAACTCCTTTCTCTGCTTTTCACGCTGACAACCCGTTCATTGGGCTGCGCGATCCATGATCGTGTCGACGATCTTTTCGAATTCCAAGGTTTTATTCAGGAAATGATCGGCACCCAGTTGGCGGCATTGCCGCCGATAGAGGGTATAGTCGAAATTGGTCAGCATGATGACCTTCATTTCCGGATAGCGGGCCTTGATTTCTTTGAGCAGCTCAATGCCGCTGGTGCCGGGCAGCCGGATGTCGAGGATGACTGTATCGGTTCTCAGGCGCTGCAGCGCCTCCCGGGCTTCCCGGCTGTCGCCGGCCTGGCCGACGATTCGGATTTGACTGGATTCGGCCAGCAGCGCAACGAGCCGTTGGCGTATCTGCTCCGAATCATCTACAATCAGCACCTCTTTCATTGGCCTGCTCCTTCTTCCTGGCTTTCAATATAGTGCCTGCGCATCGTCAGAAAAATCGGAGGCCGTCTGATCTTGCTGTAGGAGTGTTGCGGTAGATGCTGTCGGTGTTTGTCCGACTCAATCTCTCAGGGCCCGCGCAAAAATAATTTCCACATTTTAGGCGTTCGGATTTGGGTCAGATTTGTTCGATCTGAGGGTGCAAAACCGGAGGAACAGCAGGCTCTTTCGAGAATTTTGCAGCCTCAGATCGGGCGAAGATGGCCTGAAGCCGGGATGGATAAAAGGGGAAATTATTTTTGCGCG
>JBNLAV010000163.1:0-1847 GCA_050302315.1 Desulfobacteraceae bacterium
ATTCCTCGACGCCGAAATAGGCTGCGCGCACATCCGGATTGTCCATCAGCTCTTCACGTGTGCCTTCCATGACAGCCGCGCCGTTTTCAAGAATAAAGGCGTAGTCCACAATGGGCATCACCGGCCGCGCATACTGCTCGGTGACACTGATGGAAATTCCCATTTCCTTGCGAATCTCCTTGGTGGCGCGCATCAATGTGGCCTGCATCAGGGGGCTCAGTCCCATGAGCGGTTCGTCCAGCAGCAGTATTTTCGGCTGGGCCATCAGGGCCCGGCCGATGGCCAGCATCTGCTGCTCGCCGCCGCTGAGAAACCCGCCGATGCGCCTGGTCAGTCTGGCCAGGGGCGGGAAGATGTGAAAGACATAGTCCAGCGTCTTGCGCGCCTGGGCCGCCGAAGCCAGGTAACCGCCGATGCGCAGATTCTCCAACACCGTGCTCTCGCCAAATATGCGTCTTCTCTCCGGGCACAGGATAATGCCTCTTCTGGCACGCCGGCTCGGTTTGAGGCCGGAGATGTCTTCACCTAAAAACCGCACTTCGCCCAAAACCGTCACCCGCTCTCCGCCGGCCATCTCCTCTTTCTTCTGAATATCGTGCATGATGCCCGAGAGCGTATACATCAGGGTGGATTTGCCGGCGCTGTTGGCGCCGAAGATCCCCACGATCTGGCCTTGGCCGCAGAAGATGCGGATGTTGTTCAAGGCCAGCATGTTTTCATAAAACACCATCAGTCCACTGGCTTCAAGCATGGCACATCACCTCTTCGATTTCTTCGGAGCCGAAATAGGCCGCCTTGACCCGTTCGTCCGCCATGACCTCGTCGGGTGGGCCTTCCGTGAGCTTCGCGCCGAAGTTGAGCACCATGACCCGATTGGCCACCCTGAAAAGCTCCCTGAGGCGGTGTTCGATCATGATCAAGGTGATGCCGTCCATCTGCAGGCGCTCGATCAACGGCACCATGCTGGCAATTTCGCTCATGCTCAATCCCGAAAAGATTTCATCGCAAATAATGATCTCCGGCTTCAAGGCCAGACAACGCGCCAGTTCCAAACGCTTGAGATACCCGGTCGGCAATGTGGCGGCTAGCTTGTAGGGTACAAAAGAGTCCCGCTCGAAACCGATCTCCTCCAAAATGTCGATGCCCACCGTGTTGCGGTCGCCCAGGCGCCCCCCGCCGCGCCAACCACCCGTGCGTTTGGCCCGTGGAGAGAACAGCGGGATGACCAGGTTTTTGTACGCCGGCAGGCTGTAGTAGGGCCGCATGATCTGGAAGGTGCGGGCCACGCCCAGGTCGGCGATCTTGTGGGGCGGTTTGGAGGAGATGTCCTTGCCCCGGAAAAAAACTTTGCCGGACGTTTTCTTGATAAAGCCGGTGATGCAGTTGACCACCGTGGTCTTGCCGGAGCCGTTGGGCCCGATGATGCCTAGAATTTCGCCCTGGTGCAGATCGAAGCTCACATCGTTGAGCGCCCGGATGGCGCCGAAGTTTTTGGAGACGGCCTGAACCTTTAACAGCGGTTGCGACGTCATATCCGCGTCCACCTTTCGAATTGTTGATACTTGCGGCTGCCAAAGACCATCAGGCCTTCGCTGCGGAAAATGATAAAGGCCACCAGAATCAGGGCGTAGAAAACAATTCGCAGGGTCCCGAAGTCCCGAAGCAGTTCGGATATCGGCACCAGGATCAGGCAACCCAATACGGGTCCCACCAGGGTCCCGGCCCCGCCGATGATCGTGGCGGCGATGGGCAGGATGGAAAAATCGAGGGCGAACTGGGAGATACCCGACCACATGTAGATATGGACCAGGCAAGCTCCGCCCAGGCAGCCCATGGAGGAGGCAATA
>JBNLAV010000164.1:0-26669 GCA_050302315.1 Desulfobacteraceae bacterium
CATATTTAGACAGTGTACGCAGGTTGTGATTGCCGTCCGGCAATCCACACTGAATCTCATTCATCACGGCAGACGCGGATTACGGATTTTCTAAACATCATTTTGCGCAAAGCCCTGCACCATCCCCGGTGTTTCTCGCTATCGCGATCGTAATCGAAATCGGGATCGAAATCGGGATCGAATCCTTCATCTTAGATTTTCGATTTCGATTGCGATCCCGATAGCGATTTAGAAAACACCACAATGGCGTTCAGTTGGAATTGCTGATTGCGGCCCGCATTTGTTGACATGATCCCATGCGGCGATTACACTGCGGCATCACAAGTATGAACGCCAACCGGGAAAAGATATGACATTCAATATACTGATGGTCTGCACCGGCAATATCTGCCGCAGCCCAATGGCGGCGGGCTTGCTCAGCCACTATCTGCCGGACAGCCTGAAAACACAGGTACGCGTGCTTTCTGCCGGCACCCATGCCCTGCACGGCCACCAGGCCGAACCGCCTGCCATCCAAGCCATGGATCGCATCGACATCGATATCACCGGCCATCGGGCGCGGCAGATCACAAGGGAGATCGCTCGCGAAACGGATCTGATCCTCACCATGGAAGCAGCCCACAACCAGTGGGTCAAGGGGCTGCTGAAGTGGCGGCAGAACCAGCCGCGCAGGATCAGTGAATTCAACCTGCAGGTACCGGCCCACGACGTTGCCGACCCGTATGGTGGTTCGGTCGAGGACTTCGAAGCGTGCATTCGGACACTCAAACCGTGCATCAAGGGCGTGATCCTGTGGCTGGGCAACAATCTGTGACCGGCGAAACGCTTTTCCGCCCGGCAGCGCCCCATTGAACGGCCGGCAGCCCCGAAAGGTCGAACGCCAATCGTGAAAACCCTGCGCCAACAAATGATCGACCTCCTGCACGCCTCGCCCATGGACCGGCGGGACCTCTCACAGGCACTGCGGATCAGCGAAAAGGAGGTCGACGGCCACCTGCCCCACGCTGCCAGATCGGTCGCCGCCCAGGGGATGACCTGGCAGGTCACGCCGGCGTACTGTCAAAGCTGCCAATACACATTCAGGGATCGGAGGCGTTACACCCCGCCGGGCAAGTGCCCGCGGTGCAGAGCCTCCCGCATCCAGGGGCCATGGTTCCAGGTGATCCCCGCTGCATCAAAGGACTAGGGAACCGCAGAATATCGAACAAGGAATATCGAATGTCGAAGTGTTGGGCCGCTACGCTCCGTCATCTTATGAATGACAGAATACCTCACCTCGACATTCTGCGGTTCCTTGTTCGAAATTCATCATTCCATCGCGCTTGTGCCATTTTGGCTTGCGATCGACCTGCGACTCCCCCATCCGCCTGTTGACAGTTGGATGAATCTGAATTAAAAAAGCATTTCCATTCTGAACGGCGTAAAAGGTGATCGGGTGATTGCCAAAAAAGATGATGTTCGTTACGCATAACACCCAGTTGAAAACACGATGAGGTATTCCGACGCGATGGATTCGGAACTGGCGCACCGAACGCTCTCAAACCCGATCGCCTGAAATTCACTCCAGGGAGAAGACGTATGATCCATGTCGAAAACCTAACCAAATACTATGACGACTTCTGCGCGGTGGATCAAATCAATCTCGATATCGAGAAAGGGGAGATCATCGGACTGCTGGGACCCAATGGAGCCGGCAAAACGACCACGCTGCGCATGTTGACCGGATATTTCAGCCCAACGCAGGGGGATATCCGTATCAAAGACAAGTCGGTGCACGAAGACCCGTTGGCCGTGAAGCACATGATCGGCTATCTGCCCGAATCCGCCCCCTTGTATAAAGGCATGCTGGTGTACGACTACCTGGAACACATCGCCAACATACGAGGCCTCGACGGTGAAGCCAAAAGCAGTCGTCTTAAAGAGCTTGCCGAGATGTGCGGGCTGAGAAACATCATGCACAAGACCATCGAGACCCTCTCCAAAGGCCTCAAGCAGCGGGTGGGACTGGCCCACGCCATGATGAGCGATCCGGAGATCCTGATCCTGGACGAACCCACATCGGGTCTGGATCCCAATCAAATCGTGGATATCCGGGAGATTATCCGCAAAATCGGCGAGCAGAAGACCGTCATCCTCTCCACCCATATCCTCAGCGAAGCCGAAGCCACCTGCGACCGGATCGTAATCATCAACAAAGGCAAAATCATTGCCGACGGCAGCACCGAGGATATCAAAGCGGAAAATGGTGAATCCGGCCGCATCCGCATCGAACTGCTGCAGGCCGACTTCGATGGCGTGAAATCCTGCCTGGAAGGCACACACGGGGTAGCGCGCATCGAGCAGGTCCCCAGCGACGATGCCGAAAAATTGCGGGTCCTCGTCGATCCGGCCCCCCACACGGACCCGAGGGCCGACCTCTACGCAGCCATCAAGCAAACCGACTGGATACTCCTCGATTTCCATCAGGAAGCCAAAACCCTTGAAACCATATTCCGTGAATTGACCCGGGAGAATTGATATGCGTCAGGCACTGCTGATTTTCAAAAAAGAGTTTAAAGACTATTTTATATCACCCATCGCCTACATCGTCATCGCCATCTTCCTGTTCGCCGTAGGCGTCCTCTTCTTCATCGATTTTTTCGCGTACGGACAGGCGGATCTGAGGCGCTTTTTCGAACGGCTGCCCTGGATGTTCGCCCTGGTGGTCCCGGCCATCACCATGCGGCTGTTCTCAGAAGAGCTCAACGTGGGGTCCTACGAGATTCTGCTCACCCTGCCGGTAACCTTCAGGGACATCATCGTCGGCAAGTTCATGGCCGGCGTCGCATTTGTGGCCGCGATCCTGGTGCCCACGTTCAGCTACCCGCTGTGCATCAGTTTTATAGGCGATCTGGATTGGGGCGTGGTGGTCGCCTCCTACCTCGGCGCCATCCTGCTGGGTGCGGCGTACGTGGCGATCGGGGTCTTCACCTCATCCCTTACCCGCAATCAGATTATCGCCCTGATTCTGGGCATGTTAATCTGCATGGCATTGTTCGTCATCGGCCGGCTGCTTTTCTTCATTCCTGAAAGCCTCCTGCCGGTGGTCAGCTACCTGAGCTCGGGGGCTCACTTCGGCAACATCGCCAAGGGTATCGTGGATACCCGTGACCTGCTCTACTTCTTTAGCATCATGTTCTTAGGTTTGTACGCCACCCATCTGGTCATGCAGGAAAAATAACAAAGGGGATTCCCAATGAGTGCTGTCGATAAAAGCCGTACCAAATATATCAAATTGACATTGTACCTGGTGGTCATCGTGTTGGTCAACGTAGCCGGCGTGACCCTCTATTTCCGGGGAGATCTGACCCAAAACAGCGTTTATTCCCTGTCGGAGATCAGCAAGCAGGCGGTATCCACCCTGTCCGAACCCCTTTCCATAGAGGTATTCTTCACCAAAGACCTGCCGGCGCCGCACAACAATACCGAACAGTATTTGCGCGACATGCTCAAGGAATACAGCCTGAACGCCAACAAATACTTCAACTACCGCTTCTACGACGTCAACCCGGAGTCGGAGGGCATCGGCAGTGCAGATGCCGACAGCAACCAGCAAAGGGCGCGCGACTACGGCATCAGTCCGGTCCAGATCCAGATGATCGAAAAGGACGAGGTCAAATTCAAAAGGGCTTTTATGGGACTGGTCCTGATCCATGGCGACATCGTCGAACGCATTCCGGCCCTGACCTCCACCGAAGGGCTTGAGTACAAACTGACCACCGCCATCCAGAAACTCAACAACAAGGTCAGCGCCCTGCTCGCTCTGGAGGAAAAGGTGCATATCCAGATGGTGCTCTCTTCCTCCATCAACCGGGTGGCGCCCTACATGGGGCTGGACCAGCTCCAGGATTACCCCGGCCAGATCAAGCAGATCGTGGACAAGATGAACCCCAAGACCTACAACAAGCTGGCATTCTCCCATATCGATCCAACCGCCAATCCCGAAAAGGCGGCGGACATCGAGAAGCTGGATATCATGGAGATCAACTGGCCCGACATCCCCAAAGCCGGTATCGGTTCCGGAAGCGGCCTGATCGGACTTTTGATCCGTTACCGGGACGACGTCAGGGTGGTCCCCCTGCTCAACGTTCTTCAACTGCCCATCTTCGGCACCCAATACCAACTGGCGGATGTGGCGGAGGTGGAAGAGCAGATCAACGTCAATGTGGAACGCCTGGCCAACATCAACGAGGAGATCGGCTACCTGATCGGATTCGGCACCCTTCCCATCGGCAGCCTGGGTCCCATGGCACCGCGCAGCCAGGAGAGCTTAGGCCGGTTCAACACACTGATCAACCGGAATTACAGCCTCAAAAGCATCAACCTGGAGGAAAAAGACATCCCCGACGGCCTTAAATGCCTGATCATCGCCCGGCCAACGGAAAAACTCTCCGACTACGATCTCTACCGGATCGACCAGGCCCTGATGCGCGGCACCAACCTCGCCATCTTCGCAGACGCCTTCAAAGAAGCGCGACCGCCCGGTCAGCAGCCGTTCATGGCCGGCCAGCAGTTCAGCTTCGCCCCCTTTGACTCCGGCCTGGAAAAGTTGCTGGCCCATTACGGCGTGCGCATCCGGAAATCCATCGTATTGGATGAGAACGCGTACAAGCAGCGGCGACCGCCTCAGCAGGGCGGCGGCGAGCAGCCCATTTACTTTGCCCCCATCATTCAGAGCGAAAACATCAACAAGGAACTGGATTATGTGCGCAACATCAAGGGCCTGATCGCGGTCAAGATCTCCCCGCTGGAAGTGGATCAGCAGCGCCTCGACGCTCAGAAGATCACTGCCCACCAGCTCTTCTCCTCTTCGGACCGCTCATGGGAGATGAAAGACCGGATCATGCTGAACCCTGAATTCATCCAGCCGCCAAACAACGATTCGGAAATGGCCAGCCAGCCCCTGGCCTACCTGCTGGAAGGCTCCTTCAGCAGCTATTTCGACGGCAAACCCATGCCGGAGAAGCCGCAGAAACCGGCTGACCCCAAGGAAGGGGAAGACATTAAGCCGACCGAAGAAGAGAAGCCCGATCTTTCCGGCATAACGCAAAAAGGCGCTTTTCGCGCAAAAAGTCCCCCGGCCAAGATCTTTGTGATGGCTTCGGCCGAACTGATCAAGGATCAGCTTCTGGACGATCAGGGGGCCACCACCAACACCATGTTTATTCTCAACATGATCGATGCGCTCAACGACCGCGAACCCATCGCCGCCATGCGAAGCAAACTGCAGCAGTTCAACCCGTTGATGGAGACGTCCAACTCGACCAAAACCATCGTCAAGGCCGTCAACATCGTCGGGCTGCCGTTGCTGGTCATCATGTTGGGCCTCATTATCTGGGCAAGACGCCATGCGCGGCGGAAACGGATTCAGCTTCAATTTCAAGCATAGAGCACCAAGTATCGAGGATTCCCATGAAACTGAAAAAAGAGTACATCATCCTTCTATTGGCCATTGTCCTGTTGAGCGCCTACCTTTTCATGCGCTCCGACGATCAGACCCATTTCCAGCTGCCGGAACTGGCGCCGGTGAATAGCGACATCATCGACCGGCTGGTGGTCGCTAAAGGGGAACAGACCGTCGAACTACAAAAAAAAGGCGACCAGTGGGTGGTAGGGCCCAAAGCGTATCGCGGCGACGGCATCAAGATAAAGAACATGGTTCGATCGGCCGCCGACCTCACCCTCACCGCTCTGGTATCCGAATCAGGGAACCTGGAGCGATACGGGCTCGGTGACGACCTCAAGGTGAAGGTTCAAGCCTATAAAGGGTCGGAACTGGTCCGTGAATTCAATATCGGGCGCCGGGCCCCCACAAGCCGGCACACCTTCGTCGCCCTGCCCGGCAAACCCGAAGTCTACCACGCCCGGGGCAACATCGACGACACCTACGACCGGACCGTGGACGAATTGAGGGACGAAACCGTTCTGACCTATGAAAAGGGCGAAATTTCCAGCCTCACCCTGTCCCGGGGAGCGCAAAAGGTCTCCTTTACCCGCCAGGAGGCGGCCCCCGCGCAGACGGAGCAGAAAGCCGAAGACGACGAACAGAAAACAGACACCGCAACCCCTGAGGTGCAATGGGTGGATAGCAACGGCAACCTCGCCGATAAGGCCGATATCGACCGGTTGATCGGCAGCTTTTCCAAGTTGCGGTGCGACGATTACATGCAGGACGACGCCAAAGAGGGGCTGAAAGACCCTATCTGGACCGTCAGCCTGAAGAGCGACAAAGCGTCCCATCAACTGTCGCTGTTTGCCAAAAAAGATGCGAAGAGCATCGAATTCCCCGCTGTCTCTTCCGGCAGCGCATATGCCTTTATCCTGCACAAAACCCGCGTTGAAAACTATGAAAAAGAGATCGACCGCCTGTTGAAGCCTGAAGCAAAAGCAGCATCGAAAAAAGAGTAGCGCGGGTTGCTCGATTTACCGGCCGCTTCGACAATATTTCAACCAGCCCCAACAGCAGGCTGCGGCACGCCGAAAGGAAGTGTCGCGGCCTGACACCGCGCCAGGCGATTTTGCCTGAGCGACTGCCGGGCGCGCATCGGCTGTGTCGATCTCCATGAACGCCTGCCGATGGTCTCGATGTGAAAGGAACAGATAGAGCCGCTGCTCTTCATCGGCTCGGCCATAGGCCTCCAGGATATCCTCTTTTGACATCACGATGCCTCCTGTTTTGATGAAACCACTGCTAATGTTATGTCCTTCAAATAAATGTAGGAGCGGCTTTTAGCCGCGAATGGTGCTGACGGTGGCTTACCGGATTCATCGCGGCTGAAAGCCGCTCCTACCCTTTGTAAATTATTTCTGGGACGCAGGACGCGCGTCGGTCGTCAGATACGCCATACAGCGGTCAATCACGGCGGCGTCTCGCAAAACGCCGCTGTGCCCCAATCCGTTCGGGGACCACAGATCGACGTGGTCATTATGCTGCGCCACCCGGAGGGTGTCCTCATAAGAAGCGGTACGATCGTCGACATCGTGGATCATCAGCAACGTCCCCGGCAGCGCCTTGACCAGTTGGTGCGGGTTGTCTTCCGCCAATCGATACCCGAAACACTCCTCAAATTCCCGCAACAGGGCGAGATAGAGCCGCCGGGGAATGCCGAAGCGATCGAACGCCCGGAAGAGCAGCTCCCGAAGTTTGAGAACCGGCGCGATGCAGACGGTCTTGATGGCCAACCGCTCCTTTTCCAGGGCATTGATCGCCGCCGCAGCGCCAAACGAGTGCGCGATAATCCCTGCAATCCGGAATTGCCCATTGCGCGACAGCAGCGCCCGCAGCGTATCGGTGAATTCAAAATAGCTGGTGATACGGCCGGTTGATTCGCCATGGGCCGGCCCGTCGACGGCAACGGCCGTAAATCCGGCATTGACCAGTGGTTCCACGAAACGGTGAAATTGGATCCCCCGCCCATTCCAGCCGTGGAGCAACAACACCGACGGCCCCCGCCCCCAACGCCATCCACGGATGGTCTTATCGTGCACCCGAAATTCAAAGGCCCGCCCCCCGGCCAATACCGCCTTCTCCTGGGCATTGGCGGTATAGCGCCGCGGCGAGAAAAACAGGCGCTCGGTGATCCGCTTCGTCCAGCCGGGCGCCAGGCCGTACGACCAATTGAGAAACCGGAAAGTTGCCCTTTGCCGCAGGCTTTTATAACGAACGTTCGTGCTTTTATATCCTAAATTAAAATAATGATCCTGCATGGTCATTCTCCCACCCTTTTTAATCCCCCACGGGATACAGTTGCGTCGTCGGAATTGACGACTTGCTAGGGAACCGGCGGCTATCGCCGGTAGCGCTCAATCAACGCATCCAGTGCCACCTGCTGGCGCTGTTCGATGTCATCGTTTTTCAGCAATTTATAATAGAGGTGAAACCCTAAAAGCAGCGAGTACATCTCGAACGCGAATTGATCGAGATCGATATCCTCCCTGAAATGCCCCACCCGAACGGCGGACCCGGCAATGCGCCGCAGGCTGTCGATCCACGCCTCCTGCTGCAGCATCAGAAAGTCGCGCACCTTTCCCGGGCGGTCCTTGAAATCATTGCTGGCTTGAACGAAGATGCAGCCGCCGGTCAGCTTGGACGTCCATGCCACCCAGTTGCTCACCAGGGCCCTGATCCGCGGAATTCCGGCTTCGGTCTTCAGAGCGGATACCACCACCCCCTCGGAAAAGAGTTGGCCGGCATAGCGAAGGATATCGCTTTGGAGGTTCTCCTTGGATTGGAAATGGGCGAACAGGCCGCTTTTGGACATCCCGGCGGCCTTGGCCAGGGCGCCGATGGAGACCGTCTCCAGACCCAACTGGCTGGCCATGTCCAATCCAATCTCCAGTATCATTAATTTGGTATCTTCGCCTTTGGTCATAATCCGTAAAATAGTACGACCGTTCGTGCTTGTCAAGGCAATATTTTACCGGCTTTGAAATTTGAGCACCCCCCATACGCGGGTGGAAGGCTTAAATAATACCCGGCATCCCCCTCGCAGCGTAAAACCTTAATATTAATATATTTTTAATTAAATGGGGGCCAGGTGTATCCTTTGTCGAAACCCAACCGTCTATGGGGATAAATGCAAACGAAAAATCAAGGAGGCAAAACCCATGTATGGATCAGAGTTATGTGTGTTCTCTTTCTGGTGGATCGTTCCTGTCGTCATGATGATTCTGTGCTTTTTCATCATGCGCAGGCGGAGAGGAACAATGATGAACGGCTTCGGTTGCTGCGGCCGTGACTGGCAGCAGACCAGAGACATGCCGTCGGCAAAAGATATACTTGACAGGCGATATGCGTCTGGGGAAATCGACCAAGCCGAATACGAAGCGAAGACAAAAGTGCTCACCGATGGGGAGATTTAGCATGCCGGTTTACCTGAAAGATATCCATGATTTTAAACGACTCGAGCAGTTCCAATCGGTTCTCATCGTCCCTTGTCGATTCTGTCCGGCGGCCAGCCTGGCCTTAAGAAACAATGAACCCTACTTCGCGTTCTTTCGGCACCTGTTAAAGACGGACGCCTATGAACAATACATCGAAACGATGAAATCCGAATTGGAAAAAAAAGGCGTAAAGGCTGATGTTTTCAGGAGTCGCGTACCCCACCAGTTTGTCGTGTGCATGTGGACTTGCAGGCGTCGAAAACAACTTATGAGACATGCCAGGAATTACGATGCGCTGGTCGTACTAGGCTGCGAGGCCGCTGTCCGGACGATCCTGGATTCGGTCGAGACGGCCTCTTTTAAGGTGGTCCAGGGGATGCGGACCGAGGGGATCATGAGCATTCTGCCGCAATACAGATGGCCCGACCGTATCACGCTGCAACTCAACAGCATAACCCCGCTTCTGCACCATAAGCAGGGCTCTGAACCGTGGATGCGCCTTTGATGCAGAACCGGAACCTGCGGGCTGCATGGTATCCATTACCCATGATAAAGGTGAATTTCAGACGGAAACAATAGAGCTTCTGAAATTGCCGCCCTGGTCAAAGGCGGCGCTCATACGGCCATATCCAGCACCATAGATGGGCCAGTGGGATCGAAAGAAGTCACCGGATTGGCTAGCGGAAAAACACCGGCTGGTTCGTGTTGCTGCTAACCAACCTATATTCTTGCGGGACCGAAATATAAGGAGATATCAAAATGCACAATTGCGAAAATTGTAAGTTCAGAAGACGATACGATAAGCATCCTGAATCCGTGTTGGGAAAAATCTGGAAATGGCACACCGGATGGTGCCCGGGATGGAAATCCTACATTAAGTCGCTGCCGAGTGAAAAGCGGGCGATGGTGGTTGAAAAATACAGGTAACCCTCTGCATCGAGATGGCAGCGTTCGAGATTTCGGAAATGCCCGACTGATGCCAACGGATTGTTGCTGATGGCCCTTTCAGGTAACGGCATGCGCAACCTGGTTCAACAATTGATCGCACTCATTACATCGCTCACGGCAGCGGTTGTCGGTTATGCAATCTTAAGCTTCCTCGGCATCTATTTACGCACGAATATGGGTGGCGCTCTGATTGTAAAGACCAGCGACGCTTTGGATGCCCGGCAAGGCACGACAGGTTCCCACCACTGTCAAATTGCCGGGTTACCGAAGGAAACCAGTCCCCATATCTAAATTCAACCCAGGTGGCTGTGAGTGTACATCAGCTGTGCAGAGGATGCCTTGGAGAATCCCCTTCCCCTTTGCACGGCGCCCAGATACACCGATCTACGCCGTTGACTTGCGATACCCGCCAAATTATCTTGTAGTTGAGACCCACAGAAACCCTAACCTTCATATAATCGAGGAGCCGGAACCAATGCCCGCCGATCAGATGACCGTCAAGGTAAACGAAGAAAAAAAGTCCGTTGAGCATGGCGTCAGCGCTTCGGATATACGGGACAGGTTCAAGCCCGATGCCGATGTTCTGGTGGTCAATGGATTCCCCGCCGCGCCGGATACGGTTCTGAAGGACGGGGACGAGGTCGTGATGATCCGGCGGGGGGAAACCCCCAAGGCCGATGAACTGGAGGCGCTCATGGTGGCCCGCCATACACCGGGGGTGCATGAGCGCATGAAAGCCGCAGTTGTGGGCGTGGCCGGATTGGGTGGCCTGGGATCGGCTGTTGCCATCTCGCTGGCCCGCATGGGGGTCGGCACCTTGATCCTGGCCGATTTCGATGTCGTGGAACCCAGCAATCTCAACCGCCAGAACTTTTTCATCGAACATATCGGCATGCCCAAAACAGAAGCCATGGCGCAGATCCTTTCGCATATCAACCCGTATATCCGGATTGAGACCCATAAGGTGATCCTTACACCGGAGAACATCCCCGCTATTTTTAAATCGGCGAATGTCGTCGTGGAATGTTTTGACGGCGCCGATGCCAAAGCCATGATCATTGAAACGGTGTCGGACGCCCTGCCCGATGCATATGCCGTGGGCGCATCTGGGCTTGCGGGCTATGGCGACAGCAATGGCATCCAGACCCGCCGCCTGGGGGAAAAGATCTTTATCGTGGGAGATCTGGTGACGGCCGCCCAGCCGGGCAGGGGATTGATGGCGCCCCGGGTGGGGATCGCCGCCAACCACCAGGCCAATGTCGCGGTAAGCCTGCTCATGGATGCCGAAGCGGTCGTAAAACAGATACCGGATATGCTGGCATAGGTCCGAAACTGCCGCGGCAGCGACTGGTGAGCCGGGGCAGGAAAATGCCTCCAAGGTTAAATGTATGGATGCAAACGCTTGCGCCTCTCCATATAATCTGCCAACATCGCCGGCAACAACGCCTTAAGTCATTAAACCGGCCGACGCGAAACGTCACATGGCGAATCCTTCATTCAGGGCAAAGCTCGATATCGGCCCGTCAAATAGCACACCAGTTGCGCTTGGGCTTGATATTGCTGCAAATTCGTGCGTTCGCCAATACCCATATTATCGACCAATAGGCGGCCACCGGCTTAGACCTTCCCTTAAAATCGGACCCGCATATCATGCCAGGTTGCCGACCTGAAGGATGGTGGTATTTACCGGTAAAGTTTTCAGGTATTTATGCCGAAACTCAACATGATGAGGATGTATAACCACAAATAATCGCTCCGGCAGAAGCAGCACACAGCTGTTTTAAAGTTCATGGGGATGAAACCAGTGAAAAATATAATGTCCGTGCCTTATCTGCGAAACATCTTTCTGATATCCCTATTCGCAGCCATTGCAATGCCGCTGATTGTCATTCTCGTGATCAATCCCAAATTTAACGCCCTGATTCTGCAAATTACCGAAAAAGAAGCCATCAAGTTTACCAAGCATATGGTGTTTGAAATCGGATGGGAACGATCTCGCATGGAGCTTTCGGCCATGACGGATGACCTGGACATTGAGATTAAAGACACCAAAGATCATCTTGGTGTCCAAAAGGTTAAGGTCTTCGATCAGATCGGGACAATTATCTACTCCACCGACACATCTGAAATAGGGTCTATTAACCGCCATGACTATTTCCACAACATCGTGGCTGAAGGGCATACATATTCTAAAATCGTTGAGAAAAATACCAAAACTTTGGAAGGCGTCGTCTCATCCATGGATTTAGCCGAAATTTATGTGCCGATCATAAAGGGCGGTGAGTTTCATGGAGCCTTTGAAGTCTATTACGACATAACAGCCACGATGCAGACCCTTGGAGGCTTGATCGCCAAATCCGGATGGCTGATCATTCTGATGTCGTTCGGAATGGAATGCGCTTTGGTATTTTTGCTTTCGCAGGCAGCCCGAATGATCATCCAGAACCGCAAGTCTGCACATCAGCTAAAACAAGAGAAGGAATTTAGCGAGACCGTCCTCAACAGCATCAACGAACCCATCGCAATCATCGATCCCCATTCATATCAAATCATTGACTCTAACGAGGCATTCCTGAACGACGCAAATCTTTCAAAAGATCTGGCCATAGGCAAATATTGTTATGATGTAACGCACCATTTAGATGGTCCTTGTGACAGTCACACGCACAAATGCCCTATGCGCGAATGCATAAAGACAGGACGGTCCTGCACGACAAGACACCTGCATCAAGACCGCAACAACGAAAATATTTATGTCGATGTCAGCACATATCCAATTAAAGGTGAAAACGGCCGCATAGAAAAAATTGTCCATATCAGCCGGGAAAACAAAGAATACAAAATCGCCGAGGAAGAGAGAAGGCGACTCGAAGAGAAGCTTGCGCGCTCGCAAAAAATGGAAGCGTTAGGTCTTCTGGCGGGAGGTGTTGCCCATGACCTGAACAATGTTCTATCGGGCATTGTCAGCTACCCTGATCTTATACTGCTGGATTTGCCGGAGGACAGTCCGCTTCGCAGGCCGATCACTACGATTCGCGAATCAGGCAAGAAGGCGGCAGCAATCGTGCAGGACCTTCTGACACTGGCTCGCCGGGGCATCACAACGATGGAGGTGGTTTGCGTTAATGATGTTATCGAAGAATATTTAAGCTCACCCGAGTACAACAAGATGAAAAAGTATCATTCTGGCGTAGTGACGCGGACCAATCTGGATAAGGACTTGCTTAACATCAAGGGATCAGAAGTTCATTTGAAAAAAACCATTATGAACCTGGTTTGCAATGCGGCGGAAGCGATGCCCGAAGGCGGTACGGTGACAATTTCGACTTCGAACCAGTACCTCGATGGCCCCATTGAGGGGTATGACGAGGTTCACGAGGGAGAATACATCAGGCTCACTGTGACCGACAATGGCATTGGAATGGAACACAAGGATCTTATAAGGATCTTCGAGCCTTTTTATACGAGAAAGAAAATGGGACGCAGCGGCACCGGATTGGGCATGGCCGTGGTGTGGGGAACAGTAAAAGATCACAACGGCTATATTCATGTATCCAGCGAGGTCGATAAAGGCTCTGAATTTGTAATTTATTTCCCGGCAACCAGGGAAAAGTCAATCGCCGAACAGACCTCAATCATCGTTGATCAATATACCGGCAACGGAGAATCAGTTTTAGTTGTCGATGATCTACCTGACCAGCGCAGAATCGCCGCCGACATCCTCCGGAGATTGGGATACGATGTGACGACAGTCGCCGACGGTCAGGCAGCCATACAGCATGTGCAGCACCATACGGTTGACCTGGTGGTGCTGGATATGATCATGGAACCCGGCATAGACGGTTTGGCAACGTATAAACAGCTGCTGGATATCAATCCAAAACAGAAAGCCATTATTGCGAGCGGGTTTTCCAAAACCGAGCGCGTCAAAGAAGCCATGACCATGGGGGCGGGCGGCTACATTAAAAAGCCCTATACCATCGAAAAATTGGGATTAGCAGTACGCCAACAGTTGGATTCATAGGTCAGACATACACATGACCAGCAAACCAGCGCAGGTGATCTCGCCGTCTCCGACACGCAACTGGTTTGTCTCCCCGCTGAACTTTACGTCGACGCTCAATGGGTCCATCCCGGCACCATACCATGTGGCGGCGGTGACTTCGCTGTCGCCATTTTCCAGGTAGACGGCATCGAGTTCATGCGCAGCGATGGCGCATCCGAAATCATGCCGGACGGCTTCGGCTCCACCGGTGTGATCGTAGTGGCAGTGGGTCAACAAGAGCAGATCGAGCGCCGCCCCGCCCTCCAGGCAGGCGTCGATGTTGGCTTTCAATCGGTCATGGGCCGCACCGCATCCGGCATCGAACAATACCGCATGCTTTCCGAACCGGACCAGGTATGCCGCGGCATCCGCGGAATGGGTCAGCTCGCCGCCTGCGACCTGCCAGAGATGTGCGGTGATTTTTTGGTGCACAGCGCCTTCTTCTATATTATTGCGGACCGATTACCCATAAGAGGGCATCGTGCGTTAAAGCCGGTCTTCGGGGCGGCCATGGATTCCATTGACCGCGGGATTCAAGCCCAGTGAAATGTTGGGTGTCGCTACCACCGCACGATCTTGCCGCCATCGAAGACTTGGCCGGATACCGCTTTGCGGCAGTTGATGAAGACATTGCCGGCCGGTACGCCGGTACGCTCCGAGATGCTCGACGCGATGGCCAGGAGCATTTCTTCAATCGCCTCCGCCGTGTTGAAATCCGGCACCAACAAATCGACCAGCACGGGATGGGACCAGGTTTGCTGGGAGGATGCGGCCTGTCCGGCGACAGCGTAATGACCGGGTTCCATGAAATCCCAGGTGGCCGTAATGTGCTCGATATCGATTCCAGTGCGCGTCGAAAAGTCGCGGGTGATTCCTTCGACGACGCCGTTCATGGGCAAGGGCGGCTTAAAAGGGAGTGACTTGATGTGAATAAACGGCATACCTGCTCCTCTTACCCCCAACCACTTCCATCATCCCGGGCTGGAATACCAGAGCCAAGCTTTGCAACGGCGGATGGCGCCGGCGGTGCACCCGCCCAACAGGCACAGCGCCCTTGGAACAGGCGCGGCGCCTCGGGTGGTGCCCCGCCCCATCGCTACTCCAGCGTCTTGATCTGTTCCAGCAGGCCGTCGACCTCCTCAATGGTGTTGCCCGGATAAAATGCGAATCGGACGTATCGCTGGCCATCCATCTTGGGGTGCATGCAGGCGGAGATGAGCACCCCATTGTCTTTCAGGTGTGAGATGACTTTCTTCGCACTGGTGCTGTCCGGCACCTTCAGGATGTAGGCGCTGTCGGATTGCGCATCCGGATCGGAGAACAGGCAAAAACGGCCGTCTGCCGCATCGCCGCCTGCGGCGAAGGCCCCCCGAATCTTGGATTGGGCCGTCCGGCGGGCGGAGTCGAGCGCGTCCAGCCGGGCGCTGTTCTCACCCAGAAAGTAGGCCAGTGCGCTGTCGAGTTTGAGAAGATGACGAACGTGGTTGGTACGCTGCTCGCCGGTAGTAATCCGGCCTGCGGCATATTCCTTCAGCGAAGGGCTGTCATAGATCGGTTCGGCGTCGATCGCCTGCGCCCGCTTCATTGCGGTATCGTTGAAGACCAACAGAGATCCAGAGTTTTGGGCCTGGTGGACTTCATCGTTTGGGCCGTCATAGGGCAGGCCCTGTTTTCGGAGGGAGAAAAAGAAAACGTCCGGCAGGCTGTCGGCCGGTATATTCGCCCATTCACTGGTGAAGAGTCTGAAGGAGGCCGCGTCGGCGATGATGAGGGTCTTGCTGCCGGCTGCGTTCCGACAGTCCACCACCTGCCCGATGCGTTCACGCACACCGGTGGAGGTGCTGTTCCATGAGAGCCACAGGGTGTCGTAGCGGTTTTCCCGGAGCAACGGCGCCAGCTTGTCGAACTCTTCATCTGTGTTGACGGTCAGCGCGCGGCCCAATTCGACGTTGAACGGCGTTTCGAAGCGCACCCCTTTTTGCTTCTCCAGCGCATTGGCCGCTGAGAATTTATTGAAGCCGACATAGTTTTCGGTATCGAGAATGGCGTTTTTGCCCTCCGCGGCAGGGCAGAGAAGGTTGACCAGCAGTTCGATGGTGCGCTTGCCCGAGTCGGCAATGCCCATGTGCCAGCGATCTTGCTGCGATTCCGGCAGGTTCAGCAGGCTGAACAATTGCCGCCGCACCCGGTCGTGCAAAGCCCCGACTCCGGCGGAATCCCCGGCGAGGCTTGCGATCCGGCCCTCTTGATCCATTCGCGTCAAGTCTTCCTCCACGAATGAAAACATTCTGTTCTGTGCGGTTTGCAGATTGACTCTCGGTTCTGTAACTGAAGATTCTTTGGCCATCGGTGCTTATTCCTCCTCCAATTGTTTGGCAATATCCATCAGGTGGTCAAACAACACGTCGACATCGCCTGTTTCGGCATCGGGATTGGCGGCCACGTATCGCAGGGCAAGGTCACCTTTCCAGTACCCGTAGTTGATCAGGGATCTTCCACTTTTGCGCAGGCGTTCACGCAACTCGAGATTAAAATCATGGATGTCCGATCCATTTTGGTTCCGATACCTGAAGCAGACGGCCACCGATTGGGGACTGGCCAGCAGTTCCAGTTCCGGCAAGGCCTCCACCTTGGCCTTGGCGTACTGGGCAAGGGCCATCTGTTTATCCATGCGCCGTGCATAGCCTTCATCGCCGAAGTACCGCCAGGCGAGCCAGAGCTTGAACGAATCGACCCGCCGGCCGCATTGGATGGAGGATTTTCCGAGGTCGTAGCATTCGGTATCGTTGTCATGGTAGAGGTATTTGGTATCAAGATCGGTCAGGTTGCGGATCAAACGACCCTTCTCCTTGACCAGCAGCACGGAGCACATCAGGGGGATGTTCATCAGTTTGTGCGGATCCATGGTAAACGAATCTGCGCGGTCAAGCCCTTTGAGCAGGTGCCGGTGCCGGGGACTGAGCAGAACCGGACCGCCGAAGGCGCCGTCGACATGCACCCAGATCTTGTGCTTTTCGGCCACGGGGACGATCTCTTCGATGGGATCATAGGCCCCCAGCAGGGTGGTGCCGGCGGTGGCCCCGATGAAAAATGGGGTCTCTCCATCAGCCACAGACCGTTGAATGGCCGCATCGAGGGCCTCCACCTGCATGCGGCCGCTCTGGTCCGCGGGTATTTTGCGCACATGGTCGGATCCGACACCCAGCAGATTGGCCGCGGTGTCAAAGGAGTAGTGGCACTGCTCCGACACAAAGGCGGTGAGCCTGGCGCAGCCGCAGGCACCTTTGGTTTTGATCTCGGAGCAGGCTTTGTTTCGGGCGCTGAACATGGCGATCAGATTGGCGTTGCTGCCGCCGGTCAGAAAGGTGCCGTCACCATTTTCGAATCCGACCAGTGCGTTCAGCTTCCCGATGAGGGCCATCTCGATCAGGGTGGCCACCGGTGCGACCTCGTAGGTATACATGCTGGTGTTGGTCAAACCGGTGATCACCTCCCCGAGGAAGGCGGGCAAATTGAAACCGCCGTAGAGCTGGTTGACGAATTGCCCATTGGCGGTATCCACACTGTAGCGGAGGTAGGCTTCGATATCCCGGATCAGCGCCTCGCCGGAAATACCTTCGGCCGGCAGGGAGAGATCGACCTTCTCTTTGAGGGCATCGGCCGAAAGGTATCGGACGACTGGCTGGTCTGCATCCCCGCATCCGGACAGAATTTTCTTTTCTACCAATTCGAAGACTCTTTCAAGCAGCATCTGCTTCTCGTTTTTCAAAATCAGCTCCAGTGTCAGTTCTTATTTAGCGCCCAAGAGCCTGGGCAACGTCTGCCGTCTCAACCAGACGATGATCCAGGCGAAGATGAAACTGGCGACCGCCAGCATAAAGAGTGTGTCGTCCGTCTGTTCAATGCCGTTCTCGGTCCATCGAACCACTACCCCCAAAGGGGTGAACAGATGAAAGAATATCGCCCCGCCCAGGACGCCAATGGTGATTATGGCTCCGTAGATCTGTAACCGCGGGGTGAGAAGTAATATGGATGCAGCCAGTTCCGCCGACCCGATAAAATACCGGCCGTAGGGTTCGAAAATGCCGATCCCCAGAAACTCTCCCACGGTCAAAAAGATATGGCGGGACTCGGCAGCACCGCTGAACTTAAAAAACAGCGACGGTATAAATACTGCAAAGGAGATGAACAACGCCAACGGCCAGGGGATGTACTTGCTTGATTTGCCCATGTCGGATTCCTCTCAGCATTTGATCCTGTCCGCCCCGGATGCTTCATGAAATAGAAATATAGATGCATGTGACGGAAAATGTCAATTCTACGGTTAGGGTGGGCATCGCCCACCATATTAAATTTATAGCAAATTGTGATGGGCCGCACTCACGCTGCGCTCTTTGCCGGCCATTTTTATTCCGGCCAGACCCCACAGCTTCGGCCTCATCGGCGCGGTGGCCGGACCATCACATAATGGATTCCTTACCGCTGAGCTGGAATCGGAGGTCCTGTACCTCAGACTGGATCATTGCGCCATACCGTTATAGGTGCCGGCCCTTTTCAGCACGGTGATCATCTCATCGACGGTGATCTTTGCAGGATCATAATCCACGGTGTTGATCTCCCGGGACTTATGCCACCCGCGGGTCACTTTGCGAACACCGGGCAACCCGTCCAGGGCTGCTTTCCCCACATCATATCAAGCCACATAGAAGACAACCTGTTGCGTATCGGTCGAATGAACCGTTGTGGCGGATACCCAGGGCCCGAATGCAAGAAGTCCGACAGAGAGTATCATGAGAAGCCTTTTCATTGTATACCATCCCTTCCGATCAGGATCAAAACACAAAAGCGACTGACATGCATTTAATTGAACAGGGTCGCATACCGGCCATAACCTTGTTTCTCCAGATCGTCTTTGTGTACAAACCGCAGCGCCGCCGAGTTGATGCAGTAGCGCAATCCGGTGGGTTTGGGCCCGTCACTGAACACATGCCCCAGATGGGAGTCGCCGTATTTGCTGCGCACTTCTGTGCGCACCATGAAGAAGCTCCGATCGGATTTTTCAACGACATGCTCCGGCACCAGCGGCCGGGTGAAGCTGGGCCAGCCTGTTCCCGACTCGAACTTGTCGGTCGAGCTGAACAGCGGCTCTCCCGAAACGATATCGACATAGATGCCGTCCTCGTGATTGTTCCAGAATTCATTCTGGAAGGGCCGTTCCGTACCGTTTTCACGGACGACCTTATATTGCAGGGGGGTTAATCGCCGGCGGAGCTCTTCATCGCTGGGGACGACATAGGCGGCAGTGGAGACAGCGCTCTCCTTGTCCATTGCGGGTTTTACATCCGGTTCGCCCATGGTTTTCTCCTTTTTCTCCATCTTCATGGGCCGGTTGACCCATGTTTTTTTCAGGAATTGATCACGCCCGGAACCTGAACGGTACCAGTTGTAGCGCACGGGGTTCTTCTTGTAATAATCCTGGTGATACGTTTCGGCAAAGTAAAACCGCGCCAAAGGCAGGATATCGGTGACAACCGGCTTGTCGAAAACCCCGGAAGCATCCAATTTCTTCATGGAAGCTTCGGCCAACCGACGCTCATTCTCTTCATTGAAAAATATGGCGCTTCGATATTGATCGCCGCGGTCCACAAACTGGCCGCCGCCGTCTGTCGGATTGACCTTTCGCCAGAAAATGTCCAGCAATGTCTCATACGTCACCTTTTGCGGGTCATAAACCACCAGAACGGCCTCTACATGTCCGGAGCCGCCCTTTGAAACTTGCTTATAGGTCGGGTTTTCCACATGCCCCCCGGTATATCCGGAATAGGCTTCGATGACGCCGTCCACTTTTTCAAAATCCGATTCAGTGCACCAGAAACAGCCGCCCGCGAAAACGGCGAACCGCTTTCCTTCGGGCACCACACTGGTCACCGTCATCTCCATCATTGTATCTTTGCTCATTACCTGTCCAATGCCGATAAGAACGACCGCCAGGGCCAATATGGCAATAATTGTAGTTTTCATGGAACACACCTCCAATGCATTGCACTTTTTTGCTTCACCATCATTGTAAAACAGCAATTTAAGGATGTCTTAAAAGTCCTGTAAAGAATGTGTAAAGAATGGGACGGCAGAATTGGTGAATATGGTTCTCCATTAAACTCAAGCAGGTTCGATATGGGGTGGGGCATGAATCAGTTTTAAGTTTTAAGCAAAGGCATTCTATCGATTTTATTAAAAATAGATCCCATCCATCCCTTAAAACTTAAAACTTTAAACTTGTACTACCATAGGTTCATCCGGCAGGCTGCAGTGGCAGGGCAAACCAGATCTCGATGCATCCACCTGCCAAGTCGGCCCCCACATGTCCGCCGTGCGCTTCGATCAGTTCCTTGACGATGGCCAGACCGATGCCGGCCCCGCCATGCTCCCTGGAACGGGATTTTTCGCCGCGGAAGAATCGTTCGAAAAGGTAGGGAAGATCCTCGGACTTCGCACCGTCGACGCTGTTCCGGTAGGTCACCCGAAGGTACGATGGATCCGCCGCGATATCGATCTGCAGGTCACCCTGCACAGGCGTGTACCGCGCCGCGTTGTCGGTCAGGTTGCGCAGCACCCGGGCCAGCCGGTCCTCGTCGGCCAGGACCGGTTCCAGGTCATCAGCGGCCTTCACCTCTACGGACACCCCCTTGTCGACAAAGCGGTTGTTGAAGGGCTCCAGTTCACGCCGCACCAGCGTCGTCACGTCCAACGGCGCCTTGACCAGATGGCCGTGGGCCGCATCGGCCCGCGCCAGATGCAGGACATCTTCCACCAGTTGGGCCAGACGTCCGGACTCGTGCCGCAACAGGTCGAAGGTCTCGGCGGACGGCGGCACCACGCGGTCATCCAGGGCCTCCAGATATCCCCGGATGTTGGTCAGCGGCGTCCGCAGCTCGTGGGCCACATCGATCATCAGGTTGCGCCGCAGGTTTTCCAGTTTCTCCAGGCCGGCGGCCATGCGGTTGAAGGCTTGGGAGAGTTGCCCCACCTCATCCCGGGTAGTCTCGGGAACACGCGACGAAAAATCACCGGCCGCGATATCCCGCGTGATCTTGGTCATGCGGCTCAGGGGGGCCAACACGCGGCGCATCAGGATGAAGCTCAGCAAAACCGCCAGGACCACGGCCGCCAGGCACGCCCAGACCAGGTAGCGGTGTATGGCGCTGACGAACATCTCGTGGGCAGGTTCCGGAGAGATGTGGTATTTTTCCATCAGGGTGACAAAATAACCGGCCGCCAGGGTATCGACGGCGAGCCACATGACCGCCATCACAAAGCCGATCACCACCAGGTTGATGGCCAGCAGCTTGAAGATCAACCGGTTCATCATGGGCTCCCGTCGGCGAACCGGTACCCCATGCCGCGCACGGTATAGATGTAGCGCGGCCTGGATGGATCGGCTTCGATTTTTTGCCGGAGTTTGCCGATATGGACATCGACCACCCGTTCGATCACCACGGCCTCGCCCTGAGGGTATAACCGGTCAAGCAGTTCATCGCGGCTGAAGGTCCGCCCCGGGGCGGACATCAAAGCTTCGAGCAGAGCGTATTCGTGAGGGGTCAGTTCAACGGGGCGGTCGTTCACTCTGAGACGGCGCTTTTCCAGGTCAAGGCGGATATCGCCCTGCCGCAACAGCCGGGACGGTGCTTTGCCGGTTGCATTGGTGCGCCTCAAAACCGCCTTGATGCGTGCCACCAGCTCCCGCGGGCTGAACGGCTTGACCACATAATCATCGGCCCCCAGGGTCAGTCCCGATACCCGGTCGATCTCTTCGCCCCTGGCGGTCAGCATGATCACCGGAACTTCCGAGGTTTTGCGCAGACGGCGGCACACCTCCCAGCCATCCATCTTGGGCAGCATGATATCCAGCACCACCAGATCGGGCCGATGCTTTTCCGCCAGGGCCAAACCCGTGGCGCCGTCATTGGCCTGCAGGGCCCCGAATCCCTCTTTCTCCAGGTAGAGGGCCACCAGATTGGCGGTATTGGGGTCGTCTTCGATCACCAGTACGCAATTTTGATCCGATGTGTCCATGACCAGCCTTTTTGGGGTGTGCCGCCCGTCAGAACAGGGCCGGCGGGTATACAGAATCTCGATCGTGTTGTATTTATATTATAATACACATCGTAAAGGAGGAATGCCATGCCTTACATCAATATCCGCATCACCGACGAAAAAGTCACCCGGGAGCAGAAAACCAGGTTGATCCAGGGCGCCACCCAACTGCTGGTGGACGTGCTGGATAAAAACCCCGCCACCACGGTGGTGGTAATTGACGAGATCAACACCGACAATTGGGGAATCGGCGGTGAAAGCGTGACCGAGCTGCGAAAACGCAGCGCCTGAATTCCGTCCCCGGATCGAACCCTGAACCGGGCGCATTGAAAAGCTCCCGGCGCAATGATTGTTGCACAATCTCAAAGAGCGAAAAGGCCGAAGCACGCCCGATCCGGACCGTACCCAACGCTTTCGAATCGACGGTGTCCAGATCCATGACACCGCGCCCTCACAATTAACCCAAACCACCACATCGGCGCATCCGCAGGGTCGCCCTCCGCGGCGACCGGCACGCCCCAGGCGGTAGCCGGAGGGCTCGTCCGGCGGTAAAGCTGCAGCACCGGGTGTTGGGCTTCGTCCGGCACCCCGATCCAAGGCCTCGTCGGATTACCATCTATGCCGGCAGGGACAATCGTAGGGTCGGCCTCCGCGCCGACCGGTTCAAGCAAGCCGGACGGCATCACGATGCGGCGGGGACGGAGCCCCGCCCTACGAAAACCATTCGATATCAACAAAGCATATGGAGCCATTCCACCCCCGGGCGGTAGCCGGAGGGCTCCAGAGCCAAGGCGTCGAGGGCGCAGCCGTAGTCCAACTACTGCAAGCCCTCGACAACACAGGATATGGAGCCCTCCGGCTACCGCCCCCGGAGGTTGGTGTTGATTTGCAGATACTCCACCGCCAACTGCACCGCATCCCCAAGCTGGGGTCGAACTTTGACATACTCATCGAAAAAAGCGCGCACATCCGCTTCATTCCCCAACCCGCCCACCGGCACGATCCCGGTGATCACCCGTTCGTAGAGCAATGGATGAAATGCTTCCAGAGATGCAAGATGGGCACGGTACCACTGCCATAGGTGGGAAGCGGCCGCGATATTGCCGCCGGCCGCGGCGATGGGCATGAACCGATTGCGCGGCGGGACCGATTCAAGGGTAAAGGCCAGGGCCGCCTCGACCAGCTCCCATCGGTCGAAAGCCACCATGCCGGCCAGAATATTCATGCGCTCATGCTCGCTGGGTGATTCGGCAAACCGGCGTTTAAACCACTCCAGGGCAACCGCTCCTTTCTTCAACGCCCCCACCTGCATCACGCCTCGGGCGATATCCGGGTGGACCGTTTCTCCGGCCATCATCTTCTCAAATGCATCCACGGCGAAATCCGCCGCTCTGGAGCTGCCCCAGGCGGCCGCCTGGGTAAGCAGTTGATTGCGCAAAGCTGCCCGGGTGTGGGGTTCGGCTTGCTCCGGTGCCATGCCGATCTGGTCCAAAACCCTTTCGGCCAGGCCGCGTCCGATTTCCGCGATGCGCTGGCGCAGCGCGCCGGTCATGACACCGTGGGCGTGCTGAAGGTTGGATGCAATGCTGACCAGCGGCAGATAAGCGGCCTCCATTTCATATGTGTCCAGAAAATCAAGGTAGACATCCAGGTCGATGCGCCCGGCCCGCACCAGGGCGTAGAGGTCATTTTGCAGACCCCACCGGTCGGTTTCGGAAAGCACGCCATTGCGGACATGCTGTCCCAGCGCCCCCAGATTTTCTCCATCATCATAGAGCACCCGATAAAATCCGGTCTGCCCGGCGTTGAGTTTGTAGACCGCCGTGTCGGCCGGCAGATCGATGGTCATGCTCTGCGCTTCCAGCATCACGGTCTGTACGTCGCTTTGCCCCGATGCGTTCCAGGTGGTCAGCACGATGGGAACCATCCAGGTTTGTTCGAATGCCTGCGGCAGATAGGTAAACCGGCTTTGGGCAAGGGAAAGCGTAACGCCGCTGCGGCGTGCGGTCACCAGCGGATAACCGGGCTGACCGACCCAATTCTGCACCATGGCCGTTATGGGGACGTCCGATGCCGCTTCAAAGGCTTCCCACAAGTGATGGCTTTCGGCGCACGCGTAAGTATGCCGGCCCAGATAGGTCTGGACCCCTTTGCGGTAGCGCTCTTTTCCGATATAGCCCTCTATCATGCGCAGCATACTGGCCCCCTTGCTGTAGATGATGGGAGCGGTGCTGGAGTTGATCACCACATGCGCGCCGCCGGGAATCTCGATGGGAAAGGTGGCCACCAGACCGTCCCGCACCATGGCGGCCGAGGTCTGGACGTGCAGGAACTGATCCCAGGTCCCCCAATCCGGATGGGCATGCGCCACCACCCCGTATCCGAAATAGGTGGCAAAGCTCTCGTTGAGCCACAGGTACTTCCAGTCGGCCGGCGTGACCAGGTTGCCGAACCACTGGTGGGCGATTTCGTGGGCGATCACTTCGCAGATGCGCTCCACACCTTCGGCAGAGGTGGTCTCAGGGAAATAGAGCAGCAGGTTTTCCCGAAAGGTGATGGCGCCCCAGTTCTCCATGGCGCCAAAGGCGAAATCGGGCACGGCGATCAGGTCCATCTTGGAGAGCGGGTAGTCGATACCGTAGTAATCCTCACAGAACTGCAGCGCCTTGCGGCCGAATTCCAGCCCCAGGCCGGTGGTGTGCGCCCTGCCGGGGAGCGCGGCGACCCTGACCCGCGGGTCGATCTCGTCCTGGAAGAAATCGAATTCGCCGACCCCGAAAAAGACGAGGTAGGTGGACATCAGCGGCGTGCGTTCGAAGGCCACCTTCTTCACACCTGCCGATAGCGTCTCTTCGCTGAGCACGTCAGTATTGGCGATCACCTGCAGTTCCGCCGGCACCGTCATCACCATATCGAAGGTGGCCTTGCAGAGCGGATGATCCATGCAGGGGAAGGCCTGGCGGGCGGAACTTTCCTGGAACTGGGTGACGGCGATATACCGCTTCTGCCCCTCGTGTTCATAGCCGCTGCGGTAGAACCCGGCCATCTGGTCGTTGATCTTGCCATCATAGTCGATTTGCAGCCTGAAGCGCCCGGTACGCACTTCGGGCAGGAGAACCGTCAAGGCCTCCTCTTCAGGGTCGAGGCTGAAAGCACATTTGACCCACCCGTTATCATTGCTGTCGATGCGGCATTGCCACACGGCGAGTTCCAACAGGTTGAGTTTCACCCGATCGACGTCGGCGCCGGCGTCGAAATCGATGGTCACCCGCCCGCTGAAGCGGAATTGTTGAAGGTCGGGTACGATCTCCAAATGATAATGGACGGGTCTGATGGTTTCAGACATGGCCTATCCTTTCCTACCGCCGAGGTTCCCAGGCAATGAGCGCGGCCCCTTACAATTGCCTGAAATGCTTAGGTTATGGTCGTTAATGGGTATTAATCCGCAGTGGCGCAGGCCGCCCTGAACGGGCCGCCCCATGCCCTGCGGGCACAAGAGCGAGTATAAGCATAGTGCCTCGGGATCTCAAGCGTTGCAAGTGGAATTGCCCGGCAATGGCGCTAAAGCCTTCCGACAGATGCAGCAGTGGGGTCAATTGTTTACATCGAGCTATTTCGTCTTAACATTTTCACATGCAGCAATGGCCTTTCGAATGGGGGGAGTATGCACAAAGCGCTCATCATCGTCGCCATGATTCTGGCAACCGGAATATTGGCCGGCTGTTCCGGTCCAAAACGATATCACGAAAAACCTTTGGGCGATCCTTCCGGCTACCAAGCCCATTTCCCGGACCTGGACAGCGACGGCAATGACCTGGTCAGTTGGGAAGAGTTCAAAGCCCGCTTTCCGGATGCCAACCGGAATGTGTATGCAGCATTGGACCTCAACAAGGACGGCGCCGTCGATCATGACGAGTGGGATCAGTTCAAGGAAGCACACGGTTTGAAGGACCATTAGGCAGCGAACCGACTGATTTGCGGATGGCGCCGGTCCCGCTGCAAGCGGGATTGCCGGTGGCTGAAGGATTAGAGGTTTGGTGAAGACAGGGCGGGCAATCCCATGTCTGGGTCGGATTGCCAGAAAGTCTACGGACAATGGCTCATGGCCTCTGGTTGCCGCGCAACACCGACAACAAGTTACCGGTGCCACCCGCCAGGCCCCGACTGATTCACCCGCCTGCCGGTGAAAGAAGAACACCGAGGAGAAAAACCATGGATTTTGATCATACCTACGCGGATTATCTGGACCACAAGGCCATTGGAGAAATTCAATCCCTTGAAAAGGAGACCGGCAAACGGATCCTGGCCTACTACACCCCGCCGGTCAGCGCGAACCTGACCGAGGACCAACTCAAGAGGATAAAGGCGCTGGAGAAGAAACTCTGCGTCAGGTTAGTGGCCTACGAGTCGCACTAGCCCCATCCCGGCTGTTAATGACTGCACTTCGGGGACCTGTCCCGACGGTTGCCTTCAGTGCGCTTGACACCCCCATGTGCATAGAAATCCGGATCGACCTCCTGCAGATACGCCAGCATGGCTTCGTGCGCCAGGTTGCGCACATCGGGTTCATGGATATTGAGCAACATGGTTTTGCGTTGCTGAAGTAGCGTCCAGATCAGCCCCATAGCAACAGCACCCCCGCAAAAGGCGGAAAACATGG